>JAFWGU010000004.1 GCA_017512285.1 Erysipelotrichaceae bacterium | reverse complement strand
AGACTGCCATTGATGAATATATAGAGTATTACAACAACACAAGGATCAAAACCAAATTGAAAGGCCTGACCCCTTGCCAGGCAAGGAATCAAGCCTTATCATACAGTTAATATTCTGTCCCAATAATGGGGTTCACTTCACTCAGGGAAGTCAGTCTTTTTTAGTCAAGAAAAAAGAAAAGCCGGTTACCCGGCTTGTTTCTAAAAAATGTCAATGCCCATTTTCTTCTGGACTTTCTTTAGCTTCCTGAAGGCGATCCTGTGAGCTCTTTCGGCACCTTCCTTAAGAATCTGTTCTATCTGTCCGGAAGACATGATCTCATTGTATCTGTTCTGAATCATTGTCAGTTCCTTTGCCACGACCTCAGCGACTTCCTTCTTGAATTCGCCATAGCCCTTGCCCTCATATCTGGTAACAATGGAATCGATTGGTTCACCTGACAGCGATGACATGATCTCCAGCAGGTTGGATACACCAGGCTGATTGATCTTGTCGTAATTTACATGAGCACACATGTCTGTTACCGCACCCATGATCTTCTTCTTGGCGCTGTTGATATCTTCAAGCAGATAGATGCAGCCCTTGTTTGATTCTTCAGACTTGCTCATCTTCTTTGAAGGATCGGACAGAGACATGATCCTGGCACCGACCTTGGCAACAAGAGGTTCAGGAACGACAAACGTTTCCGAATATCTGTTGTTGAATCTCTGTGCCAGATCTCTGGTCAGTTCAACATGCTGCTTCTGGTCTTCGCCGACAGGTACGTAGTCAGCATCGTATAACAGGATGTCAGCCGCCATCAGAGGAGGGTAGACAAACAGTCCGGCCGTAATGTTTTCATCTTTAGCATTCTGTGTCTTTTCCTTGAACTGGGTCATGCGGTTAAGTTCACCCATGTAGCTCATGCATGTCATCAGCCAACCGAGCTGTGCATGCTCATAGACATCTGACTGCAGGAAAATCGTACACTTCTGGGGATCAAGTCCGCAAGCCAGGTAAAGCCCTATGGCATCCTTAAGGTTCTTTCTTAATTCCTTAGGCTCCTGATAGACAGTAACACAGTGCAGGTTCGCAATGAAAACGTACAGTTCGTAGTCGTCCTGATACTTAACAAAGTTTCTTAATGCACCGATGTAGTTGCCTAATGTAAGCTCACCTGTTGGCTTGATTCCGCTTACCATTCTTTTCATAAAACATCCCTCCAAATAAAAAACGTCCCCTTTGGGACGCTGTTAACGTGGTACCACCCAAATTATCTTCAAATGAAGATCACTCTAAAAGATAACGGTTCAACCGGCTTTCGCTACTGATGATGGCCCATTTCGACATTCTGCTTGGATCAGTTTTGCACTTTCACTGATTCACTATGTACCAGAGGCATCTGTCTACTATAACATCGTCTTCGTATTTATTGATATTTTAGCACATACGGAACATTTTTCAACTAAATGTGTATATAATTAATATGTAGTGTGAGGTAGTAAGATGCATAAGATAGGAAGAGGTTATCCGATAGTATTAGGTCACAGGGGAGCAAGCGGTTATGCTCCTGAGAATACAATGGAATCTTTTATGCTGGCTCTGGATTTGGGAGCAGACGGGGTAGAGCTGGATGTTCAGATGACTAAGGATGGCGAACTGGTGATCATCCATGATGAACTAATTGACAGGACCAGTAACGGCAAGGGCTGGATAAAGGACTTTACCTATGAGCAGTTAAAGGGATTTAACTTCAATAATCACATGGAAGGGTATGAATACTGTAGAATACCTAAATTGGATGAAGTGCTGGATCTGTTTGCTCCAACAGGCAGAATGATAAACATAGAGATCAAGTCAAACATCATTAATTACCCGGGCATTGTCAAGAAGGTTATTGATATGGTAAAAGATCATGGCATGCAGGATCATGTCATCTATTCATCATTCAATCATCAGAGCTGCCTGGAAATAGAAGAGTATGATCCCGATGCCTATGTCGGATTCCTTTATGAGGATGGGTTCCTGAACGTTCCTGAATATGTCAGGGAGAATCATGGAGATGCACTGCATCCGGCACTTTATTTCCTGCTGGACCCGCTGTACATGCCAAGAGCCAGAAAGAACGGCCTGGAGGTAAATGTCTGGACCATCAATGAAGAGTATCAGATGGAACTCGGCTGTAAGCTGGGTATTACGACGATCATTACCAATTATCCTGACAGAGCATTAAGGATAGTAGAAAAATATAAGAAGAATTGATCGCTTAAGTCTTGAAAAAAAACTGATTGTTTGATAGTATATTAAAGCACTTAAAGTGCTCATGCGCCATTAGCTCAACTGGATAGAGCGTCTGACTACGGATCAGAAGGTTGTGGATTCGATTTCTGCATGGCGCGCCATTTGTATATATAAACCTCATAAATTGAGGTTTTTTTGTTTGTTAAGAAGTGCTATAATACTTTTCATAAGGGAGGGATACTATGTTAGTTATTTATACCTCACCTGGATGTGCTTCATGCCGTAAGGCAAAACAGTGGCTTAAGGATCATGCCATGCCATTTGTTGAAAAGAACATTTTCTCCACGATCCTGAATGAGAAGGAAATCAGGTTTTTACTCGAAAGAAGTGAAAACGGAACCGATGACATCATCTCCAAGCGTTCCAAGATCATCAAGGGAGAAAACATTGATCTTGATTCAATGAGCGTTAATGAACTTGTGCGTTTTATTCAGGGGAATCCGTCAATCTTAAAGAGACCAATTTTACTTGATGAAAGAAGACTGCTGGTTGGATATGATGATGAGGAAATGGAAGCCTTCGTTCCTGCTCAGCTCAGATCCATCGCAGACAGCTGTTGTAATCAGTGCCCGGAATATGATTCCTGCGGCAAAATGAGAGAAGCTTAAAAGTATCTTCACGTGAAGATACTTTTAATATGATATAATGTTTTCTGGTGATTAGAATGAAAGTACTGGTTGGACTGTCAGGCGGCGTAGACAGCGCCGTAGCTGCTTATCTGTTAAAACAGCAGGGTCACGAAGTGGCCGGGGCTTTCATGCGCAACTGGGACTCCGCAGCCAATAATGACTACCTGGGCAATCCAACGATAGATGATGACATCTGTCCGCAGGAGCAGGATTACCTTGATGCCATGAAAGTGGCTAAGGCTCTGGACATCCCGCTATTAAGAATAGACTTCATAAAGGAGTACTGGGACGATGTCTTCAGTAACTTTTTAAGCGAATACAGGCTGGGCAGAACCCCGAATCCGGACATCCTCTGCAACAAGTACATCAAGTTTGATGCCTTCTTCAAGTTTGCCTATGAACAGGGATTTGAGAAGGTAGCTACCGGGCATTATGCCAGAGTAAGACAGACGGAAAATGGTGCGGAAATGCTGAAGGCACTGGATCTGAACAAGGATCAGTCGTATTTCCTCTCCCAGATAAAGAGGGAAGCTCTTAATGATACATTATTCCCGTTAGGTGACATAACCAAGCCGGAAGTAAGGAGAATGGCAGAGGAATTAGACCTGGCAGTAGCCGATAAGAAGGATTCAACGGGCATCTGCTTCATAGGTGAGAGGAACTTCAAGGAGTTCCTGAACAACTATCTTCCAGCTCATGACGGTGACATCATCGATGTCGTAACTAAGGAAGTAGTGGGACGCCATGGCGGTGTCCTGTATTATACGATCGGTCAGCGCAAGGGACTGGGCATCGGCGGCAATCAGGGCAGATGGTTTGTCGTCGGCAAGAACGTTGAGAAGAATGAACTGTACGTTGCCAACAGTCATTCAACTGAATGGCTCAACAGTGACAGCTGTCTGGTATCCCAGGTCAACTGGTTGAAGGACGTAAGTTTCCCTGTAAAGGGGACTGCCAAGTTCCGTTACCGTCAGAAGGACAATGAAGTTACCATTGAACCGTACGATGATGAATTATATATCGTCAGGTATCCGCAGACGGTCTCATCCGTTACCCCGGGTCAGCAGGCCGTATTCTATGATGGCGATGTCTGCCTGGGCGGGGGAGTCATCGAAAAGACGTTCCTTAACGGCAGAGATCATGAAGAACTGGTAAGGGAAGCGGTTGAATGAACAGGGATGAAAACAGGCTTCCTGTATTGAACAGTATCATCATCATACTGCACTATGCCATCGGGTATACATTCCTTTATCCGCGGCTGATCAGCTATCTTTATGGAAAGGGATTCATCGTCAGAGGAACCAACATTGCCGAGATAGCGGTATATCTGTTCGTACTGGTTACCACGGTATTGCTATCCTGGCCGTTCATCAGATACGGCTGGAAGAAATACGTTGAGAAGTTCCCACAGAATACGAAGCTGATAGGAATGATGCAGCTGGCAATGATGGGCTGCGTACTAATGATGGGAGCGGCCATCTATCTTCTGACTGACATGGAGACCAGCTTCAATCAGCAGGTCATAGATGAAGCCAGAAAGATCAATCTGCCTTACGTTGCCTTTGCCTCGGTGGTATTTGCTCCGCTGGTAGAGGAAATGGTCTTCAGAGGCAGCATCTACAACCTTCTTAACAGATACCTGAAGAAGGGAACCGCAATGTTCATCACTTCGCTGTTATTTGGCTTGCTGCATGTCTTTGACGGGGCACTAATCAATAACTATGTTGAAGTCGTGTTCGTATTCATGTACGGGGCTCTCGGCTACATGCTGAATTACACATACGCAAAGACTGATTCAATCGTCTGCAGCGTACTGCTGCACATGCTTAACAATGCACTGAGTTTATTAAGATGACAATTACCGGACACTTTATCAAGACCATCTATCATAACACCAATGGCTACACCGTAGCCGTTTTTGAGCTGTCTGATCGAAGTGAAGATGAAGTGGTGGTAACCGGATATCTCCCGGAAATGGACAGGGAAGTTGAATATGAGCTGCATGGCAATTATGCCGAACATCCGCGCTATGGCATGCAGTTCAACATTGAAAGCTTTGAGAAGATGAGAATAAAGGATGAGGATAATCTCATTCATTATCTTTCCGGCCCCGAGTTCAAGGGCATCGGACCCAAGATGGCCACCAGCATCGTTGAGACACTGGGCATTGAGGCCGTAGACATCATAAGAGCTGATAACAGCGTTCTATACCAGGTAAAGGGCATGACGGAAAAGAAGAAGGAAGCCATTCTTGCCGGACTGGAAAAGGATACTGATGACAAATATTACTTCCTCACCAGCAATCATCTTTCCATGAAGATGATCATGAGGCTGGAGATGATATATGGCGAAGATCTGATGCACGTGGTGAAGCACAATCCCTATCAGATGGTAAGGGACGTTGACGGCATCGGCTTTGTGACGGCAGACAAGTTTGCCAGATCGATCGGCTTTGAGGATGACCATCCCTACAGGCTGGAAGCCTTTGGCGCCTATCAGCTGATGCAGTGGTGCGTCCAGAGAGGCGACAGTTATATGCTTGTTGATGAGTTCAGGGAAAAACTGGACAGGTCAATGGACTGCGAAAACTATGATCTTGATGAAATTATGAACGGTCTGATCGCGACCAGACAGGTAGTGGTGGAAGAAGACAGGATCTATCCGATATCCCAGTATGAGGCTGAGGAATACATTGCCCAGTATCTCTCACTGTTTCCTGCTCAGCCCTTTGAGAAGGCTGACCCTCAGGACATCACAGAAGGTATCAGAGAGATAGAAGAGGAATTTGGCATAACATATCAGGACAGGCAGAAAGAGGCCATAGAAGCGTTTTTTGACAGCGACGTGATGATTCTTACCGGCGGACCGGGAACAGGCAAGACAACCATCGTCAGAGGCATGGTAAAACTGTGTCGCAGACTGTTCCCGCAGTATAACGTCACTCTGTGCGCTCCTACCGGAAGAGCGAGCAAGAGACTGTCAGAACTGACGGAATGCGATGCCAGGACCGTGCACTCATTACTCAGATGGGACAAGGATACCGGCAGATTTGCCAAGAATGAGGATGATCCTCTGGACATTGACTTACTGATAATTGATGAGATCTCAATGCTTGATCAGTGGGTGTTCTACAACCTGTTCAAGGCCGGCATCAACATCAGAAAGCTGATACTCATCGGCGACCAGGATCAGCTGCCTTCCGTAGGCATCGGCTGCGTACTCAAGGATCTGATCGATTCTGACTGCTTCAAGGTGGTAAGACTGGAAAAGATCTACCGTCAGCAGGAAGGAAGCGACATCATCTCCCTGGCTGATGAGATAAAGAGAGATGTCTGCCAAGATGTCGTAAGTGAAAATGACATCCGCTTCTTTGAGTGTGATCCATATCAGATCAGAAACCTGACATTGCAGGTGGTTGAGCATGCTCTGTCGAGGTATCCGGACATCCATGACGGCTTCATGAACGTCCAGGTACTGGCACCCAAGTATAACGGCATTAACGGCATAGACGCCCTTAACGTGGCCCTGCAGAAGCAGTTCAATCCCCCGGATAAGTCAAAGAGGGAATTACAGGTGGGATACAGGACATACAGGGTCGGTGACAAGATCCTGCAGCTGAAGAATCAGCCTGATGACGATGTCTTCAACGGGGACATCGGCATACTGGAGGAGATCGTCTACAGCAGGGAAGACGTCAATAACCAGAACCGGATGGTCGTGGACTTTGACGGCATCATCGTTGAGTACACTTCCGAAACCTTTATGAACATCACTCATGCCTACTGCATATCCGTTCATAAGGCTCAGGGCAGCGAGTATCCGATAGTCATCATGCCGATGGCAAATGAGTACGGGATCATGCTGCAGAAGAGACTGCTGTACACGGCCGTATCCAGGGCTTATGAGAGCCTGATAATGATCGGTCAGAAACAGGCTTTCCTTAACGGCGTAAAGAGAAGAGACCATTATGAGAGGAAGACTACTCTTAAGGACAGAATATTGCGAATATTAGGCTGAAAACCTTTCTGTAAGCATTTTCATTAGGTTGAACAGGGAGGTTTTTTTTGTTACAATAAATTATGTTTTATATCAATAAAACGGAGGTATGAAAAATGAAAAAGATCTTAGCACTATTGTTAGTCTTAGCCTTCGTCTTAGTTGGCTGTCAGGGAAACAAGCCATCAGGCGGAGACCAGGAACCTGAAAAGAAGAAGACATTCGTTGTCGGCATGGAAGTTGACAGTGCACCATTCAACTATCAGTTAGCTGAACCAACAGATACATCAGTTGCCATCGAAGGCGGTTACGCTGACGGTTACGACGTAATGATGTCAAAGGCCATCGCTGACAAGTTAGGACTGGAATTAGTCATCAAGAAGATCGCATGGGACGGTCTGATTCCTGCATTGGTTAACGGCGACATCGATGCCATCATCGGTGACATGACAGCTACAGCACCAAGAGAGGAAAGCGTTGACTTCACAACTCCTTACTATGATCCAAAGGGAGAAGTTATCGTTGTATTAAAGGGCTCAGGACTTGAGAACTTCACAGACAAGAACCAGTTCGCAGGTTACAGATTAGTTGGTCAGATCAACACCATCAACGACGAGGCAATCGACCAGGTTGAAGGCGCTATCCACGCTGTACCAAAGGCAACATATCCTGAAATGGTACTGGCTCTGACAAACGATGACGTTGACGGTATCGTATGCCAGAAGGCAGAAGCTGCTTCAATGATGATGTCAAACAGCAATCTCGTAATGGTAACCTTCGAAGGTGATGCCGGATTTGATCTGGATACAACAGTATCAATCGCATTACAGGAAGGCACACGCGGAACTCAGTTCTTCAACGATGTTCAGGCTGCATTAGACTCAATCTCTGATGAGACAAGAGATGCCTGGATGATCGATGCTATTTCAAAGGCACCAGTAGAAGAATAAGATGAAAATCGACTTTGAGGTTGTCTGGAGGATAATCAGGAAAAACCTGTCGTTCTTTCTGCACGGCGTCAAGTGGACCTGCTTATTTGCCTTCATCGGAACCTTCATGGGGTTCCTGATAGGATTAGTATTAGGCGGAGTAAGGGCTATCAGTATTGAACATACTGATAAGCCTTTTGTGCGTTTACTGAAGAGGTTTGTCATTCTGTGCACCAGATTCTACGTCTGGGTATTCAGGGGCACTCCGATGATGGTTCAGGCCGTATTCATTTACTACCTGTTCAAGCCGGTATTCCAGTGGAATTCTCACACGGCAGGTCTGGTGGTTATTTCTCTCAATACGGGAGCCTACATGGCTGAGATCATCAGATCAGGTATTCAGTCCATTGACCCGGGCCAGATGGAGGCGTGTAAGAGCATCGGCATGTCATTCATGCAGTCACTTGTGCATGTAATCATGCCGCAGGCCATCAAGAATGCCTTCCCGTCAATCGGCAACGAGTTCGTTGTCAACATCAAGGACACTTCAGTCCTCAATGTCATTGCCATAACGGAGTTATATTTCCAGACCGTTTCAATTGCCGGCAGTAATTTCAAGTACATTGAAACCTACTTCATCACTGCCTGCATATATCTGTTCTTAACGACCATTGCCTCTACATTCCTGAACTACATTGAGAAGAAGCTGGATGTAAAGCGCAACGTGGAAAACATGTTCGTGGAGTCACATTAGTATGGATGCTATCATTTCAGTAAGAAATCTAAAGAAGAGCTTTACCACCGAGGAAGTCCTCAAGGGGATCAGCTTTGATGTCCATAAGAATGAGAAGATCGCCATCATCGGCACTTCAGGCTGCGGCAAGTCCACGACCTTAAGATGCATCAACCTGCTGGAATTCCCAACTGACGGTGAGATCCTGTTCCATGGGGAGAATATCCTCAAGTTGAAGAATCTGAATCAGTACAGAGCCAAGGTAGGCATGGTATTCCAGAACTTCAATCTGTTCAACAATCTGACCGTACTTGACAACTGTGTCCTGGGCCAGATGAAGGTACTCAAGAAGAGCAGGGAAGAAGCCGTAGAGGAAGCCAAAAAGCAGTTAGGCAAGGTAGGCATGCTCAATTATGCCGGACAGGCAGTTACCACCTTATCAGGCGGTCAGAAGCAGCGTGTTGCCATTGCCAGGACGCTGTGCATGAATCCGGAAGTCATCCTGTTTGATGAACCGACAAGTGCTCTTGACCCGGAAATGACCGGTGAAGTACTTAAGGTCATAAAGGATCTGGCTCTTGAAGGCATGACGATGATCATCGTAACCCATGAGATGAAGTTTGCTGAAGGCGTAGCCGACAAGGTACTGTTCATGGACAAGGGTGTCGTCGTTGAAGAGGGAGCACCGGAAGTAATCCTGGAGAATCCTAAGGAAGAAAGAACCAGACAGTTCCTGAAACGGTTCATAGAGAAGTAAGATCAGCCACAGTGAAAACTGTGGCTTTTTTATATCTAGCTTAAGGTAAGCTCCTTCCATTACCGTAAAGATGTAATGAGAAAGGGTGGAATAAAAGTTGATGATGTATCAAAATGTTGATAAAATGATGATATATGGAGGCGAAATCGACATGATTGAACTGATAAGACCATCATCTGAACTGAGAAATAAATACAATGAAGTTGTCAGAGAATGCCGGGAAAAGAATACGGCAACGATACTGACTGTTAATGGGAAAGGCGACTCGGTAATTCTCGGGCTGGAGAAGTATCAGGAAATAATGGATGAATTGGAACTGTTAAGAGAACTGGCGATGGCTGAGGAAGATGTCAGGGAAGGCAGAGTGGCGCCGTTTGCCCAGTCAGTTGACAGGATCCGCAGGAAAATCGGAGAACTGGAATTCTGATGAGTCATGAATTGATACGAACTAACAGTTTCGATGAGGAACTGTTTGATGTCATATACCACATCGCATCTTCAACTCATGACCGCAAAACCGCTTTGGAATACCTGGATGAAATAGAAAAGCGTGTCAGTGTTCTGGCTGAATTCCCGTTAGCGGGCAAGATACCAGAAAGCAGGATATTGAGCAGGCAAGGGTTCAGAATACTGGTCGTTGCCAGAAATCATCTGGTTTTCTACAAGGTTGACAGCGTTAATGAACAGATCATTCTCTATCACATAGTGGATGCCAGAAGAAACTATGTAAGGCTGATCCGCTAGTCAGTAATAAGATAAAAATATGATTGTAAAATAATCGGTCTGTGTGTAAAATAGTATGGTAAATCGTTGAAACAGGACCAGTAATCAGATGAAGCATTGAAGAGAGACAGTGTCTGGTGCAAACTGTCATGACAGTCTGATGAAGCTACCGGTTGAGAGCAGTGCAAACACTGCCGCAGTTCTGCGTTATGGACTAATTAAGGTGTGCGTACTTGTTACGTGAACCAGGATGGTACCGCGATCGTTCGTTCCTGTAGTTTTACGGGAACTTTTTATTTATTACAGGAGGAAATCAGAATGAAACAGTTATCCAGTGACCAGATCAGAAGAATGTTTTTGGATTATTTTGCCCAGAGAGGACACATGATTGAACCGGGTGCATCCCTGGTTCCGCATAACGACCCGACCCTGTTATGGATCAATGCCGGTGTCGCAGCTCTGAAGAAGTACTTTGACGGCACGGAAAAGCCGAAGAATAACCGCATTACCAATGCTCAGAAGTCAATCAGAACCAATGACATTGAAAACGTCGGCAAGACAGCCAGACATCACACTTTCTTTGAGATGCTTGGCAACTTCTCCATTGGCGATTACTTCAAGAAGGAAGCCATTCCTTTTGCCTGGCATTTCCTGACCGATCCGGAGTGGATGGGCTTTGACAAGAACAGACTGTACATTACCGTTTATACCGATGACCAGGAAGCCTATGACATCTGGACAAAGGACTGCGGGGTAGATCCAAGCCACATTTTAAGATCAGAGGATAACTTCTGGGAGATCGGTAACGGCCCATGCGGACCTGATACCGAGATCTACTATGACCGTGGTGAAGAATACGATCCTCAGCACTTAGGTGAAAAGCTCTTCTTTGAGGAAATGGAAAACGACCGTTACATCGAGACATGGAACGTCGTATTCTCCCAGTATAACTCAGAGGAAGGCGTAGACAGGAAGGACTACAAGGAACTGCCGCAGAAGAACATCGATACCGGCATGGGTCTGGAAAGACTCGTCTGCATCGTTCAGGGCGGTGAGACAAACTTTGATACCGACCTGTTCTTACCGGTAATCAGAGAAGTTGAAAAGATGACTGACAAGAAGTATGAAGGCGAAAACAAGATGGCCTTCAGAGTCATCGCTGACCACATCAGAACAGTTACCTTTGCCTTGGCCGATGGTGCCGTATTCTCAAATGAGGGCAGAGGCTACATCTTGAGAAGAGTATTAAGAAGAGCAGTCAGATACGGCAAGAGCCTCAACATCAAGGGTGCTTACATGTACAAGCTGGTTCAGACCGTAGCTGACAACATGCGTGACTTCTATCCATATCTGCAGGATAAGGTTCCATACATCCAGAAGCTGGTAAAGGCTGAAGAGGAAAGGTTCCAGACGACCCTGAATGAAGGCGAAAAGATTCTTAACGACGTCATTAATAACAGCACGGAAAAGGTACTGGCAGGCGATGTCGTATTCAAACTGTACGATACATATGGATTCCCGCTGGAACTGACTAAGGAGATCGCTGAAGAGAAGGGATTCTCAATCGATCAGGATGGCTTTGACAAGGCCATGGCTGAACAGAGAAGAAGAGCCAGAGAGGCCAGAAGCGATGATCAGTCAATGTCAGCTCAGGCTGAAGATCTGATGAACTTCACCGAACCAAGTGAGTTCCTCGGCTACAGCGAGACAGAGAACGACGGTACGGTCATCGGCCTGTTCAAGGATGGCGTACAGGTAGATACGCTGACTGATGAGGGCGATGTCATCTTTGATAGGACCTGTTTCTACGCTGAAAGCGGCGGACAGATATATGACTGCGGCACTGGTGAAAATAACGAAACATCATTCAAGGTTACCAAGGTCATCAAGGCCCCAAGAAAGCAGCCGCTGCATCATGTCGTCATCGAAAAGGGCGAACTGCAGATGGGCGACAAGCTGCATCTGGCCATCAATACCGATGACAGAAGAAAGATCAGAGCTAACCACTCAAGCCTGCACCTGTTACAGTCAGCCTTAAGAGAGATCATCGGTGATCATGTCCATCAGGCAGGTTCATTCGTATGTCCTGACTATGGCCGTTTCGACTTCACCCACTATGAAAAGGTTACAAACGAACAGCTCAAGGCAATTGAGGCCAAGGTTAACGAATACATCTGTGCCGGCTATCCGGTAGTTACGGAAGTAATGGACATCGAAAGCGCCAAGAAGACAGGTGCCATGGCTCTGTTTGATGAGAAGTACGATGACATGGTCAGAGTCGTTACGATGGGAGATGCCTCCAAGGAATTCTGCGGCGGTACCCACGTTGCCAATACGGCTCAGATTGGCGTCTTCAAGATCATTTCAGAGGAAAGCATCGGCTCAGGCATCAGACGTATTACCTCCAAGACCAGCTTCGCTGCCTATGAGGAATTTGAAAAGCAGCAGCAGATGCTGGAAGAGATCGCCAGAATGCTGAAGGTTACTTCAATTGGCGGTGTCGTAAACAAGGTTGCCCAGCTGGCAGGCGAGAATACTGAATTAAGCAGAACGATCGGCCAGTTAAAGAACCAGCTGACCAATGCTCAGAGCGCTGACATGGCCAAGAACGCTGAGAAGATCGGTGATCTGAACGTTCTGATCACCAAGGCAGACGTTGAGACAGGCGAACTCAAGAGCCTGGCTGAAACACTCAACAGCAAGCTGGAAAACGGCGTTGTCCTGGTATATGGTGTATCGGACGGCAAGGTAGTATTCGCTTCTGCCTGCTCAAAGGCTGCCATTGCCAAGGGCATTACTGCAAGCAACATCGTGAAGACAGCTGCACAGGCCTGCGGCGGTAACGGCGGCGGCAGACCGGATCTGGCCAGTGCCGGCGGCAAGGATGCTTCACGCATAAGCGAAGCCTTAAGACTGGTTAAGGAATTATTATAGTTTATCATCTTTAATTTTCAGGCATATTACAGTAAAATTAAGTGAGGGAGTGATGATATGAATAATAAGATTACAAACACAAGAGTCTACAACAGTGAAGAGTTCAAGCAGGCTAACATCAAGCTGGTTCTGCGTACTGTCCATGACGTTCTCAAGGAGCGTGGCTATGACCCTGTAATTCAGATCGTAGGATACATCATCACCAATGACCCGGCCTACATTTCAAGCTACAAGGGTGCCAGAACACTGATACAGACCGTAGAGCGCGATGAAATACTCAAGGAACTCGTCCGCTCATACTTAAAGCAGGAATGAACAAGATAATTGGATTGGATTTAGGTTCCAGAACCTGCGGAGTGGCAATGAGCGATGCCCTGGGCATGATCGCCACACCGGCAGGTACCATCAGATTTGAGGAAGCAGACTACGATACTGCGGTCGACAAGATTGAGGAGATCATCGATGCCAACAAGATCGAAAAGGTTGTTCTGGGCTTGCCAAAGCACATGAACGGGGACATTGGTGAAAGGGGAAAGCTTTCCATTGAGTTCAAGCGAATACTGGAAGAGGAAAGGGACGTTGAAGTCATCCTCTGGGATGAGAGACTTACGACCGTATCGGCTCAGAAGAGCATGATCGCTTCCAACATGAACCGTAAGAAACGCCATCAGATGGTTGACGCTATGGCTGCGGTAATCATACTGCAGAGTTATCTGGACTCCCTAAAATAAGGAGCAAATATGGATTCAAATAAGTTATATGTAACAACTGACAACGGTGAAGAGAAGGAAATGGAAATTCTTTTCACCTTTGATTCTGAGCAGTATGGGAAGTCTTATGTACTGTTCTACGATCCCAAAGATCCGGAAGCGACTGTTTACGGCATGGCCTACGACGAAGAGGGAAATCTCTACGCCGTGGAATCTCAGGAAGAATGGGAAATGATCGAAGAAGTATTCGAGGGGTACGAAGATGGCCAGAAAGATTAGAACGGGAACCATAGTAAAGCTGGTACTGTCACTCCTGCTTATAGCGACAATTGCCGGACTGGGAGTCGGATACTACATTTACAACACTTCATTAAGACCGATGACCGGAATCAGCAGAGAGATCTCATTTACCGTTGAGGATAACTGGACGGCAAATGACGTAATAAGGGAACTTGCCAAGGAAGGATTCATTCAGAATGAATTCGTAGCCAAGGTTTATGTAAAGCTGAACAAGATCGACAAGATCTATGCCGGCAACTTTACCCTGAATCAGAACATGTCCGTTCCGGAGATATTCGACGTGCTGACTGATGAGGACAATGCCGTAATTGAACAGGTCGAACTGACCATCATACCGGGTGACTGGTGCAAGGACGTAGCTGCCAAGATCGCCGAGGTAACTGATCTCAAGGCCAGCGACATCATGGACAGATGGAATGATGTCAAATACATCAACGAGCTGATGGGCAAGTATGAGTTCATCACCGAGGACTGCCTGGCTTCCGAGCACTGTTACCTTGAAGGCTATCTGGCACCTGAGACCATGTACCTTTACAAGAACTCAAGCATTGAAGTGATCACGGAAAAGATCCTGGACATCACCAATGAACTTTATCTGAAGTATAGGGATGCCATCAAGGCTTCTGACTACTCAGTACATGAGCTCTTCACCCTGGCTTCAATGGTACAGTTTGAGGCCAAGACACCGGAAGACATGAAGAAGGTTGCCGGAGTATTCTACAACCGTCTGAATGATGACTGGCTGTTAGGCAGCAGCGTTACCGTATGTTACGCACTGTACAATGACTATCATTCCTGGGAAGACTGTGAAAGAAATCCTGACATCGTTTCCCCATACAATACCTATATGAATCAGGGACTGCCGATCGGACCTATCTGCAACTTCAATGAAGCAGCCATGGAAGCCACGATCAATCCTGAGATCACTGATTACTATTATTTCATTGCCAATGTTAATACCGGTGACATGTACTTCGCCAGAACGTATGAAGAACACCAGTACAACATAGATCATTACATGTATTAGAGGTACGGGACATGAAAAAGCCAATAATTATAGGAATAGCCGGCGGAAGCGCCAGCGGCAAGACAAGCGTTGCCAGAAAACTGGTCAAGAACTTTGATGATGACAAGACGGTTGCCATCATCCGTCAGGATGACTATTACCGTGATCAGAGTCACATGCCATTCCAGGAGAGGTTAAAGACTAACTATGACCATCCGGATGCCTTTGACAATGAACTGCTGATCCAGCAGATCGACGATCTGGCCAGCGGCAAGTCAGTTGAAAAGCCAACCTATGATTATGTAAACCATACCAGAAGCACCATCACAGAGATAGTTCACCCAAGTGATGTTCTGATTCTGGAAGGACTGTTTGTCCTGGAAGACGAAGAAATCAGAAAACGTCTCGACATGAAGATCTTCATCGATACCGATGCCGACATCCGCTTCATCAGAAGACTGAAGAGAGATGTCAGAGACAGAGGCAGAACCATTGAATCGGTATGTGATCAGTACATGAATACCGTAAGAGTGATGCATGAGGCATTCGTTGAGCCAAGCAAGCGCAAGGCAGACATCATCATCCCTGAGGGATCACATAATGAAGTCGCAATGGACTTGTTATTAACAAAGATCAGCAGCATTATCACCTCCAAGAAGTCCTCAGATTGACAATTGAACGGTGATGTGTCACAATTAACCGGCGAGGAGTGAGGCAAAATGGAAGACAATAAAGTTGTAGTTACCAAAGAAGGTTTGGCTGAGTTACAGAAAGAATACGAATATCTTGTACACGTTGAACGTGATCAGGTCATTGAAGAACTTAGAGCTGCCAGAGCTCAGGGCGACTTGTCAGAAAACGCTGACTACGATGCCGCCAGAGATCATCAGGCCAGAGTTGAAGCCAGAATCAGACAGCTGGACGACATGCTTAAGAACATCGTTCTCATCGATGGACGCAAGGGCAGAAGCAAGACTGTCAGATTAGGTTCTACTGTCACTCTGGAATTCCAGGACACAATGGAAAGAGAGACATATACCATTGTCGGTACAGTTGAAAGCGATCCAATCAACGGCAAGCTCTCAAACGAGACACCGCTGGCAGTTGCCATCATGGACCACAAGGTAAATGACGTAGTACCGGTACTTGTTACACCGGCTTACAATGTCAAGATCATTGAAGTCAAATAGGTAAATTAATTAAAAGAAACAAATGTTAAGTAATGAATAACATTACGAGATGTCTGTTTCTTTTTATTTTGTTTGCGTTCATCAGCAGGCCGGAAAGCCTGCATTATGAGCTGGATGACTACGGTACCAGGGACATTCAGATTGAGGTAAAGGGGGAGGTAAGTGATCCGGGCATCATTACCGTTGATGCCTACAGTACCGTAGACGATGTTCTCAAGATAATCGATCTTTCCGAAGATGCCGATCTTTCAAAGGTGAACCGCACGGCCATCCTGAAGGATCAGGACGTGCTGGTGATTCCCGGAAAGAGCGATTCGGCCTTGCTTGTCTCGATCAATACGGCAGACATTGATGAACTGACGCTGGTACCAAACATTGGGAAGGTAACGGCAGAGAACATCATCGCCTACCGTAACCAGAACGGCATGTTTCAGAGCATTGACGATCTGGTCAAGGTCAAGGGGATAGGGACTAAGACACTGGAAAAGATCAGGAAGTATCTGACCCTATGAGCGGCAGATGGATCTATGTAGCCATTTCCCTGATCGCCATCGGCTGTACCGGCAACTTCTTCTGCCGGATCCTGATTGCCCTGGGCTTTGCACTTTTCTACCGTCATGAACTGGACAGGATATCCTGGAAGGTCAATGCGGTATTCATGCTGGTAATGCTGATACTGTCAGCACCGGTAAATCTGAAGATGAGTGAGGGCAGGGTGGTAGCCCTGCGTAACGGCTACCAGATCATTCGCAACGGCTTAACCTGTGCAATGATCTACAGCAATGACAGTGAGGTATCCCTTGATGACATCGTCAGAATCGACTGCGAACTGGAAAAGATCGACGGCTACGACAACTTTGAGCTAAGCACCTTTGCCTTGTGGGCCAAAGGCCAGCAGATATGCTGGCAAGGCAGTATCCGGAAATATGAAGTCATTGACAGGGGGATTTCTCTGAGAAGACTCATGTATGAACATAACAGGGATAACGGTAACGGCTGGATCAATCAGCTGCTGTTGGCCAGCGGCATGGAAAGCGACAGTGACTACCGTTATTTCTTTACGGCTTCCGGCATGCACGTAAGCTTTCTGGCTGCCCTGATCAGAAGGCTGTACGGACGGCGCAACTATCCATTGCAGACGCTGGTAAAAACCATCAGAACGATGGCCTTCATCGGCCTTGTCTTTCGCTTTCCCTATGGGTATGTCAGGGTACTTATCAATCTGGTTACGGAACTGTTCATCGATGATGACAGGGACAGGGTATCCTTAAGAGCGATACTGCTGGCACTGTACAGACCTTACTATGTCAGATCGATCGCCTATCTGATACCCACCGGTCTGGCCATGATCGGTCTGTTCTGTGAGAAAAGATCACCGCTTGTCAGCAAGCTCTTCGTCACGGCCTTACAGCTTCATTTCTACGGGTACTGCAACATTCTTAACTCACTGTTCTTCTCCCTGGGCAGAACGGTTTCAGGAATTTCCTACTGCCTGGCGTTAATGGGCAGTTTTCTGCCGGTGAAAGCAGATCTTTCAGAGGGAATATCGGGGATCCTTTCATTAATGGACAGGCTGCCGCAGTTCTGCCTCAACGGGAGACTGCCGCTGGTTGGCCTGGCATTGGCATGCAAGCTTCTGACCGATTACTGCCTTAAGCAGGAGAACAGGTATTTCCTGATGCTGGCGTTGCTGTTTGTGCTCAATCATTATCAGAGCGTGCTGAATCCGTTTTACTGCGTTGAGTTTCTGGATATAGGGCAGGGAGACTGTTCACTTGTTACGGTACCGTTTTCCACTAAGGGAATACTCATCGATACCGGCGGTAACGTCTATAAGGACGTAGGCAGCGACATAGTTGTCCCTTTTCTTCGCAGCAAGGGCCTCACGGAAGTTGAAGTGATAATTTCCCATGGGGACTACGATCACTGCGGTGCCCTGGCTTCGATCGGCAGGCAGTTCAGAGTATCTGAGGTTTACTGGAACAAGGAGAAGGAACGTGACATCGATGGATTAAAGTTACTCTCACCCCTGTATGACCGGCACTATGAAGAGGTAAATGATGATTCCCAACTGACCTATTTCCGCATTGACCGCTTTGGTTTCCTCTATCTGGGCGACATAAGTGAACCAATAGAGGAAGATCTGGTCAACAGTTACCAGAATCTGGATGTCAGTGTGGTAAAGATCGCTCATCACGGCTCCAGGACGGCCACCGGAGATGCATTATTAAGCCATTACCGGGTACCGTTTGCGGTGATTTCAGCCGGCAGGAATAACCGCTTTGACCATCCGCACCAGGAAGTCGTGGAAAGACTGCGCAATTACGGCGTTAACATCCTCTGTACTTCCTGGCAGCATGCCATACGTTTCCGGATCTTTCATGGCTTCATGATATATTCCGACGCCGATGGATCAATAGGGTTATATACAGGCAGATGATGTAGTAAAATGGTAGTGGAAAGGCTGGTAATGAGCATGAAGATAATATCCTGGAATGTAGCAGGTTTCAGAGCGGCGCTTAAGAAGGGCTTTGAGGACTTCTTCCGTGAGGAGAACGCAGACGTCTACTGTCTGCAGGAAGTAAAGGCAGAAAGGGAACAGATACCCTTCGACCCTGAGGGATATGAGCTTTATCTCAATCCGGCTGAAAAAAAGGGCTATTCAGGGACGCTCATCTATACCAGAGTAAAACCGCTTAATGTCACTTACGGCATCGGTAAGGAAGACTATGATAATGAAGGCAGGGTCATTACGGCCGAGTTTGAAGATTTCTATCTGGTCACCCAGTACGTTCCCAACGTCAAGCGCGATCTTTCAAGAATGGATTACCGGATGTCATGGGAAGATGAGATGAGAAGCTATCTCAAGAAGCTTGAGGAGAAGAAGCCTGTCGTCATGTGCGGTGATTTAAACGTGGCTCATAATGAGATCGACATCAAGAACGCTAAGAGCAACATCGGCAATGCCGGCTTTACCTATGAGGAAAGAGGCAAGTTCACTGAGCTGCTGGAAGCCGGCTTCATCGACACCTACCGCCACTTTCATCCTGATCAGGGTGACATCTATACCTGGTGGAGCTACATCGGCAATTCCCGCAGCCGCAACATCGGCTGGCGCATTGATTACTTTGTCGTATCGGAATCCTTCATCGACAGCGTAACGGATACCATGATCTACGATCAGGTAATGGGCAGCGATCACTGTCCGATCGGAATTGAAGTAAACAAGCATTGAGCGTGTGCTATAATTGATGTATGAATTATCTGTTAATGGGTACGGAGAAGTACAATCTTCGCCGCAGAAGAAATGAGATCGTAAAGAAGCTAATAGGAGATGATGAGATAAACATCTCCGTTTACCGCGGCAGTGAATGGGAGATCAGCGAACTGATCGCCGACCTGCAGACAGTGCCGTTTTTCTCTGACAACAGAGTTGTGATCGTGGAAAATCCCGGCTTCATCGTCTCGCCAAAGGTCAACGACGAGCCGTTTGTTAACGCGCTGGTAAGCTATTTCAAGAAGCCTAATGAATCTACGACCTTCATCATTTACATCGACCAGAACATCGACAGAAGGCGCAAGGCGCTCAATACCCTGGTCAAGTACATGAAGAAAGAGGTATACGATACCTTAAGCGAAGAGGACTTCCAGCAGGCTGTAAATGAGGATCTCAGAAACAGCGGACTCAAGCTGGACTTTGACAGCCGCAATGAATTAATGCAGAGGCTGCCGCTGGATCTGGATAACTGGAAGAATGAACTGGAAAAGCTTAAGCTGTACCCGGAAAAGATCGACAGGGAAGTAATCAGACAGCTGGTTGCCAAGCCCCTCGAGAGCAACGTCTTTGAACTGACCAATGCGGTAAATACCCGCAATACGGCCAGGGCAATTGAGGTATATCACGATCTTCTGGTCAACAATAAGAACGACATTCAGGGACTGATCGGCTTACTGGCCGGACAGTTCAGATTCATGCTGCAGGCAGTGACCATGATGGAACAGGGCTACAATCAGAAGGAGATAGCCGAGCAGCTTAACTGCCGTGAGGGCAGGGTATACATGGCCTTCAAGAACAGCGGTTCCAGAAACAGCCGCCAGCTGCTGAAGGTGCTGGATTCTCTGGCCCAGCTGGATCAGAACATCAAGAGCGGACAGGTCAATCCTCAGCTGGGATTGGAACTGTTTCTGGTAGAAACGACGAGGAAATGAGATGGAATCATTAAGAGAACTGTACCGCATCGGCCCAGGTCCGAGTTCATCGCATTCCCTGGGCGTCAGAAACGGCTGTAAGTACTACATGAACAAGTACCCGGACCATGAAAAGTACCGGGTTGAACTGTATGGATCACTGGCACTTACCGGCAAGGGACACATGACCGACAAGGTCATTGAGGACTTCTTTGGCCGGGATAAGGTCGAGATCCTCTGGAAACATGAGGACAGGGAACACCCCAACACCATGGTCATTACCAGTCTTAAGGATGGAAAGTGGATCAATGAGGAAACCATCTATTCCGTAGGCGGCGGCAAGATCGAGGTAAAGGGAGTCAGGGACCTTGTCGATCCTGATGTCTTCCCGCATGATCATCTGAGAGAGATCATAAGGTATTGTGATAAGGAAAACATGGACCTGGCTGACTATGTGTTCAGGTATGATGAGGGCATTGAAGAATACCTAGAGACAGTATTTAAGCAGATGCTGGACGTGGTTGAAAGAGGCCTTAAGGGAACCGGATATCTGCCCGGCAAGCTGCACCTGCAGAAGGTAGCCGGGGAAATATACGAACAGTCATTATCGGCTGAAGATCCCACCGTCAGACAGAAGCTGGAGATCACTGCCTATGCATATGCGGCCATGGAGGAGAGTTCTTCCGGTCATACCGTGGTAACTGCTCCGACGCTGGGCTCTTCAGGAGTTGTCTGCTCACTGGTCAATTACTATTACCGCCATGGCGTAAGCGAGGAAAGACTGGTCAGAGGACTGGCTGTTGCCGGTCTGATCGGTAACGTGGTCAAGACCAACGCGACCATATCCGGGGCAGCGGGAGGCTGTCAGGCGGAGATAGGAACGGCCTGTGCCATGGGCTGCGGTCTGGCCAGCTACATTGAAGGACTTAGCAGTAATCAGATCGACTACGCCGCAGAGATCGGCATTGAGCATAATCTGGGACTGACCTGTGACCCGGTCGGCGGATACGTACAGATACCGTGCATTGAGAGAAACGGCGTGGCAGCTTTAAGATGTCTGGATGCCATGAACTATGCCCGATACATTGGCGGCATCAGAAAGAACCGGGTAAGCTTCGACATGGTCGTCAACGTCATGAAGCATACCGGCAAGAAGATACCGGTGGAATTAAGAGAGACTTCCCTGGGCGGTCTGGCCCTGGAAGTGAAGATGTAAGAAAAAGGCAGATGATCACTCATCTGCCTTTAAAATGCAAGAAAAAAGTTCCTGCGGGAACTTAATTACTGAATCTTATTGACTGCTTTTGCTAAGCGTGACTTCTGACGGGCAGCCCAGTTCTTATGATGTGTTCCATCAGTAACAGCTTTATCTATGCTAGAAGCGGCCTTAACTAATGCCTGTTCAGCAGCAGCCTTGTCGTTTGCCTCAACAGCCTTTAATACGTTCTTGATTGAAGTCTTTAAAGCGCTCTTCTGAGCCTTGTGAGCTGCGTTTTCCTTTAAGTTAGTAATTGCACGTTTCTTCTGAGACTTAA
This sequence comes from Erysipelotrichaceae bacterium, assembly GCA_017512285.1. GTDB lineage: Bacteria > Bacillota_I > Bacilli_A > Erysipelotrichales > Erysipelotrichaceae > RUG521. Next base: position 54,764 of record JAFWGU010000004.1, on the reverse strand, counting down.
TATTAGGCATGGTCTAACCTCCTTGTAAATGCTAAATAATTGTAACAAAGTAAAAATCAAATTGCAACAGTAAAATGTGCTAGGAAAGCCTTATTATGCGGCTTATCCTGTCGATGAGCCAGCTGGCCGCAATGATGGCCGCAAGATAGATGATCCTTATGGCATGCTGTCCCGTAAATGCGGCAATATCGCGGAATACGATCTGCTCCATGTCGCAATAGGGAGAGATGTAGAACATGTTGATGAGTCCTCTGGCAGGCAATGTGCAGTTGAATACGGTGGCGATAAGCGCCAGTGCCAGAAACAGCAGGGTTGCCTCCCTGAAATATGATTCCTTTCTTTCCATCATGATGGTAAGGGACATCAGTATCATTAAGATATGCCACAGGAAACTGTGGAAGGTCAGTGCTTTTATCGGATAGAACATCCCGCTGGTATCCAGGAATACGGCAGCGCCGGCAACCAGCCCGTAGTCCATTAGGAAGGTGCCGATCACATTCTTAAGTCTGCCTTCTTTCAGCATTACGTAAACCGGAAGAAGGTAAAGAGGCATGCTGCAGAGCTGGAAGGGGAAGTACCAGTAATCATAGTAACCGTTATGGCGATATAAAAGGATCTGTTTCCAGATTTCGGAAACAGGGAAGAACACAGCCAGCATGATCAGGATCCACCTGCGGTAAGATTTCTTCATAAACTGATTTTACTATTATTGTCCTGACATCGGTAGATATACCGCATAAAATAACGGGCTTTTTGTAGTATAATGGATTACGGTGATCAAGATGAGCAATGAACGCATTATTTTCATGGGTACGCCTGATTTCGGCTGTGCCATATTACAGGAATTACTGGACGAGGGACTTAACGTTGTAGGCGTTGTCTGTCAGCCTGACAAGCTGGTGGGACGCAAACAGGTCCTGACTTTTCCCGTGGTCAAGCAGAAGGCCATTGATAACGGCATCAGGGTCATTCAGCCCGTTAAGATCAGAAACGATTACCAGGAGGTCCTGGACTTAAAGCCTGACCTGATCGTTACCTGTGCCTACGGGCAGATCATTCCAAATGCCATTCTGGACTGTCCGCGTCTTGGCTGTATCAACGTTCATGCGTCATTGTTACCGGCGTTAAGAGGAGGCGCACCGATCCAGCACGCCATCATTGACGGATATGAAAAGACCGGTGTTACCATCATGGAAATGGCTCCTAGAATGGATGCCGGCAACATCATTTCCCAGAAGGGGTGCATCATTGAAGAGGATGATACCTACGGTTCACTTCATGACAAGCTCATTGTGATTGCATGTGAACTTCTAAGAGAGACCATGCCGTCTATCTTGGCTGGCGATCATCAGTCCATTCCGCAGAATGAGGATGAGGTAACCTTTGGCTACAACATCTCCAAGGAAGAGGAAAGACTTGACCTTACCAGAGGATATCAGGGTGTCTATGACCAGATCAGAGGTCTGATCCCGGTACCGTGTGCATACTTTACGGTTGAAGGCCGTAAGGTAAAGATCTGGAAGGCTGAGAAGACTGATGAATACAGCGAAAAGGAAACCGGAACTCTCGTATTCATCGATAAGGAGATCGGTCTGGTCGTTGACGGAAGGATCATCAGACTGAAGGAACTTCAGCCGGAAGGCAAGCAGAAGATGAATGCCCGTGAATTCAGAAACGGTGCCGGCAGAAACTGGGAAGGCAAGAAGGCTGAATGAAAAAGAAAGTCCTGACTCATCTGGCATTATTTGCGGTCATCTTCATCCTGGCAATTCTGTACAGGTCAGTAAGCGGGGGATTCATCAATCTTTCCGACGCCATGATCATGACCCTGATGACAAATTCGGCGGCTCCTTATGGGGCGATCACGGCGGGTCTGGCAGCGTCTCTGGCAGACATTGTGACAGGACATGGCTACTATGCACCATACACATTCATCATCAAGGTCATCATGGCTTACCTGACTGCCCTGGGATATGACAAACACTGGAAAAATGAAGTTGTTTGTATTATTCTTGGTATATTAAATGTCGTTGGCTGTTCACTTTGTGACTACATGCTGTTTGGCACTGTGGAAACACTGCTCAGATCACTTAAGATCTACGGCGTACAGTCGCTGATTTCAGTTGTGATCGCCATCATGGCAAACAGATACACAAGGGACATCAAGGACATATATCTCAAATAGAAAAGGAAACTCATGGAACAGAAATACATTCGAAACTTTTCAATCATAGCCCACATCGACCATGGCAAGAGCACACTGGCTGACCGCATTCTGGAACAGACCAACACCGTGCAGAGCCGTGAAATGGTCGACCAGATCCTTGACGATCTGGACCTGGAGAGAGAAAGAGGCATAACCATCAAGCTCAATGCGGTAAGCCTGAATTACCACAGCGATGACGGTCATGACTATCTTTTTCATCTGATCGATACCCCGGGGCATGTTGACTTTACCTATGAGGTTTCCCGTTCACTGGCTGCCTGCGAAGGGGCAGTGCTGGTCGTTGATGCCACTCAGGGTGTTGAAGCCCAGACCCTGGCCAACGTCTATCTGGCAATTGATAACGATCTTACGGTAATACCCGTAATCAACAAGATAGATCTGCCTAGCGCCATGCCGGAAATGGCCAGGCATGAAATAGAGAATGACATCGGATTGGATGCATCGGATGCACCGCTGATCAGTGCCAAGCTTGGCACCAACGTTCATCAGGTCCTGGAAAACATCGTCAAGTACATCCCGGCGCCTAACGGTGATCCCAATGCCCCGTTACAGGCCTTGATATTTGATTCCTACTATGACTCATACCGTGGCGTAATCGTTGCGGTCAGGATCAAGAACGGTGAAATCAGGGTCGGTGATGAGATCCTGTTAATGTCAAACGGACAGAAGTATCAGGTCACGGAACTTGGCATCAGAAGTCCGAAGGAAATAAGCAGGGACAAGCTGCAGTGCGGCGAAGTCGGCTGGATAGCCGCTTCCATCAAGAGCGTGCAGGATGTCAGGGTAGGCGATACCGTTACCTTGGCCAATAACCCCTGCAGGGAGCCTTTACCGGGCTACCGTGAGCTGCAGTCAATGGTATACTGCGGTCTTTATCCGACGGATAATGCAAGATACAACGATCTGAGAGATGCCTTAGAGAAACTCAAACTCAATGATGCATCGCTGCGCTTTGAAGCGGAAACGTCTCAGGCACTGGGCTTTGGCTTCAGATGCGGCTTCTTGGGACTGCTGCACATGGATGTCGTACAGGAAAGACTGGAAAGAGAATACAATCTGGATCTTATCGCCACGGCACCAAGCGTCGTCTACGAAGTACATCTGGGCAATGGGGAAGTAAAGCTCATCGATAACCCGGCATTATTACCGGCCAACCAGATGATCGACTTCATTGCCGAACCGTACATCAAGGCCAAGATCATGGCTCCGAAGGATTACATCGGACCGATCATGGAACTTTGTCAGAACAAGAGAGGAACCTACCAGGACATCATCTATCTGGATGATTCCCGTGTGGACATCATATATGATCTGCCGTTAAGCGAAGTCATCTTTGACTTCTTTGACAAGCTGAAGTCCTGTACCAGAGGCTATGCCTCCCTGGATTATGAACTGATCGGCTACCGCAAGAGCGAACTTGCCAAGATGGACATTCTGATCAATGGTGAGGTAGTTGACGCCCTGGCCTGCATCGTTCATACCAAGTTTGCCTACCAGCGCGGCAGCAACATCACCAGAAAGCTGAAGGATATCATCCCGAAGCAGCAGTTTGAAATTCCGATTCAGGCCAGCGTATCAGGCAAGATCATTGCCCGTACCAACATCAAGGCCTACCGTAAGAACGTTCTGGCCAAGTGCTATGGCGGTGACGTAAGCCGTAAGAAGAAACTGCTTGAGAAGCAGAAGGAAGGCAAGAAGCGCATGAAGGCCGTCGGATCAGTAGACATCCCGCAGGAAGCCTTCATGGCAGTTCTGAGCATGGATGAGGAGTAATGTCATGGATAAGGTATTTGAACTGATACAGGAAATGCGCAGATCCAGAGGCTGGGACAATTCCGATACACTGCCGATACTGATTAAGAGCGTATCCGTAGAGGCAGCTGAATTACTGGAAACGATCCAGTGGGATGAGGAAAACATTGACATGAGAGCCGTTGAAAGCGAACTGGCTGACGTGCTGATGTATGCCTTAAGCATCTGCATTGACTATGACATGGATGTTGAGACCATCATCCGCAACAAGATAAACAACGTATACGAAAGGTATCCTGAAGTAAAGAAATGATAAAGGGACTTTACGTTCACGTTCCTTTCTGCAATAATCCTTGCCACTACTGCGACTTTGCCAAGGCCAGATTCAATTACGGTCTGGCGGTCAGGTATCTGGATGAACTGGAGAGGGAGCTTGAAGGAATCGGGCAGGACAGCTTTGAGACCATCTACATCGGTGGAGGAACACCGACTGCCTTGCCGCACGAATTACTGGAAAGACTGCTGAAGATGCTCAGCAGGTTTTCTTTTGCGCAGGAGTATACCATCGAGATAAACCCGGAATCATTTGACCTGGACAAGGCGCTGTTAATGCAGAAATACGGGATAAACAGAGCCAGCATCGGCATTCAGAGTTTCAATGAAGGACTGCTGAATGAGATGGGAAGAAGCCACAGTAATCTGGATACCATCAACGCCATGTACTATCTGGACAAAGCGGGAATTAAGAACCGTTCAATCGACCTGATGTACGGGTTTAGGAGCCAGACCATGGAAATGCTGGAAAATGACCTGCAGACGGCCGTCAACATGGACATAACCCACATTTCAATATACGAACTTGAAGTCCATCCGGATACCATTCTGGGAATGAAGGGCTATCAGCTGGCTGATGACGAGATCAGATATCAGATGTACTGCCGGATCAGGGACTTCCTGAATGAACATTCCTACAGGCAGTACGAGGTTTCAAACTTCTGTCTGGCTCACCATGAATCAAGGCATAACATGATCTACTGGCACTACGAAGATTACTATGGGGCCGGCCTGGCAGCCAGCGGCAAGATCGGCAATGAGCGCTATGACAATACCCGCAACTTCATTGAATATCTGAAGGGAAATCACCGGGACAGCGTCGTAAGGCTGGGCAGGGAAGACCTGCGCTTTGAGGCCATCATGATGGGATTAAGACTGATTGAGGGCATTAACATCGCTAAGTACGATGAAAGATACAGCTGCCAGATGCTGAAACACTACCGCAAGGCCATTGAAAAGAACGTCAGTGAGGGCCTTCTGGAGGTAAGTGACGGATATCTCAGAACCACGTCGGATGGAATGCTTGTTTTAAACGATATTCTTGTTGATTTCATGTCGTGGTTGTGATAATATAAGAAGGCTTTCGGACTAGGTTCTGCGTTTCCTCGACGCATTGCTTGGTTGGGAAGGACTATTGAAAACAGGAGGAAAGACGATGTTAAGTAAAGAAGAAAGACAGAGCATCATCAAGGAGTACGCCATTCATGAAGGCGATACAGGATCACCAGAAGTTCAGGTTGCCGTTTTAACAGCTACCATCAACCGTCTGAATGAACACCTGAAGGCCAATAAGAAGGATTTCCATTCTTACCGTGGATTGATGAAGATGGTCGGCCGCAGACGTAATCTGCTGACATATCTGCGTAACAGCGATATCAACCGTTATCGTACTCTTATTGAACGTTTAGGCTTACGTAAGTAGTCAGATAAATAACCGTTTCATGCGGTTATTTTTTCTTATTCGGAGGTGTGACATGAAGGATGAAAGCAGCGTGGTATTTCTGCCGGTCAGTAACATTAATGAGACACTGAAGTTCTACGGTGATGTAGTTGGTCTTAAAATTGTCCAGAAGCAGGGCGATTCCCTGTACATCTTTGATACGGGCTACGGTTACTGGGGATTCTGCCAGTATGATGACGGCAGAAAGCCGTTATCCGGTCCCAAGGGTGTCTGTCTGTCATTGAATCTTCCAACCAATGAGGAAGTCATGGCCAGATATGAGATGCTGAAGGACTCCTGCAATGTCTTCAGAAAGCCGCAGATGCACCCGAAGTATCCGGTATACTCGTTCTTCATTCTTGATCCGGACGGCTATCTGGTGGAATTTCAGAAAGTTGCAGAGATTTAGGAAGGTTTTCCTTCCTTTTTTTATTTCAGGGTGTCTTTGTATGATAAAATATAGATAATCATTGAAAGATAATAAGGAGTGATAATAGATGATAAATACCGTAATCAGGGAAGTTTCTCTGTACCGCAGGGGCTTTACCGTTTCCTCTGAAGGCGTAATGCACCTGGAAAAGGGCACTAACAGTGTGAGGATCGCCGGATTATTGAAAGGTACTAATGAGGACACCGTAAAGCTGTTCGTTACCGGGAAACTGTCCGGATCTAATGTTCAGGTCAAGAGACTGACCGATGAAGAGAAGAAGGAACTGATAAGGGAAACGGAGAGGAAAATCGCTGTGGTTGAATCCCGGATAACCTCCAAGACCAGACAGTCTGAGCTCTGGCTCGTTAACGCTGACTTCTCCAATCGAAACAATGCGACCGTGGAAGACATTACCGGTTACATAGAAAAGCTCCCAGAAGCCCTGGAAAGGCTTGATGAGGAGATCAGAAAACTGAATGATGAAAAGGAAGTTCTCAATAAGGAACTTAAGAAGATAAAGCAGAAGAGTGAGGAACTCTATGTGTCTGCTGATGTCCTTGCCGAAGAGGCAGGGGAGTATCCTTTCAAGATAGGCTTCTATTCAGACAGTGCTTACTGGAACCCGATCTATGAGCTGCATACCGATGATGAGAAGGAAGAGATCACGGTCAGACTTAAGGCCGCCATCAGACAGAATACGGATGTTGACTTCAGCCAGATCGCCCTGACACTGTATACGGGTAATCCGTCGATTTCCGGAACGATTCCGACGCTGTATCCGCAATACGTGGACATTTATCAGCCGCATGTCTACGCGGCAGGCAGGGCAGCCAACAGCTTCATGTCAATGAAGGCTATGGCAGCGCCCATGGCTGATGAGGAATGCGCTGAGACTGAAGCAACAGACGACTACGATGAGGTCTGCCCGGAGATGGCTGACGTCAGCAAGGGCGATACCATGATCCAGTACGAACTGAAGGGCGCCTGGGACATAAAGAAGAACGAGACCGTGATGGTGGACATTTCCAGCAAGGTTATAAGCTGCCGCTACCATGACGTCAGCGTGCCGAAACTGGATGATTCAGCTTACCTGGCTGCCGAGGTAAAGACGGCTGACATTGAAGACCTGATCAATTCAGAGGCTTCCGTATATCAGAAGGGAGCCTATGTCGGCAAGGTATACCTGGAAGTAGACGCCACCAAGGAAACCTACAACCTGTCATTAGGCAAGGATGAAAACGTCAAAGTCACCAGAAAGCAGGTCAGAAAGCATACTTCAAATGTCCTATTGAAGGGGCAGAAGAAGACCGAATACCAGTATGAGATCAAGGTCGTATCACATAAGCCCAGAAAGAGCCTGTTTACCGTTTACGATCAGATCCCGGTATCCCAGAACAAGTCCGTCAGCGTGGACATCAGGGAAACCGGTAAGGGTGAACTGAAGGAAGAAACCGGTCAGGTCAAGTGGGAATTTGAACTGGAACCGTCAGCAGAGAAGACTCTGAACCTCGCCTACGATGTTGCCTGGCCGAAGGATAAGGACATCAACCTGTAGGAGAAATCAGGAACAGCCGTAAAAAGCTGTTCTTTTTTCATAAAAAGGTGAACAATATCAGAAATTATGATATTATTACTAGGTTGAAATAAGAGAGGTAAAAGAAAGAAATGGCTAAACAAGTATTTAGTATGGATTTCGACGGAAGACCTTTGTCCGTTGAGGTCGGGGAATTAGCCAAGCAGGCAGGTGGATCTGTTTTAGTAAGATATGGTGACACGGTTGTTATATCCACTGCCTGTGCAAGTAATGTTGCAAAGGATACGGATTTCTTCCCGTTAACAGTTAGTTTCGAGGAAAAGCTGTATTCTGTTGGAAAGATTCCAGGAGGATTTTTAAGAAGAGAAGGTAGACCAAGCGAACACGCTACCCTGACTGCCAGAATGATCGACAGACCGATCCGTCCGTTATTTGCGGATGGCTTCAGAAATGAAGTTCAGGTAGTCAACACTGTACTGTCAGTAGATCAGGACTGCTCTGCTGAAATGGCTGCCATGTTCGGTGCATCACTGGCATTAAGCATCAGTAACATTCCGTTTAACGGCCCTATCGGCGGTGTCATCGTCGGCAGGGAAAACGGTGAATTCATCATCAACCCTACAGTCAAGCAGGCTGAGGAAAGCGATCTGTCACTGACCATCGCCGGCACAAAGGATGCCATCATGATGGTTGAGGCAGGAGCAAAGGAAATTTCAGAAGACGACATGCTCGACGCTCTGATGTTCGGGCAGAAGTACATCAAGGTCCTGTGCGAATTCGAAGACGAGATCATCGCCAAGGTTGGCCAGCCTAAGATGGAAGTAGTGCTTTACGAAGTACCGGCTGAACTGAAGAATGCCGTATACGAATATGTTTATGACCGTCTGAAGGCAGCCGTAAGCATCAAGGACAAGCTGGAGTGCAACAACACCATCGATGCCCTGACCAGAGAAACATGCGAATTCTTTGAAGCAAAGGAATACGCAAGCGAGGCTGAAAAGACCAAGGCAGTCAAGATGGTCAATGAAGTCTGCACGCAGATCGTCGCTGACGAAGTAAGAAGACTCATCGTTGAGGATAAGATCAGACCTGACGGCCGTGCCGTTGACGAGATCAGACCGCTTGACGCTCAGATCGACTTACTGCCAAGAGTACACGGTTCAGGCTTATTCACCAGAGGCCAGACACAGGTTCTTTCAGTAACCACATTAGGTGCCCTGGGTGATAACCAGATCATCGATGACCTGACAGAAGTTGAAGAAAAGAGATTCATGCACCACTACAACTTCCCACCATACTGTGTCGGTGAAGTAGGCAGAATGGGCACACCTGGCAGAAGAGAGATCGGACATGGCGCCTTAGGCGAAAGAGCTCTCAAGCAGGTATTGCCATCAGAAGATGAATTCCCATACGCCATCAGAACAGTTGCCGAAGTACTGGAATCAAACGGTTCTTCATCACAGGCTTCAATCTGTGCCGGCACACTGTCATTAATGGCAGCCGGCGTTCCAATCAAGGCTCCTGTAGCAGGCATTGCCATGGGTCTTATTGAAGACGGCGGCAACTACACCATCCTGACAGACATTCAGGGCATGGAAGACCACTTCGGCGACATGGACTTCAAGGTTGCCGGAACAAGAGAAGGCATTACGGCTTTACAGATGGACATCAAGGTTCAGGGTCTGGACAGAAAGATCCTGGGCGAAGCAATGGCACAGGCCAAGAAGGCCAGAATGCAGATCCTGGACGTTCTGGAAGCTGCAATCGACAAGCCAAGAGATCATGTCAGCAAGTACGCTCCGAAGATCGCCAAGATCATGATCCCTGTAGACAAGATCAGAGACGTAATCGGTACCGGCGGCAAGACGATCAACCAGATCATCGAAGCTTCCAACGGCTGTAAGATCGACATCTCAGATGAAGGCAGAGTTCTCATCTACCATCAGGATCAGGAGTCAATCGACATCGCTACCAAGATGGTTGAAGACCTCACCAGAACAGCTGAGATCGGCCAGATCTACAACGCCAAGGTCGTCAGACTGGAAAGCTATGGCGCCTTCGTTGAACTGTTCCCTGGTACGGATGCTCTGGTACACGTATCAGACATGCGCTGGGAAAGAGTTGAAAAGCCAAGTGATCTGTACAAGATCGGCGACATGGTTGACGTAAAGGTAACTGAAATCGATGACAAGGGCAGAGTAAATGCCTCAATCAAGGAACTGCTGGACAAGCCTGAGGGCTACAGCGAACCTGTCAAGGATTACAGCCGCAAGAAACTCTTCGGTAAGGAAACAGCCCGCAAGGACGGTAACCGCAAGGGTAAGAAGACAACCAAGTAATCTTGAGGACTCACTGAAAAGGTGAGTCCTTTTTCTTTACCATAATTGTCCGATATTCTGACATAATGGCGGCACCAATTATAATGTAAGATTTTTCAGAAAATGGTTTTCTTCTGTTTCGGCATATGTTAATGAATGATTAAGTATGATAAAATAGTAGTGGTGGATTTTTATGAGAATGCGTAAAAAGCCTTGGGCTAAGGACATGATCGCTTCCCGCACTGACTGTGTCATAAGTGATCCAGCTGAACATGCCGGAAAGTGGGCACAGTTCTCCAAGAGCGGTGAAGTCAGAGTAGAAATAGGATCAGGCAAGGGAGATTACTGGATCAACATGGCACACATGTATCCGGAAATCGCCTTTATTGCGGTTGAAAAGAGCATTGACTGCGCTGCCATATCCCTGAAGAAGTGTCTGGATGATACCACTGACAACATGAAGCTGATCGTGGACGATGCCGCGAAGATCGATGAATGGTTCGCTGAGAATGAGATCGACGTCATTCATCTCAACTTCTCCGACCCCTGGCCCAAGAAGGGGCATACCAAGAGAAGACTTACCTATAAGTCATTCCTTGACAGCTACCGCCGTATTCTCAAGAAGGACGGTCTGATCATCATGAAGACCGACAACATGAAGCTGTTTGAATACAGTCTGGTATCGTTCTCCCAGGCAGGCTGGTATCTTAGGGATGTCAGTGTGGACTACCGCAGGGATGAACATCCTGAAGATGCCATTACCGAATATGAGCATAACTTCATGGAACTTGGCCAGCCGATATACCGCGCCATCTGGTGCCAGGAGGCAGGATCATGAAGAAACTGATACTGTTAGTGATGATGGCAGTATTACTGCTGACGGGCTGTACACAGAATGAGGAGCCCTATACTACCGTATCGCTGTTGTCTACGGTAAACAACGCCGTTGAGGTTGAGGTTCCCGAAGCCGTTTACAACAACGCGGTCAAGGAATACTACAGCTACTATCTGCCAAGAGGAGTAGGCAGGGAAGAGCGGGATGCCACCAGCAACCTGTTCAACATCTATGGTAATAAGGCCATACTGAACATTGACATTGCCAGCATAATCGCCCAGGAATACTACGAGGGCGAGGATGAATACGGCAAGAGGCTGCGCAACCTCGATACCTTCTCGCAGACCGAATTCGTAACTCACGGCAAGTACGTCAATTCCGGCGGCAAGGAGATCATGTACAGGATATACGTCAGTTCCGTAGATGAGGAAAAGGACTACATCGTCATGCAGGATAATTACTTCCTGTTCGCCGCCACCTGTTACAAGAGTCAGACCAAGGACATGCTCTATGACATGATGAAGATACTGAGAACATGTTCAATAGATGATGAAAAGATCGTTTCGGTATACTCAAACGTAACTGAAACGGTTAAAAAGACAAGCATCATATCGCTGTTCAGGGAAATACTTCCGGAAAGCGGATACGTTGCCGACTACATCGATGACTGGAAGGATGATCCGGAATTTGTCATCATTGACAACTCCTCCAAGGAGGAAGAGGATCCTGCCAGCATCATAGATAACCCTGCACATAACCAGGACGATAACAGCTTTACCGATCCTGAAAGCGACAGTAATGAAAACAGATAGGAGATCATTTATGAAGAAAATCAAGGAATTTTTCGACAAACTGCTTTACGAATCACCGGATGACGATGATGAAGAGAAGGTTACGGAAGTTAAGCCGGAGCCGGTCGTAAAGAAGGTACAGCCTCAGCCAAAGAAGGTGGAGGAAGTCAGAAAGGAACCGGTCAGAAAGGAACCGGAAGTCGTTGAAGTCATCAAGGAAGAAAGAAAGACACCTTCCTTCATTACCTTGCCAAAGACTGAAGAAACTGAAGAACCGGTCGTAGAAGAAGTGATCACGGAAACTGAACCTGTCGCCGCTCAGGAAGAAAAGCCTGCTGAAGAGCCTGTAAAGGAACCGGTCAGGGAAATGACGGAGGAGGAAAAGAGAAGAGAACTCGACTACCGTACCTCAACGGTCATTTCACCGATGTTCGGCGTCCAGGAGAAAAAGGAAGAAAAGCCGGGCAGAAGACAGCCTAAGAAGCCGGCAGAACCGGAAAAGATCCCGGATCTGGCTGACATTCAGTCTTCAAGCAAGTCCGTACTGGGTACGGTATTCTCCCCACTGTACGGCGACAAGGATGCTTCAGACAACATTCCTCACGATGACATTGATCCGGCCGTTGCCGATCTGTCAGTTGAGGACTTCATAGAGGAAAAGAAGGTTGAAAAGCCCGTTGAAAAGGTCACAGAGATCGTCGAGGAACCCGTTGTGGAAAAACTCGCCGACAGACCTGACCTGATCGTTTCTCCCTTTGGCGTCAAGGAAAACCCCAACAGGGAAAAGCTGAATGACGATCAGTACTATGAGAACATAAGCCTGTTTGATCTGGAGGACAAGTAATGGTTTACCATTTCATCGGCATCAAGGGCACCGGCATGGCCGCCCTGGCCTGCATCCTTCATGATTCAGGAGCAGAAGTGGAGGGCAGTGACCAGTCACGTCACTTCTTCACGGAAGAACCGCTGATTGAAAGAAACATCAGAATAACTGAATTCAGTCCTGATAACATCAGGGACAATACCACGGTCATCATCGGCAATGCCTTCCTGGAGGATTTCCCGGAAGTCATCGCAGCCAGAAACAATCCGACGGTAACCTGTTACCGTTATCATCAGTTTCTGGGTAAATTATTGGAAAACTATCACAGCATCGGTGTATCTGGATCTCATGGCAAGACCACGACCACGGGCATGTGTGCCGCAATGCTGGGACATAAGCACAAGATAGGATATCTGATCGGAGACGGCACGGGATATCTTGATCCTGAGGCCACCGACTTCATTCTGGAAGCCGACGAGTTCAGGAATCATTTCCTGGCCTATCATCCGGACTATGCCATCATTACCAACATGGACTGGGACCATGTCGACTTCTTCAAGACAAATGAAGAGTACATCAACTCCTACAAGAACTATGTAAAGCAGGTCAGAAAGGCTGTCATAGCCTGGGGAGAGGACCCGTATACCAGAGAACTGGAAGCGGATGTTCCGATTTACTACTATGGCGAAAGGGACAATGATGACATTCAGGCTGTAAACATCGTTGAAACAACAGAGCACATGAGTTTTGACGTTCTGTTCAAAGGCGAACTGTTCGGACACTTCGATCTGCCGTTTGTCGGCCATCATCTGCTTCTGAACTCTCTGTCAGTTATCGGAGTAGGCATTCTGAAGGGACTGGACAGCGAGGAGATCGAGGAAGGATTAAGCAGTTTCAGGGGCGTCAAGAGAAGATTCAAGATCGAAACCAACGGGGATAATGTCTACATTGATGACTACGCTCATCATCCTACCGAGGTAAGGATCACTCTTGAGGCAGCCCGCAAGAGATATCCGGACAGAAAGATCGTAGCGATCTTCAAGCCGCACAGAACGGGAAGGGTATATCACTTTGTTAACGAATTTGCTTCCGCACTGAAACTGGCTGATGAGATAGGAGTATGCGAGTTTACCAGCATCGACGACTATGACAACGGCGCTGACATCGACATCACTTATCTTGCCGACCACATCGAGGGAAGCTACGTGTTCCATGAAACAGACGAAGATGCCAGGATACTGGCTGGCTTTGCCCCTGCAGTTTACGTCTTCATGAGTTCCAAGGACATCTATCCGTTTAAGGAAAAGCTGAAAAATTTGCAGGTAAATGAAAATAATTGAAAACCCTTACATTTTTTAGTATTATGAAATAAAGGAGAATTATATATGGAAGGTTTAGCTAGTATAAGTCAGGTATTCGGATATCTGTTACCGATAATCGGTGTGGTTGCACTGATAGCCCTGATAATATTACTGATTAACGTAATTAACATTACCAAGGATCTTAAGGTTACCGTAACCAAGGCCAATCCGATCGTTGACGGCGTCAACGAAGCCGTAACGACCACAAACGGTTATCTTAAGGAATTCAATACAACTGTAAAGGCAGTCAACAACATGTCAATGTCAGTTGAGGCAGTTCGTGCCACGACGGAGAGAGTTGTAAAGAACAGTGCCAAGCAGTTCAACAAGCAGTACGCACAGGTAAAGGAGTGGGTTACTGACGCACTTGAAAAGAGAGAACTGGAAAAGAAGTCCAAGCAGCAGGTAGCTGTGGCAAGTGCGGAAAAACCTGCTGAATAGATTAGGAAAGGAAGTTGACATAATGGACGAGAATAAAAACATTCAGGAATTCGAAGAAGAAGTAGTTAAGGAATTGGACGAAGTTGTTGAACAGACAGCTGAAAATCCGGAAGTACAGGAAGAAGTAAAGAGCATCATTGACCAGGTCAAGGAAGCTCTGGCCGGCTTGAAGGAAAAGGTCGTTAACCTCGATCTCAACAATGACGGCGTAACATTGGGCAATCATCTTGATGAATTCGGTAAGACAGTAAACGAAGCCGTAAACAAGGCATCAGAGAAGTTCAATGAAAACGAACAGGCCAAGGAAACCTGGGAAGGCGCCAAGACAAGATTCAACGGCGTAGCTGAAAAGGTATCAACCAAGGCCAAGGAACTGTTCTCACAGATCGACAAGGAAAAGGTTCAGGAAACAGTTGACGAAGCTGCCAAGAAGTTTGACGAGACAGTTGACAAGGTCATGGATGCCGGCGAAGAAGTATATGCAAAGGCAACCGAGAATCCTGATGTAAAGAAGGTAGTAGATGCCGTAGGCGCCAAGACAAAGGAAGCTACCGAATTCGTAAATGAAAAGTATCAGGAATTCATCCATGATGAAAAGGTAAGAGAAACAGTAAGAAACGCCAAGGACGGTCTGACAGATCTGGCCGGCAAGGCAATGAACAGTTTGAAGAATCTGTTCGGCGGAAATAACGAAGAGGAATAAGATATGAAGGAACAGGCTAAGGATAGCAAGAAGCGAGTTACAATATACAGCGTTGCCCGTGAAGCGGGAGTATCTTTAGCCACAGTTTCCAGAGTCATTAATGAATCTGATGCCGTTAAGGAAGACACGAAGCGCAAGGTTCAGGAGGCAATCATCAAGCTAGGATACAAGCCTAATGCGGTTGCTCAGGGCCTGGCTTTGAAGAAGACTACCAACATCGCCCTGATCATCCCGGACAGCAGCTTTACCTACATTGGCAAGGTGCTCAACGGTCTGTTGGATGTGGCGAAGATCTATAAGTACAACATCATTCTGCACACGACAAGTGTCGGTGTAAATGAGATGAATGAGATCATTGATAACGTCATCAAGAGTCATGCTGACGGAATAGTACTTTATAACGATCTGTTCACGGAGAAGGAACTGCAGATACTGCGGGGCTTCGAAATACCGATGGTATATCTGGATGTCAGAAATTCCGGCCCGGGAGCCTGCTGCGTTTATGTAGACTACAAAAAGGCCGTGCATGATCTTGTCACCAGATATCTGGACAGAGGCATAGAAGACATCGTTGTCGTTGACGACAAGAAGAATCCAATCAACGTTAAGGAAGTACTCTGTGGCGTTGAAGAAGCCTTTGCAGAAAAGGGAAAGAAGTTTGAGGGATTCATCGAAATTCCTGAAAACGCCCATTCTTCATATGATTATCTGAAGAAGTACTTTAAAGTCAACAGACATAAGCTGATCATTACATACCGTGATTCACAGGCAATTGCCGTACTCAACACATGTGCTGAAAACGGCATCAGCATCCCGGAGGAAACCGAGGTAGTCTGTGTCAAGAGTTCAAGATATACTGACATGGTAAGACCGCAGATCTCATCATTCGTCGTACCGTCCTATGACTTAGGTTCACTGGGAATGAGAATACTGACGAAGATGCTGAACGGCGATCACATTCAGGACAAGGAATTCAAGCTGAATTACGTGTATAAGGCCAAGGGCTCAACAAGGTACTGATCATCGTCTTTAGCAGACAGCATGTTAACGAAGTCAGCAGGTTAGAAACTGCTGGCTTTTACTGTAGATGATCTGGCAGATCATCTGCTAAGATGGTCATATGTGTTGAAAAGAAAAAGGCATGAACTTACAATAAACAACTGTAAAGGGGAGAGTTACCGTGAAGTATGATTTTGATTTGCCGGTAAGCCGGGGAAATACTCTGTCCATGAAGTGGGACGTCGGCGAAGGTGTACTGCCGATGTGGGTCGCAGACATGGATTTCCATTGC
Organism: Erysipelotrichaceae bacterium; assembly: GCA_017512285.1. Lineage (GTDB taxonomy): Bacteria > Bacillota_I > Bacilli_A > Erysipelotrichales > Erysipelotrichaceae > RUG521. Next base: position 38,484 of record JAFWGU010000004.1, on the reverse strand, counting down.
GCCCCGGCCATCAGGGAAGCCATGAGCAGAAGACTGGAAAACGGTGTCTTCGGCTATACGCTCATCGGTGATGAATGGTATGACGCCTACATCAGCTGGTGGCAGAGACGGCATCACTTCACCATCGAAAGAGATTGGCTGATGTTTGTGACGGGAGTCGTTCCGGCAATCTCATCGGCAGTCAGAAAGCTGACAACACCTAATGAGAACGTCGTCATTCAGACACCGGTATACAACATCTTCTTCAATTCCATCATCAATAACGGAGCCAGAGTACTGGAAAATCCGCTGAAGTATGACGGTGAGAAATACGAGATCGACTTTGAGGATCTGGAAATAAAGCTGGCTGATCCGCAGACGACACTGATGATACTGTGCAATCCGCACAATCCAGTCGGCAAGATCTGGGACAGGGAGACGCTGGCTGAGATCGGCAGATTGGCTGAAAAGCATCACGTTACGGTCATAAGCGATGAGATACATTGCGATCTGTGCGATCCGGGATGTGAATATGTCCCGTTTGCCTCAGTCAATGAGACCTGCCGCAACGTATCAATAACCTGCATCGCCCCAACCAAGGCATTCAACCTGGCCGGGCTGCAGACGGCAGCAATCTATTCGGCGAATGAGAATCTGCGCCATAAGATCAACAGGGCCATCAATACCGATGAGGTTGCCGAACCGAATGTCTTTGCGGCCATCGTACCGGCTGCGGCATTCAATGAATCAGAGGACTGGTTGGATGAACTGAGGCAGTATCTGTATGAAAACAAGCAGTTTGTCAGAAGATACATCGCTGAAAACATCCCGCAGATCAGGGTGATCGATTCTGAAGCTACCTATCTGTTATGGCTGGACTGCAGTAAGGTTACCCCGGATGGAACCGCACTTAAGGATTATCTGGCTGAGAAGGTCGGATTACTGTTAAGTGAAGGTGAGGAGTATGGAAGAAACGGTAAGAGCTTCCTAAGACTGAATACGGCGACCTGCAGAAGCAGGATCGAAAAGGGAATGGACCTTCTTAGGGAAGGAATCAATAGTTACATGGAGGAAATGTAAATGAAAAAGACATTAAGCGTATTACTGGCAGTATTAATGATGGTGCTGTCACTGGCAGGATGCCAGAAGGAACCTGAAAAGGAAAAGACTCTTCTGGAACAGATCAAGGAGAGAGGATACATCATCGTCGGTACTGAGGGAACATATTTCCCAAACAGCTATCATGATGAAAGCGGCAAGCTGACCGGCTTCGACGTTGAAGTAGCAGCTTTAGTTGCCAAGTACATCGGTGTTGACGTTCAGTACTATGAGACTGAATGGGCATCAATTTTCACCGCTCTGGATACCGGCAAGATCGATACGATCGTCAATGAATGCGGATGGAAGGAAGAAAGAGCAGTCAAGTATGAGTTCTCAAATCCTTACACCTATGTTCAGGGTGCCATCATGACCAGAAATGACAATGATACGATTCATTCTCTGGAAGATTTGCAGGGCAAGGTTGCTGCTAACGAGTCAACTTCTCTGTTAGGTGAAATGGCTCAGCAGTATGGAGCAACCCTGGATGCTGTTAATGCCATGGCCCAGTCAATTTCTGAAGTAGTAAACGGCAGAGCAGACTGCACACTCAACTACGTGACTTCTTTTGCCGCCTACATGAAGGAAAATCCGGATGCACCGGTCAAGATCGCTGTACTGCTGGAAGCCAATCCAACAGCCTACATTCCTGTATTAAAGGGAGAAACAGATCTGATCAATGCCATTAACGATGCCCTGAAGAAGGCCAGCGAAAGCGGAGAACTTACCGCCGTTTCAATGAAATACTTTGGTGTTGATGTAACCAAGGGTTAATCATTCATGGATAGCAGAATTATCAAAATTCTGGTTGATTCATTTGGCAGTTTACTGTTGGCGGGATTCAAGATGACGATCCCGCTGACAGTTATTTCTTTTTCAATTGGATTAGTCATAGCGCTGTTTACAGCCTTAGTACAGACGGCCAAGGTTCCCGTATTGCGGAAACTGGCCAGGTTCTATGTCTGGATCATTCGTGGTACTCCCATGATCGTCCAGCTTTTTGTCGTTTATTTCGGTCTGCCAAACATCGGCATCTTATTAAGTGCCTTTGCCAGTGCCGTCCTGGTCTTCTCGGTCAGCGTCGGCGCTTACTGTTCTGAAACGGTCAGAGCAGCCATCGAATCGGTACCTGTCGGCCAGATGGAGGCCGGTTACTGCGTAGGCATGAACTACTGGCAGATCATGTACCGCATCGTCATTCCACAGGCGCTGAGAACGGCGTTCCCGCCTCTGTCAAATTCTCTGATAGGTTTGGTAAAGGATACTTCTCTGGCTTACAGCATCTCCATCGTTGAGATCATGGCTACGGCTCAGAGAATAGCGACAAGAACCTATGACTACTTCCTGCTTTACATTGAGGCAGCCTTCGTATATCTGATCTTCTGTACGGTATTGCAGTGGCTGCAGAGATATCTTGAAGGAAAGCTTGCCCAGAAGAGGTGATCACATGCTGGAAATAAAGAACATACACAAGTCATTTGGCACTCTTGACGTGCTCAAGGGCGTGGATCTGACCGTCAACAAGGGTGACGTCATCGCCATCCTGGGACCTTCCGGCAGCGGCAAGACCACCCTGTTAAGGTGCATAAACTTCCTGGAAAAGGCTGACAGCGGCACCATGATCTTTGACGAAGACGTCTTTGATCTGCACAATGCCACCCGAAAGGAGATAGCTTCCGTGCGCAGAAGAACGGGATTTGTCTTCCAGAACTACAATCTCTTTGCCAACAAGACGGCACTTGAAAACGTTACCGAGGGACTGATAATTGCCCGTAAGATGAAGAAGGCTGAAGCTGAGGAGATCGGCAGAAAGTGTCTTGATAAGGTTGGCCTGTCCGACAGATATGACTACTATCCCTCACAGTTATCAGGCGGCCAGCAGCAGCGTGTGGCCATAGCCAGAGCGATCGCTGCCAATCCTGAGGTCATCATGTTTGATGAGCCAACCAGCGCATTGGACCCGGAACTGATCGGTGAGGTACTGGGAGTAATGAGGGAACTTGCTGAAGAGGGCATGACCATGCTGGTAGTTACCCATGAGATCAATTTTGCCCGCAATGTCTCCAACTACGTCATCTTCATGGAAAACGGTGTGATCGTTGAAAAGAACGATTCCCGCTCATTCTTCGAGAATCCAAGGGAAGAAAGAATCAAGACTTTCATTCAGAACATCAATAAGGAACGTTAAGCCGGATCATATGACCCGGCTTTACTGCACAATAAAAGGGCTGCGTTGAGCAGTCCCTTGTTGTTTCTAGTTTTCGGAAGTGTTGTCAGTACCGAAGTACTTGATGGACAGTTCGGCAAGCTTGCCGTTGGCTCTTAAGGTATCAATGGCCTTGTTAATGGCTTCAAGCAGTGTTGCTGAATCGGGATCCTTGACCATCGGAATGGCAACCTTTTCACCTGAGCTGAAGGCAGCGACCTTGATTTTGGCATCAGGATTGACCTGCATGTAGGTATTGAATGAATCCTGAGAGTTAACCGTTGCGTCTATCTCACCGCGTACCAGCATGTCGATCGTCTGATTGAGAGAGTCAACAGGTATTACCTCAGCTCCATATTTTCTGGCGATTTCAGCATAGGTGCTGGAAGCTGTGTTGGCCGTCTTCTTGCCGTTGAGGTCTTCAAACTTCGTGATGGAATCATTATCGGCTGCGACGATCAGTACCTTCTTGGTATAGACGTAAGGCTGAGAGAATGAATAACTCTGAGCTCTGTCATCAGTATAGCCTACGCCATTGCAGGCGATGTCATACAGTCCTGAGTCAATGCCGGAGAAGATCGAATCCCAGATGGCTTCCTCAAACTGTGCCTTTACGCCAAGTTCAGCGGCTAACAGCCTGCCTAATTCAACGTCGAAACCGATCAGGTTTCCTTCGCTGTCATGGTATGTCCATGGAGCCCAGTTGCCTTCGGTTGCGATTATGATCGATCCTCTTTCCTGGATCCTGGCCAGCTGATCCTTTTCTGGTTCTGGTTCTGACTGGGAACCGCATCCGGCCATCATGATGACCATCAGTAAACTTAATAACAGACATGTAAGTCTCTTCATTTTCTGTCCTCCTCTGCAGGGTTCTGATAAGATTGAAAACGAGCAGTTAATCTTGATGAGGCATGTGCCTCTACAATTATTTATTGTATCACATAACATACATTTAATAACATATAAAACACCTGAGACAAATATGTTAAAATAATAGGGTAGGTGAACGGTATGAACGGCGGATACATTACAGGCATCGGAGCAGCTAACGTTGACATCCATGGCCGCAGCAATAACCAGCTTAACATGCGTGATTCCAATCCCGGAAGGATGCATGTGTCTTGCGGTGGCGTGACCAGAAACATTCTGGAAAACTATGCCAGATTAGGCGGAACCTGCAAGCTCATGACGGTCGTGGGGGATGACATCTACGGTCAGAAAATTCTTTCGGAAAGCGCTCTGGCCGGCGTTGATGTCAGTCACGTACTGACGGTAAATGGCGTTCCATCATCAACTTACATGTCCATTCTGGATCATGACGGGGACATGGCAGTAGCTCTAAGCGACATGAACATCATGAAGCATCTGTCAGTTGATTATCTGAAGGCAAATGCCGAGGTGATCAGAAACAGTATTCTGATCGTCTGCGACCCGTCAATTCCTGCTGAAGCCATGCAGTATCTGCTGGCAGAACACGGCGACATACCGATCTATGTTGATCCGGTATCAGTTGCCTATGCCGGATGCGTCAGAGACTGCATCGGAAGCTTCTTTGCAGCCAAGCCAAACGTACTGGAGTGCGAAGTGCTCAGCGGCATGAAGATCACTGATTCCGATCAGCTGGTGCAGGCAGCTCAGGCTGTCATTGACAAGGGTCTAGAGGAGATATATGTCTCCATGGGTCGAAACGGCTGTGTATACCTGAATAAGGACGGAACACTTCTGAGGTCGCAGTTAAGACCGCTGAATGAAGTGGTAAATGCCACGGGAGCAGGGGATGCCTTCATGGCCATGATGATCTACGGACATGTTCATGGTTTTGACAGACAGAAGGCTCTGGATTACGCTTCGGCAGCCGGCATCGCAGCCATCAGTTCACCGGACACCATCAACAGGGACATTTCAATCGAACTAATTGAGAAGATTTTAGAGGAGAACAGAAAATGAATTTGGAAAAGTATTTATCAGTAACACCGGAGATCCAGCAGGCAGTGAAGGAAGGAAGGCCTGTTGTAGCCCTGGAAAGCACGATCCTGTCTCATGGCATGCCTTTCCCGGAAAACGTTGAATTTGCGCACAAGGTCGAAGAGATCGTCAGAGGCGAAGGTGCCATCCCGGCTACCACCGCCATCATCGGCGGCAAGCTGAAGGTCGGTCTTACACCTGAGGAACTCGATCTGATGTGCAAGGGTGAAAACGTCGGCAAGGTCTCAAGAAGAGACGTCGCAACATACCTGGTAACCGGCAAGACCGGTGCTACCACGGTCGCCACGACAATGCTCATTGCCTCTCTGGCAGGAGTTAAGATCTTTGCTACCGGCGGCATCGGCGGCGTGCACAGAAACGGTCAGTATACCATGGACATCTCAGCTGACCTGCAGGAATTCGCCAATACACCGGTAGCCGTAGTAACGGCAGGCGCTAAGCAGATCCTGGACATCGGCAGGACCTTGGAATACCTGGAAACATTCGGCGTACCGGTACTGGGCTTCAGAACGGATGAATTCCCGGCTTTCTACTGCAAGAGCAGCGGATACAAGCTGGATTACAACTGCCAGTCTGAAGAGGAAGTAGCCAGGATCATGAAGACAAAGTGGGATCTCGGCTTAAAGGGCGGCCTTGTCATCGGCAACCCGATTCCTGATGAATACGCTCTGGATTACAACGAGATGGAAGAAGTCATCAGCAAGGCCATCGCCTTGGCAGATGAGAAGGGCATCAGAGGCAAGGACATCACTCCTTTCTTACTGGCCACCATTAAGGACATGACCGAAGGCGTATCATTCGCCAGCAACCTCCAGCTTGCCTATAACAATGCCAGAGTTGCCAGCCGTATCGCCGTTGAGTTCTGCAAGTTATAAGATGATGAAGACAGAAGTGCGCTTCTGTCTTTTTTCTATCGGATTATGATAATATGAATTCATGAAAAGAGTTTTACTGGCAGTGCTGCTGATTGTAATGCAGCTGAATGTTGCCGACGCTGAAACGGAAAAGAGAATCAACATGGAAAATGAAACAGGTGAAGCCGTACTTCAGATTTTTGAAGTGCAGATGGAAAGTGAATACGGGCAGATGAATCTGTCCTGGCAGAAGCCGGAGTTCATCAGGGGCAATGATACCTACACGGTGGCAGCTGAAGGACTTAAGGGCAGTGAATTCATCAGACTTTATGAAATGCAGATTACTGATACCTTCTTCAGGGCAACTGACGTCATTGCCTACGTCTGTCAGGAAAACGGGTTCTATGAACAGCTCAGGTTCTTCATCGTTGCCTATGATGACGGTAAGGACGTTGGGTATGCGTACACGGAAACTTTTGATCCGCGCCAGTATTTTCCGGAAAAGGAAAGACTGGTCTATGGTGAAGACGTCAGCATGTCTGACATCAGAACTCTGGACGTTCACTCCAATGGCATGGCAGCTGAAGACAACTGGTCATACTTCGTAGTTCATGACGGCAGTACGGAAATGTACTTCAATAAGGCAGGCAGTGAGGAGAGAAGGATCACCCTGAACAACGGTCAGTGGCAGAAGATCCTCGATTATCTGGCCAGGGGCGAGATCGTCAGAAAGAGGGTAATGGATCCGGAGATCGTGATTCTGGACGGCGGTGAACAGGACATCAGTGTCACCTGGAACGGCATGAAGGAGATAGAGGAATCCTATTATCATGTCTCACTTGATGCCGGCGACAGACAGCAGCTTCTGGATTATCTTGAATCGTTAAGATCGCCATCCGGACTGACTGCGATCGTCCTGACAGGGGTGGCATTAGCATCCGGGGCAGTGATCGCGGTATTGAGAAAACTGAGGAAATGAAAAAAGGACGGGATGTTCCCGTCCTTTGATTTGTTTTCAGTCAAACAGGCAGATGTACTGTTTTTTCTTGCCCTTGCGGATGATGATGACCTTGCCGTCAATGGCCAGTTCTCTGGTAATGATCTCGTTTTCGTCATTGTGTCTGACGTTGTTCAGGGAGATGGCATTGCTTGCCAGCATTTCCCTGGCTTCTCTTCTGCTTGAGCAGATCTTGGAATCAACCAGCAGATCGATCATCTTTACGCCGTCCTGAGCCTTGATGTTAGGTACCTGGTTGGCACACAGCATGATGTCATCAGCTGTCAGACCTTCCAGATCGCCGCCGAACAGGGCTTCGGAGATCTTTACGGCCTTTTCGTATTCCTCTGCGCCATGCAGACCGGTAATGATGTCCTTTGCCAGTGCCTTGTGGGCAATGCGCAGATGCGGAGCTTCATTGTGCTGCTTTTCGATCTCCATGATCTCCTCAGGAGTCAGGAAGGTGAGCTTCTTGAGGTAGTCAATGATCATTGAATCTTCAAGGTTGATCAGATACTGATACATCTCGTAGCTTGATGTCTTGTTCTTGTCCAGCCACAGGGCATTGCCTTCGGTCTTGCCGAACTTCTTGCCGGTTGAGTCGGTTACTAACGGCATGACCATGCCATAGGCCGTCCTGTCAAGTTTCTTGCGGATGAGCTCGATGCCTGAGGTGATATTGCCCCACTGGTCGCTTCCGGCAACCTGAAGGGTGCAGTTGCGGTTTTCAAACAGCCACAGGAAGTCCAGTGCCTGTAAGATCATGTAGCTGAACTCGGCATAGGTGATGCCTGTTTCCATTCTTGACTTAACCTTGTCCTTGGCCAGCATGTAGTTGACGTTGAAGTACTTGCCATAGTCTCTTAAAAAGTCGATGACGTTTATGTCCTTGGTCCAGTCATAGTTGTTTACTACTTCAAAGCCGAAGATCCTTTCAGCCTGAGACCTGAGGCCTTCGATGTTATGCTTAACTTCCTCGTAGGTGATCATCGGTCTTTCAGCATCCGGTTTCGGGTCGCCGATCAGACCGGTTGCTCCGCCTACCAGAAGCAGGGGATGATGACCATGCTGAGCCAGTCTCTTGGAAATCAGGAATGATGAGTAGTGTCCGATGTGCATTGAGTCAGCTGTCGGGTCCGTACCAATATAGAAAGTGAGACCGCCTTCGTTCAGCTTGTCGATCAGTTCCGGTGAACTGATGTCCTGTACGAGGCCTCTCCACTGCAGTTCTTCAAAAAATGTCATTGCCATAAATGTTTCCTCCATCCAATAAAAAAATTCATAAGCCTAAGGACTGTCGTAACAGCGGTACCACCTTAGTTCATGAATTGAATTCACACCCTCAAGACCCTTAACGCAGGTTAGACGATCCGGCTCCGGAGTCGTAAATTCCATCTTCGCCAGTTACCTATAAATAATAACACAAAGTCAAATTGTGTCAATTAGGTATGATTATGCCGGACTACTTGTGATATAATGAGGCAGAGGTAAACTGACTTGAAGAAACTGCTGATCATAGTTATGTGCGTCATCATGCTTGCGGGCTGTCAGAACAGGACCAGAAAGCTGGATGACGAGAAATACGATGCATATCTGACATATTATCAGTCCATACTTGACAACGAGAACAAGGAACTCAGGTGTCAGGATTTTGACTGTGAGCTGGTAGTCAACAGGATCAGTGACAAGAGATACCGTTATGACGTCATCATCGACAACCCAAGAGTCGCCATGTACAACATGGTGATAATGGCCATCGTCTATGACGGCACCGGGGAAGTAAACACCAAGGAAATGATGCCTTCCATAGGCATATTCGAACAGGAAAAATACAGCATGATCCCTTATCAGGTCGATAAGGAACATCATTACGTTCCGGGCATGGATCTGTCCATTCTCTCCTCTGAAAGCGAACTGACCGTTGACGTCATGGTAGCTTATGAGAAGAAGGACGGCATGCAGGGCAAGGTACACTACCTGACCATGACGGCGGCATACGTTGAACCGGAACCGGAGCCTGAAGCTCCTGCAGAAGGACAGTGATCTCCCGATTGGGAGATTTTTTATGGCCTGAAAAAGAAAAACAGCTCATCTTGCGATGAACTGTTCTGTACAGGTTCCGGTTTCCGGATGAATTACATCTTTCTGTTGTAGTATTCAACAACGAGTAATTCGTTGATTTCCTGATTTAATTCGCTGCGTTCAGGTAATCTTACATATTCGCCCTTCATTGTCTGTGGGTCGAATGTAACGAATGCAGGAGTATTCAGGGTAGCTTCCATTGCGTCCTTGATGGCAACGGAATTCTTCATGCTGTCCTTGACCTCAATGATTGTGCCAGGCTTGCAGCTGTAAGAAGGGATATCAACTTTCTTACCGTTTACCAGGATGTGTCCGTGGTTAACTAACTGTCTGGCGCCTCTTCTTGTTCTGGCTAAACCCATGCGGTATACAACGTTATCCAGTCTTGATTCAAGCATCTGCAGGAATAATGTACCTGTGATACCCTTAGCCTTAACAGCCTTGTAGAAGGTGTTGGCAAACTGTTTTTCGCTTAAGCCATACATGAAACGGATCTTCTGCTTTTCAGCTAACTGCTGACCATAGTTTGAGCGCTTAACTCTCTTGTTTGGGCCATGCTGTCCTGGGACATAGCTTCTCTTTGTTAATTCTTCGCCTGTTTCCAGTACTGAGAAGCCTAATCTTCTAGACTGTTTCCAGACAGGACCTGTCATTCTTGCCATATAATTTCCTCCTTGATGACATTGCCATCAACAGGTGCAAATCAATCGTCCCGGTGTTGGTCCTGGGTGTTTTCGCTTGAAGCAGCAAGCTACTCTTCACAATATAAGCTGACCAACGCTTGGGGATAACCTTTGCATGCTGCTAATAATCGGCTTGTATAATATAACATTATGGAAGGGCCTTGTCAAACAGAAAAGCATGAAAAACCGCGGTTTTACCGTACTTTTTTACTTTCTGACGGTGTGAGAAGGCAGGGAGATATGAGCGTTGTACCTGATGGTTTTTCCATGGCGAAAGACATTAAAACTTAGAGTTCGGATGCGTACTTTTTTCAACCAATTGCATGCTTATTATGTTACAATATCTACAAGAGGTGTTTTGCTATGGATGAAACTTTAGATTTTCAGGAGACGTTACGTCAGTATGCAACCAATCCGTATTTTTACGTTGCATTAGGTGTTGTTTTAATACTTGTCATCTTCTTCTTGTCCAGAAACAACAACAAGAAGAAACTGCAGAAGGAAGTAGAAGAATTTCAGGTCAGACTTAATTCCCTGAAGAGTGTTCCTCTGCCTTTCAAGGTCACCAAGGCACTGGCTTTGGCCAGAGTCAACAAGGACATCTATGAGACCTTCAAGACCTGCCAGGAGAACTTTGAATCCGTACAGACCAACCTGAAGAAGATCCAGGAACAGATCACTGATTCCGATGAATTCATTCAGCTGCGCAAGTACAAGATGGCCAGGGACAACAACAACGAAACCAGAAAGCTCCTTGAAACAACAGGCACCACCGTTTCAAACCTTGACAAACTCCTGAACACCATCCTGGAAGAGGAGGAAGTCCAGAGAAGCAAGATCACCGAACTCAAGGAAATCTATCATGGCGTCAAGCAGAAGATCAACAATACTCCTGATCAGTATCTGTTCTGCTGGGAAGCTCTTGATTCAAAGATAAACGGCATTGACCACCTGTTCTCAGAATTTGAAAACATCATGCTGGCAAACAACTTCGAAAAGGCTACGGAGAAGACTGAAGAGATCAGAGCTGCCATCAACGGACTCAATGAGGTCGTTGAGCGCATTCCTGAACTGATCAGCGTTGCCAAGGGTGAAGTACCGCAGATGGTTGAAGACGTATACAACTCTTACGTCCTCATCAAGAATCAGGGTGCCTTCCTTGATCATCTGGAAGTAGGGAAGAACCTCAACCTGATCAATGATTCACTGCAGGAAGATCTCAGAAAGATCAAGCAGTGCGACATTGAAGGCGTTAACGAACATCTGCTGGATTGTGAGAAGCGTCTTAACCAGCTCAACAGCCAGATCGAAAAGGAAAAGGAATCCTATGGCGAACTGGTAAGCCTCAGAGAGGTTACTGCCCGCAACATGACTCAGCTGAACAACACGGTTGAAAAACTGAGCACCAGCTACGAGGAAATGGCCAGAAGATATGGACTGCAGCAGCAGAATGAAGGTCTGGACGATGCAAGTGCCAAGGCCAGAGTTCTCAACGATCAGTGCCACATCTTAATGAATAACATACAGGAAAACAAGAATCCTGCTTCAGCATCACTCATCAATCTGTCACAGCTCAATACCGAGATCCTGGTATGCCTGAACAACGTCAACAAGATGAGCGAGACTGTCAGAACTGCCTCAGCTGATGAACAGTCAGCCAGAGAGCAGCTTGTAAAGCTGTCCATCGTCTTAAGCGAAGTACAGTCGAAGATCAGAAACAACCGCATTCCTAATATCTCAACGCAGTATGATGACGATGTAAGGAAGGCCGAAGAATATATTAACAAGCTTGAAAATCTGCTTAATGAGCAGCCGATCAACGTCACGCTGGTCAATTCACTGAAGAATAGTGCCGTTGAGCTCGTATACCAGTTATACGAAAGCGTCAACAGGATCCTGGGTACGGCGATCATGGCAGAAAACGCCATCGTAATCGGCAACATGTACCGTTCAACATATTCAGAAATTGACAGTGAACTGACAAGAGCCGAACTGGCATACCGTAATGGAGAGTATACGCAGGCACTTACCATTGCCCTTAATACCATCAAGAAGGTTCATCCTGAGACTGTTGAGCAGTTGATAAACGGCGGTAAAAAGGATAACGCCTGATGAAGTATTTTGACTACGCATCCACTACACCTTTAAATCCTGAAGTTTTAAAGACATATACCGAGGTTCTGTCGAGATATTACGTTAATTCTGAATCAATTTATCCCGCCGGACTTGAAGTCAATAAATTAATGAATAAATCCCGCCAGGCAGTGGCGGATTTATTGCGTGTTGACGAGAAGGAGATAATCTTCACGTCCGGAGGTTCCGAAGCCAGCAATCTGGCCATAAAGGGGACGTATTTCAGGAAGAAGGAAATCGGCCGGCACATTATTACCACCGGCGTTGAGCATTCAAGCGTTCTCAACAGCTGCCGGTGGCTTGAAGAAAACACCGACTGTAAGGTTACATATCTGCCCGTCAATGAAAAGGGTGTTATTTCCGTTGAAGATCTGGAAAAGGCCATGACATCTGAAACCATCCTGGTTTCCATCATGTACGTTAACAACGAGTCCGGTGCAATAATGCCGATCGATGAAGTTAAGAAGATCGTCAGAAGGTATCCGAACTGCTACCTGCATGTTGACTGCGTGCAGGCCTTAGGCAAGATGCCACTGGACTTTACGGGCATCGACATGGCCAGTTTCTCTGCTCATAAGATCCATGGGCTGAAGGGGAGCGGCATACTGATGAAAAAGCAGCACGTTCAGCTGGTACCTCTGATTTCCGGCGGTCAGCAGGAAGGCAGATTAAGAGGCGGTACGGCCAATGCCCCGGCCAACATGGTCTGGGGAAAGACACTGCGCCTTGCCATGGAAAACATGGAGAAGAAGAATGAAACGGTCAGGGAATACAACAGATATGTGAGAGAAGAACTGGCAGGCATCGATAAGGTCATCATCAATTCGCCTGAGGATGCCACTCCTTACATTCTGAACTTTTCCTGTCTTAGCATACAGAGTGAAGTCATGATGAATGCCCTGTCCCTTAAGGGATACTGCGTAAGTGCCCAGAGTACCTGCGAATCCCAGCAGGCTACCTCTCACGTCATTTCCCAGATGTACAGGGATGAGGCCAGGCTTAAGGGTGTGATCAGAGTGTCATTCAGCCCTGAGCAGTCCTGGCAGGACATCAGGGGATTCATCAGAGATCTGAAGGAGATTATCGTCAAATATGGCTGATTTACGTTATGAATACATACTGGTACGCTTTGGCGAACTGAGTACCAAGGGAAAGAACAAGAAGGACTTCATCAAGAGGCTGGCGCAGAACATGCAGCTGGCTCTGAAGGACTACTCCAATCTGGTTTTTGAAAGAACCAGGGATCACGTCTACATTCATCTTAACGGGACGGATCCCTATGAAATAGCTCCGATCCTGAAGAACGTTTTCGGCTTAAGATCCTTCGCTCCGACATTAAAGACGGAGAATGATCTTGAGGCCATCGTAGAGGTTTCTGCAGCCGTCATGGAGGGCAGAAAAGGCACTTTTAAGGTAATTACAAAGAGAGCCAACAAGGCCTTTCCTGTGCACTCTGATGAGGTCAACAGAGCCGTTGCCTCAAGGATACTGAAGACATATCCCGAACTGAAGGTAGATGTTCATGAACCTGACTATTCCCTGATCGTCGAGATCAGAAATCAGGCAACCTATGTCATGGCCGATACCATCATGGGACTGGGCGGCTATCCGGTAGGCGTCGGCGGCAAGGCCATGCTGATGCTTTCAGGAGGAATAGATTCTCCTGTTGCCGGCTATCTTACCATGAAGAGAGGCGTCGAGATCGAGTGCATTCACTATGCCTCAATGCCGTATACTTCCCAGGAAGCTCTTAACAAGGTCAAGGAACTTGCCAGGATAATATCTGCCTACCAGGGCAGGATCAAACTGCATGTTGTGCCGTTTACCGATCTGCAGCTGGCGATCTACCGCTATTGCGATGAGGAATATGCCATTACCATCATGAGACGCATGATGTACAGACTGGCTGAAAGAATGGCGGAAAGAAACAGGTGTCTGGCCATTGTCAACGGCGAATCGATCGGACAGGTCGCTTCCCAGACGCTGGAAAGCATGGGGGTCATCAATGCCGTTACCACCATGCCGGTAATCAGACCGGTAGTTACGTACGATAAGCTGGAGATAATTGAACTGGCTGAAAAGATAAATACCTATGAAACATCAATACTTCCTTATGAGGACTGCTGCACCATCTTCACACCGAAGAATCCGGTAACCAAGCCGCACATTCACAAGGTGGAAAAGCAGGAAGCGGCCTTTGACTTTGAACCGCTCATTGAGGAAGCCATCGAAAAGACTGAACACATTACCATATATCCGACAACAGAATTTGATGAGGTGGATATTTTATAGGCAGGTGATTAACCTATGAAGAGAATTCTTACAGTAATGATAACAGCGCTTATCTGCCTGACGTCATTTACTTTTATCGTGCATGCGGATGAATACACGGATGAAAATGAATATGCCCTTGAAGAAGGCAGTTTCATGGTCGATGTAACATTCGATATGAATACGACGGCGGAAACCGGGCAGTGGGATTTTGAATTCAACGACAACTGGTTCAAGAACAGCGCCACACAGTATAATCACAAGCTGGCCCAGCTGACTTTCGGCATGGCTGTTTCAGCATTCAGACCTAAGTTTGACTATAGTGCCGAGGGGGACCCGGCGGCACACGTTAAGGCTTTCCTGAAGATGACAGGCTTCAAGGATCAGAGAATGGATGACTATGACAAGAATCCTTCTCTTTATACCGTATCAACGGTCCTTGCTCACAAGGAGATCAAGGACGAAGTCAATGGTGACTTTGAACTGATAGCCATCGGCATCTGCGGCGGCGGTTACCAGAATGAGTGGCTGTCCAACTTCACCATCGGCGACGAGACCATTCACGTTGGCTTCAACAGTGCAGCCAGCGAGGTATTTGATCGTGTCTTCGGCTACATTGCCCAGCATAACCTGCAGAACAAGAAACTGAAGATCTGGTTCGGCGGCTTCAGCAGGGCAGGTGCCATAAGCAACGTCCTTGCCAGCAAGCTCGTTGACTGTGATACATTCAGTACTGATACCGTCTTCACGTATACATTTGCCACACCGCGTACTACCAAGCAGCCAAAGAGGGGCATCTATCCCAACATTTACAACATCGTTGGCAAAATGGACCCGGTTCCTTCCGTACCGTTTGCCGACTGGGGTTATGAGCGTTATGGAACCACATTGATGCTGCCGGCACAGGAAACAGACAGCGACTATGCCCTGAAGTTTGAAAGGGCATATCAGGTATACTACAAGCTGGTTGGAATTGCCTTCTGGAACAACGTTGAGATCAATACGAAACTCAGGGTAATTCTGAACTATCTGCTTAAGCTATTGCCGACCAGTCAGACCTATGAGAAGCACATGCAGTCTCACATGCTGAGCATCTGGGAAGACAGAAGAATTACCAACGTCATGGATGAACTGATGGAGGTGGCCGGCAACAAGGAACTGATAAATGACAATAACCAGAAAGAGGCCAACAGTCTTCTTACATACGTTGCCTACAGTGCGTACAACTACGCAACGAACCGTTCCATTGAGACAAAATACACCAGTTATGAGTCAACTCTTACGGGCAACCTTGCTCACGAGCATACCCCGGAAGTCTATCTCGCCTGGATGTTCTCCCAGCCGGACGGTGACAAATTATATTCCAATAACATTGATTACCTCAGACTTGTCGTTTCAGGCGATGTTACCGTTGGCGTAATAGACGTCGTAACTGACCAGATCGTCAAGGTCGTAACAAATACAGGAGACTTCGTTCAGTCATTCAGGTACGGGGATAAGTACTACGATGAACTGAACTTTAACGTTGCGTTCTTCGCAGACAGAGACGGTGACAATACCATCATGCTGATTCCGAAGGATCACAACTACAAGATCGTCGTTCTTTCTGAAACTGATCAGACCATATCCGTACATGGACTGAAGCTTACCGTAGGAAAGACCAACGGCAAGTTCAGCAAGCTGTACAAGCTGAATATGAAGACCGGCGATTATCAGGAACTGTTCTCATACGTCAACAGGGATATCACCGGTGACGGATACTATGGAATAGTAGATGGCGACACCATTGACATCTCAACCATGACCAAGGATGCTACTTCATTCGCAGTCGATCTGGAGAACAGCAACATCTTCAATCTGTCATGGCGGGAAATGGTGGTACTGATCTATACGGTGCCGACGCTGATCATCGGCATAGCTGCCATGCTGATAACCTGGATGGCAGGAACGCATAAGTTAAAGCGCAAGATAAATGCCGGAGTGGTAAGAAGCGATGCCAGATATGACAAGGTACCAAGTGCCTGCATCACCGTCTGTGCCGTGCTGTTTGCCTTCCAGGAACTGGCTTACTGGCTGATGCCTTCATACCTGCTGACAAGATCAATACTCAAGCTTGGAATCGGCATCATCACCATCATGCTGGCCTTAAGAGGCTACAGGAAACAGGAAAACGCCCTGAACAGGAGTCTGGTCCATGCACTCATGGTATCAACTGTCGCTGACCTGTTGATAAACTACGAATTCCGGGCAGCGATGGGAATCTACACCATTGCGATCCTGATCCTGTGCTACAGATTCTACAAGTTTGAAAGAGTTGAAAAGGGACAGTGGTTCATGTGGGCAGTAACATCAGCAGCGTGTACCGTTTACATTCTGAGCAAGTATCTGCCGACATATGAATCACTGGCCACAGTCATCTACGCGATCATTCTGATGCTGATGCTGTCACTGTCGGTAACGATGCCTAAGAAGATCAGGTTTGCTTCATGGGCTCTGACGCTTTCCAATGTCATCATATTCATGACAAAATTCATTACGGCCAAGGAAACACTTCTTCTGCACGTGCTGTCTCTGGGCCTGTACTACATAGCCGCTACAACATTTGCGAGCGCTACGAAGTTCAATAAGCCGATAACCGAGGAGACCGTTGACTACGTCAGAAAGAGCAGCAGGGTAAGACATAGAAAAAGACTGGCTAACTAGCCAGCCTTTTTTTCGTGATTCTTATGCCTTCCAGAATCCGTGCAGGTTGCAGTATTCGTAAGCGGCTACGACCTCTTCGCCTTCTGCCAGTACGAATTCAGCACATGGTTCGTTTTCCGGTGTCAGATTTGCCAGATGAACCGTCTTGTTGGTTTCCAGAATGATGAACTCAATGTAGTGTGCTGCCAGCATCGGATGAGCTACGCTGCCAACCTTTACGGTGACCTTGTTGCCGTCTTTTTCGATTACCGGAACATGCTTCTCATGAGCGCCGTCTGTTGTATTTGGTACCAGTTCAGCCATTGGTTCTCCACAACACTTTGTAGGACACTTGCTGCCCTTTAATTCAAGGACCATCTTGCCGCATCCTTCACATCTTAAAACTTTTACTGCCATTATTTTCTCTCCTTTTTCTAACTCTATTCTAGGAGATATTTGGGTTACTTACAAGAAGAATCATTTATGGTACAATATACATCGAGGTGATATGAATGGCATTTGAGTCATTGAGTACACGTCTTACGGCTGCGTTCAAGCACATCGCCGGCAAGGACAAACTTACTGATAAGAACATGGAGGCAATGCTGAGGGAGATCAGAATTGCCTTACTGGAAGCTGACGTAAACTATACGGTCGTCAAGAACTTCCTCAATACGATAAAAGAAGAAATGGTCGGAATTCAGGTTTCCGAAGCCCTGAATCCGGATGAACAGGTATACAAGCTTGTCAATGAGGAGATCATCAAGCTTCTTGGTGAGTCTCAGGGAGAACTGAAGTACAGAACCAGCGGAATTACCACCGTAATGGTAGTAGGTCTTCAGGGTACAGGTAAGACAACATCAGTTGCCAAGATCGCCAAGCTGATCAGAGACAAGCAGAACCGCAAGCCGTTAATGATCGCTGCCGATATCATCAGACCGGCAGCCATTGAGCAGTTACAGACGCTGGGAAAGCAGATAGGCGTTGAAGTATTTACCAGAGGCGTTAACGTCAATGTAATTGATACCGTCAGGGATGGCATGCAGTACGCTGCCAGAAACGGCTATGACACCGTACTTATCGATACAGCCGGCCGTCTGCACATCGATGATGAATTAATGGCAGAACTGAATACGCTGAAGAACAGATTCAGTCCTGATGAAATACTGCTTACCGTAGATGCCATGACCGGTCAGGACATCGTCAACGTCGCCAAGAGTTTTGATGATCTGTTGCATGTCACCGGCCTCATCGTCACCAAGTTTGACGGCGATGCCAGAGGCGGCGGTGTCTTATCCGTCAGAAGCATTACCGACGTTCCTGTCAAGTTCGTAGGTACCGGTGAGAAGATCGATGATATCGACATCTTCTATCCGGACAGAATGGCTTCCAGGATCTTGGGCATGGGCGACCTGCAGTCACTCATTGAAAAGGCTGAGGCTGAACTTGACCAGGCTGAAATGGAAAAGACTGCCGAAAGAATGATGAGTGGCAAGTTCACTCTGAATGACCTTCTGGTCCAGATGAAGCAGATGAAGAAGCTTGGTCCGTTATCAGGCATCATGAAGATGCTGCCGGGCATGAGCCAGTACAGCGAGATGATCGAGAATGCTGATACGGATACCGCTTTGAAGAGAACTGAGGCCATCATCCTGTCAATGACACCGGCTGAAAGGGAAGATCCTTCCAGACTGCGTTCCTCACACAAGAACAGGATCGCCAAGGGTTCAGGTACTTCCGTTGCCGAGGTAAACAAGCTCATTAACAACTATGAAAGAATGAAGAAGATGATGAGCGGCTTCGGCGGTTTCAGAGGCTTCAGATAAAAACATCAAGTGTTAAGCAAAAATGCTTGACAGCCCCTGAATGATTGTTATATATTATTCAAGGACAAATTTTTAAGGAGTATATATTTATGGTTAAATTACGTTTAAAGAGAATGGGCGCTAAGAAGCAGCCTAGTTACAGAATCGTCGCAGCTGATTCAAGAGCACCAAGAGATGGACGTTTCATCGAAATCTTAGGCTTCTACAATCCTAGAACAAATCCTGCAGAAGTCATCATTGATGAGGAAAAGGTACTAAAGTGGTTGAACAACGGTGCTCAGCCAAGTGATACTGTCAGAAGCATTTTATCAAAAGAAGGAATCATGAAGAAATTTCATGAGCAGAAACAGTAATGATTGATTACGAAAAGGTCTTATTGGATTTAGTTAAACCTATGGTTGACGATCCGGACAGCGTCAGGATCCAGACCATGGACAGTATCAATGACAACGAACTGGTACTGTACGTTTATGCTAAAAACGAAGATATCGCCAGACTTATCGGCAGACAGGGCAGTATGGCAAGTGCCATCAGACAGATGATGTCAGTCTGTTCCCGTCTAGACAATAAGCGTATCTCAATTAAGTTTGAGTCTTATTAGGATGCTTCTGCATCCTTTTTTGGAGAGGACATATGGAATACATCAAGGTTGGTCACATAGTCAATACCTTCGGCATCAGAGGCGAACTGAAAGTTGAATCACTTTCCGACTTCACGGAATTAAGGTTCAGACCTGATCAGGAGCTGTTCATAAAGAAGGGCAGTAACTATGACAGCGTCATCGTCAGAAGCGTGCGTGAGCACAAGGGTTTTCTGTTGGTTCTTTTCAAGGGACTGGAAAACATAAATCTGGTTGAAAAGTACAAGGACTGCGACATCTACATTCACCGCAGATACATCCAGGCCTTGCCGATAGGGGAATACTACTTCTTCGAACTGAACGGCTGTGAAGTCTATCATGACAACATGAAGATTGGCAGCGTTACCGAAGTAGAGGACGGCTATCAGACAGTACTCAGAATAGCTACTGCCGACAAGGAATTCCTGCTGCCGTATGTACCGGCGTTCGTCAAGAACGTTGACGTCGCCAACAAGAGGATCGACATCGACGTTATCGAGGGCATGTTATGAGAATAACCATCATGACGATCTTCCCGGAGATGTTTGAGGGATTTCTCAATACCTCCATCATCAAGAAGGCCAGACTGAAGAACATCGTGGACATTCAGGTTGCCGATTTCCGTCAGTTTACCAAGGACAAGCACAACCGTGTTGACGAGTATCCCTTTGGCGGCGGTCAGGGCATGGTACTGATGTGCCAGCCGATCGTGGACTGCCTGAATACGGTCAGAACGGAAAAGAGCCATGTCATCCTGATGAATCCGACAGGAAAGACCTTTGATCAGAAGAAGGCCCATGAACTGTTGGAAAAGGAAGACATCGTCATCATCTGCGGTCATTATGAAGGCTATGATGCCAGAATATCCGACTATGTAGATGAGGAGATTTCTATCGGCGACTACATTCTCACCGGTGGGGAACTGGGAGCCATGGTCATTACCGATGCCGTTACCAGGCTGGTGGAAGGGGTAATAACCGCTGAAAGCACTGTTGATGAGACCTTTGAAAACGGCTTGCTGGAATATCCTCAGTACACCAGACCGGTGGACTTTGAGGGCAAGGTGGTTCCGGAGGTGCTGTTGTCAGGGCATCACGAAAACATCAGGAAGTTCAGACTGTATGAGAGTCTCAAGAAGACGCTCATCAACAGACCGGATCTTCTGGAAAACAGGGAACTGACCGATGAGGAAGCCAGAATGCTGGAAGACATCAGAATCGAACTTAACATCTAGAAAACAGTCTTCAAGGAAAGACTGTTTTTGTTATAATGAAGGTACGAAGAAAAAAGAAAATATTGGAGGATCGATCACATGAGCAAAACAAGGATTATCCTGGATTGCGATCCGGGACACGATGACGCCGTTGCCATCATGATGGCAGCCAGACACCCTGACATTGAACTACTGGGCATTACCGTAGTAGCAGGCAATCAGACCCTGCAGAAGACCGTAACCAATGCCCTGAAGGTCTGCCAGCATCTCGACATAAACGTGCCGGTATATGCCGGCAGC
This sequence comes from Erysipelotrichaceae bacterium, assembly GCA_017512285.1. GTDB lineage: Bacteria > Bacillota_I > Bacilli_A > Erysipelotrichales > Erysipelotrichaceae > RUG521. The sequence goes on along the minus strand of JAFWGU010000004.1, from coordinate 17,555 downwards.
GCGAGACCGCTGGTAAAAGATCCCATTCATGCCGAATTCATCCACGGCAAGAGCGGTCTGGACGGCCCGGCCTTTGCCCCACTGACCAGAAGGCCGGAACCGATGCATGCCGTCAGCTTCATCATCAAGACTCTAATGCAGTCAGAAGGTGACATCACTCTTGTTCCTACCGGTCCTCTTACAAACATAGCTCTGGCCATGAGAATGGAGCCGAGAATCATCAACAAGATCAGGCAGATCGTTCTGATGGGCGGTTCAGCCGGTGCCGGAAACATCACTCCGGCTGCTGAATTCAACATCTTCGCTGATGCAGACGCCGCGAAAATCGTCTTTGAGTCTGGATTACCGATCGTGATGTGTGGACTTGACGTCACCAGACAGGTACGCTGCTATCAGGAAGTAATAGACAGGATGGCTCAGCTTGGCAACAAGGCCAGCACACTGTTCAAGGAAATGATGGAATTCTACAACCAGACTCAGCTCACGGCCTTCCATCTGGTTGGCGGTCCGCTGCATGATCCGGTAACCATTGCCTATCTGATCGACAATTCCGTTCTGGAACTCAATTACTGCAATGTCAACATCGACAACAGAAGTGAAGTATCATATGGGCGTACCAACTGCGACCTGATCAACTTCTGGAAGAAGGAGCCAAATGTCCATGTTGCCACAGGCGTCAATGTTGAACGCTTCTGGGATATCGTGGAGTCATGTCTGGCATTGTATTAACAGCTGAAATTAATGGTTGAAACTCTCCTTTCAGTATGATAATATATTGTGGCGAAAGCTAGATAGTTCCGCTGATATAAGATGGTTCATGAGCTATTGACATGCACGTTAGAAGGAGAGGCGTAAGATGAATTTAGGTTTAGTTAGAGAAATTACTAACGCTCAGTTACGCAATGATGTTCCTGAATTAAGAAGTGGCTCAACAGTTAGAGTACACGTTAAGATCCAGGAAGGTGACAAGTTCCGTATTCAGGTTTATGAAGGTGTTGTTATCGGAACCAACGGTAGCGGCATCGCTAAGACATTTACAGTTCGTAAAATGTCAAGTGGCATCGGTGTTGAAAGAACATTCCCTGTTCATTCACCAATCATTGACAAGATTGAATTAGTACGCAGAGGTAAGGTCAGAAGAAGTAAGTTATACTACTTACGTGGACGTTCTGGCAAGGCTAGCCGTATTGAGGAAAAACGTTAATTAATGAGAGCTGGCAGTTGTCCAGCTCTTATTACTAAAGGAGAAATGACAAGATGACATCAGTAAAGGACAGGCTCGTTGATCTTCTGGCTGCCTGTGCCATGTTCCTGATGATGGAATGGGAAGACATAAAGGACATACTGAAGACCGTAGTGGTTACATTCATTACGTGCTTTCTGATTACGACCTTCTTCTTCAGACCGGTTCAGGTTCAGGGCTCAAGCATGCATCCGCAGGTCAAGGACGGCTTAATTGGATTTTCCAGCATCGTTACCAGAAACATCAGCGGTATCGATCGTTTTGATGTCGTCGTCATTCGTCTCGATGAAAAGAAGGAAGATCTCATCAAGCGAGTCATAGGCCTGCCGGGAGAAACGATAGAATTCAAAAATGACGTTCTGTACGTCAACGGCGAAGCCTATGAACAGGACTTCCTTGACAGTGAATACGTTGAACAGGAAAAGGCCAGGGTACACAGCGATGTCTTTACCAATGACTTCAAGTTCACCCTTGGCGAAGACGAGTACTTCTGCATGGGAGATAACCGGATAGTATCGGCTGACTCCCGCGTGTACGGACCTTTCAGTGCCAAGAAGATCAAGTCGGTTGGCATACTGGTACTGTTTCCGTTCAGTGAATTCGGCTACATCAACCACTGAATCTCTCGTCTGAGAGATTTTTTCATTTGACAAGCATATAGGGACTTAATGTAGTATTGAATAGATAAAGGTGTTAAATATGAGTGAGAACATACAGAGCGCCAGCATTAACTGGTATCCCGGCCACATGGCCAAGGCCAGAAGGGAAATGCAGGAAAAGATCAGGCTTGTAGACATGGTCATCGAGCTTCGCGATGCCCGCATGCCCAACGGTTCGATCAATCCCGTACTGAACGAGATCATCGGCAGTAAGCCGAGACTGATCGTTCTGGCCAAGAAAGACAGAGCTGACAGTGATATTACCGCAAGGTGGGTATCACGTTTTGCCCGTGACGGCCATAAGACCATCGCTCTGGACCTCATTCATGATCCCGTCAACAAGATCATTTCCGCTGCCTGTCAGGAGGTAATGAAGGAAAAGATCGCCAAACAGAAGGCCAGAGGCATGAAGCACGTGGAGATCAAGGCCATGGTCGTCGGCATTCCCAATGTCGGCAAGAGCACGCTGATCAACAGTGTATCCCGCAAGAAGATGGCCAAAACGGCAGATCATCCCGGTGTAACGAAGTCCCTGCAGTGGATCAAGGTCTCACCTGATGTAGCCTTGCTGGATACCCCGGGCGTATTATGGCCGAAGTTCGAGGATCAGGAAGTGGCCATGAAGCTGGCATTATGCGGTTCAATAAGTGACAATGTTCTGCCGATGAGCGAGCTGGTCATCTATTCAATACGCTACATCCTGGCCAATAAGCCTCAGATGCTGGTCAGCAGATATGGCATCGAACTGTCAGATGATCCTCATATCGTACTGGAAAGGATAGCCGAGGCACGCCATTTTCTTGACGCTGAGGGAACACTGGACATTGAGAGAACAGAAGCGGTCTACCTTAATGAGCTTAGAGATGGTCTAATCGGTACCATAAGCTGGGAGAAACCGGATGAAGACTGAAAACAGGTACGAAAATGAATACTGGAGTCAGGGAAAACTGGTAGTCGGTCTGGATGAGGCCGGCAGAGGACCATTGGCAGGGCCGCTGGTAGTTGCCGGTGTCGTCTTTCCTGAGGGCTATGATTCAGGAGACATCAATGACTCCAAGCAGCTGACGGAAAAGAAGAGGGAAGCACTCTATGACATCATCATCAGAGATGCTCTCTTTTACGAGATAAAGATAGTAGAACCTGAGGAGATAGACAGGCTCAACATCCTGGAAGCAGACCGCAAGGCCATGACGGAAATAGCCCTGAAGGCTCCGGTGGATATCGTTCTCACCGATGCCGTAGATCTCTACATAGACAAGAAGGTAATATCCCTGATCAAGGGTGATACCCTCAGCTGCAATATCGCCGCAGCCAGCATCTTAGCCAAGGTGACCAGAGACAGGATCATGTATGAATACGATAAGATATATCCCGAATACGGATTTGCCAGACACAAGGGTTACGGCACCAAGGCTCACCTGGAGGCTCTGGAAAAGTATGGGGTAACGCCGATACACCGCCATTCATACCGTCCGGTATTTGAGGCGATGCAGGACAGACTGTTTTAGGAAAGAATCATCTCTCATGATAATGATTGTCATGAGAGATTATCTTATCAGGCTGGCAATAAGACATGAGGGCAGATTCTTCAAGATAAGGAAAGCCCTGGAAGAACAGGAAGAGATCAGTGATGAAATACCCCTGCAGGATGCCATTACCGTTTTTGACGATGACTACCCGCCGGAATTACTGGAACTAAAGTATCCGCCATATGTTCTCTTTTACCGGGGAGATCCGACATTACTGAAGGGCAGGAAGGTTGCCGTGGTCGGCAGCCGTGACTGCAGTGAATACGGGGAATTATGCACCAGAAGCATCGTCAGAGCGCTCAGAAACGATTTTACGGTCGTTTCCGGGATGGCCAGGGGAATTGACAGCGTCGCCCACAAGAACGCCTGTAAGACGATTGGCGTGCTTGGCAACGGTGTTGATGTCATCTATCCCGAAGGTAGCCGGCAGCTCTATGAAAAAATGGCTGAGGAACAGCTGCTGATCAGCGAATATCCGGCATCCACGAGATGCCATAGGGAGAACTTTCCGTTTCGTAACCGGATCATCGCAGCCCTGTCTGAAGCAGTCATCGTTCCGGAAGCCAGGATCAGAAGCGGGTCCATGATCACAGTTCGTCATGCCCTTGATCTGGGCAGAGACATATATGCCGTTCCTCACAGACTTACCGACGTTAACGGCAGCGGATGCAACAGATTACTGCAGTTGGGAGCCAACATGATTCTGATAGATTATCAGTAAAAAACTTTACAACACCGAATATAGTGATATATATTTAATTCATTTAAAATAACATTTGATTTATACAGGCAGGAGATTGATTTTTATGAGCAAATTGGTAATAGTTGAATCGCCATCAAAGGCCAAGACCATTGAGAAGTACCTCGGCAAGGGCTATCAGGTCGTGTCCTCAAAAGGACACATCAGAGATCTGGCAACCAGCGGCAAAGGCGGACTTGGCGTTGATGTTGACAATGACTTCAAACCAACTTACATTGACAGTCCGGACAAGAAGGACGTAATTGAAGATCTGGAAAAGAAGATAAAAAAGGCTGACAGTGTTTATCTGGCAACAGACCCGGACCGTGAGGGAGAGGCCATTGCCTGGCACATTGCCAACCGCTTTGATCTGTCTCTGGATGACAATAACAGAGTAGTGTTCAATGAAATCACCAAGCCTGTCGTTACTGAAGCCATCGGGCATCCCAGCAAGGTTGACATGCAGATGGTATATTCTCAGGAAGCCAGAAGGATCCTGGACAGGATCATCGGCTTCAAGCTTTCCAATCTGTTAAAAAGCAAGATCAAGTCAAAGTCAGCTGGACGCGTACAGTCAGTAGCCCTTAAGCTGATCGTTGACCGTGAAGATGAGATCAAGGCCTTCGTTCCGGAAGAATACTGGAGCGTAACGGCATTATTCAAAGAAGACAAGAAGAATTTCAAGTCCAAGCTGTCCAAGATCAATGACGTCAAGCTTGGCGATAAGGACATCAAGACGGAAGCCGATGCCCAGAAGATAAAGGACAAGTGTCTTGAAGGACCGTTTACCGTTGCAGCAGTTGATGAACATATAAAAGCTCACAAGCCTAATCCGCCATACACCACCAGCAAGCTGCAGCAGGATGCCGCAACAAAGCTGTACTTTACAAGTAAGAAGACCATGCAGGTCGCTCAGAGACTGTATGAAGGCATCAGCATTTCAACCGGACTTACCGGTCTGATCACCTACATGCGTACTGACAGCGTCAGAATGAGTGACGTATTCCTGGCTCAGGGATATCGCTACATCGTTGAAAACTATGGCAAGGAATATGCCGGATATTACAAGGCAAAGACCGGAAAGAATGCTCAGGATGCTCACGAGGCCATCAGACCGACAAGCATTGAAAATACACCGGAAAGCATCAAGGAATATCTGACAAATGATGAATACAAGCTTTACAGGCTGATATACTACAGAGCACTGGCAGCCATGATGGCTGATGCCAAGTACAGACACAAGACGATAACTCTGAAGAATGACATCTATGAGTTCGTTACCACCGGTCAGACTCAGGTGTTTGACGGTTATCAGAAGGTCTATGGCGAGTTTGAAAAAAACACTGAGGATGAACTGCCAGAAATGAAGAAGGATCAGCAGCTGACAGCCAGGGATATCGAGACCAAGCAGCACTTCACTGAACCGAAACCAAGATACACTGAAGCCAGACTCATTGAGGAAATGGAAAGAAACGGCATCGGCAGACCTTCTACCTATGCCACGATCATCGATACGATCCAGCAGAGAGAATACGTAACTCTGGAAAAGAGTTCAGAAGGCGGCAGGACCAGAGTATTCGTTCCAACGGAGCAGGGCGTACTGACGACCCGCAAGCTGGACGAGTTCTTCTCATCGATCATCAATACAACGTATACTGCCAAGATGGAGACTGAACTGGATAAGATAGCCGAAGGCAAGGCTGACCACGTAAAGGAACTGAAGAAATTCTACAAGGACTTCATGCCGTTAATGGACAAGGCCTATGCAGACATGGAAAAGCTGGCACCGCAGGCAACGGGAGAAATCTGTCCGTTATGCGGCGGGGAACTGGTGATCAGAACGGGAAGATACGGCAAGTTCATCTCATGTTCAAACTTCCCGAGCTGCAAGTACACTTCCAACATGCCGAAGGAAGCACCTGAGGAAACGGGTGAGGCCTGTCCGGAATGCGGTTCACCGTTAGTAAGAAGAAAGAACAGATACGGACAGACGTTCGTCGGCTGTTCAAACTATCCGACCTGCAAGTACATCAAGAGTGACGGCAGCGCTCCAAGGCGTTTCTTCCGCAGAAAGGGCAGTTATGCAAAGAAGAGTTAAGGTCATAGGAGCCGGACTGGCAGGCTGTGAGGCAACCTGGCAGCTGGTCAGAAAGGGCATCCTGGTGACCTTGTATGAAATGAGACCTCAGAAATCCACCGGTGCCCATCATACCGGTGATTTCAGCGAACTCGTCTGTTCTAACAGCCTCAGAAGCAATATGCTGACAAATGCGGTAGGCCTGCTGAAGGAAGAAATGAGAATACTGGATTCTCTGATCATGAAATCAGCTGATGCTCACAGCGTACCGGCAGGAAGCGCACTGGCGGTAGACAGAGAACCGTTTGCCAGAGAGATCACGGACTTCATCAGAAATCATCCTTTGGTTGAAGTCGTGAATGAAGAGATAACCGAGATACCTGAAGGGCCGGTGATAATCGCAACAGGTCCATTGACAAGCGAACCGCTGGCCAACGAAATAAAAAGAGTTCTGAATCAGGATTCACTGTATTTCTTTGATGCCGCTGCTCCAATTGTTACTAAGGAATCCATCAACATGGATGTTGCCTACTACAAGAGCAGATATGACAAGGGAGACGCAGACTACATCAACTGTCCGATGGACAGGGAGCAGTTTGACCGCTTTTACAACGAACTGATCAATGCCGAGACCGCTGAGGTGCACGGGGTTGACAAGGAAATATATTTTGAGGGATGCATGCCGATCGAGGTCATGGCCAAGAGAGGACCTCAGACGCTGACCTTCGGACCCCTTAAGCCGGTAGGACTGGGGCATAACGGTGCCAAGCCGTATGCCGTCGTACAGTTAAGACAGGATAATGCCGTCGGAACGCTGTATAACATCGTTGGATTCCAGACACATCTGAAATGGGGAGAACAGAAGAGAGTATTCTCAATGATTCCCGGACTGGAAAACTGTGAGATCGTCAGATACGGTGTCATGCACAGAAATACCTTTATTAAGTCACCGGAAGTACTGTTACCGACATATCAGGCCAGATTAAGAAACGACCTGTTCTTTGCCGGACAGATGACCGGGGTTGAGGGCTATTGTGAATCAGCTGCCAGCGGATTACTGGCCGGCCATAACATGGCATGCCTGATGCTGGGAGAACCGCTGGTGACACTGCCGAATACCACGATGATGGGTGCCATGGCGCATTACATAACTCATGCTTCGCCGGATAACTTTCAGCCGATGAACGCCAACTTCGGCATATTCAATCTGGAACACTACGTGCCCAAGAGCAACCGCAAGGAAGCCTACAGTACCCAGGCACTGCCGATAATCAGAGAGTACGCAATGGAGTGGTAAGATGGATAAGCTTCTTGAAGATTTCCTGATCTACGTTGATACGTCCAACAGCGGCAGCGAGCATACCAAAGAAAGCTATTATCGCGACATTCACCGCTTCATGGAATACCTGAACTCTGAAGGAGTGACGGATGTAAAGGATACCGACCGTTACGTGGTAATGGGCTACGTAAGTCATCTGAGAACTTCCCAGTTCAACGGAAAGACACTGTCCAGCCGGAGCATCGCAAGAAATCTGTCCTCATTGCGCAGCTTCTTCAAATATCTGACAATGATGAAGATCACCGATTCAAATCCTTTTGCCTCGGTGAGCATCTCGGTGCCGAAGAACAGACTGCCGGACTATCTCTTTGAGGATGAGGTCGATACCCTGCTGAAGTGCTTTGATCTGAATGATGATCTGGGTTACCGTAACAGGGCGCTGTTTGAGACGATGTACGGATGCGGACTCCGTGTCTCCGAGGCAGCCGATCTGAAGATCGAGGACATTGACTTTGCCGACAGAGTCATAAGGGTAGTAGGCAAGGGCTCCAAGGCCAGGATCGTACCATTCTATCAGATCATCAGTGATCTTCTGGAAAAGTACATTAGGAACATCAGGGCAAGATATGTCAGTGATGACTGCCCTTATGTATTCGTAAACAGAAACGGTAAGAAGCTGACTACCAGAGGAATAGAATATCTGCTGGATAAGACGGTAAGGGATAACGGCCTGCCGTTCAAGCTTCACCCGCACACTCTTAGACATTCCTTTGCGACGCATCTGCTGGATGCCGGGGTAGACTTGAGAGTGGTACAGGAATTACTGGGACACTCAAATCTGTCAACGACGCAGATCTATACGCACATTACCACTGAACATCTCAGAGATGCCTATGATAAGGCCTTCAATGAGAACAATGCTGACTGAGGTCAGCTTTTTTTATGGTAAAATCTAGTTAAAGGATTGATGATATGAAGAAAAGCATAATTATCATTTTGGTGACTGTCATGATTTTTGGATTTACAGGCTGCAAGAAGAAATACAATGTGGACTACGGTAACAGTAAGAAGGCCTTTGCCAATGCCGCAGACAGCTACCGCGAGGGGCAGAAGGTGACTCTCAAGCTGTATCCGGTAATGGATGAGATCCAGGATGTCTACCTTGATGGTGAACCGCTGTATGAAACCGGCTACGACAGTGATACCATTGACTACAGTTTCATCATGCCGGCCCATGACATTACCATCAGGGTCGTCAGCAGAAACATCTCCGGAATCAATGAGGGAAAGGGGATTCTGCTCTATGAGTACTATGACAGAGTCGTCGGCATGCCGGTGGCAAGACCTTATTATTGCGTTCAGGTGTTCACTACTGAAGAAGGGAAACTCCTGATGATAGAAACCGTCGACGGTGACAGCAGGGATCAGAAAATAAACAGGTATCTGGTACCTGATGCTCTCATCAGCGACATTGAAGCCGTGATGGAGAAATATGACATGGTAAACTGGAACAGCAGGGATGATCTGGAACCCATTGACGGCAGATGCGAATATTTCAGTTTCAGGGTGAATGATGAATATATTGAGGATTTCACCGAAGGTCTTCCGGAAGACGGATTCAGGGCTCTGGGAGAAATCAAGGTGACCCTGATGAAATACATGCTGGACCAATACGTGCAGAAACAGTGAAAACAGCCTGAAAAAAGGCTGTTTTTCAGTACGAATGCCTCTTCACAAGAGTTTGTTTTATGCTATAATCTATAAGGCACTTTGTGCTTTACACACACCATGGATTCAGTATTCCGTGCATCATCCAACCCTTGATGGTGTTAATACTGTTGGAAATGGTGGAGGAACAACGGAAAGAGAGGAAAAAAGAAATGACAGTTGTTACAATGCGTAAACTGCTGGAGGCTGGCGTTCATTACGGTCATCAGACAAGAAGATGGGACCCAAGAATGAAGGCTAACATCTATGCAGCAAAGAATGGCGTTCATATCATCGACCTGGCTAAGACAGTTGATGCTGTTGACGAAGCTTACGGTGCTATGAAGGCAATCGCTGAAAAGGGCGGAAGAGTTCTGTTTGTCGGAACAAAGAAGCAGGCTCAGGCCATCGTTATGGAAGAGGCCTTACGTTCTGGTTCATTCCATGTTACCCAGCGTTGGTTAGGCGGTACATTAACTAACTACCGTACTATCCAGAAGCGTATCAGAAGACTGCTCGAAATCGAACAGATGGAAGAGAACGATGCTTTAGGTAACTACACCAAGAAGGAAATTGCTCAGATCTCCAAGGAAAAGGTTAAACTGGACAACTTCTTAGGCGGTATCAAGGAAATGAAGAAGCTTCCGGATGCAGTATTCGTAGTAGATCCTAAGGAAGACTACAATGCAGTATTAGAAGCCAGAAAGCTACACATTCCTGTATTCGGTATCTGTGATACAAACTGTGACCCGGCATTGGTTGACTATGCTATTCCTGGTAACGATGATGCTGTAAAGGCCATCAAGTTACTGGTAGGCGTCATGGCAGATGCCATCGTTGAAGCAAAGGGCGGATTACTGGAATTCGCATATGTTGCTGATGAACAGCCAGAAGTATCAATGGAAGATGTCATCATCAATGTTCAGGAAGTAGCTGCTGAAAACGAGAGAAGAAGAAGAGCACGTTTCGAAGAGAAGAGAGCTCAGCAGAATGCACGTAATAATCGTCGCCCACGTAGATTTGAAAACAAGGAAGCAGCTCCAGCAGCTGATGCACCTGCAGCAAGCGAAGCTATAGAAGTTGCAGAGCCAGTTGTTGAAGCAACGGAGGAAACAAATGAGTAGTTTAATCGAATTAGTTCAGGAATTAAGACAGAGAACCGGCGCTGGAATGATGGACTGCAAAAAGGCTCTGGAAGCCAGCGAACAGGACATCGAAAAGGCTATTGACTGGTTAAGACAGAAGGGTATTGCCAAGGCTGGAAGCAAGAGCGGCAGAATCGCTGCAGAAGGCGTATCAACAGTTATCGTTGACGGCAACAAGGCAGTCATCGCTGAAATCAACTCTGAAACTGACTTTACTGCCAAGAACGAACGTTTCTTACATGCAGTCAAGGTAGTTGCTGAAGGCTTATTAAACGGAAATGCCAAGACTGTTGAAGAAGCTCAGAGCTTACCGACAGCCGAAGGCCCAATTTCAGAAGTTCTCGCAGCCATCTCATTCGCTACAGGCGAAAAGATGACATTAAGAAGATTCGAAGTAATCGAGAAGACAGACGACCAGGTATTCGGACCATACATCCACATGGGTGGAAAGATCGCTGCACTGGCAGTAGTCAATGGCGGATCAGCAGAAGTTGCCAAGGATGTTGCTATGCAGGTAGCCAGCATGAACCCAACTTATGTTGACAGAGATCACATGCCTCAGGCAGAAGTTGAACACGAAAGATCAATTCAGCTTGAACTGGCTAAGAACGATCCAAAGAATGCCGGCAAGCCTGATTCAATCATTGAAAAGATGGTTGAAGGACGTGTTTCCAAGGCTTTACAGGAAGTATGCCTGGTAGACCAGATCTACTTCCGTGACGGCCAGACAAAGGTTTCTGCTTTCTTAAAGAGCAACAACGCTATAGTTGAAAGATTCGTACGTTACGCTACAGGCGAAGGTATCGAAAAGAAAGTTGACAACTGGGCAGAAGAAGTTGCAGCTGCAATCGCAGATCTCTAGAATCTATGTTGAAAACCAGAGCGTGAGCTCTGGTTTTTTTTGTTCAGATAAAAAGCAGATTATTGAATCTGCTTTTATACTGCTATAGGAATGTTTCTGATCTGCTCACCGGCCTGGTAATCTTCAACATGGAGATCGTCAGTGGTGAAATCGTAGAAGTTCTTTATGTTCGGGTTCAGCCATACCTTTGGTGCCGGGTATTCATCACGCTTGATCAGCTCCTTGATTATCTCAACGTGACGGTCATAGATGTGAGCGTCAGCGATAACATGGATCAGTTCACCGGCTATCATTCCGGATACCTGAGCTACCATCATCAGCAGCAGGGAATACTGGACGACATTCCAGTTATTGGCTGCCAGGATGTCCTGTGAACGCTGGTTGAGTACGGCGTTCAGGACCTTGTTGCCATCCTTGTCCTTGGTGACGTTATAGGTCATGCTGTAGGCACACGGTTCCAGATGTCCGCCATCCAGATACTGCGGGATGAACATGTTGGTGATGATCCTTCTGGAGTAGGGATTCTTCTTTATTTCATTGAGCACGAAGTCCATCTGGTCCATGACGTTGCCGTTACGGGAATCCTTCTGACCGATGACATAACCGTAACAGGTACCGATTGAGCCTTCTTCATCAGCCCATTCGTCCCAGATGTGAGGTTTCAGATCATGAATGTTGTTGCTCTTGCGCTGGTAGATCCATAATACCTCATCCATTGCGCTCTTAAGTGCCGTCTTTCTGAGCGTCAGTGCAGGGAATTCCTCTCTGAGGTCATACCTGTTTACTACACCGAACTTCTTTATCGTATAGGCCTTTTCGTTTGTGTCTGTCCAAATCGGCCTGACATTTCCATCACTTGTATCCGTGCCGTTTTCCAATATGTCGCGGCACATCTGCTTGAATAGTTTATCCGCCTTGCTCATTGTGTTTTTCTCCCTTTTAAACTGTTAACATTACTCTATCACAGATTGCTTTTTTTTACAAAATCATATATTATTTTGACGGTATTCATATCCCTATAAGAGGCGCGAAGAACGTACTACGGGAATGAAAGCGGAGGTATATTTTTATGAGAAATTCAAGAACAAGAAAGTATGTTGGTGTAGCCTTGCTGGCAGCCATTATCGTCGTATTGCAGACGGTGGCCAGCGGAATCAAGATTGGGCAGTTTACACCGACTTTTTCATTGATACCGATCATTATCGGTGCCATTCTATACGGCCCTTTAGCCGGAACCGTATTGGGCCTGGTATTCGGTGTCATAGTAGTTGCTGCCGTATTGTCAGGAGCAGAAACATTCAGTACGATGATGCTGACACAGCATCCTGTAGTAACGGTATTTACCTGTCTTTTCAAGGGCGCCATGGCAGGATTTGTTCCGGGTTTAGTGTATAATGCACTTAAGGACAAGAATGAATTACTGGCAACTGCTGTCAGCAGCGTGTTGGCTCCGGTAATGAATACAGGTATCTTTTCAATAATCCTGCTAACAGTATTCGGCCCATTGGCTGAAGAAGTAGGAGCATCAATTGGTTTTGAAAATGCCGCACAGTTCGTACTTGTCGGCATCATAGGCCTGAACTTCCTGGTTGAACTGGGAATCAATGTCGTACTGGTACCGGTAGTTACCAGGATCATCAAGGCTGTAGCCTAGGAGGAAACATGTTATTAGCTATCGACATGGGCAATACCAACATTGAATTTGGATTGCTTGACGGTGATGAGATCGTTCTCTCAGAAAGAGTTAAGACTGACACGGAAAAGACTTCAACGGAGTATGCAGTACTGCTGCACACAATCTTTGAACTCAATGGAATTGACGTTTCAAACATTGACGGTGCTGTTCTTTCATCAGTAGTTCCACCGCTGACCCACATAGTCAGGGAAGCAGTCAAGTCAGTTACTGGAAAGACGGCTCTTGTCGTCGGACCTGGCGTTAAGACCGGACTGAAATTAAAAGTGGAAGATTCAAAGGCCATCGGCGCCGATCTTATCGTCGGAGCAGTTGCCGGTGTCGAAATGCTTGGCGCACCTTTGCTGGTAATCGACATGGGTACGGCAACAACGGTTATAGCTGTTGATAAGGACGGACAGTTCCTCGGCGGGGCTGTCATACCGGGTGTAGTATTATCAATAAACGCTCTGGCATCCAATACCTCTCAGCTGCCTAACATCAGCATAGAGGCTCCTAAGAAGGTCATAAACTCACAGACCGTTGAGGCAATGCAGAGCGGAATCGTATACGGACAGGCATCATTGCTGGATGGCATGATTGCCAGAATGAAGAAGGAACTGGGTTACGATACCAAGGTCATTGCCACCGGCGGACTGGCAAAGCTCATCGTTCCATACTGTGAAACAGAGGTGACCCTCTGCAATGAACTCATGCTGAAGGGTCTTAAGATCATATACGATAAGAACAGATAGGAGTAACACCATGAAGGAAGTCAGAATACAGAATGAATTTGTTGAGGCAGTCGTGTCACAGCAGGGTGCAGAAGTAATCAGCTTCAAGCGCAAGGACAACGGCATTGAAACCATATGGAGCCGTGATCCGGCATACTGGACCAACTGCAATCCGATCCTTTTCCCGTATACAGGGCCATTAAAGGGTGGTCATTACGAGTACAACGGAAAGACCTATGAACTCGGTCAGCACGGTTTTGCCAGAAGAGCAGTTTTCGAATTTGATGACATTCAGGAGGATAGAGCAACTCTAAGCCTGACATATAACGAGGAAACAATGAAGGTATACCCGTTCAGATTCAGAATTACGGTCAACTACCGTCTGGAAGGATACAAGATCATCAACAGTTACACGATCTGCAATCTTGATGAATGTGATCTGCCATTCTCATTGGGATTCCATCCGGCCTTCAACTGTCCATTGACAGAAGACGGCAGATATGAGGATTTCCGCATTGAGTTTGAAGTGCATGAAGACCTGCATCATAAGGAGAAGGATCTTACAGAAGGAGATTCATTTGATCTGGAACACAATCTGGTCAGCGGTTCATTCTTCTATGATGATCACCAGCTGAAATCCAGATGGTCACAGCTGACTGACGGCAGACATACCATCAGAGTAGGTAACGAAGGATTCGCTACTCTGGGATTCTGGCGCAAGACGGATACCACGCCATTCATGTGCATTGAACCGTGGTTCCCAGATTCTGATCTTAAGAAGAAGGCATTCTTCAGAGATGACAAACTGAATGATCTCTTACCTCCGGGTGAAGAGTTCAAGTGTCAGTATTACTTTGAATTAGTTAAATAAGGCTTGATGATCAAGCCTTATTTTCCTTAATGGTACTTACCCGTTCCGCAATGATCATCAGTCTGTCGTTAGTGACGCTTATTGATCCCTTGACGGCAAAGACGTCGCCGACCTGGCTTTTCTCCTGAAGTATGTCACCAAGACCGCGCCACAGCATGACGGGGATGATGCATGCTTCACTGTTGACGCTGTTGTCATCGTCGCGGACGATTTCCAGTTTCATTACGGTCCTCAAGCCGCTTTCGTCTGTTCTGAACTGTTCGGCAAGTCTGCCCATCAGCAATACCTGATTCATATGTATGCCTCCTGAGTAACTATATTTCTGAAGCAAAGTTCTTCCTAAAACATCGCTGATGGAATAACATATGTAAAAAACGGAGGTGATGGACATGCTGGCAAGAAAGGCTCAGATCAGCGAAAAGAACGCAGTAATTTCCTTTTATGAAGACATCTGCCGCCAGTTAAGCGGGGCCAGATACACACCTTACTGGGAGGTTGGAGTATATCCAACCTATGAAGAACTTGAGGAAGATCTTGAAAACGGCAGAATACATATTGGCTTTGAGGATAATGAGATAGCCTGCGCAGCCGTGATCTCAATCGGTGAGGACCCCATATATGCTGAACATAAGTGGAAACACCAGACGGATGATCGGAAGATAGGAATAATACATCTGCTGGCGGTCAGCTCCAATTACCGAGGGAAGGGAACGTCAGGAGAATTTCTGATATATCTGTTAACACAGATGAGAATGATGGGACTGGAAGTCTGCCATCTTGATGCCCTGGGAGACAACCTTCCGGCTGTGAAGTTCTACGAAAAGTTTGGCTTTGAAACTTCCGGCAGAAGCATCGTCCATTATGAAGATCTCGGGGATGTGGAAGTATACATGTTTGAATATGACCTAAAAAAGATCAGCTGTTA
Organism: Erysipelotrichaceae bacterium; assembly: GCA_017512285.1. Classification (GTDB taxonomy): domain Bacteria; phylum Bacillota_I; class Bacilli_A; order Erysipelotrichales; family Erysipelotrichaceae; genus RUG521. The sequence goes on along the minus strand of JAFWGU010000004.1, from coordinate 2,113 downwards.
ATGCTGATCCTTTTCATATAACATTCCCTGATACCAGTCGTTTCTGGCCATGATCTTGTCTATGTCGTTTATGACGCTGATCTTCTTTACAGTCCAGTCCGGTGCCAGCAGCTGATCTGCCAGACCGTCACCGGTGATCCTTTCGATAACCGTGTCAGGTCTCAGGTACAGTAACTGCCGGGCTGTTATTTCAACATACTGCTGCTTGGTAAGAAGGGGGAAAGGTTCCCTCTGATATCTTTCTCCAAGTGCGGTTCCCTTAAGCACGTGCAGCATGTGGATCTTCACGGCTGTTACATCCAGCTTTCCAATCTCTCTGGCAGTTTCCAGCATCATTTCTTCTGTCTCCGTCGGCCAGCCATTGATCAGATGTACGCTTGTCTTCAACCCTGAACCCTTAAGACGTTCAATACAGTCAAGGAAACTGGTATAGTCATGTCCTCTGTTCATTTCCTTCAGCGTACTATCATGGATGCTCTGCAATCCCAGCTCCAGCCATACTTCTTTTTTCTCTGCAATTTCCTTAAGATATGATATTACCTCATTATCCAGACAGTCGCTTCTGGTAGATATTACCAGTCCGAATACATCTTCATCGTCAATGAACGGCTGATATAATTCCTTAAGTCTGTTTAGCGGTGCATAGGTGTTTGAATAGGACTGGAAATAGGCCATAGGCAGTCCCTCAGGCCATTTTCTTAAGAATATCTGTTTTCTCTGCTGATACTGCTGGTAGATGTCAGCTGATGAAATGTCAGGAAAGCTGTTTGATCCGCCCGCACAGAAAACACAGCCGCCATATGCCCTGGTACCGTCACGGTTTGGGCAGGTAAAACCGGCTTCCAGAGGCACCTTGTAAAGGCGTCTGCCATATGTCGTCTTGGTGTAGTAATTCCAGGTCTGATAACGCTTGTTATCCTCTGTGTAAGGGTATGGGTTCTTCATACATTGATTATAACATGAATGACTGATCAATCTAGGACAGGTAAATGTTCCTGTTGCTTAAAATTCTGAGATACTTTGATATCTTATCAGCTGACAGGGATACCGTGTTTCCTTCACTGTCAGAATCAACGATGAGCATGTTTCCGAAGATGATGTCTACCAGCTGTCCATTATAGAACAGATACCGGTTGGGCAGGGAACCGTTGAACTTTCCTTCCTCATTTATCACCACGTCAACATCCGGGAAGATGCTGGGCATCTCAAATATTCCCTCAACCAGTTTCTGCAGTTCCTTGTAGCCGTTTGAAAACTCTATTACCTGAGGCTGCTGCTCAGGCTTAACCAATATGCCTCTGATCATTAAAAAACCCTCCTAACAAACATTAGAGAGGATCATCTGTTTCCCCTTATTACCGAGAATCTTTCCCAGGGCTGCCCGTTTGGCCAGCTGGTGAATTCTCTTGTTTCATTCGTTGACGGATCCCTGAAGGACAGATGGCAGGAATACAGGGCGATGTTGCCGTTATGCCTGCTGCCGTACTTGCCGTCTCCCAGTAAGGGCATTTTCCTGGTGGCAAACTGTACTCTTATCTGGTGGGTCCTGCCGGTATCCAGCATGACCTTTAAAAGTGAAAGACCATCTGCTGATTCCAGCTTTTCGTAACTCAGCCTGGCTTTCCTGACTCCCTTGCGCATTCTCTTTACCGGATAGGTCTTGTTGGAACGGCTGTCATGGAACAGCAGATCTTCAAATATTCCACTTTCAGCCAGCTCCGTGTTCTCTACGACGGCCAGGTATTCCTTGTTGCCAAGAGAGGCAGAAAGAGCATTTGCAGATCTGCCGCTAAGAGCGTATACCATCAGACCGCTTACGGCCGTATCCAGCCTGTGAACGCAGAAAACCCGGCAGCCTAACTGCTGAGAGAGGAGCTTTCCCATTCCGTCATCCTGGCTTGAGATGCCGATCGGCTTGATGCAGACAACGTAATCTTCTGTTCTTTCAATAATTTCAATCATATTAACATTATCTAACAGTAAACAATTCTGTTGGTAAAAGATGTGTTTTTCTAGTAGTTTCGCTTGTATTTTCCTTCATTTAGCACAAGATGGCGCAAAATTCTTTCCATCTTTGGCCATTTGTCAACATTACCTTTCACTCTGAAAAGGT
>JAFWGU010000033.1 GCA_017512285.1 Erysipelotrichaceae bacterium | reverse complement strand
GACAGTGGCTGATTATATTGACTTCTACAATAAACGCCGTCCGCAGCGCAAATTAAAAGGTATGACTCCTGAACAGTTCAGGTTGTCATACCTTTCATCCCGGTCTTTTTTATGAGTGTCCCATTTTTGTGGGGCAGTTCATACCCGGTTTTTCAATCAATTGTTATTTCTGCTTTTTCTCTGAAAGCTTATTCAGGAACATGGTAGCCAAAGCTATCGTGCCTAAGGCAACGAATGTTCCCAGCTCACCCTTGAGAATGTAGACAAGATTATATACGAAATTCATAGGTGTAAATTCCATTTTATTACCTCCTACATGAAGAAGCTCAGCATCATGCCGCCGGCAATTACTGATGCGATCTGTCCTGATACGTTAACGCCCATTGAGTACATCAGCAGGAAGTTCTGAGGATCTTCCTCAAGTCCCATCTTGTGGATGATTCTTCCGGACATCGGGAATGCTGAGATGCCGGCTGCGCCGATCATCGGATTGACCTTTGTCTTTAAGAACAGGTTAACGAACTTGGCAAACAGAACACCGCCTGCGGTATCGAATACGAAGGCGAACAGGCCCAGGGCCAGGATCATCAGAGTATCCAGACGCAGGAACTGTTCAGCCTGCATCTGTGATGCGATGGTAAGACCAAGGATCAGTGTGATCAGGTTAGCCAGAGCGCCCTGTGCTGTGTCTGACAGGCTCTTAAGTACGCCGCATTCCTTTAACAGGTTACCGAACATCAGGAATCCAACCAGTGATACGGCACCAGGTGAAACGAAACCGGCGATTAATGTGATGATGATTGGGAACAGAATGCGAGTCAGCTGTGAGACCTGCTTCGGTTCGTAATCCATGTGGATCTGTCTTTCCTTCTTGGTAGTCAGAGCTCTGATTACCGGAGGCTGGATGATCGGTACCAATGCCATGTAGGAATAGGCAGCGACCATGATAGGGCTCAGATAAGTTGAATGCAGCTTAAGAGCAACGACAATTGCGGTCGGGCCGTCTGCGGCACCGATGGTAGCGATTGAAGCGGCGTCATTCGTTGCGAAGAACATTGAACCCAGACAGAAGGTAATGAAAATACCGAACTGGGCAGCTGCGCCGAACAGCATCAGCCATGGATTGGCCAGTAACGGGCCGAAGTCACACATGGCTCCGATGCCAATGAATAACAGTAACGGGAACAGTTCGTTGGAAATGCCCATTTCATACAGTGTTGAAAGCGGACCTTCCTGGAACACGCCGTTGATATACTGATTAACTGCGCCTGAGAATGGCAGGTTTACCAGAATGGCACCAAAGCCGATAGGCAATAAGAGTGAAGGTTCCATGTCCTTCTTGATGGCAAGATAGATCAGGATGCCTCCGATTACCCACATGGTTACCTGCTGCCAGGTCAGGGCAAACAGATTTTCATATAAAAAGCTCATAATATCCTCCCTTACAGGTGAAATGTGATCTCACCTGAGTCTATGTTGAGTTCGTCACCGTTGTGACTGACTCTTAAAGAATAATCATCATTGACACCGATTATCGTCACTTCCTGACGGCTGCCTCTTATTTCCGCCATGACCGTTCTTCCCTTCAGATAATCATATCTGACTATTTCCGAATGGAAGTCATGACCATTTTCTAACCGTTCAAGGTTCTTCTCAAACTCCTCATAGATTTCCGTCTTAAGTGTTTCCAGATCAGTAAGTCTGCCTGTCTGCAGATAAACAGACGTCGGCTGACGGAGATAGTCTCCTTCAAACTCCTTCTGATTGACATTCAGTCCGGATCCGATGATCAGACATTCCAGCTTTTCCCTGGAAACGCCTTCCAGTAAGATACCGCATATCTTCTCGTCACCGGCATAAACATCGTTTGGCCACTTGATCGCCAGTTTCCTGACTCCCTGTCTTTCCAGAACTTTTAAAATGCAGTAGGCTGCCAGAACTGACAGACTGCGATAATTCTCCAGCAGTACAGGATCCTTAATGAGCAGTGAGAACATCAGACTGTCACCCCTGTTACTGAGCCAGCGGCGGTTATTACGGCCTCTGCCTTCCGTCTGCAGAAGAGCACTGACAAACGTCATGTTCTCAAGCTTCTCATAGTTGTTCTTGAGATAGGTGTTTGTAGAATCTATGGTATCAAAATCGATTCTCTGCATTAATTATTCCAGAACGATGAGGGCTTCCTTGTTTCTGATGTCGTCGCCCTTGCCTGCTCTGATTTCTACTACTTTTCCGTCATAGGCTGACTGAATTTCGTTTTCCAGCTTCATGGCTTCAATAACTGCCACGGTCTGGCCCTTCTTTACAACGTCGCCAACCTTGACCTTGATCTCCAGTACCTTGCCGGTAATTGGAGCAGCGACGATCTTGGCGCCTTCAGAAACCGGCTTGTTTTCCCTTACAGGAGCAGCTGCGACAGCTTCAGCTTTGATGCTGCCGTTTACTTCATCAACGGCTTCGATCTCAACTTCATAAACCTTGCCGTTTACTTTTACCTTATATACTTTCATGTTTATCCAACCTCTCTAACAGATACGACTCTAACATCCTTGTGTGTTTCATTGTGACATTCAATTGAAGCAATCAGACTAGCCACTACGGCGTCTTCATCATTAAGATCAAGCGGTGACAGTCTTTCAGGTTCAAATGAAGGCTCCTCTTCCGTCTCTTCCTCTTCTTCCTGTTCAGGCTTTCTGAACTTGAGGATCAGAAACAGAATGAATGAATATACGATGATGGCAACAATGCCTGAATACTGATGAATTAACTCTAACATTGTGCCCTCCTATATGAACATTTCAAATTCTTCAACTTCTACTTCCGGCTTTGGATTGTACTTCTCCGTCAAAAACTTGGTGGCTACCTGTTCAAACAGAGCCAGTGACAGCACGTCCTCATCGCTTCTGGCGATGTCAGCGTACTGAGCCTTCAGTTTCTCGAATTCCGGCTCCAGCAGATCAGCAGGACGGCAGGTAATGACTTCATCATCACCGATGATCTTCTTTCTGACTGCCTCATTGACCGGTGCCGGTGACTTGCCGTATCTGCCATGCAGATAGTCCTTGACTTCCTTGGCAACGATCTTGTATCTTTCCCCGTTCAGAATGTTGAGAACTGACTGGGTACCAACCATCTGTGACATTGGTGTTACTAATGGCGGATAGCCCAGATCCTTTCTGACTACCGGGATCTCTCTTAATACTTCCTCGTACTTGTCCATGGCATCCTGATCGGTAAGCTGCTTGATCAGATTTGATAACATTCCGCCAGGAACCTGATACTTCAGGATGTTCGGATTGACTTCAAATGACTTCGGATTCAGCAGGCCGTTCTTCAGATACTTGTCAACGATCTCCGTAACGATCGGCTCTGCCTCATGGATGGCATCCAGATTCAGCTTCGGATCGTACTTCGTACCCTTTAAGGCAATGTTGAGTGCCTGAGTAGAAGGCTGTGCCGTGCCGTTTGATAACGGTGACATTGATGTATCAACGATGTCAACGCCTGCTTTGATGGCTGCCATGTAAGTCATTTCACATACACCGGCCGTTGAATGAGAGTGCAGTTCCAACGGAAGCTTGATCTCCTTCTTGAGGGCCTTGACCAGCTTGGTGGCATCTTCAGGCGTCAATACGCCTGCCATGTCCTTGATGCAGATGGAATCTGCACCCAGCTGTTCGATCTCCTTGGCCAGTGATACGTAATAATCAATGGTGTGTACCGGTGATGTCGTGTAAGACAATGCAATCTGACACTCACCGCCGTATTTCTTGGTTGCCTTTACGGCCATCTCGAGGTTACGGATGTCGTTGAGGGCATCGAATACTCTGATGATGTCTATGCCATTTTCAATTGATTTCTTGCAGAACATGTCTACGACGTCATCTGAATAGTGACGGTAGCCCAGAATGTTCTGTCCTCTGAACAGCATCTGCAGTTTCGTTTTCTTGCAGACAGCTCTTACTGCCCTTAAGCGTTCCCATGGATCTTCATTCAGGAAACGCATGCAGGCATCAAAAGTGGCACCACCCCATACTTCAATTGCGTGAAAGCCGGCATCGTCATAGATCTTGCACAGCTTGACGACTTCTTCAGTCGTCATTCTGGTTGCGAACAGTGACTGGTGGCCATCACGTACTGATGTTTCCACTATCTTTACCATAAATTCTCCTTATGTTTAATTAGTTTATTGATTAGTCCAGATGCGGGCCGGCCTTTACCAGTGCCTTTCCGCTTGCGTTTGTTGTGTACTTGTGGAAGTTCTTGATGAATCTGCCAGCCAGATCCTGAGCCTTTCTATCCCATTCACTTGGATCAGCATAGGTATCTCTTGGATCAAGAATGCCTGTATCTACGCCTTCCAGTTCAGTTGGTACTTCGAAATCGAAGTATGGGATCTTCTTTGTTTCTGACTTGTTGATGGCACCGTTCAGGATGGCATCAATGATTCCTCTGGTATCCTTGATGGAGATACGCTTGCCTGTGCCGTTCCAGCCTGTGTTGACCAGATAAGCCTTGGCACCTGACATCTGCATCTTCTTGACCAGTTCTTCTGCATACTTGGTAGGATGCAGTTCCAGGAATGCCTGTCCGAAGCAGGCAGAGAATGTCGGTGTAGGTTCAGTGATTCCTCTTTCCGTTCCGGCCAGTTTGGCTGTGAAGCCTGACAGGAAGTAGTACTGTGTCTGCTCAGGTGTCAGAATTGAAACAGGTGGCAGTACACCAAAGGCATCAGCTGATAAGAAGATTACGTTTTCAGCAGCCGGTGCGCTTGATACAGGTCTGACGATCTTTTCAATGTGATCGATCGGATATGATACACGGGTATTCTCGGTTACGCTCTTGTCTGCAAAATCGATGACTCCGTTTTCATCAACGGTAACGTTTTCCAGTAATGCATCTCTTCTGATGGCATTGTAGATGTCTGGTTCTGAATCCTTGTCCAGATTGATGACCTTGGCATAGCAGCCGCCTTCAAGGTTGAAGACACCGTTGTCATCCCAGCCGTGCTCGTCATCACCGACCAGCAGTCTCTTTGGATCTGTAGATAACGTGGTCTTGCCTGTGCCTGATAAGCCGAAGAAGATGGCGGTATTCTTGCCTTCCATGTCAGTATTGGCTGAACAGTGCATGCTTGCGATGCCCTTTAACGGCAGATAGTAGTTCATCATTGAGAACATGCCCTTCTTCATTTCGCCGCCGTACCAGGTATTGATGATTACCTGTTCCCTTGAGGTGATGTTGAAGGCAACGCATGTTTCAGAGTTGAGTCCTAATTCCTTATAATCTTCGACCTTGGCCTTTGATGCGCAGTATACGACAAAGTCAGGTTCAAAGTTCTTCTCTTCTTCTGCAGATGGCTTGATGAACATGTTTCTGACGAAGTGTGCCTGCCAGGCAACTTCCATAACAAATCTTACAGCCATTCTGGTATCCTTGTTAGCGCCACAGAAAGCATCAACGACAAACAGTCTCTTGTTACTGAGCTCTCTGGTTGCCAGCTTCTTGACCTTTTCCCATACCTCTTCGCTCATTGGATGGTTGTCGTTTGGATACTCTGGTGATGTCCACCATACGGTATCTTTTGAATTTTCATCAACTACCAGATACTTGTCCTTTGGAGAACGTCCGGTAAAGATTCCGGTCATGACATTGACAGCACCAAGCTCTGTCAGCTGACCCTTTTCATAGCCTTCCAGCTTATCGGATAATTCTTCTTCATAAAGGAAATCATATGACGGATTGTAGACAATTTCCTTAGTTCCCTTGATGTTATACTTTTCAAGATTGATCATAAAATTCACTCCTTTTTGATATGGCTTGAAAAAAATCCCAAATCAAAACCATTGTAGCACTTTTGGAATTAAAAATGTTGGAATATAATGCATTATTCTTTCACAAATGACGCTTTTCGTTCCAAAAATAAATCATTCCAATATCATTTATCATTCTGGAACACGAGCATGAAAAAAAGAACGGATCTGTTACCTTACTTTTCCGTTCTCTGTTTATTATCTGTCTCAGGCAACCATTTCCAGATTCCTGTTTCGGTAAATGAAATACGCCGTGAAGAAGAATGTCAGAAGTTCTGAAACCGCCAGTGTAAACCAAACTCCATCTACGCCAAACATATACGGTAACAGGATCATTATCAGATTGGCAAATACGACGTTTTCCAGAATGGTCAGTATCGTTGAAGTCTTATTGTCATTCAGAGCAACAAACACGTCTATGGTAAGAATGTTGTAGCTGAGGGTAAAGAATCCCAACGGTGCCACGGTCATTCCCCGTGTAGCCATCTCTCTTATTGCCGGTAAGGTATCTACCTTGAAATACAGTGACAACAAGAACTGCTTGCCAAGAATGAATATGGCCGTTATGATGATGACAAGTCCGGTAGTAAGTCTGATGATCTGACCTATCAGTCTTCTTACCTTTGCCCTGTTTCTTTCACCATAGGCATAGCTTACCAGAGGACATACCGAACCGCTGAAGCCAAACAGGCAGCCCAGCAGCATGAACTGAATGTTGTTGACGATCGTATAGGCTGAAACGCATTCCTCGCCGCCGACATTCAGAAGGACTCTGTTGGCAATGTAGCTGTTCATGGACAGGGCAACGCTGGTCATGAACTGCGGCAGACCCAATGAGAAGCATTCCTTATGGAGTTCCCAGATGTCTCCCTGCGGCTTTCCAAAGCCTATTTCACAGCTCTTTGAACTGAAGAATACCAGTCCGAACACTACCGATACCACATTGGCAATCAGATTTGCATAGGCGGTTCCCGCCATGCCCAGCTGCAGCTTTACGATGAACAGCCAGTCAAAGAAGAAGTTACATATGGTGCTGAGTATCATCGTGAGCATTGAATACTGCGGCTTGCCGGCTGGCACATAGAAACGCGAGAACAGGAATGACAGCATGTTCAGCGGCATGTACCACATGCCAATTGAGAAGAAGGTCTTCACATACGGGAACAATATGTCCGTAGCTCCCATCAGTCTGATTATCGGATCCATGAACAGGATCATTACCAGTATCATGGCTGTTCCGACTGCCGTCATGGATATGGCAACGGTCGTAAATGCTCCTCTGGCCTCCTTATTCTTTCCCTCACCCATCCTGGTTGAGCAGTATACGCTGACTCCGCCAAACAGATCCGAGATGGCTCCGACGATCATGAACAGAGGCATGCCGATGCTGAAGGCAGCCAGAGCATTGTGACCAACATAGCGCGACAAAAACAGGCCATCATCCAATGTCTGTAACAGGTTCAGTGCGAGCCTTGTTACGATTGGCGCTGACACGAATCTGATCAGTTCTCCTGTTGTAAAGTTCTTTCCTATCGTCTTCTCTTCGCTCATGTTGATCACCACAACAAAAGTAATTCTATATATGTTAATAAATATAGTCAAGAAAGCACAGAAAAAGCAGTGCTGATGCACTGCCGTTCTTACTTACTGTATCTTTCCTCTGGTAAATTCGTATATGCCTATGCTTACGGCATTGTCGAGATTGAAGGAGTCAATGGTATTCAGCTGTTTTATGACAACGCTTGTTCCGTAATCATGGAATTCAGCAGGAAGCCCGGTGGCCTCATTTCCAAATACCAGTGAATACCTTTCCGGAACCCTGACCTCATCAAGTCTCACCTTGCCATCCAGCATGAACGGGAAGATCTCTCTTTCGCTTACATCCTTAAGGTAATCCTCGAATGAAGGATAATAGGTAAAGTGCAGGCCGAAGAAGGCTCGCATTGAAGCTCTGATCACCTTGGGATCATAGATGTCCGCAGCCGGGGAAATGATGGCCAGGTCATTGATGCCGAAACCAACGCATGATCTGATGATCGTACCGAGATTACCCATGTTGCTGGGGTTTACCAGTACGACATGGTTATTGTCTCTGCGGATGTCATTTCTGAACTTTCTGAATACACCCATGATGTAGCAGTTTTCCTTGGCATCAACGATGTTAAAGGCCTTGTCACTGCGTATAACTTCGATCTTTCTCTTTGTGCAGATGTTCATGATCTGCTGATAGATCTGATTGTCCTTCTGCTTTGAATGAATGTATACGCTGACAACGTCATCAGGATGACATTTCAGTAATTCAAGAGTAAGTTCCGTACCCAAGGCATAGGACTGCTCTGAGGTCTTCTTGTATTTCTGCATTTTTCCTTCCTTATAGAAAAACCCCCGCGGGGTTTTTCTTCATTTACTAATGTCTTCTGCTGAAGAAGTCTGTATCCAGTCCGGATGGTGCTGGTGTTTCAACTGTCTGAGTTGCCTGCTTTGGTGCTTCAACAGTGAATGGCTTTGGCTGAGCTGTTTCAACTCTCGGTGTAGATGAAACGACCTTCTGCTCTTCCATCATGCCCTCTTCAAATCCTGTGGCGATTACTGTAACGATGATCGTGTTGTTCAGGTTTTCATTGAACGCTACACCGAAGATGGCATCGATGTCACCGCCGGCAGCGTTTCTTATATAATCAACAGCAGCGTTGGCGTCATTGATCGTCAGATCGTTACCGCCCGTGATGTTGATGATGGCATTTCTTGCGCCCGTGATGTCAGCTTCAAGCAACGGTGAGCTGACAGCCTTTCTGGCAGCCTCAACAGCTCTGTCTGGTCCGTCATCCATGCCGATACCGATCAGGGCAATACCCTGGTTCATCATTACACTCTTGATGTCTGCGAAGTCGAGGTTGATGATTGCCTGGAAGCTTACCAGGTCGGTAATGGTCTGTACGGCCTGACGTAAGATGTTGTCAGCTTCCTTGAATGAATCCTTGAATGGGATATCACCAAGAATTTCCTTAACCTTGTTGTTAGGAATGATGATAATTGAGTCAACATGCTTGCGTAATTCATCAAGTCCGTCCAGAGCCTGCATCATTCTTCTGCGGCCTTCAAAGGCGAATGGCTTGGTAACAACGGCAATTGTTAAGGCACCAGATTCCTGAGCACACTTGGCGATGACCGGTGCAGCACCTGTACCTGTTCCGCCGCCCATGCCGGCAGTAATGAATACCATGTCGGTATCCTTTACGGCTTCTCTGATCTCGGCTTCATTTTCCAGAACTGCCTGACGGCCGATTTCAGGATTGCCGCCGCAGCCCAGACCATGAGTCGTATTGGCACCTAACAGGATCTTGTTTTCAACCTTTGATGTTCTGATTACCTGTAAGTCCGTATTGGCTACATAGAAGTCAACACCTGCAACACCGTCTTCAACCATGCGGTTAACTGCGTTACAGCCTGCGCCGCCAACACCGAATACCTTAATTCTAGTTACCTTACTGAAAGTTAATTCACTCATATTTGTCACCTCAATTATTCTTCTGGTTAAATAACATATTCTTCAGACGGGAAGTAAATCCTTCCTCGTGACTGGTATGATTCACTCTGCCGCTAAGATGAGCAGCGTAAGCGGTCATGTCAATGCTTGATTCATCTCTGCCCTGTACCTTCTGGGCATCAATGTAGGAATAGATCAGGCCCAGCGGAACAGCCCATTTGGCACCTCTGGCACCCAGAGTTTCCGGATAGTAGCACTTAACCGGCTTGCTGAATTTATCTGCCAATAGCTTGTCCACGCCTTCAATTTCGACACCGTCACCGGATACCATTACCGTAACGTTTTCCTGCTGCAGTATCGGATCGCATAATGACTGGAAATCACTGGCGATGTAATCAGCTGTTTCCTTCAGAGTCTCAAACAGGTCACGGTCAGTGATCATGTTTGTCACCTGATTGGCTGTCCACATGTATACCGGACGGTCAATGAACTCAGTCTGAGCCAGACGCCCGTGCTTGATCAGTTTCTTTACGGCTACGCCTTCAGGCAGTGAGTACTTCTGAGAAACAGCCTTTGCGAGGGCCTCGTAACCGATGTTTTCGTTCTCACTGGTGACGATCTTGCCGTCATAGATGATTGAGAACAGAGTATGCTGCTTTTCAAACTGAATTGACAGAACATAGTTTCTCATGGTCTGCTCAAACAGTGCGGCTTCCTTGGCTAAGGCATAGTTGTCCAGACAGATGTCCAGAACCTTCAGGCCGGCCTGTTCAACTACGGAAACGTAGTCATATGCCGTCATCTTATCGCAACACAGTAAGTCGATGTCTGCTTCCAGCACATCGCACTGTTCGCCAACCGGCAGCTTACGGTAGGTAATGCCGTTGGTCTTATATACGTTACAGGTAACATTGGCAACGACGATGTCTGTTCCGACATTGACCGTCAGTGCCTTATGATACATGTCTCTGATGTCGTTGTAACTGATCCTGCCGTCACCGGAATCAATGACCTTGCTGAAGGTCCTGGTTTCCTTCTTGAAACGGTAGGCAGGGATGGCCAGAAGCACGCTTTCAATCGGTGTGCCCAGATGACTTGCAGCGCTGTCTACGGCTTCTCTGATGGCCGTGGCTACTGCTTTCTGATCTACGATCCTTATTCCATCGAGACCCTTGCATGGAACAGTCTCCTGTTTTAATGTATTTAAACGCGTGTTAAAAACTTCGCCGACTAATAAACGAACTTCGTTACTTTCTATTTGTAAGGCCGCTAGAATCTGATTTTCTGCCATGCTAAAGCCTCCTAATAAATTTACTTATATTTTATCATACTTAAGAAACAATTATTACTGTAAAATGCAAAATTGTTTCCTAAAATAGTGCTTTTTCCATCAAGAATTTCTTGCAATTTTCTGTCAGCCATGATAGTATAATCAAGCGAAAGATTGAAAGGAGGTCATCGAATGTCAAGAGTATGTGTTGTAACTGGTAAGCGTCCAGTTTCAGGTAACAAGCGTTCTGACTCTCTAAGAGCAACCCGCCGTAAATGGAACGTTAACTTACAGAAAGTTAAGGTTATGGTTGACGGCAAACCACAGACTGTTAAGATGTCTGCAAGAGCTCTAAAAACCTTGAAAGCTCAGCAAGCAAAATAATTAGGTTAGGAATTCCTAACTTTTTTATTACATGCAGAGACTAGAAAACTTTTCTCAGGTGATCCAGTATCTCAACGACAAGGAGATAGTAATGCTAAGGGATCACACCTCATTCTACATCAAGGGCTCAAGAATAATGGTCAACGGGTTGAATACGAGCTACAGTCTTTCGTTTGAGGAGTTCAGGGACCTTTTCCAAAAGGAAACCTTCTATGTCTATGAACCTGACAATGACGGCATAAACAATGAGAAGGACGATGAGTATTACCTCTGGAAGAGCAAAAACGCCAATTGAAAACAAAGCCATGGAGATCCATGGCTTTTTTTCTTCTCAGTTTTGTATTTGGCATTCTACTGAACGATGTAGTATATTCCCTCAAAACCGTTCAGTTCCTTTATGACCCTGTCAAAGTCATTTTTCGTCGAGGTCGTTACTTCCAGTTCGACATTGCCGATGATTCCGCTTCTGGCTGAAATCGTCTCAATGTAGACATCCTTATTCAGAAGGTCATTGATCTTGTCAATAATTGGCTGGATCTTGTCAACGTTGTTGACTTCGATATAAAAACGCATGTTATGCAGACGGTTTTGCTTGATCCTTGTAAACAGAGTGGCATTGACAATGCAGATGAGAGTTGTGACAATGCCGCCTGTATAGAACCCGTAACCGAAAGCTATGCCGGTTATTGCGGTTACCCACATTCCGGCAGCTGTCGTTAGTCCGGCTATGGTGTTGTCGTTTTTGACCATAATGGTACCGGCGCCGAGAAAACCAATTCCCGATACAACCGAGGCCGGGATCCTGAATACATCTCCGCTGAACCCCAGGACTATTGAAACATACAGACTGCACAGTGATGTCAGAGCACTGCCCACGCATACGAAAATGTGCGTACGTAATCCCGCGGCACTGCCATGCACACCACGTTCATTTCCGATTATGCCGCCGGCAATGACCGCCAGAATGATTCTCAGCAAGATGCTGAGCCCATTAAATTCATGAATAGAGCTGATAAATGCACGAATATTTTCCATTTTATCTCCCAAATAACTCAACCAGCACGATAATGATTGTTTGGTTTCCTATGTTCATTATACAGTTAATTACATTTAAAAATATAGTCATATTTTCTGACAGGCATTCACCTGTTATCATACCTGCAAACGAGAATTCGGATCAGTCCTTGATAAAATACTTATGTGAGTACGGCAATTGATTTTTATTTATATAGGACTATAATTCTTACTTGGGCGTAAAAAAAGGAGATGTTATCTTGACAGATTTATTAAACATAGCCATAACGTTACTGGCTGGATTAATGCTTACACGATTAACAAAGCTATTGCATCTTAATCTTCCGGATGTAACAGTTTATCTATTGACCGGTCTGTTGGTAGGACCGTATTGTCTGGGAAGATTAGGCATACCGGGAATTGGATTCTCCAGTTTTGAACAGATTGCTAATCTAAATGTAATATCTACTGTAGCTCTGGGGTTTATTGCCTTCTCAATAGGAGCTGAATTCAAGCTTGATAAGATCAGCAAGAGTGGCAAGGCTGCAGTAACAATAGGAATACTGCAGGCACTAAGTGCAACACTGCTTGTTGATGCAGCTCTGTTAGCTCTGCATTTCATACTTGGCAATGACATTCTTCCGGTACCCGTAATTCTTACCCTGGGAGCCATTGCTTCCGCAACAGCCCCGGCTGCTACCCTGATGGTCGTAAAACAGTATAAGGCCAAAGGTCCTGTTACTGACCTGTTATTGCCAATAGTAGCCCTGGATGACGCTGTAGGCCTCATCATATTTGCGGTAAGCTTTGGAATTGCCCAGGCCTTTAGTGGCGGTGTTCTCAGTTTCATTACTGTCATTGCCAACCCGCTTATTGAAATCGTCTGTTCAGTTCTTCTGGGTTCAGTCCTCGGTTTCCTGCTTACAAGACTTGAAAAGCTGTTCTTCTCCAGTGACCACAGACTTTCAATGACCATATGTTTCATATTCCTGGCCATTGCCCTGTCTTCACTTGAATTTAGTATCGGTACACTTAAGATATCATTCTCGAGCCTTCTGGTGTTAATGATGCTGGGAACGATTTTCTGCAATACCTCAGAATTCTCTGAAGAACTGTTTGACAAGTCAGACCACTGGACCAATTCACTATATGTTGCCTTCTTCGTATTATCCGGTGCACAACTGGATCTGGCAGTATTTACCCAGGTTACTTCACTTCTTATCGGTCTTATCTACATTCTGATGAGATGTGCAGGAAAGTACCTTGGTTCCAGCTTACCGGCCAAGGCACTGAAACTTGATTCAAACATTGTCAGATATCTTGGAATTACCCTGTTCCCACAGGCCGGTGTAGCTTTGGGCATGGTTAATACCGCACAGGCATTAGGCAGTGACATGGGTGCACTTATAAGAAATGTCATTCTGTTATCTGTATTGATCTATGAACTGGTTGGCCCGTCTCTAACCAAGATGTCCTTACAGAAAGCCGGAGAGATCCATCGGTAATAAGCACTAACTGAAAAACGAAGGTCTTCTTACATGAATAAACCTTCGTTTTTTTATTTCAGAACGATTGTAATATCCCCGTTATTGATACATCAAACACAGGACTTAGTTACTAGCAGCCGTCACTGCAGCCCGGGTCGATCTTTTTTACCATGTTGTCAAGATCACCCTTGAACACCTTGTCAATGATCTTAGCATCAGGCATGTGATCCAGGTCAAAGGAATCGATGATCTCTCCTTCCTTGACAAACAGAATCGCCCTTGTCACCTCAATGAACTGGTCAATTCCTATTTTCTGCTTGCTGTTGGCAAAGTCATCGGAATTACAGTAGTAAATGTACATGCCATCATATTCGCTGATCGCTTCAGCCAGTACCTTGACGGCTTCCTTATCCTTTTCGTTGCAAATGAGGACCACGTGTGTACCATGAGTCGTCTCATTTTCATAGTCAGACGCCTTCATGTACTTTACTCTGGTCTTTGCGGAAACCTCATATTCCTGGGCAAACTTCTTACCGTCATCCTGCTTATTGCAGCCGCATAGTACAAGAACGGCAGTTAGCATAACTATCAGGATCTTCTTCATCTTATAAAAGACTTTCTACTCCTGCTTCAATTCCCTCAGGATGCTTGAAGATGTAGCTTCCGGCTACCAGTACGTCGCAATGGTGCTTCACAGCCTGCCTGCCGGTTTCCTGATTGATGCCGCCATCGATTTCCAGAAGATACTTCAGTCCATGTTCTTCACGGTATTCATGAAGCCAATCCAGTTTTTCCAGAGAATTAGGCATGAACTTCTGACCGCCAAAGCCGGGTTCAACGGACATGACGAGAACCATGTCTACCTTATCCAGTATGCCTAACAGCTCTTCACATCTGGTGTTGGGCTTGATGGATATGCCTACCTTGAAGCCGTTCAGACGGCATTTCTCAATTACCGGAATCAGGGTATTGTCACCGACGGCTTCCACATGGAAGGTCATCATGTAGACATTGTTCTTCTTGAAGTAGTCAACGACCTTCATCGGATTGGAAACCATGATGTGAACGTCGAGTTTCTTGTTACAATGTTTCTCAAACACCTTGAGAATGTCCGGGCCAAACGTAAGGTTAGGTACGAAATGCCCGTCCATTACGTCAAAGTGGACCCACTCTGCCTTACTGTTATTGAGATGCTCGATCTCTCCCTTCAGGTCTGAGAAATCAGCTGATAATACTGATGGTGAAATAATCGTCATTTCTGCCACTCCTTCCTCTGGTTACATAACGGCACGACTTCCAGGTAATGCTTATAGCGTATAGAGGATACTCTTCCCTCCTCTACGGCCTTCTTTACCTGACAGTCAGGTTCATTAATGTGTCTGCAGTCCTTGAATCTGCACTGCGGCAGACCCTGAAAATCTCTGATCCTTTCAGCAAGCGTTGCTGAGTCATGCCAGGAAAAGTCAAGTGATGAGAAACCCGGTGTATCGGCCAGCCAGCCTTCGTTTACCGGATATAGCTGGGTGTGCCTGGTAGTATGCTTGCCTCTGCCCAAAGCCTTGGAAATGGCCTGAGTGGCAGCCGCAAACTCAGGATCCAGTTTATTCAGCAATGTGCTTTTTCCCACGCCGGACTGCCCCGTAAGAACGGTCACCTTGCCCCTTAAGGCGTCCTTGATGTCATCGAGCTGGAAGTCATGTCCGCTCAGAATGACCTTGTAACCGGATTTACGGTAATCTTCAATGTATTCGTATACTGGATCGTCATCCTTTACCAGATCCATCTTGGTAATGACGATAACCGGTTCTATGTCTTCGTATTCAATGAGAAAGATCAGCTTGTCTACCAGAATGCTGGAAAAAGCCGGGTCAACTGCCGACATGACGATCATGGCCTGATCGATGTTGGCGATTGCCGGTCTTCTTAACTGATTCTTTCTTTCCAGGATCTTCTGCATGCCATAATGGCCGTCCAGAAGCTCATATTCAACGATGTCTCCAACCACCGGCTTCTGGCCAAGCCGTAACTTGCCCATGGCAACGACCTGAAGCTCCTGTTTGTCTTCAGTTATTATTGTATACTGGTTGGAAACGATCTTTATAATCTGTCCCTGCATTCTAATAATATGTCAGCTCAATGTAAGCATCCTTACTCTGAGAATAATACGTGCCCATTTCCGGCATGACGGAAACTACGGTACCAACAGGTACGATGTTCTCCCCTGTTTCCGGATCAATGTTGTTTTCGATTGGCAGCTGAACCAGTTTTACGACAGCTCCCATTCTTTCCAATTCGTCCTTAACACTTTCAACATTCTTTCCTTTAAGGTCTAATGGAATATTAAAGGCCACCGAAGTCGTAACGGTAAATGAGATGTTACGCGGTGACATCGGATCGATCCTGGTCCCCTCATCAATGCTCTGAGAGATGATGGTTCCGACATCGTAGGTGCCGTCTCTAACTTCCACGACATCCACGGTAAAGCCATCCTGCTCAAGCAGGCCCTTGACGGAATTTATGTTCTGATTGAGATAGTTGCCGACTGTATAGTACTTGCCGCTGGAGACATAGATGGTTACCGACACGTTTGGTTCAACTTCCATGCCTGCTGACGGGCTGGTCTTGATTACCTTGTCCTTGTCAACGTCCTCAGTTGCTTCATATTTGATCGTCTCAATGACGAATTCCAGTTTTTCCAGTACTTCCTTCGCTTCACTTAGGGTGCTTCCGGTTACGTCCGGGATCTGAACCTTGGTAGGCTGAGGTCCGACGTTTCCGTTCAGTAACAGTAACAGCCAGACGGCAATTCCGCACAGGGCAATTGCTCCGATGACTGCCAGGAAGTTTCCGGCAGTAGGTCTGTCCTTTCTGACCTTGACCTTTACCTTATGCTCAACGGCTTTTTCTTCCTGTTGCTGCTTGACCTTGCTGGCAACGACCAGCTTCTGTTCCCTGGCTCTGGACAGATCCAGACAGGTTACCAGATCATTGTACATCTCATCAGCGCTTTCATAACGGTCTTCCTTGAGCTTGGCCGTCGATCTGATGATGATGTTCTCTACTGACTGCGGCAGATCTGGATTGAAGGCTCTGACACTTGGAATCTCCTCATGCATGTGCTTCAGGGCAATCTGCACGGCCGTATCCCCGCGGAACGGTACATTACCCGTCAGCATCTCATAGAACACTATGCCAAGTGAATAGATGTCGCTCTGTACCGTTGCCTGATGGCCTCTGGCCAGTTCTGGCGCCAGATAATGCACGGAACCCATGACCGTATCGGTCTGCGTCAGCTGCTGCTGGGACTCTGATGTTGAGGCAATGCCGAAGTCTGACAGCTTGACGGTGCCGTCATCCTTTATCAGAACGTTCTGTGACTTGATGTCACGGTGAATGATGCCGTTACGGTGAGCATGTGAAGTAGCTGAAACCAGCTGCTTCATGATGTTGATCGCCTCATCAGGATGCAGTGCTCCCCTGGCCTTGATCAGCTGCTTGAGCGTCTTGCCAGGGACATATTCCATTACGATGTAGTTGCGGTTGCTTTCCTCGCCTACGTCATATACTTCTACAATGTTTGGATGTGAGAGATTGGTAATGGCATTGGCTTCTCTCTGGAATCTCTTCAGATTGACCGGGTCATCATTAAGTTCTCCTCTTAAGACCTTTATGGCGACCTGGCGCTTTAAAACGGAGTCAATGGCCAGATATACGTCAGCCATGCCTCCTTCACCTATCAGCTTTGAAACTATGTATCTGTTACCGATCATGTTGGCTGCCATGGTAATTACTCCTCAACCAGTATGACGGTTATGTTGTCGTATCCACCGGCACCATTAGCCGCATCGACCAGTTCTTCCAGCTTCTTGCCGGTACTTCTGTTATCCATAAGGATGTCAATCATCTTTTCATCATCGACATAGTCATGAAGGCCATCGCTGCTTAACATAAGATACTTAAACTCATCATTGAGCTCATATATGTCGCCCTCTACCACCGGCCAGATACCTACGGCTCTGGTGATGATGTGGCGGCCTACTGCTTCAGCCTTTTCCTGTTCCATGCCTTCGATTCTGATCAGATCGTTGACCAGGCTGTGGTCCTCGCTTACCTGAACCAGGCTATCGTTCTTGCTGAAATAATAACAGCGTGAATCACCCACGTTAAGAATGTAGGTTGTATTTTCAGTAAAGATGGCCGCTACCAGAGTAGTTCCCATGCCCTTCAATTCAGGCTTGCTTTCAGCTTCCTCATATACATGTCTGTTGACCTTCTTCAGAGCCATCCTGAACCATTCTTCAGGATTGCCGTCATATTCATTGCGAAAGCAAGATGACAGCATATTGCAGGTCATTGTTGAGGCAATGTCACCGGCCTGGTGTCCGCCGATGCCGTCACATACCGCGACGAAAAGAGCACTGCCGTCATCAACGATGACATAGCTGTCCTGATTCTGCTCTCTCTTCAGTCCCTTATCGGTAATTCCCAACGCTCTCATTACTGCTGGCTCCTCTCATATTTGCTTCTGAGCTGTCCGCAGGCGGCATCAATGTCTTCGCCGTGCTTCTGTCTCAGAGTACATCTGACGTTATGACTCATGAGCTTGTTGTATAACGCCATGGCCGTCTTATAGTCCGTAGACACGTATCCGTGTTCATCTACGGTGTTGTATGGTATCAGGTTGACGTATACGTCAAAATCCCTGGTAAGTTCTATCAGCTGATCAACACATTCATCAGTGTCATTGACACCCTTGAGAAGAATGTATTCATAGCTTAAGCGCCTGTTGTTCTTGCTGGCATAGTATTTCAGGGCATCCATCAGTTCGCTGATCGGATAGGCCTTGTTTACCGGCATGATCTTGCTTCTTATTTCATCGTTCGGCGCATGCAGCGATATGGCCAGATTGTACTGGACCTGTTCATCGGCGAATCTCCTGATTCCCGGAACCAGTCCGCAGGTCGAGATCGTAATGTGTCTGGCCCCGATTCCCAGGCCAAGGTCATGGTTGACCGTTCGGCAGAAATTGAGCACGTTATCGTAGTTGTCAAACGGCTCTCCAATGCCCATTACCACGATGTGAGATACCCTGATGTTATCGGCCATTACGTCCTTCTGGACTTCCAGTACCTGTAACACCATCTCACCGCTGGTAAGATCTCTCTTCTTCTTTAACAATCCCGACGCGCAGAAGGTACAGCCCATGTTGCAGCCGACCTCACTGGTAACGCAGATGCAGTCACCATAGTCATAGTGCATCAGAACAGATTCAATGTTTGAACCGTCAGACAGCTGAAACAGATACTTTCTGGTGCCATCTCTGGAAATCTGTCTCTTCAGCATTACCAGGCCGTCACAGCTGTAGTTCTCCTTCAGCCAGTTTCTCAGATTCTTGGAAAGATTGGTCATCTCATCAAATGACGATACCTTCTGACGGTAAAGCCACTGAAAAACCTGCGTGGCATTGTATTTCTTAAAGCCATTGGCAAGCATCAGGTCATTTAGCTGTTCAAAACTGAAATCGTATATTGATGTCATGAAAAACCCCAAGAGTTATTTTAGCATACTCTTATGCATTTTGGCGATATAGAATCCGTCTGAGTGGCTGTCCTGCGGGAAGATGGTCTTCTCATAAACCAGCTCAAACTGCGGGTGCTGAGACAGGAACATGGATATCTGTCTCTCGTTTTCCTTTTTGTTTAGTGTACAGGTTGAATAAACCAGATAACCACCATTCTTGACCATCAGATCAGCTGCGTCCAGTAACTGGGACTGCAGTCTGACGATGTCATCAACGTCGCCCGGCTCCAGATTCATTTTGATCTCCGGCTTGTGTTTCAATGTTCCCAGCCCGCTGCATGGAGCATCGAGAAGTACCCTGTCATAGTAGTACAGAGGCAGGTTGACAGGAAGATTACGGCTGTCATCACACATGGTCTTTATGCTCTTTATGCCATATCTTTCCGCTGCCTGTTCTATCAGTTCCACTCTCTGCGGATAAATGTCCACCGCATACAGGTCACAGTCATCACCTGTGCTCATGGCAATCTGAATACTCTTGGTACCTGGAGAAGCACACATGTCCAGGATCCTGTCCTTTTTCTGCGGATCAAGTGCCTTTACCACCTGTTGGGAGCTTTCCGACTGAATGATTACCAGATCATTGCGGAAATAATCGGTATTTATGATATTGCCGTCATAGTAAAGACAGCCTTCAGTTTCACTTTCATGGAATTTCGGATCCTTAAGCAGTTCTTCCCTGGTGGTAAGCATCGTGTTGACTCTCATGGCTACCCTGCCCTCAGTCAGGTTTTCGAAACAGATCCTTTCAGCCGTTTCCTGCCCGTAGTGAGCGATCCACATTCTGACCAGCCAGTCAGGATGAGAGGTCTCGATTCCGATCTTGTTATACTCATCAGTTCCATTTACCTTCTGGGCTCCCCTGTCAGCAACTCTCCTCAATACGGCATTGACCAGCGAGGTGTATCTGCCGCCAGTTATCTTCTTGGCAATCTCCACTGCTTCGTTTACACAGGCATAGGAAGGAACCTTGTCCAACAGTAAAAGCTGATACGTGCTCATATCCAGAAGCACAGCCAGCTTCTTGTCATCAACACTGTCAACGTACAGGCTCCACTGATACCTTACATAGCGGTAATTGCGCAGCGTTCCGTAAACTATCTGTGTCAGTAATCCCTGATCGGCATCAGAAAGGCCGTAATCAAAATTACGCATGTTCAGATTGGCGTATTCCTTCTTTATGACAATGTCACACAGTGTCTTATAAGCTATTTCTCTAACGTTCATATCTAATCCAAGACATACGGGTCAATGTCGATCTGAATCTTCAGCTGATTCTTGTTGAAGTTCTGCCCCGCATACCATTCCCAAATCTTATCTATCAATGCCTGCCTGTCACTGGCCTTGAGCACCACTCTCTGACGGTACTCACTGACCATTCTCGGCAGCTGCGAAGGACCAAGGGTCCTGATGTCTTCAAACTGACGGAAATATTCTCCGCACTTCCAACTGTTATCCACTGCCATGTCCTCATTTCTGGAAAGGAAGCTGATGGCAGCCATGTAACAGTATGGCGGATAGTTACCGATGTGACGGTAGTTCATTTCCTCATTGAAGAACGATATGTAATCCTGCCTTACGGCAAGTCTTATGCCAT
Source organism: Erysipelotrichaceae bacterium (assembly GCA_017512285.1). Classification (GTDB taxonomy): domain Bacteria; phylum Bacillota_I; class Bacilli_A; order Erysipelotrichales; family Erysipelotrichaceae; genus RUG521. The sequence goes on along the minus strand of JAFWGU010000033.1, from coordinate 16,597 downwards.
AGTGACGGCAGTCATAGGCCTGTACGTATACCTCCCCGGTATCCTGACCTCTGCCGCTGCGTCCGCTGGCCTGAACGATCAGGTCAAAGGTGACTTCAACGCTGCGGTAATCCGTACGGCCCAATAAGGCATCAGCGTTGAATATTCCAACCAGCGTAACGTTTGGATAGTCCAGTCCCTTGGCTATCATCTGGGTGCCTAACAGAATGTCGGCTTCACCCCGGCCAAAGGCTTCAAGTATCTTCTGATGCCCGTCCTTGTTACGGGTGGTATCAGCGTCCATTCTTAAAATCCTGGCCTCGGGGAACTTTTCCTGAACGGCTTCATAAAGCCTCTGGGTTCCCAGGCCGTAATGATTCCAGTTTCTTTCCCCGCACTTCGGACAGGCGATGTCCGTGCTCATTTCATAGCCGCAGGTATGGCACATCAGCTTATTGGAATCCTTGTGATAGCTCATGGCTATGTCGCAGTTGGGGCACTGCACGACTTCTCCGCACTGACGGCACTTCATGATGGTCGTATATCCCCTTCTGTTCAATAACAGAATGCTCTGCTGTTTCTTCGCGAGTCTTTCGCCTATCGCCTTCTCCAGCTGAGAGGAAATGATGATATTGCCCTTGCGGATCTCCTTCTGCATGTCTACCAGATGAGACTGCGGCAGATCCTGATGGATCCTGTTCTTCAGTTCAACCAGTTCATAGACGTTTCTTATCGTACGGGCATAACTTTCCAGAGTCGGTGTGGCTGAACCGAGGATGACCTTGCAGCCATGATGCTCAGCCCTGTGAATGGCCACGTCACGACAATGGTACTTCGGTGAAGTATCCTGCTTGTAGGAATGATCGTGCTCCTCATCAAGGACGATCAGTCCCAGATCATCAAAGGGCATGAAGACGGCGCTTCTGGTGCCAACGACGATCCTTACCTTATGATTTCTGACCAGCTGATACTGCTCGTAGCGCTGCTGATCATTAAGCTTTGAATGATAGATGGCAATATTATTGCCAAAACGGTCCGTCATTCTCTTGACCATCTGCGGGGTCAGAGAGATCTCCGGAACCAGGATCAGAACCTGCCTGTTTTCACGGCACTTCTGAGCTGCCAGCTGCATGTATACCTCAGTCTTTCCCGAACCGGTCAGACCGTGCAGCAGGATCACTCTCTTGTCACTGGAATTTATCCTGTCGATCGCCTGTTTCTGTTGTTCGGTAAGCGGGTAATCTGCCTCCCTTATATCCAGTTCCTCATATTCCGCTTCCCTTTCCATGCTGTAAACTTCAGCTATGCCTCTGCTTACCAGTCTGGGAATGTAGTTCGGCACCAGCTTGTTGAACTGCGTTCTGGCCATTTCTCCCTTTGCCAGTAATTCAACGGCCTTCTTTTCCTTGTCGGTCGTTGCCAATGAGCCGTCAAGCAGTCTGACGAAGTACTCCAGAGAAGCCGCCTTGCGGTTGCTCTTGGGTTTGATCTTGTTCGGCAGCATCGACTGGAAACAGGATATTACCGGTGAAACGGTCTGGTGAGACATCCATAAGCCAAGTTCATACAGTTCATCATTAAGAACAGGTTCCTCATCAAGAACTTCAATAAGTTCCTTTACCTCATAACCTTCCTTTTCAGAATACTCTTCGGCACTTACGTCAACAGAAAAAACACTGTCTACGATACCGACAACAGTCTGACTAAGTAATGGAACCTGGACCCGCATTCCTCTTTCGACACTTAACTCATCATTACAGTAATATGAGAAGGTGCGGTTGAGGTTCATGACGGGATGCTCTAACCAAACATTTACGATCTGCATATTTCATTACCATTATACACAAAAGGAATTCCCGAAGGAATTCCTTTAGTTTCTCTTCATGTTGTGTCTGATGATGACGCTTATGATCTCAGCTGCCTCATCAGCGTCGTCATTGCAGACGACGTACTTGTACTGACTGATCATCTGCATTTCCTTAGCCGCCTTGGCCAAGCGCTGCTGAACGATCTCCTCAGGTTCAGTTCTTCTGCCTCTGATCCTTCTTTCCAGTTCCTCCATGCTAGGCGGAGTAATGAAGATCATGATGGCATCAGGACATTTTTCCTTGACGTTCTTTGCCCCTTCTACCTCTATTTCCAGAAGGACGTTCTTGCCTTCATTTCTCAGCTTTTCAACATAGGCCAGCGGTGTGCCGTAGTAATTGCCGACAAACTCGGTCCATTCCAGCAGCTCGCCGTTCTTAATGGCTTCCTCAAAGCGTTCTCTGGTTACGAAGTAGTAGTCAACGCCTTCAGTTTCCTTCTCTCTCCTGCTTCTGCTGGTCATTGAGATGGAGAAAGCCAGATTGAGTTCAGGATCATTCATGAATTTGTTGCGAACTGTGCCCTTGCCAACACCTGATGGGCCTGACATTACGATTAAGAGTCCCTTTTTCATACGAGCGTCACCCCTTTACAAATATTAAACATATTTCTTTCTTTGCTGTCAAACAGAATAGTGACTTTGGCTGTTTTTTCTATGATAGAATAATACCGGAGGTATCGCTGATGGCATTTGACGGAATGTTTCTCAGACAGATCGTAAGACAGCTTCAGCCGCTGGTAATGAGCCGGGTAAACAAGATTTACCTGATCTCAGATACAGAGGTCCTTTTCAATCTGAAGGGACAGGAGCGCTACCAGCTGATGGTGTCCTGCCATTCCAGCTATAACCGCATCCACCTGACTGACCGCCAGTACCCAACCAGAACTACCCCGAGCAACTTCATCATGGTCATGAGGAAGTACGTTGAAGGCGGTACGATACTGTCCATAGAGCAGGCCGGTCTGGACCGCTATCTCATCATTACCGTCGGTAACCGCAATGAGATCGGTGACAGGATCAAACTTGAATTATACGTTGAATTAATGGGCAAGTATGCCAATCTGATCCTTGTTCATGATGGCAGGATCCTAGAAGCTCTCAAGCACATCCCGCCGTTTGAAAATACCAGAAGGACAATTCAGCCCGGTGCCGCATTCAAGCCAACGGACTCCCAGGACCAGAAGGAAGACCCCTTTACCGTCAGTAACATCCAGCCGCAGGACAACCTGTTTGAAAAGCTGGTCGGATTTTCACCGTTACTGTCAACCGAGTTCAACTACCGCATGGCCAATGGGCAGAAGTTTGAAGACATTCTGAGTGAACTGGCCGCCTCAGATAAGATCTACATCAGCAAGAAAGGCAACGAGGAACTGTTTCACTGCATCGCATTGACCCATCTGGAGACAAAGCCTCTGGAAATGAACATATGCGAAGGTCTGGACTACATATATTTCACCAAGGAAGAACGCGAAAGGATCCGTCAGCAGACCGGTGACCTCTTCAAGTTCACCAGAAGAGAGATCAAGAAATGTCAGAACAAGATATCAAGGCTGAATGAAGCGCTGAATGAAGCACTTAACTGCGACATCTGGAGACAGTATGGCGACGTACTGTATGCCAATACCGATAAAGTCACCAAGGGAATGGAAAAGGTCACGCTGGAAGACTATGAAGGCAATATGATAACCGTACCGCTTGATCCCAAGCTGGACGTCAAGGGCAATGCCCGCAAGTGCTTCCAGAAATACCGCAAGGGTTCGGTAGGCCAGAAATACATCAGGGAACAGCTGGACAATACTCAGGAAAACCTTAATTACTTCCAGCTCATTCAGCAACAGCTGGAGCAGGCCGACTTCCTGACCGCCACCGAAATCAGGCAGGAACTGGAAAACAACGGCTACATGAAGGCCAGAAAGACCTATGGGAAAAAGAAAAAGGAAAGCGAGCCGCATTTCCTTAAGATCGAATACAACAACAAGTTCATATATGTCGGCAAGAACAACATTCAGAACGACTACATCACCTTCAAGAAAGCCGGCAGAGCTGATTACTGGTTCCACGTCAAGGACATGCACGGTTCTCATGTGGTAATTACCACCTCCCATCCAAGTGAGGATGAGATCAGACTCTGTGCCCAGCTGGCAGCATGGTTCTCAAAAGCCAGGGAATCCAGCTCAATACCGGTAAACTATACGCTGGTAAAGAATCTAAAGAAGATCCCCGGCTCCAAGACCGGCATGGTAAGCATGAAGGAATACAACACCATATACATCGATATCGATGAAGAAAAGATAACGGAAATGCTGAGTTAGCATTTCCGTTTTTCATTTTTAGAATTCCTTGTTGATGTCTCTGTTCATGGTGATGATCTGATAGTTGTTATCCTTAAGATGCTCTTCCAGATATCTTACGAATGAGACGCTGCGGTGATGCCCTGAGGTGCAGCCGACGGCTACTACCAGTTCCGTCTTTCCTTCCTCATCATAGTACGGGAGGAAATACTTCAGGAAGTCGAGGATCTTCTCTCCCATGATCTTAGACTGTTCAAATGAAAATACGTAGTCATATACGCAGTCCTCATCCCCACTGTGATTCTTCAGTTCCGGGATGTAGAACGGGTTAGGCAGACATCTGACGTCAAATACCAGATCAGCCTCGTTCGGTATGCCGTTACGGTAACCGAAGGAAACGATCTTGACGGTCAGACCTTCCCAGTTGGACTCAATGAACATGTCTTCAACATATTCCCTTAACTGTCTGATGTTCAGATAGGTCGTATCTATCTCAATGTCAGCCTTTTCCTGAATGGGCTGACACATGCGGTACTCGGCATCAATGGCTTCTTCCAGAGACTTATGGCTGTCGGCAAGCGGGTGTCTTCTTCTGGTCTGCTTGTAGCGGTTAAGAATGACGTCCGGTTCCGTATAGATGAATACCAGCTTATGTTCGATCCCGTTTTTGTCCAGTTCATCAAGTTCATTCAGGAAAGTGTCAAACTTGCGGCTGGAACGGCTGTCGATTACGATGGCCATGTTCTTGGTCTGCCCGTCACTCTGCAGCTTGGCTACCGGCAGTAACAACTGCGGCGGCAGGTTATCAATGCAGAAGTACCCGATGTCTTCCAGGGTATTACATACCGTGGACTTTCCGGATCCGGAAATGCCGGAAATGATCAGAAGACTCATGACTTACACCCCCTGACGGTTATCAATGTTGAGCATCTTTCTGAACTTCTGATGCTCATTTTCATCCTTGAATACTCTCCTTGGAATTACCAGGCGGCACTTGTGGGAGGTTATGAAGTACATGTTCTTGACTTCATCCACATGGATCTGCTCAGTAAGCTTTACCGAACCCTTGTCGCCGGCGGATTCCCATGTCAGATTTCTGGCATCGATGCTGATCTCGGTTTCAGCCAGATCCTTCTTTTCCAGAGACTTGCTGATCTCTCTCTTCATGAACCACTTTCTGATGAATACACCCATCTTCGTGAAAGCGAGGGTAAACAGTGCAATCATGAATGAAGACACGGCGGTTGCCAGTTTCGTGACATCCTTGGCAGTAAAATATGATACCAGTGAGATGATACCCCATAAGGCAAACAGTCCGGCAATTACCCTGTACATGTTGCGCAGAGACTTCGTCTCCGACTCAAAAGCCTTTGACTTTACTCTTTCAAACATGATGTATTCAAGTGTTTCTTCCTTTGTGTTTACATATTTCAGATTCATAACTGCCCATACCTTTCCATTACTTCCTTGCACATTTCGCCATATTCCCTTCTGACGCGTTCAGGGCTTACTATTTCGATCTGGCTGCCGTACTTGAACAGCCAGGAATAAAATACCGGTGAACGCTGTACCCTGACGCTTATCTCAAAGTGGCTTTCATTCTCAGCGGTGACGATCATGGAATCGCCGAACTGATCAGACACTTCCTGGGCCAGCTTCTGCTCACATCTTAACTTGATGACCTCATCCTGCCCGCGGTACATCTCAAACACCCTTGAGACATAGTCACTGACGTCAAACGGTCTGAACTGATGATCAGTCTTCTCCGTTTCGATCCTTTCCATTCTGTCCACCCGGTAGTGGGTAAAGTCATCATGACTTTCAGAATAGCCTATCAGATAGTATCTGTCCTGACTCCAGATCAGAGCGTAGGGTATTGTATGATACCTCTGTCCCTTTCTTCTGTAGGACTTTTCCCTTCTGATGTTACGGTCAAAGTAGGCAAATGAGATGGCTTCATGCTCATACAGCGCCTTCTGCAGGGCATCAATGTTATAGAGGATCTGCTCATTGCCCGTCTTGTCATGACGGTAAGTCAGAGTCTTTTCTATGACCTTGCGCTCATGTTCATTGGTCATGGCCAGCAGTTTCTTCAGAAGCTCATCGCTCTTGCGGTCAGTAATGAAGTTATTGGACAGCACGGCATCAGCCAGCACCCGTAATTCACTGCCGTCAAGCTTGAGATCATCATAGTAGTAACCGGAGTTTCTGCCGTCACGCACCGACTCGATCTGATAGCCGGCATTCTGCAGGCTTCTGATGTCGCTGTAGATCGTCTTTCTTTCCGCATCCTCCCCCTGCTCATTGAGCATGGTAATGAGCTGTTCACTGTTGAGGACGTGATCAGGATCAGTTTTGTCCTGAAGGATCTTGAGTAATTTAATAATGCGTGCCTTGCTCATGGGTTACCTCAAATACCATTTTATTATATTTTACAGCTGCGTTGTACATAAACAGCACAAATTATCTTACTTAATGTTCAGAAAATTACCCATATGGTCATTCAGTTATATGTCCATGATATTGGACATATAACTTTAGTGACAATGTTAGGATATAGCCGTAAGAAAAAGGAGTGATCAACATGACAGAAACCCAGAAACTGACATTATCATACGGACTTACCTACGTTGCCCTTGGCCTGGCCATTAACGGCAGCTTCCCTCTTGCCCTGATATTCTTCATCATCTCAGATGCCATTTTAGTTATCAGACTTCTCCAGCAGGAATCATATGGCAGCCTGGTGCCGGTCATCATCAGCGGAGCCTTGCAGGTGACATTGCTTATTGCCGGCATGAACAGCCTGATGGAAATAGATACTACCCTGTTCATTGCCTCAGGATTGCTGGCAATTTACAATATACTGTTCAGCTATGTAATGAGTCTGCTGCCTCAGCAGGATAAAAACAGGATCATCCTGGGATGCGGCATTACCTTCACCGGCTTTGCAGCCCTCTTAATTGCCGGTGACTACATCATGAAGACCTACGTTCCCTTCATCGACAGCGGCATACTGGCCGGCTTCTGGGCCTTATGCCTGTTAATGGGAGCCGGTATCCTGGTAACTGCCCTGTTCTCCCTGCCCTACAGAGCCAGGATCATAATTGAACCGGCAGGGAAAAGTAAATTGTCCTGATTGAAGGATATCTAGTATAATAATCAGTAGGAAGGTACTGATTACTAATCATGAAGATCTTTATTGAAAACTACAAGAACATACGTAATGTTACCCTCGACGTTCCTGAAAGCAAGCGCATGATCCTTTTGGGCGCCAACGGTACGGGCAAGACCAATACTCTGGAAGCCATTTACTATGAGAAATGTAGTTTTTTAGATTGTGAAGACGAATACGCCGACAGGTTCCTGTTGTCACTTGACCACAAGAGCATGGATTACTATTATCCGAATGCAGATCTCATCAGAGAGCTTTTCTCCTTTGATGATGAAAAGGACCTGATCTCCGTTCTTATGGAATTTCTGGAAAAGTCATACGATAAGCTGAAGATGCCGTTAATGCGGAAGCTCATCAATGACGCTCTCGACGCCTTCAGATTTGCCCGCATCAATAAGAAGTTTGATCCAAGTCCGCTGGCAATCACAAGACTTGTCATACTCAACCGCATCTATGAAAAGGCCAGACAGCTTAACCAGAAGTACATCATCCTGATGGATACGCCTGAGCTGTACGCTCATCCGCTGTTAATGGAAGAGATTTCCACTTCCCTGCTGAAACTGGAGCAGGCCGGGTGTCTGGTAATCGTTACGACCCACAATGAGCAGGTCATTTCCAGACTGTTTACCAGATTCAATGAGATCGTCAGACTTTCCAAGAATGCTGAAGGCTTCATGGAAACCATGACCGTTGACATGGAGAAGGTTGAAAAGGACATCATTGCCTTCTATGAAGTTGATGAATATCTGACTCACAACTTTTCAAAATCCTCACGACCTGACTTCGGTCTGGTAAGGCTTCTGGAAAGAGACATTGAGGGCTATCTTATCACTGCCTTCAGAGACAGGATAATAAAGGCCTTCTTCTATAACACCATCGTTTTAGGTGAAGGTGCCAGCGAAGACGTGCTGTTTGACTACATTGAAAACAAGGTCCACCCCAGCTGGGCAGCTGAATACAGGGTCGGATTCATGAACTGCATGGGCAAGTCAACCATGCCGCTTTACTTCATTTTCCTCAACAACATCGGCGTAAAGACCTTTGTAATATATGACTACGACAACGATAACAATCCGGTGCACGTAGCTTACAGGGAGGCCTTCAACCGTTATTTCCATGACCACAAGGACATCTTCCGCTGTTATTATCTCAAGCCTGATCTTGAGGGGTTCCTCAACATCGGAGAAAGGGTTGAGTCAATAATCAAACCTGTTAACATATACAACTATACATTCATGCAGGATACCCGCAGCAAGGGCATTAACCGCCTGCTTAACGTGCTTAAGGAGAACATCATTTCTCTGAACAAGGAGACAGAATGAACATTAATGATTATCTGAGATGGCGTGGGGACATCCCATTCAAGATGGCTCCCTTCAATGACGTGGACAACGCCATTCTTTCAATGTTCTCATACATAAACTGGACCGACATCGTCTATCCGGACTTCCCTGTCAAGGTTGAGGATGCCTGGAGAAGATACCTGGTCCTTCATCCTGATACCGATCTCAACAAGGATAAGTTCAAGATGATGTCATTATGCGCCGCTTCAGACCGCTATGATGACTGCTGGCTGATGAACTATGAAAGAGAGGTCAACAAGGATCTTGAAACCATGTTCAGTGCCATTACCATCCGTCTGCCGGACCGCACCTACTTCGTTTCCTTTGAGGGAACCGAATCGAGCATCGTCGGCTGGAAGGAAGACTTCAACATGACCTACATGTTCCCGGTGCCTGCTCAGACATCAGCCATGAACTATCTCAAGAGGACCTATGCCGGACGCTTCAGCCGATACCGTCTGGGCGGTCACTCCAAGGGCGGCAATCTGGCGATCTACGCAGCCGTAATGCTGGAGAAACCCGACCACATCATCAGTGTCTACAACAATGACGGTCCGGGTTTCACCAATGAATTTCTATCATCATATGAATATCAGCAGATCAAGCCGAAGATCGAAAGCCTGATTCCGCAGGCTTCCGTGATCGGGCAGTTAATGAATAACGACATTGATGAGAAGATCATCATGACATCGACCCGTGACATGGCCTGGCAGCACAGCGTCTTCTCCTGGGAGGTTGACGTTGATCATTTTCTCGAAGCCGACAAGGCCAGCAGAGAAGGACTTTTCTTCCAGAATGCCCTCAACCGCTGGAACAGCGAAATGTCCGTTGAACAGAAGATGGTCTTCATGAACACCTTCTACGATACGTTAGTTGATCTGGGCATCAAGGATTCACGGGATCTTCTGGGCAAGAAGATGGCGGTGCTGAGAGCCTTCATGAACAAGGCTGCCCGCTTTGACGATTCCACCAGAAGAATAATACTGGACGTACTGAAGGCATTGTTCCAGAGCAACATCAGTGCCTTCTACAATACCTACCTGGACAAGGTAGTAAAGAGATATGAAAGGAAACAGGATCAATGAGAATACTGGTTTCAAACGATGACGGTATCCATGCACCAGGCATAAAGTCGCTGGTAAAGGCACTGGCACCCTTAGGTGAGATCTACGTGGCTGCCCCGGCCGTTGAACAGACTGCCAAGGGCCACAGCATTACCATTCACCAGGAACTGAAAGTTCAGGAGATCAATTACAGCCATGCCGAAAAGGCATACAAAATATGGGGTACTCCCAAGGACTGTGTCGACCTGGCGCTTTCCGCCCTGCTGGACTTTACGCCTGATCTGATCGTCACAGGCATCAACCGCGGCTCCAACATCTGTAATGACTGCGTTTCCAGCGGAACCATCGGGGGAGCTACGGCAGGTTTTCTCAGAGGAATTCCTTCCATTGCCTATTCCCTGGATTTCGGCAGGGAATTTGACTATGACCGCTATGCAGAACATGTTCTGGAAACGGCATCATGGTTTGTGAAGCAGAGATTCAACAGGGAATTTGTCCTGAGCGTAAATCTGCCTAACACCGGAGAAATCAATGGAACGGTAGTCGCCACGACCGGCGCCAGAAGGACTTACCATGGCCAGTGCACGGTCAGAGAGGAAGACGGGTTTAAATACTACACCTACCCTTTCAACCATCCGGAGCTGGTTGACATCGTTGAAGATCTGGACCACGATGCCCATGCCCTGGCAAACGGGTACATCGTATTACAGCCGATGGATTATGATCTGGTCAAGCAGGACAGTGTCGCTTTCTTAAGAAACAAGTGGAATGAGAGGTAACAGTAATGAAACAGGACCTTTACACATTCATAGATGAACACAGACAGGAGATATTTGATCTGGGTGACATACTGTTCCATAATCCCGAACTCGGTTTCAGGGAATTCAGGACCGGTGAGATCATCAGAGAATATCTTCAGAAACATGATCTGAAGGTAGACAGAGAATACTGCTACACCGGATTCTCCGTAACCATCGGCAGCGGATCACCGCACATCGGCATTATTGCCGAACTGGATGCCATCCCTACCCAGGGACATCCCTGTGCCGATCCCGTAACCACGGCAGCTCATGCCTGCGGCCACAGCACTCAGGTAGTCATTACCCTGGCAGCCTTAACAGCCTTAAGCCAGCAGATAAGTGACCTTAAGGGTACCGTTACCCTCTACTTCACTCCTGCCGAGGAATTCACCGATCTTGAATACCGCAAGAAGCTGGTTCAGGAAGGAAAGATCAGATATCTGTCCGGCAAGCAGAACATGCTGGCACAGCACATCTTTGATGACGCCGACTGCATCATTCACCTGCATGCCTCAGGCGACAAGAGATACCACTTCAGCGTTGACTCCGTATTATCCGGATTCATCCACAAGAAGATCACCTTCCTAGGCAAAGCAAGCCATGCGGCAGTATTGCCGCAATACGGCATCAATGCCCTGCATGAAGCCACCCTGTTCATAAATGCCATCAACATGTTAAGGGAAACCTTCGTTGATGAGGACATGACCAGGATCCACGGCATCATCGATGACGGCGGCAACACCGTCAACTCCATTCCAGACAAGGTAGTATATGAGTGCTACGTCAGAACGGTAAACGCTGATGTCCTGCACGAGTTAAATGCCAAGGTCACCAATGCGGCAAAATGCTGCGCAAAGGCCATCGGCGGTGACTGCATCGTTGAAGATACTCCCGGCTATCTGCCGCTGCATCAGAATGATAAACTCAATGAGGTAATATACGAGAACATTCTCAACTTCGCTGACCCAAAGGAAGTAAAGTGGCATGAATACAGTGCAGCAGCCGGAGACGTCGGAGACATCTGCGTATTCAAGCCGATCATTCAGTACGGCTACAGCGGCATATCCGGCAGAATTCACGGTCCGGACATGCACATTGAAGATCCCGAGGAAGTATACATTACCCAGGCCAAGATCGTTGCCGGCAGCGTGTTTGATCTGTTAAGCAATCCGGAAATAGTTCAGCAGATCAAAGACAGCTTTACGCCAGCAATGACCTACGAAGAGTACATTGAATATCTGGAAAGTAAATAAACACTGTCATGATGAATACGATCCTGGAATTGAGAAAGAAATATGATCTCAGGGTATCGGCAAAAGGATACATTCCTGAAGATGCGATTCCGGAAAGAGACCAGGCATACACAAACAGACGACCCGGATGTCTCCGGGTTTTTTTCATGCATGAAAAACAGGACCCTTTGGGGATCCTGCTTTTCTGATTCAAAGTTTTCTATCGAAGATTATTATTTCTTTTCCAGATAAATATCCTTCAGCTTTGTGAAGTCATCGTCTGTCAGACCGACCTTCTGCTTCAGGAAATCCTTTACTGAACCGTACTGAGCTGTGAAATCGTCAATCTGCTTTTCCATGATCTCCTGATATACAGCCTGGATAAAGATCATCTCATACTGAGCCTTGGCATCATCTGTATATTTCTTGGTAAATTCAGTGAGCTGTGCAATCTTGGCAGCGTTGGCAATATTTGACAGCATGTAGTCCTGCAGAATGAGGTCGCGATCAAAATCAAGTGCAGACAGCAGCAGCATGCAGACGACACCGGTTCTGTCTTTTCCGCCAGCGCAGTGGATTACAATAGCGGCATCCTCAGGTTTATTGAGTAATACCTTGAAGATTTCCTTATAGCTTTCAATGGCTTCTTCTGATTCAAAGAATTCAACCATTCTTTCGCTTGACAGCATGCCATGTTCCCACTGGAATTTTGTTACCGCAAATGAACCTTCAGGAGTTCTGGCATTACGCTGCAGACTCAGGAACTCTTCATAAAGTTCAGGATTCTTTGAGAACAGCGCTTCGGAAGTTGCCTTTGAATGTGCCAGCTGGAACAGATGATATGTAGCACCAGGAACTTCCTTGTCCATTGTATTTGGATTGATCTCTCTTTCGTAACGCAGGTCAATTATGTCACATACCTTATACTTGTTCTGAAGAGCATCAATTCCGCTGGCATCAAGCCCTGCCAGGCTGCCGGCGCGCAGCAGCTTGTTCTGCTTGAAGACTCTGCCTTCACTGTTAATGTAACCGCCAAGCTGACGGGCATTTGAAACTACCGTAATATCAGTGCAGGCTTGAGTATTATAGTCCAGTGTCTGCTTTTCTGCCGGTTTGTCTGGTTCAACAGGTTTCTTCTGACACCCAGGCAGTATCAGCAACAGTGCTAATAATGCGATAAATAATGTTTTAAACTTTTTCACAATTGTTCCTCTCCCTTCATATCAAATTGTAAAACCATTTTTTCTCTTCTATTAGTCAAGGTCTTCGCCATTGGAGGCGATTACCTTCTTATACCAGTAGAATGAATCCTTTCGACTGCGATCATAAGTGCCGTTGCCTTCATCATCAGCGTCGACATAGATGAATCCATAACGCTTGCTCATGGATACCAGTGAGCACGATACCAGATCTATGCAGCCCCATGGCGTGTATCCGATGACATCAACGCCATCTTCTATTGCCTCTCCTATGGCCTTTATGTGGCTGCGCAGATATGAAATACGGTAGTCATCATGTATCTTTCCTTCTTCATCAGGCTTTTCAAAGGCACCTAATCCGTTTTCAACAATGTATATCGGAAGATTGAATCTGTCTCTTAACTCATTTAAAGAGATACGTAAGGCTGTCGGATCGATCTGCCAGCCGAAGTCACTGGTTTCCAGATAAGGATTCTTCAGCATTCTGATGAAGTTGCCGATTCTCTCCTGTCTGTCAGGATCAGCTGTAACAATTGATGAGAGGTAGTAGCTTAATGAAATGAAGTCTACCTTTCCATTTGCAAGAATCTCCTCGTAGTTGTCATACCATTTGATCTCAATGTTATGTTTCTTATAATACGACAGCATCCATTTCGGATAATAGCCCTTGGCCATGACGTCACAGAAGAACATGTTGTATTCCGTTTCCTCATGAGCTCTGTAGGCATCAGCCGGTGACGGGGTCTCAGGATACAGATGGTGCAGATTGAACATGTTACCGATTTTGCACTGCGGTGCCGTATCATGAGCATACCTGACGATCATGGCGCTGGCAATGAACTGATGGTGCAAGGCCTGATGTGAAGTGTAATTCCAGGCTCTTTCCATGTCTTCAGGCATCTTGGCAAAAGGACGGAAGCCCCTTGGAATGGTACAGTACTTGTCAAGAAGTATGCCGCCGCCTAACCATGGCACGGCTGTGACCATGTTGATTTCATTGAAGGTAAGCCAGTAAGTTACCTCATCCTTGTACTCATCAATCAGGAACTTGAAATACTTCACGCAATACGGAACAACTTCCGGTGAGACCCATCCTTCATACTTCTCAACAAAAACGATAGGAAGTTCGTAGTGGATCATCGTTACCAGAGGCTCGATTCCATACTTGTGCAGTTCTCTGAATACGTTATGATAGAATTCAACTCCCTTTGGATCCGGCTTGTCTTCCAGACCGGTTGGGAAAAGTCTTGTCCAGGATATTGACATTCTGAACGACTTGAAGCCCATTTCTGCCAGCAAGGCAATGTCTTCCTTATAGCGATGATAAAAGTCTATGCCACGGCGGTTAGGAAAGTTAAGACTGTCTTCCTCAGCCTTTGCCCTGGCATAGTCCCCGGACATCATGAAGTTGCATGGGATCTTGGGACCTCTGTAATATACGTAGTCAAGATGTGAAAGGCCTTTGCCGTCCTCACATCTTCCACCTTCTATCTGTGCGGCGGAGGTAGCTCCGCCCCACAGGAAGTTTTCAGGAAATCTGCTCATGTTTAGCCCTTGGCATCAATTTCATCAGCTGATGAATCCTTATACAGGAACCATGTCAGGATGAAGGTTACCACAATGCCAATGCCCATGCAGATGATTATGTTCCTTAAGTCAGTCGTATCACCTGTTGCCGGATTGATGAACAGCGGCAGTGTAAACAGGTTTGGCGGACCGCCGGCATATGTACCAACATTCAGTAAACCGCCAACGAAGGCTCCGACACCTGCGCCGATCATTGAGGCGATCATAGGTGTCTTATACTTCAACGTAATACCATACATGCCAGGTTCGGAAATGCCAGGTACGAAGTCTGAGAATGCACATGACAGACCTAAGGCTCTTCTTTCAGCATTCTTTGTCTTAAGTGCAACAGCCAGACATGCAGCACCCTGGGCAGCCTGTGTCATGAAGAATGCCGGGTGAGTAACAACGTTCTTCTGCATAATGCCAGCCATTGCCATGGCGACTGCCATCAGGTTGAAATGCAGACCGGTCATGATGATGAACGGCATGAACATTGTCAGCAGAGTTGGAGCTAAAGGTCCAAGAGTTCTGAACATCATGGTCAGAAGGTTGCCCATTAAGATAGACAGTCTGGCGCCAAGCGGACCAACGATAGCCAGTCCTACCGGGAGCATGATCAGCATTTCAATTAACGGTACAAACACAAATCTGAATGCCTTTGGGACCCACTTGTTGAGGTACTTTTCAATTACACCCATGATGGCAACACACAGAATGATAGGTAAGATCGTGTTGGAATATGTTGCCGGATAGATTGGCAATCCGAAAATGAATCCGGCATTTCCTGTTCCAGGAATTACTGTCGGAGGGCCGGCAGGGTTAGGAATCGTTGTTCCCTGACCTGCAGCAACCAGTGCGACAAAGTCCGGTGCGATCATGATACATGCCATTAATACAGCCATGGCTGTCTTGACATTGAATCTTCTTGCGGCAGCGGTAGCTACTAATACCGGCAGGAAGTAGAACGCAACATTGTAAACCCATGTTAATGTCAATACTGTCGGTGAACCGGCTGACAGGATCTTGGTGTTTACCAGAATCATGACGAAGGCCTGGAGCATACCACAGGCACACAGTGCCGGTAATATCGGGAATACGCAGGATACGATCGTCGGTAAAATTGAACCGAGAATGTCCTTTATCGTCTTTTTCTTGCCAAGATCGCCATCCAGATTTTCATCGATGGCAACTTCTCTGGCTACACCAGTGACTTTCAGGAATGCTTCATAAACATCCGGAACGTCATTTCCGATGATGACCTGAACCTGGTCACCAACCATCTGTGCACCAATGACACCAAGCTTCTTGAGTTCTTCAAGATTAACAAGGCCGGTATCCTTGGTGGTAATGCGCAGTCGCGTCATACAGTGTGCGGCAGTTACGATATTATCCTTGCCGCCAACCATTTCAACGATCTGGTTGGCTAACTGCCCAAAATCTTTTTTTGCCATTAAAATCTCCTTTCTAAAATTATTAAGATTCTTACGCCATTGGCCTGGCGTTTATTACCTGATCAGTTAAATTATTTATTTAATAACAAAAAAGTTTCATTTATGGCCGACCTAAATCCATAACTTTTCAGTTATTTCCTTAAGGATAAGCCTCAAATGAAACCTTGAGTTACAAACCTTACTATATCTCTAAGTAAAATATACAATACTATTCCTCTTTCAGTCAATAATTGCGGCGAATTTGTAATCAATAAATGTATGTAAAAAAGGAAGGATTCATCAAAAAAAGATCCACTTTTCGTTATGGATCCTCATATCGCTTCAGTCTTTTCTTCCGACTGTATCAAGGCACAAAAAAACCGGCAACGAGCTATTTTCACAGGGGCAAGCCCAACTATCTTCGCCGCGGAAGTGCTTAACTTCTGTGTTCGGCATGGGAACAGGTGTTTCCACTTCGCTATCATCACCGGATTTTCATAATTGAGAGAGTGTTCTCTCAAAACCAAATAACAGATCAACTATCTTTCAGTTGAGGGCGTCTTTTAGAAATCATCTTAGATCAAGTCCTCGTCCTATTAGTATCAGTCCGCTGCACATATCACTATGCTTCCACTCCTGACCTATCTACCT
>JAFWGU010000003.1 GCA_017512285.1 Erysipelotrichaceae bacterium | reverse complement strand
TACATTCACAGACTTACCATCAGTAGATGATAACGATGAAGAGATCGAGTACACAGTCAAGGAAGACAAGGTACCAGAGGGATACACGATGACAAGTGCCCAGAGTGAGAACAAGTTCACGATCACCAACAGCAAGACACCAGACACAGGAGACATGAGCAATGTAACGTTATGGATGTCACTGTTTGGCGCATCAATGAGCGGAACACTTGGCGCAGCTTATGTATCTCTTAAGAAAAAGAAGGAAGAGGAATAATCAGATAACTGATTAAACTGAATCGACAGGAAAGCGGAGAGGAAACTCTCCGCTTTTTCAAGCAATGCAAGGGAATGACATTATAAATAGTTAAATATGGAATAAATGCTTCCTGTGGGTTATCATAAGAACAGGGGTGATGGTCATGTGGATTGCATTAGGTGCGCTGTTAGTCAGTTACATATTCCCGGTTGGGCTTTTGATTTTCCTTATAAACAATCACAAGGGTGATAAGCACTACCGTAAGAACTGCCTTACACTGTTTGCTCAGGGCATAGGGCTGGCATTGCCGGTATTATTGGGGTCTCTGGCAACCAGACTGGTATTTGCTCTGCTTCACCTTAATGAACTCCATCCGCTTGTCAATGATGTCTTCTCATCATTCATCACGGAAGCCATGGTTGAGGAGTACATGAAATACATGTGCACAAGAAGGATGATCAGGCAGGAACACGACAGTGTTTCACTCATGGATGTCATGGCCTATGCCTGCATACCCGGCATTGGCTTTGAGGTGATGGAGGCTTTTGTATACCTCTTCTCAACCAATATTCCGCAGATTCTGGTAAGAGGCATTACCAACATGCATTCCGTATTTGGATTAATAGTTGGACTGATCGTTGGCTATGGCTACAAGAAGGGAAGAAAGGCTCCTGTGATCCCGGCGCTGGCAACATCGATTCTGATTCACGGCACATATAACCTTTGTCTAAGTGAGACTCTGTTTGATAACTGGGGATTCATATCTCTCATAATTGCCATTGCCTGCATGATTTTCATAGTCGTCTTCTACATTAAGATGATCAGGAAGAGGAAAGACCCGGAGTTTACCGCACCGTTATTCCCAACGGAAAAGGCAACGGAAGCAGAGGCAGCGTAATCATACATAAGATAATGATAAAAGGCCCGCATGTCCTTTTTAAAAAATTATAAAAAAGGTACCTTAATATATTGACAGGCACCTTATTATATGTATAATGTAATCAGGTACCTTATTTATTTAAGACATTCGAAAGGAGCGATGAAATTATGAATGAAAGAAATGAATATCTGCACGAGAGTTTCAGAAGGGTGGGTGCATTATTCAGACGCCAGCGCGGTGAAAGAAATGCTCCTAATACTCAGAACAGAGCCTTATCTGTTCTGGCCATGAATGACGGGATCTCCCAGAAACAGTTATCATACATTCTGGGCATCAGACCTCAGTCCAGTGGTGAGATAGTAATGAAGATGGAAAAGAACGGCTGGATCGAAAGAAAGAGCGATGCTGAAGACAGCAGGATCAACAGACTGTATCTGACCGATGAGGGCAGAAAGCAGGCCAAGCTTGTTGATGACAGTGAGAACAGGGAAGATGCTCTGGACTGCCTGTCAGCGGAGGAAAAGGAACAGCTTTCCTACCTGCTTGACAAGATCGTAAGAAACAATCCTGAGGGTGATTCAAGAGATGACATGCATTTCAGAATGCCGTCAAGATTCAGGAGACCTCACATGGAAGCCAGAAGGATGCCTTTTGAAAGAGAGGATCCTGAAAGATGTGAAAGAGGTCACATCCGCCGCAGGGAAAGAACCATCTAGGAAAAAGAAGGCAGCGATCATTCGCTGCCTTTACCATTTGTTATGGACTTTCTCCGCAAAGCCTACGGCATCTTCAATCTGAATGATCGTACCGTCGTCAAGTACACATTCACCATTGAAACGTCCGAAGACCTGATGCTGATCTGACAGGATGACACCGACATTGGTGCAGGCTGCCCTGTCAATTATCGGAGTGAAATCCAGGTTTACGCGATAGTCATTTGAAGTGAATGTCCAAGGTGACATGAAGTCATCCTTGCCGTCCTTCTGCGGGATGTGGAAGGTTACCTGGTCCAGCTTGTGAGCCTTGCCGTCAAAGAACAGCATGTTCTCGCTGGCGGCAGATGTATCACCGAAGCCGTAGCCAAGATTAAAGCCGAACGGGATGCCGTTTACCCTGGTCGAAAGGGAAGACCAGTACCAGGTATTCTCATATGTCCAGATGCCTCTGCCCCAGTCCAGAGTACCGAAGCTGTCCTGCTCATTGAAGTAGTATGCCTGATCTCCGATGGTTACCTTGCCAGAGGCCTTCATGCAGTTGATCTTCTGGTTGTAGTAGTAATGGCCCGGTTTGTCAAACGGGGTGACGATTACCATTGATTCTTCGGGAATGTCGGTAAGACGCACTTCAAAGATGATCGTTTCCTTGCCCCTGAAGTTGTTCATGAATCCTTCCAGATGTCTCTCATTGCCGTCATTGCGGAAGGTGATGTTATAGCTTGATGACCCGCTTCGAAGATTTCCTCTTTCCGAAGTCGTCGGCAGATTCTTCTTGCCAAGGGTCATGACCTGTATCGGTGACTTGGTGATTTCCCACCTGTTGTCAAAGTCTAGAAAGGATACTGAATCAAGTCCCATGTAGCCGTTGTCATCAATGGTCAGACACAGCCCATAATGATTATTGCCGACATAGTAATAGTCCCACTGCTTGGTCCTGAACCGCTCTTTGAAACTCACCGGTGATTTGTATACAGGCAAGAGTTTTCTGGCAAAACCTGCACAGGTAAGATTGCCGTTTCCGTCGAGAAGAGGTATAGCTTCCGTTATTTCTTTTTGCATGATTTTTATCTCCAATTACATGAATATTATAGCATGAATAGGCGGATTCTTGATATTTTCGTAATTTTTAGATGCTTTTCAGAAAATGTGCAGCAGATTTCACAAAGTTTTCATAATTATATAGTATAAATAAAGCAGGTCAAGAAAATAAGGACCCATTTCCCCCTTCTTAATATAATTTTCATAAGTAAAGGAGTCTCAGGACTCTTTTATTTTTGTGTATAATATGAGTAGATATGAGGTAACAGAAATGAAGAGAAGACCTGTAGTAATTGACTGCGATCCGGGTGTTGATGATACGCTGGCCATCGTGCTGGCGAACGCAAATAAGCAGCTGGACATCAGAGCCATTAATCCCGTTGCCGGAAACGTACCGTACAGCAGCACCAGTGAAAATACTCTTAGGCTTGTTAACAGACTGGGCATTAACTGCCGGGTGGGCAGGGGAGCAGATAGACCATTGGTACTTGAGCCCTTTACTGCCGGCAAGATCCACGGGCTGGATGGCCTGGGAGGCTACATTCTGGAGAAGGGTGACAATGAATTTGATGATAAATATGCCTGGGATGTTCTCTATGAGGAAGCCGTTAAGGCAAACGGTGAACTTGAACTGATCATACTGGGACCTTCGACAAACGTTGCCATAGCTCTGAAAGCCCATCCTGATCTGGAAAGGATGATTAAAAGGGTAACGATGATGGCAGGCACGCTTACTCAGGGCAATACCAATCCATATGCCGAGTTCAATGTCAGGGTGGATCCGCATGCAACGCAGATCATTCTGGACAGCGGCATTAAGGAAAAGTACATGTGCGGTCTGGATGGTAATCTCAGCTGTGCCTTTACCACGGAAGAGACCTTCGATCTGTTCAGAATGGAATCTTCGATAACTGACATGACGGACCACATCGCGACATTCATTGACAGGCGTAACAAGGCCATGTGGAATCTGACCGTTAATAACATCAACGATCTCTGCACAATGGCCTGCATGATCGAACCTGAGATCGCTGAATACAGGGAAGTCAACTGCCGCGTTGAATGTTACGACATTCCTTCGATCGGCAGAACGATCGTATCAGATGAGGGTGAGAAGAATCTGCATTATCTGGTCAGGGCCGATAAGCAGAGATACATGGAAATGATCAGGGAAATGATGAGGTACTACAGATGAAACATCATGCATTCAGACTGACTTATGGGATGGATCTGAGACAGGGCATAGAAGATTACTGCCGTGACAATGACATTCACAGTGCAGCCATTGTGACCGTCGTAGGCTGTGTTTACAAGGTCAGGATCAGATTGGCTGATGGGGAAACCATCGAGGAGTACGATGACCGCTATGAGATCGTATCCCTGACCGGGACGGTGTCACCTGACGGTTCACACCTGCACGTTTCACTGGCTGATGAAGACGGCAGGGTCATCGGCGGCCACATGTGTACCGGCTGTCTGGTCAATACCACTGCTGAGGTAGTGCTGGTATCTCTTGACGAGGAGTACCGGTTCTCAAGAGAATATGATGACAGTACCGGTTATGACGAACTTGTCATCAGAAAACGGTAATATTGACAATCATCCTAGGGATGATATAATACATTCGATGAAAGAGGTGAAGTGTAATGGGTAAGTTTTTTCCACTGTCAATAGCTGGTCAGAAGTCTGTTACGCATTTGATTGTTTCTCTGGCAATCTATATCCTGGTTGGCTGGGCACTCGGCTTCGCTGCAGGTCTGGTTGGCTGGTTACCTTTATTAGGCAACATCGTTAACCTGGTAGTTGGATTAGTGAGAGTATATTGTGTAGCAGGTATCATTGTTACATTATTGATGTACTTCGGGTTTTTGCCTAAGAAATAATTAAACAGCTATGCCCCTCGGTGAGGGGCTTTTCATTTGCCCGAAAGCCAGGTCAATGATATCATCAAGTTGGAGAGTAATACTATGAAACAATATGCACTTAGAAACGGAATCATTCTGGATGGCACCAGAGACATGGAGCCTGTTTTCGGCAGGACCATTCTGGTAAAAGGCAGGAAGATCGAAGACATCGTTGATGACAAGACGGATGTCAGCGGCTACGAGGTCATAGATCTCAATGGCAGGTATGTCATGCCCGGACTCATCAACATGCATGTTCATCTGGCTGGCAATGGCAAGCCGCAGAAGAAACAGAGAGACAATACCAAACTGGTTAATCTTATCTTCTCAAATCCGGTATCCGGCAGGGTAGCCTATCATCTGGTAAGGAACTATGCCCAGATCGAGCTTATCAGCGGTGTCACCACGATAAGAACGGTCGGAGGTCTGAAGGATCTGGACAGCAGGGTGAGAGATGAGATCAATGCCGGTAAGTATGCCGGACCGCGGATTCTGTGCTCAAACGAGGGAATATCCGTTCCCGGCGGACACATGGCCGGATCAGTGGCCATCGTTGCTCAAAACATTGAAGAGGCCATAAGGCAGGTCGATCATCTCTGTGACAAGAAGGCCGACCTGGTCAAGCTGATGATCACCGGCGGTGTCATGGATGCCAAGGAGAAGGGTACTCCGGGTGAAATGAAGATGGATCCGGAAATGATCAGGGCCGTCTGTGACCATGCCCACAAAAAGGGCTTCAAGGTAGCAGCTCACGTCGAGTCACCTGAGGGTGTCAGACAGGCATTGAAAAATGGCGTTGACTCAATTGAGCACGGTGCAGCACCGGATGAGGAAATAATTGAACTGTTCAAGAAGAGAAATGCCTTCCTGATCACGACACTGTCACCGGCACTTCCATATGCTCTGTTTGACAGGAGCGTATCCAATGCTTCGGAAGTTGAGCAGTATAATGGCAATGTGGTCTTTGAAGGCATCATCAATTGTTGCAAGGAAGCACTGAAGAACGGTGTTCCGGTAGGATTAGGCAATGACGTAGGCTGTCCATGGGTCTCTCAGTATGACTTCTGGAGAGAACTTGTATACTTCACGAAGTATGTCGGAGCAACCAATAAGCAGGCACTGCATACTGCTACACTGAATAATGCGATACTGGCTGGAATCGGAGATGTTACCGGTTCAATAGAAAAGGGCAAGGAAGCCGACATCATCGTGACTGACGGCAACCCTCTGGAAGATCTTACGACACTCAGAAACGTCAGGATGGTTATGGCCGCAGGCAGGCTGCTGCGCGACCCGGTGGTCAAGAGAAAGGCGATACTGGACGAGAATCTCGACAGATATCTCTGAACGGCAGTCTGATATGTCTGCAGACTTGTAGTATAATCTGAATGAAAGATAATTGGATAACAAAGGATAATATAATCAGGAAAGGTTCAGCTGAAATGATAATACATTCTAGAAGAGTTTACACCAGTGAAGGAGAAAAGGACGTATTCCTGCGCATCGAAGGCAGGAAGATCGTTGAGATCATGAATGAGTATGATGGCGATGATGTAATTGATTACAGTGATCACCGCATCATCCCGGGCATATTTGATACACATAATCATGGAACCATGGGCTATGGCTTCATGGGCGTTGAAAAGGAAAAGTTTGCAGAGAATCTGAAGGGTTATCTCAAGGGACTGGCTGCGCAAGGCGTTACCAGCATCTTCCCGACGGTACCGGTTGAAGCCATTAAGACAGTGGCGGACGGCATGAAGGAAGAGCAGGATGGAGCTACCATCGTTGGCATTCATTCCGAGGGACCGTGGCTCAACAGAGTCGGTGAAAAAGGCGTTAAGACAGGCTGGCCGGAAGTAAGTCTGGAAACAGCCAAAAGGATGGTTGAGGACGGTCAGGGACACCTGCGTCTGGTTGCCATTGCCCCAGAGATCCCGGGCATTGATCCGATCATTGATTATTTCCTGTCACAGGGCATTACGATTGCGTTTGCTCACAGTGACGATACATATGAAGAAGCCAGAAAGCATCTGGAAGGCAGGTTTACCGTGGCAACCCACCTGGGTAATGTCATGAGCGGTCTGCATCACCGTGACATCGGCGGCTTGGGAGCCTGCCTGCAGAATGAGAACATGACCTATGAGATCATCTGTGACGGCATGCACATTTCCAATCCGATGCTGAAACTGTATTTCATGATCCATGACTATCACCGCTTCATGATGATATCCGACTGTTCACAGATGGCCGGGGCACCGGTTGGGAGATACAAGAGCATGATGGTTGGAGCCGTGATGAATGTTACTGAACAGGGATTTGTTCTTACGGATACGGGAAGATTAATGGGCTCTTCAAAGCCTGTTTTATACGGTATCGGCAATCTGGTAGAGAACCTGCATATTCCGCTGGAAACAGTCATCAGAATGTCTTCACTCAACCCGTGCATCAAGTATGGTCTGGCTGATCACAAGGGCAGCATTGCCGTATACAAGGATGCAGACCTGGCAGTCATTTCCGATGACTATCAGGCAATTGCCACCTATGCCGAAGGCAGAAAGGTATACGACCGTGAAACTGAAGGTGATGTCTTCAATAAGGAGTTTGTCAAGGCATACAAGTTGGATCAGTGTTAATAATGAGGTCGTAAGATGCGCGCTTTTGAAAGATAAGGAAAGCGCGCTGAAGAAGCTGATATTGATCTGATAACCTGTGTTGATCTGTATTAGGAAAAAATAAAAGGTGCTTACATAAGCACCTTTATTTGTCTATGGCTGGGAATAAAGGATTCGAACCTTTGAAATGACGGAGTCAGAGTCCGTTGCCTTACCGCTTGGCTAATTCCCAATCGCTAGAACATTATACAATAATATTTTTGAAATGGGAATAGTTTTTTTTCTATTCAGTACCGTCTTTTACAAAAATGTCGTCGTAATTCGGAGCGCATATTTCCATTTCGCTCTTGAACAGCAGCGTGCCGTTTGGCTGAATGGTGAACAGCAGCAGGTTGTCATCGCTTTCTCTGGCGAAAGGATTGTCCGGACTGTTAAGGTAGATGGTATCTTCTACGATGATGTATTTTCCCTCAACTGCCGATAACAATGAACAGCCGTTGATGTATAATGAGAATGTTCCATCTGATTTAAGGGACAGCGTCGGAGCCTGACCGCTCTGATAGCTGACATCGGTATACTTGCCGGAGATCAGCTTGGCATAATCGACTTCTTCGGTTTCCGTTACGATTACCGTTACTTCCTTGCTGGAGGAATTGTTGAAACGGTCTGATACGGAAACGGTTATGACATATTCGCCGGTCTTGAAGGTATTGAGCGTGCCGTTATAGGTTATCTTGTCCTTGAGATCGCCATCACGGTCATCAACTGCCGTAGCGTAATCGGAGATGTTGAACAGGTTTCCCTGTTTCAGAGTGATCGAATCCTCAACTGTGAGTACCGGAGGCAGTTCATCAGCTACGGAAACGGTAATTTCTCTGGTGACATGCTGCTTGCGGTCAGCGGAATAGATGACATAGGTTACCGAATAATCGCCTGGAGTTGTTATGTCGATCTTGTCTTCGAGAACTTCGAAGATCAGTCCGGCTTCCTCTGAATCACTGATGAGTTCAAGTGGATCATACTCCTCATTTATCTTCAGGAATGGCTTTCTAAGGCTGGTGACCGGCTCAAAAGGAGGCCTGCAGCCAGTTAAAAGAAGCAGCCCGGAGATGAAGAGGATGACGATTATTTTTTTGAACATTTTGGCAACTCCTTTGAATAGTGTCCTTTAAAATTTGATGCGATTATATTATAATACATTTAAGGTTTAATAACTATCATAAGTGAAAGTGAGGTCATGCGAATGAAGAGATTAATTACTGGTATTGTTTTTGTAGCTGCAGCGGCATCAGCAGTTCTTGCTTATTTCACTAACAAAAATAAAGTAGAAGAAACAATCAGACTGATCGGCTATAAGGAAGAAAAACCAGAAAAAACCGAAAAACCGGTTGAAAAAGAGCCGGAAGTCACAGAGGAACCTGTCGTTGAGACAGAACCAGCCGAAGAACCAGCAGAGGAAGCTGAGACTCCTGAAGAAGTACTCGTAGCCGTACCTGTTGAATCCGAGGAACAGCCTGAAGAAGTAGTTGAAGAACCAGTAATTGAACAACCAGAAGTTGAAGAAGCTGCAGAAGAGATCAAAGAGGAACCTGTAGAAGTCGAAGAGCCAGCTGAAGAACCAGCTGAGCAGCCGGAAGAATTAGTTGAGGAGCCTGCAGAGATCGAAGAACCGGTTGAGGAACCGGCAGAACAGCCAGAAGAATTCACAGAAGAGCCAGCTGAAGAACCAGCTGAGCAGCCGGAAGAATTCGTTGAAGAACCAACAGAATTCGAGGAATCAGCCGAAGAACCGGCAGAACAGCCGGAAGAATTCACAGAAGAGCCAACTGAGGAACCTGCTGAGCAGCCAGAAGAATTCGTAGAAGAACCAACAGAATTCGAAGAGCCAGCTGAGGAACCGACAGAACAGCCGGAAGAATTCGTTGAAGAACCAACAGAATTCGAAGAGCCAACTGAGGAACCTGCTGAGCAGACTGAAGAGGTTGAAGAGCCTGCAGAAGAACCAGCTGAGCAGCCGGAAGAATTTGTTGAAGAACCAGCCGAATTAGAAGAGCCAACTGAGGAACCTGCTGAGCAGCCAGAGGAATTCACAGAAAAGCCTGCAGAATTCGAAGAACCTGCTGAAGAACCTGCTGAGCAGCCAGAAGAATTCACAGAAGAGCCTGCAGAATTTGAAGAGCCTGTTGAGGAACCAGCTGAAGAACCAACAGAGCAGCCAGAGGAAATCGTTGAACAGCCTGAAGAGGTTGAAGAACCTGCTGAAGAACCTGAACAGCATGAGATCAAGGAAGAAGATGTAGCTGATGTATTAAGTTCTCATGACAGCATCGATACCATCCTTGATGAACTGGTAGAAGACGTTGACGTTGAATCAACAACTGTTACTGAAGAACCGATCTTATCACCTGACAAGTTCAGTGAAATGTTCGAGAATGATACCGTTGAAGACATCATGGAATCCATGAAGGAAGAACCGGATGAATTCGATGAATCAAGCATTGATGACATCATCAATGACGTAATGGACAGAATTGATGATACTGTTGAAGAGGCAAAGGAAACTGTCGAGGAATTCACTGAAGAGGTTGAAGAGAACGCAGAAGACATTGCCAAGCAGGTACAGGAAATCAGTGAGGAACCAGTTGAGGCTGTTACCGAACCGGTAGAAGAAGTCGCAGAAACAGTTGAACAGCATATTGCTGAACCTGTTGATGACATTGAAAAGGCTTTGATGGATATCGTTGAAGAAGACGAGGAACCAGTTGAAGAACCTGTTGAAGAGGCTGCTGAACCTGAGGCACCAGCTGAAGAACCAGCTGAGGAACCTGCACCAGAACAGCCACAGGAAGAACCGGTTGAAGTGATCGTTGAAGAAGAACCTGTTAATCCATTCCCGCACATTTCTGAAAGAAAGGCCGGAAAGATCATTCAGCAGATTCAGGCAATGATCAAGGCCATCGGCCCATGCAACACGATTACCTTACGTCACAGTGCATCATTCGATAATGCCAAGAACCTTGAGATCTACAAGCTCATCGCAACATCACTTGGCTATGCCGTAACCGGACCGAATGAAAACGGAGAGATCTTCATGACAAGAGAATGTGAAAACGGTCTTGAAAAGCTCGGAAACGAGATCCTGACTCTTGCCGATACGATCAGTGCTTACAACGGCAACTACCGCGGCTGGAGAGTAATGGACAGAAAGTAATCATTAAAATCATTGAGACAAAGGCATCATAAAGATGCCTTTTCTTTTGGCCTTTTAGAAGGTATAATATCTAGGTGTCACGAGGTGATTGATTTGAATGCAGTTGAGGTAAGAAACCTTTATTACAGCTACGACAGAAAGAAATACGCGGTTAACGACGTGTCTTTTGACATACCTGCCGGAAGCTATACGACCATCATCGGTCATAACGGCTCAGGCAAGAGTACCATCGCAAAACTCCTTCTGGGACTGCTGGAAAAGGAGAAAGGCGAGATAAGGATAGAAGGTCTTGATCTTACGCTTGAAAATCTTTCTGAGATCAGAAACAAGATAGGTATCGTATTCCAGAATCCGGATAACCAGTTCATTGGCTCAACGGTAAGGGACGATATCGCTTTCGGCTTGGAAAACCACTGTTTCCCGCAGAATGAAATGGATGCGATCATCGAGGAGTATGCCGCAAAGGTCGGTATGACCAGATTCCTGGACAGTGAGCCAACCAAGTTATCAGGCGGTCAGAAACAGAGAGTTGCCATTGCCTCAGTACTGGCAATGAAGCTCAACATTCTGGTTTTCGATGAAGCCACCAGCATGCTTGATCCGACTGGACGCCGTGACATCAATAATCTCATCAATGAACTGCACAGAGATCAGAATCTGACCGTCATTTCAATTACTCATGATATTGAAGAAGTTGCTCAGTCTGATAACGTCATCGTTGTAGACAAGGGCAGAATTGCCCTGGCCGGTACGCCGAAGGAGATCTTCAGACATCAGTATGAGCTCATAGGGATGAAACTGGACATTCCGTTTATATACAAGATCAGAAATGCCCTGAAGGCAAAGGGTCTTAAGGTGTCTGATACCCTGGACATGGAAAGGATGGCGGACGAAGTATGTCAATACGTTTTGAAAAAGTAGACTTCGAATACTCACCGAACACTCCTTTCGCTCATCTGGCACTCAAGGATGTTGATCTGGAGATCCCGATGGGGAAGGTAACGGCCATCATTGGAGCGACAGGCAGCGGCAAGACAACGCTTGTTCAGCATCTCAATGCTCTGTTAATGCCGACCAAGGGTACTGTGGAGGTACTTGATCACCGCATTGAAGCCGGAAAGAAATATGCGAGAATAAAGGACCTGAGACACAAGGTAGGTCTTGTGTTCCAGTTCTCTGAATATCAGTTGTTTGAGGAAACGGTACTGAAGGATGTTGCCTTCGGGCCTAAGAACTTCGGTGCCAGTGAAGAGGAAGCCAATGAAAAGGCCAAGAGAGCCCTGACTACCGTCGGACTTGATGAACACTACTATGAAAGATCACCTTTGGAGCTTTCAGGCGGCCAGAAGAGAAGAACAGCCATTGCCGGCATATTGGCCATGGGACCGGAGATACTGATTCTCGACGAACCGGCAGCCGGACTTGATCCGCAGGGAGCTGCTCAGATGATGAGTCTGTTCAGAAGACTCAATACGGAAAAGGGCATCACCGTACTGATCGTTACCCACAACATGGAACATGTTCTGGAGTATTGCGATGAGGTAGTGGTACTTGATGAAGGTCAGGTACTGATGCATACGGACATGAAGACTTTCTTTGAGAATGAGGAATACATGGAAAGGGCAAACATCAATCCTCCGGCAATCGTAAGATTCAAGGCACTGTTAAGAAGCAGGGGATTGGATGTGCCATCCGACATTCTGAGCATTGAGGATCTTGCCGGATTCTTAAGCAGGAGGAAAAAGAAATGAAAAACGTAACTTTAGGACGCTACATTCCTCTTGATTCCTTTTTCCACAGACTGGATCCCCGCAGTAAGATCATCGGCATGTTTGCCATACTGATTGCCGTATTCATTCCAAGCGGCTGGATCGGCTATGCGATAATCGGAGCAGTAATTCTGAGCTGCATCTTCATTGCCAAATTGCAGATAGACTTCGTCATCAAGGCTATGAAGCCGATGCTGATGATGATGGTGTTCCTGTTTGTCATCAATGTCCTGGTAATCAAGACCGGTGAACCGCTGATTACAATTGGAAAGTTTACAGTATATCTAGATGCCATTACTCAGACAGCCTACATC
Organism: Erysipelotrichaceae bacterium; assembly: GCA_017512285.1. Taxonomy (GTDB): domain Bacteria; phylum Bacillota_I; class Bacilli_A; order Erysipelotrichales; family Erysipelotrichaceae; genus RUG521. The sequence continues at coordinate 17,488 of JAFWGU010000003.1, read as the reverse complement.
GTGGTAAGGCTTGTACTGATGATCATGATTACGACACTGTTAACGGCTACGACCAAACCTATGGACATGACTCTGGGCATTGAGGATCTGTTAATGCCATTGGAAAAGCTGAAGGTTCCTACTCATGACATAGCCATGATGATATCTCTGGCATTACGATTCATTCCGACTCTGATCGATGAAGCCGACCGCATTCTGAAGGCTCAGGCCTCAAGAGGCGTTGACTTTGAAAACGGCAAGCTGGGTGAAAAGATCACGGCCATCGTTTCCCTGATCGTGCCAATGTTCGTCTCCTGTTTCCAGAGAGCGGACGACCTGGCTGATGCCATGGAAGCCAGAGGCTATGTGGTAGGTGCCAAGAGAATAAGGTATAAGACTTTGAAATTCCATGCCGGGGATTACGTTGTGATCATCGTATCAAATCTGATCCTGGTTGGCATGATACTGTTATGGGTGTATGTCAAATGAGATATAAGGCAAAGGTAAGCTACGACGGCACGGACTTTAACGGCTGGCAGATCCAGCCGGAGGGCAGAACGGTCCAGAAGGCGATTCAGGATGCTCTGTTCAAGCTGTGCCAGACAGAAATACAGGTAACGGCAGCAGGCCGTACCGATGCGGGAGTTCATGCCCTGGGGCAGATCTTCCACTTTGACTGCGACAAGCAGTTCAAGGATATCAGAACAGCCATCAATTCCCAATTGCCTGAGGATGTCAGGATAATTGAGTGTGAACCTGTCGATGATGAGTTCCATAGCCGTTATGATGCCAAATGGAAATACTACAGCTACATGGTCAATACCGGCGAGTATAATCCATTGCAGAGAAACTATGTCTATCAGCTTGGTGAACAACTCGATGTTGATGCCATGAGAGATGCCGGTTATCTTTTCCTGGGCAAGCACGACTTTACAAGTTTCAACGCTACCAGGAAGGATGAAATGGAAAACCAGGTCAGGACGATCTACCAGCTGGACATCAGCGAACATAACAATGTTGTCAGCTTTGACTTTGTCGGAGACGGTTTCCTGAGACACATGATCAGAATGATGGTAGGCACACTTATTGAAGTAGGAAGAGGCAGAATAACTGAAGAAGAGGTAAAAAACATGCTTGAAGCGTGCGATAAGGACGCTGTTCACTACAATGCACCGGCATGCGGATTATATCTTGTACAAATTAGTTATGAAGTTTTCTGAAAAAGTGTTATAATGCATATGCATGCACCGGTGGCGGAATAGGCAGACGCGTACGTTTGAGGGGCGTATGACCGTGGTCGTGTGAGTTCAAGTCTCATCCGGTGCACCATTCATAAATAAAAGAGGCCTAGGCCTCTTTTGTTTTGTTCATGAGTTTCCTGTTGCGGAAGTAGATCAGGAGATTTACTATCAGCGATAACAGATTGATGACATATACAGCCAGTACATACCACTTTGTGGAGATGCTGGCCATATAGGCAGGATTCAGCAGCTTTGATCCGATACCGGCAACATATCCGGTAAAGATCAGCATCAGAAACAGGAGACTGGTTCCTTTAGTGCTTCTGGCCTTGTAGGCCTTTATGGCATTGATCGGCCAGGATACGCCGAAACAGATCAACATGACGATTTCAAGAAATTCAGGCATGACTTATACCTCCAACTATCGAAAAGTATTATAGCATTTTACCGGCACAATTGCAGAGGTATAACTGACAATTTGATTATGTGGTAAAAAGATGGCATAGATGATAAAATAAGAGACGTCTGAAAGGAATGTATCATGAAGGAAAACAAAGAACAGCTGGTAAAGGAAGCTGTTGCCGTACTGATATCATCAGCACTGCTTGGAATAGGAGTGTGTCTTGAACTGTATGCCAATATCGGTGCATCAAGCATTACGGTCTTTGAAGACGGCTTAAGCAGGACCTTCGGCATCAGAATAGGTACGGCTTCAATCGTCTATGGTGTACTGATGGTCATCCTTGACTATCTTTTCGCCCGTCAGTATCTTGGCTGGACGACCATAGCCAATGCCGTTTTATGCGGTTCCTTCATCAATTTGTTTGATCCGCTGTTAAGGCCGCTGTTTGTTACGGATAATCTGTTTTACAGATACATAATTCTGATCATGTCGATCGTCGTAATATCCATCAGCTGCGTGATCCTCATAAGAGTCAAGAGCGGCATGAACAGCATTGATGCCTTAGCCATGGCCATAGCTGAGAAGTTCCACTTTGAGTTCAGCATTCTGAGGATAATCTGCGACGGCTTACTGATACTTACAGGGTATCTGCTTGGTGGGGTAGTAGGCATCGGCACGGCAGTCTCAATGATATTTACAGGGCCTATGATCGATCTGATGAACAGGGCCGTGGACATGTTTGCAAGGTAACACATAATGGAAGTTATGTGTTTTTTAATGTAGAATGTAGATGTATAAATACGGAGGAATAATATGATGATAGATTACAGTGAAGGCTCTGGCAAAGAGTATCATATTGGCGTTGGCAAGGGTGACGTAGGCGAGTATGTAATACTGCCCGGCGACCCTAAGAGATGTGCTAAAATAGCTCAATACTTTGACGATGCCGTACTGGTAGGAGATAACAGAGAATACGTGACATATACCGGATATCTCAATGGCAGAAAGGTTTCCGTTACCTCAACGGGAATCGGTGGTCCAAGCGCTTCAATTGCCATGGAAGAACTCGTTAAGTGCGGTGCGCACACTTTCATCAGAATAGGTACCTGCGGAGGAATGCAGCTGGACGTAAAGGGTGGAGACGTAGTCGTAGCCACCGGCGCCATCAGAGCTGAGGGCACTACCAAGGAATACGCTCCAATCGAATTCCCGGCCGTACCGGATCTGAAGGTCGTCAATGCCCTGGTAAGCGCCTGTGAGAAGCTGAATGCTCCTCACCATGAAGGTGTTGTTCAGTGCAAGGATTCCTTCTATGGGCAGCACCGTCCGGAAACACTGCCTAACGGTCAGGAACTGTTAAGAAAGTGGGACGCCTGGTTAAGACTGGGTACGGTTGCCAGTGAAATGGAATCAGCTGCCTTATTTATCGTCGCTGCCTATCTGCATGTCAGAGTAGGAAGCTGCTTCTTAGTAGTGGCCAATCAGGAAAGAGCCAAGGCGGGATTGGATAATCCGCAGGTTCACGATACAGATCTGGCTATCAGAGTAGCTGTAGAAGCCATTAAGGAACTGATGGCTCAGGAATAAGATGGAACTTGAGAACATTCAGCTTTCCGCTGATGAGAAAAAGGTAATAATCATAGATCAGACCCAGTTGCCAAACAGACTGGTGTATCTGGAACTGGATGAACTGGAGGACTGTTACCAGGCAATTAAGAAACTGCAGATCAGAGGCGCACCGGCCATCGGCATCTTTGCCGGCTACAGCATGTACGTGCTCTCACAGAAGTATGCTGATCTTCCTTATGAACAGTTTCTGGATAAGTTCAGAAAGCAGAAGGAGTATCTCTATGCCTCCAGGCCAACGGCCGTCAATCTGGGCTGGGCCTTAAAGAGAGTAGAGAAGGTAGTTCTTGACAATAAGGACCTGCCGGTAAGCGAAATCGTCACTCTAATTGGTAGGGAAGCTAAAGCCATTCATCAGGAAGACATAGAAATGTGCCTAAAAATCTGTGAATACGGTCTGACATTGCTTAAGGACGGGGATGGGGTTCTTACCCATTGCAACACCGGACCTTTGGCTACATCAAGAGGGACGGCCATAGGACCTCTGTTATTGGGAGCAAAGAGGGGATATAAGTTCCATGTCTTTGCCGATGAAACCAGACCATTGTTACAGGGAGCCAGGCTAACGACCTTTGAATTAATGAACGGCGGTGTCGATGTAACACTGATATGCGACAATATGGCTTCACTGGTCATGAAGAACGGCTGGGTCAATATCTGCCTGGTAGGCTGTGACCGCATAGCCGCCAACGGCGACTTTGCCAACAAGATAGGAACAAGCGGTGTGGCAATACTGGCCAAGCACTATGGCATACCAGTGTATTCGTTAGGACCGACCAGTACCATTGACATGGACTGTCCGGATGGTGATCACATAAAGATCGAACTGCGTGATCCTGAAGAGATAAGAACGATGTGGTACAGGGAACCGATGGCTCCAGAAGGCTGTGACTGCTATAATCCGTCCTTTGACGTGACTGATCACAGTCTGATAACAGGATTCGTTACCGAGAAGGGAATCGTATATCCACCTTTCAGAGAAAACTTTGAGAAACTGTTCAGAGAATAATGATGCCTTATTATGTTAATTAATGGTCATTTAGCATGACCATTTTTTCATTTGATCAAATAGCGTTAGTTTTCAGGAAACATGCAGTAACTAGTCAATAGAAAAGTAAGAAATCAAATGATATACCCGTTTGACGTATACACGTAAAAAAGGTATAATGACAAGGAAAGACAGGATGTGATCAGATCATTTAAGGATAAGGAAACAGAAAAGATTTACAGACAACAGTATTCAGGAAAACTTCCGGGGCCGATGCAGAAAACGGCATTGCGAAAACTCATAATGATCGATCATGCTGAATCGCTAAATGATCTTCTCGTACCTCCAGGTAACAGGTTGGAATCTTTATCTGGAAAAAGGAAAGGTCAATACAGCATACGAATCAACAATCAGTATAGAATTTGCTTTGAGTACAGAGATAATGACTTTCATTCAGTCGAAATATGTGACTATCACTAGGAGGCAGGAATATGAACAACAGGATTGAAACGCCGAAGATAAGCGAGATATTATATGAGGAATTCATGGAACCTCTGGGAATATCTGCATACAAACTGGCAAAAGATATCGATGTACCTGTATCGAGGATACAGGAAATACTGCATGACAGAAGGAAGATAACAGTAGATACCTCCTTAAGGCTTGCCAGGTATTTTGGCGTATCTGACCGCTATTTCATTGACATGCAGAATGACATTGACATTAGAAACATGAAGATTGAGATGGAGGAAAGTCTGAAAAGCATAAAGCCTGTCATCTACAAAACAAAACCAAGTACATAATAAAAATCTCCGTTAGGAGATTTTTTACTTTAATGATAATAATGCTTCCTTCAGATGACCTTTGTATTTATCAAGCAATGCCCTGGCTTCTTTCTTTGAAAGACCTGTTTCGTACATTGCGATGGCCAGTTTAGGGTTCTTGTCAGCTTCTTCAAAGAGCTTTTCGGCAGTTTCCTTGTCGCAGCCCGTAGCCTTGACAATGATGCCCTTGGCTCTGGAAACCAGTTTTTCATTTGTCGGCTTTACATCAACCATCAGGTTGTTATATACCTTGCCGAGTCTGATCATGCTGGCGGTTGATAACATGTTCAGTACCATCTTCTGAGCAGTTCCGGCCTTCATTCTGGTTGATCCGGTGACTACTTCCTGTCCGCTGACAACTTCAATCGGATACTTGGCGATTTTGCCGATCTGGCTGTCAGATACGCAGGCAACTGAACCTGTCGGACAGCCGATTTCATTGGCATACTTAAGTGCTCCGATTACATAAGGCGTACGGCCGCTGGCAGCGATGCCGACGAGTACGTCATCTTTTGTAAGATTATGTTCCTTACAGTCATTTACACCAAGTTCAGCACTGTCTTCGGCACCTTCCTTGGCCTTGTATAATGCTTCAAAGCCGCCGGCCATGATGCCTACGACCATTTCATATGGTACACCATAAGTTGGCGGACACTCAGCAGCGTCCAGGAAGCCAAGTCTTCCGCTTGTGCCGGCACCGATGTAATAGAGGTGGCCGCCTTTTTCCAGCTGTTCGACGATGACATCTACCAGTCTGGCGATTTGCGGCAGCTGCTTTCTGACGCTTTCAGCTACCGTGGCATCTTCATTATTGATAAGTGTGACGATTTCTTCGCTGGTGCAGGTGTCAATGTTCATTGTGTTGACATTCTGATTTTCTGTTTCGAGTTTCTTTAAATCTACTTCCATTTTTATCCCTCCTTAACACAGTCATAGGCAAGGCTGTTAATTGTATCTCTGAATTTCAGTATTGATGAATTGTCTCTCTTCGGATGTACTCTGTTGCTTAACAGGATGAAGGCAAACTGCCTGTCCAGATCAACGAGAATACTGCCGCCGGTAAAGCCCGTATGATACAGGGCGTGCTGGGAATACTGGATTCCCATTGATGATTTATCAGTCGACATGATCCAGCCCAGAGTCCGTCTGTCAGCACCCTTGTCGGCGAAGCATGTTCTTAACATCTTTCTAGTTTCCGGAGAGAAGAACGGGTCATTCTCGTTCATTATCATTCTTACGAATTTGATGAGGTCATCTATGGTTGAGAATACTCCGGCGCTTCCGGCAATACCGTTGAGACGGAAGGCCTTGCCGTCATGAACGACGCCCTTGATGACACCTCTTTTTTCCGTTTCTTCTGTGGCCGCGCAGTTTTCAGTTTCCTTTGGCTGGTAGCAGGTATGGGTCATGCCCAAAGGCCTGAATATGGTTTCCTCGGCATAGTCCTTAAGCGAACCCTTTAGCCTGTCAATTACAAATCCTAACAGTATGAAGTTGGTATCGGAATAGAAGATATTGCCTTTCATCTTTTCATTCGGCTGCATGTTGTACAGTGCACTGATGAATTCCTCATCATTCAGTTTTTTGTATTCTGGTACGTCGATAAGACCGGTCGTGTGGGTCAGACAGTCAAGCACGGTTATTTCCTCGTTGGCAAATTCCGGCAGTACCTGATGGATCGGGGTATGTAAGGTCAGCTCTCCGTTTTCAATCAGCTTGAGTATGCAGGATGTCGTTGAAGTTACCTTGCTCAGACTGGCAAGATCATACAGGGTATTGCGGTCAGCCGGCAGTTTTTCAGGTACCAGCTGTCTAAAGCCATAACTTCTGACATACTCTTCATCAGGAGTTACGACGGCCATGTTAAAGCCGCACAGATGGTCATTGTCAACCAGCCACTTAACCAGCGAAAACAGGTTTTCACATGCTTTGTTATTGATCATATTTATGTCCTCTTGTATATATTATAGACCATTGAAATAAGTAATAGGAGGTCTATAATTTAATTAAGGAGAGAAAGTCAAATGAATAATATGAGGAAGTATTTCGACGTTGTAAAGAAATACCTCGACCTGATTGAAAAGACCAGTGGAGAGTCCGTTAAGAAAGCTGCGGAGATGTTCATTGAGTGCTTTGAACAGGACGGTATCGTACAGCTCATCGGCATAAAGCACGGCCAGGAATTATCCATGGAACTTGGATACAGAGCCGGCGGGTTAATGCCGTTCCACAGAGTCGGAGTAGCTGAAGTAGTCATGAAGGGACAGATCAGTCCGGAAGAAGCCGCTGATCCGGGATTCTATGATGATCCTGCGCTTGCCCGCAGACTGCTGGACAACTATAACATCTATCCAAACGACATGTTTCTGATCAGCTCATCAGGCGGTGGGGAAGCAGTAGTCGTTGAGGCAGCAATGATCGGTAAGCAGGAAGGCCGTAAGGTCATAGCCGTGGTCAACATGAATGAAGTCAGACAGACCAAGAGCACCCATCCAAGCGGTAAGAACGTCGTGGACATTGCGGACCTGGTAATTGACACCCAGGCACCGTATCCGGATCTCAACGTTGAACTGCCGGATGGCCAGAAGATGTGTCAGATCAACACCATCTGCGGCAACATCATCGCCCAGATGATCACTGCTGAAACATACAGAATGCTGACGGAACAGGGTAAGGACTGTCCGATATTACTAAGTGTCAATGTGAAAGGAGCCGACGCCCACAACAGAGCCATTTCTGACAGGTATGAGGGACGCTGGAATTCGGTATAGGTGAATAACATGGCAAATAACATTAACATGCATGTATTACATGACAAACTGGCAGAAACCTTTGAAACTCTGTATGAGACCCAGAAGGGAAACATTACCAAGGCTGCAGAACTGTGTGCAGATGCCATTGAAAAGGGCGGTGTCATTCAGGTATTCGGCAGCGGCCATTCCGTAGGGTTCGGCATGGAGATGCGCAACAGACCGGGAAGCCTGGTTCCCGTTCACAGCATGGTCATGAATGACTTCGTAATCAAGGGAATCGTTGACCTGAAGACCTTCAAGAGTCAGGATGACATCTTTGAAAGAAAGCCGGGCATCGCTGACAAGCTGTACAATCTCTACAGAACAGATGACAATGATGTCTTCATCATCATTTCCAACTCCGGCATCAACGGTGTGGTAATTGACCTGGCTATCTATGCCAAGCAGACAGGCCATAAGGTGATCGTCGTTACCTCATGGGAACACACCAATTCCGAGAACTCACGTCATCCAAGCGGCAAGAAGCTTTATGAATTCGGTGACGTCGTGATCGATAACTGCGGTCCGATCGGAGATGCCTTGCTGGAGACGGGAAAACTGGAAAAGGTATGCTCGATCTCATCACTGACAGGAGCTGTCATTGCTCAGTCAATCGGTCTGGAAACAGCCACCATCTTAGAGGAGAGAGGCCATGAGGCTCCGGTTCTCTGGGATGAGACGGTTGAAGGGTATAAGGAACACAACGAAGCATTGTTTAAGAAATATGAAGGGAGAATAAACTTAGAATGAATACTGAATTTGCTTACATGAACAAGCTGACTTCAATTCTTGATGAAGTCTACGAAACCAACAAGGATAAGATCAAGGATCTGGCTGAGAAGTTTGCCGAGAACATCATGGAGGACAGAATCATCCATACCTTCGGTACCGGCCACTCTCACATGATCGGCATTGAACTGTTTGCCAGAGCCGGCGGCTTAGGCAACGTGGATGCCATGCTGGACCCGGATGTACTGACAAGCAACGGCGCCGTAAGAAGCGGTGCTTTGGAAAAGCTGCCTGGTGTATCAGACATCGTATACGATAACTATACAGCCAAGGCCGGTGACATCATGATCGTCATTTCCAATTCCGGACGTAACTCAATGCCAATTGAAATGGCAATGCGTGCCAAGAAGGAAGGACTGTTCGTAGTAGCCGTTACTTCATTAAAGCAGTCTGAGAAGATGATCTCACGTCATCCAAGCGGCAAGAAGCTGTATGAAGTAGCTGACGTTGTTCTGGACAACTGCGCTCCTGGTGGAGACGGATGTCTGAACATCAATGGTTACATTACCGGTGCCGTAAGCTCAATCGCTTCAATGTTCATTCTGAACACCATTACCTCAGAAGCCATCAAGATCGTTACTGACAAGGGATTCAAGCCGTATATCTTCCAGTCACAGAACGTTGACGGTTTCAACAATGATGCCATCTATGAGCACTACAGAGGCAGAGTAAAACACTTATATTAAGATTGTAACAGGTTGATGCATAAGGGAGAGAATACAAATTCTCTCTCTTTTCTGTTAATATAGGAATATGTATGTAAACAGTATCTACAGTTCAGATGTTCCTGAGTTTGTCAGGGAGATAGCTGAAACTGACATCATGAAAAGATTGAGAAAAGTCGGAATGGACTGCGGCTGCGAGTACACTTCCTTTGCCTGCTGGCAGGGGCTTTTGCCTGCCAAGCGCTATGAACACAGCATAGGCGTAGGCCTTATAACCTGGCACTTTACCCATGATGTTAAGCAGACCGTGGCGGCTTTACTGCATGACGTATCATCACCTGTATTTGCCCATGTTGTTGACTTCATGAATCATGACTACGTTACGCAGGAGTCAACGGAGTCCGATACAAGGAAGATGATAGAGAACTCCCAGCAGCTACAGGACCTGCTTAATAAGTATGGGCTGACTACTGATGAGGTATGCGACTATCACATGTATCCGATCGCTGACAATGATTCTCCAAGGCTGTCAGCGGACAGGCTTGAATATACGATGAGGAACTTCTACCGTTACGTTCATCTGTCAGCTGATGAAATAGCTGAGTACTACAATGACCTGACTGTCATTAGGAATGAAGAAGGGGAGTATGAACTGGCTTTTAAGACATTGGAGATTGCTGAAAGGTTTACTATTCATACCATAGAAACCAGCAGGATCTACATTCAGGACGCCGACAGATATTCAATGGAAGTTCTGGGCAGGATACTGAAAAAGGCGTTGGAATTAAATGTTCTTACCGGTAATGATCTTTATTCTGGAGAGGAAGAAGTCATAGAAAAACTGATGGGTAATGAGGAAACCCGGAAGATGTGGGAATGGTTCTGCTCCATCAGCGAAATGGAAACATCTGCTGAGGCAAGAGATGATTACTGGATCAGGGTGCCGGCCAAAAAGAGATACATCAATCCGCTGGTCAGGGGCAGGGGAAGAATAATGGACGTTTCCTCTGAAGCCAGAAGGACAATTGATGACTTTCTCAGCACGTCATTTGATTACTATCTCAAGGCAAAGTAAAAGCACAGGTGACTGTGCTTATTTTTTCTTTTTTGACCTTATCTTGAAACTCTGTATTTTCTCATGGGCTGCGTTCAGCTGTTTCTGTCTTAATTCCTTATCCGGGATGGTAATTCTCAGGGCATTGAAGTACTTTGACAGCTGGAATGTCGTGGTCGTAACCGTGGAATAATCATTCAGAGTCAGGATGATGCAGGAGTTCTTGACATTGCTGTCGAAGAATGACCACTCGTATATGTCATCATACATTATCTTTCTGGCCATTGTCTGGTCGTTTTCACTGTAGATGACCACGGAATCATCATATACGTCAACGGTATGACGGTCCCTGGCAATGAATATGTAATACAGAGCTGCAATTATGAGAACGATTCCTATTACTGTCGTTGCAGTGTCCTTCAGAAGGAATAAAGCTGCCCCGGTAATTGCCGTTGCGATGGCCGGTATCGGGTTCTTGAACATGACCTGCTTAACCAGATTGCCTGTTATTTCTATCTCGCTTGCCTTTACATACTTGTCTTCCATGTTGCTCATAATGATCGTCTCCTATTGTATATACTAATATAAATCAAATGTAAAGGGAATCATTATTATCTTAATGCATTATAAAACCTCCCCTGAGGGAGGTTAATGTTTTACTGGGCAAGTCTTCTTATTGTCTCGGCTATGTGAACCTTGGTTTCCCTTGTCAGGGTATCCGTGAAGGTCTCATAGGTCAGAAGCTTTGAATCAATAGGCGTAACATATGGTGAATAGCCGTTTGAGTAACAGACTATCAGGGCCTTATTGAGGTCTACCTGATCAAGCCAGCCTGAGAATAGTTCGTTCGGCGAGAATACCAGAGTTACAGCACCAAGTGTCATTCTGGAGAGGACTACCTGCTTGACCCACTTTTCCGGCTGATTCTTAAGTCTTTCTCTTACGATCTTGCCATAGCCAATCGTTTCAAGTTCTCTTGGCGTTGCATAGGAAGGGATCTCGTCAAAGTTGATCTCGTTGAATTCATGTTCACACTTGATGGTCTCTTCAGCAAAGTCCAGTTTCAGAAGTTTCTTTTCATCTTCCACGGCACGTTGCTCACTGATCTCAGCCAATAACTTATCACCAAGTTTTTCAACGGCTGCGTAGTCCTGTCCCTCACGGGTAAATCTTGTTGAGATGTCTCCGGAAGGTCCCTGCATGTAGGTGAAGAACATGTCAGGATGGCTTTCATTCAGCTTTGCCAGTACGTATCCAGGCCATTCAGCACTGAAGAAATGTGTCTGGGAAGCGGACAATACGGTAGGGTGAACGTTATGGAACACGATCTGCCCGATTTCCTTTTCATCTGTGAATAATCTGATGGTGCCGAGAATGACATTAGCCTTGTGATGGCTTATCCTACTGCAGCCAAGCTTGTCAAACGGTACATAATGATATGAAGTGTAAATGTTTCCGGCTTCAGTGAATTCCATGCCGTTGATGCCGGCTGTCAGCTGTGACAATAGCTGCGCATAATATGTTTCATTAGTTGTGTCACCGGCGTAATGAGTATGAGTGGTTGAGACGATGATGTTGAAAGGCTTGTCAAATCTGTATTTCAGGTTTTCCTCAAGCTGCTTTTCAAAATCATATCTGATTCCCAACAGGTCACAGGATACATGAATGAAGATCCTGTCGTTGTCATCCAGCATCAGTACTCTGGCATGAAGATCATCGTGAACTTCACTGACAGGATCTACCTGCTGAATGTGTCCGGCCTGCTTTACAGGTTCAATTGGATTGATGACAAACTGCTTAAAAGCGTAACGCATTATTACTTTGCCTCCTTTTTCATGGAATCCTTGAAGGATTCAAGAACCATACCATCTTTGTAATATACATTTAAGTAAGTTATCTTGATATCCTTATTCTTTTCGTAGCTTTCAACGATCGGCTGCAGATCCGGGAATACGCTGATCAGAGCGTTTGGAACGATGAACATTCTTTCCGGATTGGCAGGATCATAGGTTACGTATACATTTCCCTGCGGGATCTGAGTCTGCTTGAGATTGAACTTCTCAATTAATGATGTTTCAATCTTCTTCATGTTTTTGTCATACAGCGTGACATCCAGCTTCCAGAAAACGTATCTCTTCAGCTTGGAATCTCTGGCGAAGCGTTCAAAGCCGCCGCTCTTTATCCTTGCCAGGGCAATGTTGCCATTACCTACCATCTTCTTGATCATGTTCCTGTCAGCGTTCATCTCGTAGTAGGAGAAGGCCATGAAGGCAACCAGACCGCCAATTAACAGGCCCATGTATACGGCGAATGACTTGTCAGCCCATTTTTCCTTGTTCAGCAGAAGCCAGGCGCCAATACCGCCGATGGTGATGATCAGGCCAAACAGGATGGCCGTACATCTCTTATATATTTTTAGTTGCATGTTGTTTTACCTCAGAAATATTATACCACTACTTAGGAAGTTTAGACCCACATATACAAATTAAGGGAAATTTGTGTGAAAAAATCATACAAAAGTGTTTACACCTCTGTAATTGTGCTATAATGGATGCATAGGAGGGCTTATTTATAATATGAGCAATGCATTGTTAGGAATCATTTTAGGTTTGTGGTCTGGTATTGCCATGGTCTTAAACCTGACAGGTATTGGTATCAGAACAGCATTGGTTTGCGGATTCATCGCAGGCATTTGCGTTGGTGACCCATTACTTGGAATTAACGTCGGAGCTACTTGCTTACTGTTCAGTATTGGTTATTATACTTACGGTGGCGCAACTATCCCTGACTACGTAACTGGCTCAATGTTCGGTACAGTTGTTGCTAAGAGCGCTGGTGTCGATGCTGGCTTATTAGTTGCTACATCATTAGCATTACTGATGACCCAGATGGATATCTTAGGCCGTTCAACAACAACAGTATTCCAGCATTTAGCTGAAGGTGCTTTAGCACAGAACAACATTAAGAAGTTCGAGATGTGGACAGTCATGGGTACATTACCATGGATCCTGTCAAGAGCAATCCCAGTATTCTTCGGCATGCTGTTAATCGACAACGTTAACAAGCTGGCTGACTTCGCAAACAGCGTTGAATGGGTATCAAGAGGCTTATCTGTTGTAGGTAAGTGCTTACCAGCAGTAGGTTTCGCACTTCTGTTATCTTACATGGATCTCAAGAAGTACTGGCCATTCCTGATCTTAGGCTTCGTACTGTATGCTTACATGGGCGTTGGTACAATCGGCTTAGCACTCGTAGGTTTGGCAGCTGGTGCTCTGTTCACTGGAATTGGAACTGAAGGAGGTGCTAACTAATGGCTAGAACTAATCAGAAATTAAGCGAGAAGGCAAAGAATCAGGCTATTACAAGACATAACTGCACATTACAGTGGTGCTGGAACTATGAAAAGATGCAGGCTGCTGGTTATGGTTATGCCATGGTTCCTGCTATTAAGGAATTATATGACACAGAAGAAGCACAGTGCCGTGAGCTTGAAAGACACATGCAGTTCTACAACACTCACCCAGGTGCATCATCACTGATTTTCGGTGCTGACTTAGCTCTTGAAGAAGACTACCAGACAGAAGTTGGCGATAACCTGAAGGTTGCCTTAATGGGTCCTTTAGCTGGTATCGGTGACACAATCCAGGCTGTATTGGTAACTCCACCATTCTCAATCATGGCTGCTTCATTAGCAGTTCAGGCTGTAAATAATAACAGCTTATCAACTGGTCTGTTATCAATCTTAGTTAACATTTTACCATTAATCGCATTATTCGTTGTTCGTTGGCCATTAGCTAAGTATGGTTACAAGCAGGGCGTTAACGTAATCAATGACGTAAGCGGTGCTGGTACATTAGACAAGCTGCAGGTAGCTGCACAGATCCTTGGTATCGTAGTTATGGGTGGTTTCGTTCCATCAATGTTAGCTGGCATCAAGGCTCCATTAAAGCTCGGCAAGGACTTAGTTGACGATCAGGGTAAGGTTATCCAGGCTGCTAAGACATTAGGCGATGCTTTAGATGCAATCTTCCCGTATGTCATTCCATTAGTACTGACATTCATCTGCTACAAGCTGATCAAGGCTAAAGTTACACCGTTAAGAGTTATCTTATACGTATTAGTTGTAACCTTCATCCTCGGCGTATTAAAGGTTTTAGGTTAATCACTTATGATTACTCATCTTAGAATAGATAACCGTTTAATCCACGGTCAGGTAGCAGTAACCTGGAAGAACCATATTGGTGCAGACAAGATCATCGTTTGTAACGACAAGGTAGCTGCTGATCCAATTCAGAAAATGGCATTACCGTTGGCAGCGAGAGGAACAACAGTATTAGTTCTTTCAATCGCTGAAACAATCAAGTATGCTGAGGAACATCCAGATGAGACAATGTTCGTAATCTGCAAGTTCCCAACTGACGCGTTAGCTATTCTGGAATCAGGATTAGAAGTTAAGGACGTTAACGTTGGTAACGCTGCTCCAATCAATGGTACAGTTTACAAGATGGTTGACAAGTCAATCGCTGCTACGGCAGAAGACGCAGCCGTTTATCGTAAGATCGCTTCATTAAGAGGCGGCAAGCTGATAAGCCATCTGACACCGGCTAACGAACCAAGAGATTTCTTAAAACTGTTAGACGAAGCAGGTTTCTAAAGGGAACTAGAGGCTGTCATCATGACAGCCTTTTTTATTGCCTTTTATGTTTATGTATATACAATTATGCCTTATAATGTATTTGTTGAGGGATAAGGCATGAACAGAAAGAAAAACTGGCCGTTAAGACTGGCCATGGTTGAATTCACATACTGGTTTGCGCTGGGTACGGTTAATTACCTGACAGTATATCTGGAAGGTAACGGCTTTTCCGTTACGCAGGTCGGTCTGATCAACACGGTAAATGCCCTGGCTGCCACGTTATTCTCACCGGTGGCAGGGGTCATATCAGACAAGATAAGATCCTCCCTGAAGGGAATGATCGTATTTACGACAGCCATGTGCATATGTTATGCTCTGGTGCCGCTGACAATGAAGATATATGTCCTGGGAATGTCACTGATGATCGTGTTCAGTGCCTTATACTATGCCTTCAGCGTTCCTTCGGAATCATTACTTGAGACAACGGTCGTCAGGGGATGTGAAAATACGGGAACTGACTTCGCTACGATCAGGATAGGGGGAACCCTGGGTTATGTCGTTGTCTGTGCACTGCTGTCATATTTCGTTACTGATGATAATGTCGTAATTACCTTCTATCTGCTGGGATTACTGATCCTTCCGGCTTTCTATGCCATGAGCCGGATAAAGGAAGTCAGTGACAGTTCAGATGTCCAGGAAAGAATTGCTCTGAAGGACCTGCCTTTCGGCAAACTGTTCAGAAATCCCTACTTCGTATGTTATGCCATATTTACCATTCTGCAATTCGTACCGCAGATGTCCGTATATTATTTCCAGCCTTATCTTATAAAGGATGTAGGCGCCAGCATGACCTACGTTGGCTACCTGCAGGCTTACAGGGCACTGTTTGAGGTGCCGGCCCTGTTATTCTCGTATAAAATCAGCAGGAAGATATCACTGAGGGATATGGTCATCATATCCGCCATACTTTATGCCGTTCAGTCTTTCCTGTATTTCGGGGTAAACAGTTTCCTGCAGATACTGGCCGTAACCACCTTGTCAGGTCTTGGAACGGGATTCTATCTGGCAGGAGGAATAAGATACGTAAGTGAGGTAGCACCAGAGGAACTGCAGTCGACTGCTCAGACGGTCATCTTCTCGATCAGATCACTTTCCGGTGTCCTTGGCGGCTACTTCGGAGCCATGCTCATCGAGATGTGGGGATTAAGAGAGTTCTATGTTTCAACAGGAGTGGTAATGCTGTTTTCAGCGGTATTCCTGTATGTAACGACAATAATTATAAAGAAAAGCGGTAATCACTGATTACCGCTTGTTTTCTAATTTCTCTCTGATTATGTCTGCTGCGTTCCTGTATACATTGATCCGTTCACCGCTGAAGAGTTCAACTTCACCCTTGGTGATGAACAGAATGCTCTTTGGATTAACCTTCTTGATGTGGTTATAGGAAATTCTCTTGGTGTTGAGAATGCAGAACTTGTCATTGTGGTAAAGACGCATCTCATTGTAAGCATAGTAGATTTCCGCGATGCCGCTGAATAACATGACTACGCCGATTGAAGAGTGAACTTCAGACTTGTTCTGTAATCCCCAGACCAGGACATAGGCACTCAGAACTACCAGTATTACCAGTGCAATGATGACTGGCTTGTAAAAAGTCGTCACTTCATACTTCGTAAGGTCATATTCCTTCATCTTTGCCTTGTTCTTTGTTTCCTTATAAATGCGGCTGGCCAGGTAGGCGACACCCGCAATGACGCATAATACAAATACACTGTTCATAAATAATCACCATATATATTATATAAGAATTATGGTAAAATTAAAGGGTGGAAATGAGATGAACGCAATGAGTGAAGACAACAAGTACGAAAAAAACGATCAGCCGCAGCCTGAAAAACGCGCAGCTGTAGACATACAGGAACTGAATTTAACCGGCACACCGTTAAGAAGCATATACTTCAAGAATAACAATTCATCTATTATCGTCATCATCGCCGGTATCCTGCTTATCATGTTAAGAAAGCCGGCATCAATTGTTCTGGGCATATTCTGCGTAGTGCTGGCTCTGTTCGTATGGTTCAAGGTAGTCGACGCCAAGGTAATAGATGTCTATCAGGATTTCCTGGTAATTTATTCCGATAAGGATCCAAATAAGGCCATAAAGGTCAGCATGGATGAAATTGAAGAGTGGGCAATTAAAAATAACTCTGGCGGTAATGACGCAGTAATGGTAAAATTAAACAGCGGTGAAACCATCTACAAGGATACCTTCCAGCTGGGAAGATTCTACAAGGTAATGTTTGACATCATTCCTGATAAGGAATCAAGACAGATCCAGATGGCCAAGAATAGGGAACAGAAGCTGGAGTTCCACAATCCGTTCAAGAAATGGTTTAAGAAATAAACCGTTTTGCCGAATTAGCTCAGTCGGTAGAGCATCTCATTCGTAATGAGCAGGTCGCTGGTTCGATTCCGGCATTCGGCACCATTG
>JAFWGU010000032.1 GCA_017512285.1 Erysipelotrichaceae bacterium | reverse complement strand
TGTGGCTCCAGCATTCCGCGAGTTCGAGTCTCGTCAACCGCCCCACTATGCACGTAAAAGTCTCCTCTGGAGGCTTTTTTCATTTAAGACATAAAGTCATCATTTATGTGTTATGATATATGAAGGACAAAGGAGCATTCATATGCCGATTAACAGAGAAGAAGTCAGAGAGTTTTTCAATGGCCTGGCCTGCAAGTGGGACAGCTATACCCCGGCTGAAGACTGGATAGTAACAAAGATATTTACCAACATCGGCAGCATCCAGAATCAGACCGTGCTGGATGTCGGCTGCGGAACCGGATTTCTGGTGCCGTATTACATTCAGGGAAACGTCGGAGATCTTGACTGCATAGACATTGCTGAACAGATGATCGGTGTTGCCAGATCAAAGTTTGATTACGCAAACGTAAACTTCATCTGCGATGACATCCTGGAGTATGAGGCTGATGAAAAATACGACCTGATCATGATATTCAATGCCTTTCCGCACATTCCCGCCACAAGAGAAACATTCATGCATCTGGCATCTCTTCTGAAGACAGACGGCATTATGACAATAGCCCACAGTATGAGCCGTGAAAACCTCATCAGGCATCATGATGGCGTATCGGAAAGCGTCAGCGTCAACCTTCCTGAAACCTCAGTACTTGAAGATCTCTCCAGAGATAACTTCAAAATCATCAAGACGGCAGACGATGACGATATGGTACAGATAATCTTCAAGAAAACCAGCAAATAAATAACAAAGAGCAGCTCGTGAGAGCTGCTCTAATGTTATATCTTTTCCAGTTCCTTTCTGAATCTGACCACTGCCTTACGTATTTTCTTCAGCTGTTTCTCTTCCTTGCGGTCTACTATCCCGTCATCTTTCATGGCTGCCAGCTCGCAGGCCTGCTGGAAACTGTCCACGTACTGAATCATGGTATTCAGCTGCATCTTTATGTAAGTGTTCATTACTACCCCCTACAGTATTCTCCAGTTGCTGTTAAAGTACTTACTGCCGTTTCTGGCTGCCGTGATTATCTTTTCCTCGGCATTGTTCAGATATGAGCCTCCCTTGTCATTAGGCTGCGTTCTCATCCATTTGACCGCTTCGCTTAACGACTCAAACTCATTGGCCACCTCATTGCCAATCAGTCTTACTACTTTTCTGATCTGGGAAGGTATGCGTCCAGGACTGAGATACTCGTTGAATACGTTGTTTTCAGTCTGTCCGCTGTTCATCTTCTCATATACCATCTTCAGAAGCTTGGCATCATCAATGGCATTGTGATTCTGGGCTCCCATCGTCTCATCATAGTGCTGACCGAGCTTTTCCAGGGATATGGTCTTATTGACCAGAAAATGATCATTCATGTCCTGAGAACAGTCATACATGTTGAGATACAGATAGCTAAGCATAAGAGCTTCCTTGTATCCCGTTGAACACTGACTGTTGGCATAAACGAAATCAAAATCCCCGTCCCCATAACAGATGAACTGCGGAGCCTCATCTTCACTGTAGCTCCAGTCAAACAGATCAGCGAATACCTTCTCGCTTGAAGGAGCATCATCTACATCTTCCTGAGTTATTCCCGTTATCTGCGTTATTCTGAACGTTATCGGATCATCGGTATTGACCAGTGAGTAGAACTCCCTGCCGTCCTCACATATACATCCAACGGATATGATCTTCTTTTCGGCTTCACTTGCTTCAAAATCTATGTAGTAATACATTTTTACCCTCTGAAGAAATCCAGAATTCTTTCCTTGTAGTCTGGTGCGGTATCATAGGCTGCGTGGCCATAACCGTCATACATGAACCAATTGAAATCATCTCTGTCTTTCATCTTTTCAATGATTTCAAGCGATGCCTCCCTGCCCAGAACCTTGTCATCATTTGAGCCAAGCAGCAGCATCGGGCATCTTATTTCCGGAAGTCTTTCCGTTACATCAAAACCCTCCGTTCCCCTTGCAAGGGTAACGAATCTGACAAGATCCTCATCCGTAACCGTTCTGGCATCATTGACAAAGAAATCGTGATAAGCCCTGGCGACATCTTCGGGATACACTCTTTCCGCAAAGCTCAGATTCAGCGCTTCGGCGTCCCTGTTTTCTGCCAGCCTGATCCATTCCGTCAAAGGAGAATCATCACTGATTTTTACCCTTGCGGCACTTGAACCGATCACCAGTTTTCTTACAAGTTCAGGATGCCTGATCGCAAGTACCTGGGCGATCATGCCACCCTGTGAAGCACCGAAGACATACGATCCTTCAAGTCCGAGATGCTTCATGAATGCAGCCGTATCCTCTGCCATTTCAGAAATGCCGTAGGTCTCCGGCATGTTTCTGCGTCTGTCAAAAAGCCATACCCTGTACTCATCTGCGAACACCTTATATGCCTCTTCCACCGCCTGCGCCGATAACATGACACTCTTTACGCTCAGCCCCGGAAGAATGATGAAGTTTCTTCCGCCATTGCCAAAGGCGCAGTAATCCATTTCTATGCCGTTTATCCTGGCCGTCATGACTTCACTCATTTTGATCAACTTCTTTCCTCTATCATTATAACCAAAAAGACTGCCGAATATAACGGTAGTCTCTTACATTTAATCATCCAGTTTGATGCTGTTGTAGAACTCCTTATTGAACAGGTCGGTATCAACATTACGGTCATATACCTTCCTGCCCTCGCTGTAGGTATACAGAGCGTTGTAATCATCATCGATGACCACGAAGTCAGCGTCCTTACCGACGGCAATGCTGCCCTTGACGTCTCCGAAGCCGTATTTTCTGGCTGGATTCAGTGATGACATCTTCACTACTTCCTCCAGAGGCATCTTATTGATCTCAACAAGGTTCTTTATGCCATAAAGCACTGGCTTGCTTGAACCTGACAGCCTTCCGGTCTCACTCAGCACGAATCCTTCCTCATTGACGTATATGGTCTTTCTGTCACTGACCTGACCGTTGGTTGAATTGCCCTGCTGGCTGGCTCCTCCCAGATAATGGCCTACAGGCAGCCCGGCATAGGCGACGTTATCAGATACCATCATGAACCTGCTGGTATCCTTGACCTTGAAGTAGAGCTTTATCATTTCCAGAGATACGTGCAGGCCATCGCAGATGACTTCACAGTCCACCTCCGGTCTGAACAGACAGGCACCAAGAGTACCGATGTCTCTGTGATGCAGGCCGGTCATGACGTTGCCGAGATGCGTAGCTACGGTAATTCCTGCATCAATGCCTGCATTGGCCTGGGAATAGTTAGCATTTGTATGATATGCTCCTACCTTAACGCCATTGGAAACAAAGAATCTGATGGCTTCCAAGGCATGAGGTACTTCCGGGGCAATGTCTATCAGTAACAGATGTCCCTGTCCTGCATCAAGCATTTCCTGGGCATGTTCCATGTCAACTGCCGGATAGCCGGTATTTATACCCTTTTCTCCAACTCTGGCGCCCCATGGCCCCTCACTGTGAATGCCCAGGATCTTAGCTCCTTCAATGCCGTCATTCATGTGCTCGACCAGAAGCTTTATGGTATTAACATGGACTGTAGTTGGAAATACGCCCGTAACACCGCTTGAAGCCAGTCCCTTGAGATAACCCCTGACATCGTCCATTGTCGGTGTTTTGGCATCCAGCATTGAATAGCCGTAACAGCCATGATTATGCGTATCGATAATGCCCGGAATGATACGGTTATTACCAAAGTCGATATCCGGTTTCAGGCCGGCATCCTTTTCATAAAATCTGGCAAACCTGCCGTTCTCGATTTCAAGATAACCGCTCCTGACGGCGTTTTCCATGTAGATTCTTTCTGAATAGATTATCATTTCATTTTCCTCTCTGTTTCTGTCATTTATGATTGTTGATTCAGGCCCTTAGGTGGTTATCCTTTGTCCACTTGCTCAGATTGAAATACAGCGATGCCAGTATTCCGGCAGCCACTGAACCAATGACATGGGCAAAGTATATGTTGACCAGACTGAAGGAGATCTTGAATGCGATAGTTACGAAGATGTAGCGGATGGCAAACTGAGAGAATACCGCAATGAACAGCGGTTCCCTGACATTGCCGGCTCCTCTGCAGGATCCGTTATAAATATGTGACCAGCCAATGAATATCGTGCCATATACCGTATAGCGAACCATTTCCGAACCGTAACGGACGATATCCGGATTGCGGTTGAACATTGCGACCAGCGGTTCAGCAAATATGAAGATGACCGTACTAAGAACCAGCGCCACGACATTGCAGAGCATCAGACAGAAACGGATGCCATGTCTGACTCTCTCATGCTCACCGGCACCGTAATTCTGTCCTACAAAGGATGTTGCGGCAGTCTGAATGGCATGCATTGGCATCTCGGCATAACTTGATACCCTCTGCCCTACACCGATTCCGGCAATGACCACGTTGGGAAACAGATTGGTGTATGCCTGTATGACTACACCTGAGAACCCGACAAGGGTATTCTGTATTCCAGCCGGAATTCCAAGTCTCAGTACTTCCTTTATTACCTCCCAGTCAATGGCAAAGTCTGAAAAGTCCATTTTGAGCAGGTCATTATGCTGAACCAGATTAAAGCAGAGAATGTCAACAGCCAACTGAGCTATGATCGTTGCCAGGGCCGTACCGGTAACGTTAAGATGCATTACTCTTACGAAGATGATTCCCAGAGTAATGTTCAGGATGCTTGATACTATCAGATAGTAGAGCGGATGTCTGGTGTCTCCAATGGATCTGAAGATGTAAAAGAACACGTTATAGGTCAGTACGCATACCGAGCCCAACAGATACACCCTCATGTATTTCTCCGCGATGGGATACAGAACGTCATTGATGTTGATCAGCTTCATCATCATCGGAAGCAGAAGTTCACTGATTCCTACTATCAGAAGTCCGCCAATTACTGATAACAGTACAGATGACCTCACAGCGCTTTTCAGTTTCTCATTGTTTCTGGCGCCAAAACTGTTGGAAACGACAACTCCTACGCCAAGTCCCAGTCCTGCAAACATCTGAATAAGGATACTGGTTATGGCTGAACAGGCACTGACCGCACTGAGAGTATCTTCATCGACATAATTGCCAACTATGAACTGATTCGTCATGTTATACAACTGCTGAAAGATGCTCGCCACCAAAACCGGCCAGACAAACTTCATGATCTGAGCAGCGATATTCCCCTGCGTCATGTCCAGTGAATTTACCTTTTTTTCACTCATATTTATGCCTGTAATTTTCTATACCTCATAAATACCACAAACTGACTTTGGAGTAAATCATTTGACACATTTTTGTATATACAATTGTGCAAAAAAAAGAAACGGTTTCCCGTTTCTATCCTCTCTTGTTCTTGGCAAGAAGCTTTCTCAGTTCCTCATTGAGTTCTCTGAACATTCCCCTGTTGTCAAGACCGTCGATCATGTCAGCGATCTTGAATACTTCCTGATCACTCAGGCTGTCATTACCGGAAATGTTTCTGAACTTGTTTAATACGATGTACTCCCTTATGGCCTTGGCACTCTTGCCCTCTGCGATCATCTCTCTGACAATGCTGCTGCTTTTGGCAAACTTGATCAGTTCCTTATTGATAAGATCATAGGATACCCTGCCGTTTCTGTCAGTGTAGTGAGCGGTAACAGCCTCCAGGGCTGCCTCATTGATTTCGATAATCTCCTCTTCCTCTTCTTCCTTTACAGGCTCAACGAACATGTCTTTCGTAACCTTTATGCTGCCCTGCTTCTTGTACGGCATGCCGTTTGTCAGAGCTATCGCCTCCTTGAAGGCTTCCAGCGGGAACTTATCCGGGTTTGTGTTTCTGGCAATCACCGGTTCTCCCGTAGACTTGCTGATGGACGCGATGCCCGGCTGCTTTACATCTGGCCTGTAGATGAGAATGCTGTTGTCACCGGCCTTCAGTTTCTGTCTGTAGGCAAAAGCCTTTATCGTCGTTAATTCAACTACATTGGTTCTGATCATAATTATGCCTCCTTATTCTGATCCTGCATTATCAATCATAACCGGATACCACAAAAACTGCCCTTCAGAAAAGGACATAAATTTGAAAGCTCGATTAATGTAGCGTTTCTAATACATATTTTACATATTTGCTGAAATCCCGACAATATGTAACCGTTTTCTTTGGTTATATTGGTGCAAAACCCTTTCATATATCCGTGATTAGAATATAATAATGACCATATGAAAAAGAATCCTTCAACCATGGACATGGTCAACGGTCCGTTACTGCCAAACATTTTCCGGTTTGCAATTCCGCTGATGTTCTCAGAACTTCTGCAGATATTCTTTAACTCGGCCGATACGATCATCGTTGGCAAGTTTGCCGGAGATACGGCGCTGGCTGCCGTAGGAGCCACGGGTTCACTGGTATTCCTGCTGACCAGCGTGTTCTATGGTCTGTCCACGGGGTCAAACGTTCTCATAGCCCGCTATCTGGGAACGAGAAATGATGAGAGGATCCGGGCAGCCGTTTATTCGTCAATGATCATTGCCTGGTGCGGAGGCATTCTGCTTACCCTGGTAGGCATAATGTTCTCAAAGCCGTTACTTGGATTAATGGGGACTCCGGAAGAATTCATTGATCTCAGTGCCCTTTACATGAAAATATATTTCGCAGGTGTAATCTCACTTTTGACATATAACTTCGGCTCAGCAGTGCTGAGGTCAAAGGGAGACACCAAGAGACCTCTGTACTTCCTGATAATCTCAGGCATCATAAACGTAGTGCTTAATCTCATAACGGTCATACTGCTGAAATGGTCAGTCGTCGGCGTCGCAGTTGCCACGGTAGCTTCTGAAACGGTATCTGCCGTACTGGTGATGTGGATACTGATTAACGAAGAAGATGCCACCAGGCTTGATTTAAGGCATCTGAAGGCAGATTTGAGCAGCGTCGGGGAAATAATGCGCATAGGCATTCCAGCCGGTCTGTCAGCCGCTGTGTTCGCCCTGTCAAATGTCGTAGTACAGTCAAGTATCAACTTCTTTGATTCTACCGACATCGTAGCCGGTAACGCAGCCGGTGCCAACATTGAAAACTACGTTTACATCGGATATACCGCCTTCAATCAGGCTACGCTGACCTTTACCAGTCAGAACATCGGTGCCGGCAGAACGGACCGTGTCAAGGAGATACTGATAAAGACCGGATTACTGGTTGCCGGTGCAGCCATACTGATGTCAACCGTAGTTTATCTTGCCGGCCCTACAGTACTGAAGCTGTATACTGACAAGCCATCGGTAATTGAAGTAGGCATGATCAGAACCGGTCTGGTCGCCAGATTCCTGGTTTTAAATGCCTCACTGGATACGTTTGTAAACTCATTAAGAGGCATGGGTTATTCATCACTTCCGACGATCTTGATGATCATAGGAATATGCGGCGTGAGAATCGCCTGGATCTATACGGTATTCCCTGTTGAGGGTACCCTTGAATCGATATACATGTGCTTCCCGGTCAGCTGGGCAGCCACAATGCTTGTAGAAGTTATCCTGTGGTTCATCGCCTACAGGAAGGTATGTAAGAACTAAAAAATGCATCGGATCATCCGATGCATTTTTCTATTCTCCTGTAAATCTGCTCACCAGTGCATCTATCT
This sequence comes from Erysipelotrichaceae bacterium, assembly GCA_017512285.1. Lineage (GTDB taxonomy): Bacteria > Bacillota_I > Bacilli_A > Erysipelotrichales > Erysipelotrichaceae > RUG521. The sequence goes on along the minus strand of JAFWGU010000032.1, from coordinate 19,180 downwards.
CTTCATCGCTCATGCCTGACGCTCTAAGGTAACTTCGGCCGCATTCTTTAAGGTCAAGACTTCTGACGTCTGCTTCCTTGTCCTGCGCCAGCATTCTGAGCATGTCATTGAGATAGCTGTCAAGGATCAGATCATACTTGTACTTGTCGCCTTTTTCATTAACCTGATAGTAATTGTCGTAGGTTATCATGTAATCACTGGCTATCTCGTCATAGGTGGCATTGCACAGGATCTCAATCATCATGCAGACGAATCCGGTCCTGTCCTTGCCTTCGGTACAGTGGATCAGATAAGGGCCTTCATTGGCAATGATTTCTCTGAATCCCTGAACGATCTTCTTTCGGAAGTCTGCAGACTCAAAGTTCATCGTCATACCTAACGGCAGTACATTTCCCTCTTCATATAGTGCCCTGTAATACGGGGAATCATAGGAAGGTTCTGTCATGTACTTTTCGATCTTCTCTGCCGTATCAGCAGCGTTGAATACGAATCTGACCCCTGCCCTTTCTATAAGCTCATCGGAGTATGGCGCTCTGTTATGCTGATTGTCACACGGTGATGCCGATCTGTACATGATGTTTTCCCTGATATCTCCCACCGTTACCATGCGGAAGTTGGCAAAAACTTCATCACTTGGAAACTGTGATCTGTCATCCTTGTAGTGCAGGTCTCTGGCCATCTGTGTATCAAGATACTTCCCGGCTTCACGTAATGTCACCGTTGCCGTAAGCCCATCCTTCAAACTCATGGTCTCCCAGATGTCAGGACCGTAGTTACGGCAGATCTTGATGTACGGATAGCCGGGATAACCGACCAGAATAAGCTCTCCGCTTTCAACGTAATACCCGTTGTAATACGGAACATCTTCCAGCAGCTGTCCATCCGAGAATGACACATCAACGCTGTCGCCAAACATGAATCCCTTCTTGTTGAATTCTTCAATGGTAGTCTTTATATAGACTCCTCCGAATTCTGTTTCATGTTCTATTTTGCTTTTTCTGATGGCTGGAACTTCATCTTCCTGCTTACATGCCGTAAATGAAAACAGCAGTATCATCGCCAGTAAAGATAAGATCAGTTTCTTCATATTATCACCGCCAGTCAGAATTATCTCTTTAATTATATCACTTATGTTCAGTTAAATTCATGAGACTTTATATCAATGTTTTGTGCCGAAAGATAAACACGAAACTGAATAAACAAGTTGAATAAAAAGAAAACCGCCTAACAAGGCAGTTTTCTCCATGTTGTGATCAGATTAATATTGAAATTGACATTGATGTTACAATAGATAATCATGATTGTGCAGTAATTATTTGATAAAGTTCATTCAGATCCTCAAATAGTAAGTCGGCTGAACTTTGGTCAATACCGAACTCATGATCGATGCGAGCAGCAACTTGCATTTTCGCTTTCTTCCCAGCCTGTATCCCATAAGCTGAATCTTCTACAACAAGGCATTCTTCATGTGATAACCCCAGTTTATTCATTGCAAAAAGATATATATCAGGAGCTGGCTTACTACGTTCAAAATCATGACCTGTAACTACAAGTTCAAAATACTCTCTGATATTGCAGTCACTTAAAGCCTTATCGATGTATTCCTGTTTACTGCTGGAACAACACGCCATATAATACCCTTTTTCCTTAAATCTTTTAAGGACTGTTCTAACTTCTGGAAAGATTACTTCAGTAAATGGTACCCAATCAAACTGGCTATATTTGTATTCACGGAAGATTCTCTTGTACTCCTCATTGCGGTATTTTTCTGGAGCTTCACTAAATATTCTCCTCCATGGATCTACACCTTTTCCGGAACCTACTGTATAGTAAAGAAGCTTTGGATCAAAATCATTCCATCCCAGGTCATTAAGACATTTAGCATTCAAACGCTGATGCCAGCGCTCTGAATCCAGAAGAACACCATCCAAATCAAACAGCAAGCCTGTTATTCCTACAAAAGATTCCATTCGCCTTTTAGGATCCTTTCTATTTTTTTCTTTGCCTGAGCACTGCTTGTGTTATCCAGGGCTTTCCTGAGTTCTTTTACACTTTCTTCTTTATTTCCAAGATAATAATCCAAAACAGCAAGGCGGTACTGATAAACAGCCTTTGCATTACCATCTTCGACAGTATCAGCTAATTCTACCAGTTCAGCTTTTCTATCTGCTTTCTTTTCAATGTAAATGTCATAAATTAGTTGGCTATCATAAACCATCAACAAAGAACTTACATTATTGGTGTCTTTGAAATATTCTTTCATCTTTTCCAAAAAGAATAAGGCTTCTGGGTCCCTTTTTTCACATAGATATCCGACAGTCACTCCATAAACAGTCTGCGCTTCTTCATTTTTCATTCTCAGTGATGATGCTTTTCTAGCAACCCGTTTCACTTCTTCTTTATCATTCCAGGAAACAGCAGCATTTAACCTGACTATATCCCTTGATATTTCAGACATTGTCATCTGTGCCGGAAGAGAATTAATCAATAAGTTAAAGGCTTCCTTATCCGTGCTAACATAGGCTGCATCATACAGCTGTTTTAATAGTTTGTTTAAAACGGTTTTCCTAATCATGACACTTATTGCAATTGTTATGACTATTATGAAAATAACTACTACAAATTTATTCATTTAATCCTCCAAAAGAAAGGCGGCATCGCCGCCTTTCAAACTATTACATAATTCCAAGGAGAGTTAATACAATACCAAGTCCAAGTAATACAAAGATAATTTTATTAGTATTGACACCTTTTATGATAAATTTGTATACAGTAATTGACAGCAGCAATGGGAGTAAGTTTGGCATGATGCTGTTGACAACATCTTGTAAAACGAATGTTCCTCCACCCATTTCAATCTTCAATGAAAGAGGGAACTTAACAATCTGTGGTACCATACCGCCGATAACTACCATCGCCAATACTCTGGCGGCTTCTGTTAACTTAGCTAAAGTTCCGTCAGCCTGAATTCTGGATAAGAACTGACGTCCACCTTTATATCCAAGGTTGAATCCATACCAACGTGTCAATGTTGATGGCACAAGGTTTAGAATCAGGTAAAGAATTACGCCAAGAATGTTACCTTCAGCAGCCATTGGTGCACCAACACCACAGGCGATAAGCCTAAATGTACCCCAGAAAAAGCTATCACCAATACCAGCTAATGGACCCATTAAGGCTATTTTTACAGCACCAATGGATTCAGGATCCATTGTACCTGTTTCATCATTAGCATATTCTTCTTCCATTGCACAGGAAATACCTAAGCAGAATGGAACGAAAGCACAAGTTGTATTGAACATCGTATTATGACGTCTCAAAGCTTCTCTGTATTTGTCCTGATCTGGATACAGTTTCTGTAAAACCGGAACCATTGCACGAAGATAAGGAATACCCTGTTGCTTGTCATAAGAATAACAGCCTAGTGCTTGATATGAACGCCAGAATACAGGCATTAAGTCCTGTTTTGTTAATTGAATCTTTTCAGACATAATTAGTCATCCTCCTCTACTGGATTTGGTTTTAAGAAGAAGTAAATCAATGCGCAGGCAACACCAGCGATAGCCACGGCAACACTTCCGAATCCCATATATGTCGGCAGAATAAATCCAAGAACAAAGAAGCCGACAAACTTCATATCAAAAGAGAATTGCAGCAATACGCCAATACCAACAGCAGGCAGAATTTTGCTTGCGTTAGCCAAACCCTGACGTACTTTATCAGGAATTGCATCAATTACTGCATTAACAGCAGCACTTCCAGCAGCTACTGCCAGGAATACAGCAATTCCATACATTACTGCCTGTGTAGCACAGCCAGCCAGACCTAACCACCAGATCTTTTTTGAATCACACTCTTCGACTGCTCTGTTTGCCATAGGTGACCATAACATTATCGTAATTGTGCTGTTTAATGTACCAATTAATGTAGCTAACAGACCTACAGGAATAGCAATTGTTACTGCCTCAGCAACTGACAGATTGTTCAGTAATGCTAAGCCACAGGCAACTGTTGAACCTGTAACTACTTCAGTTGGGGTAGCTCCTACCTGGACAACACCTGCCCAGATGAGTTCAAGTGAACCGCCGATGATAATACCCTGCTGTAAATTACCTAACAATAAGCCAACAAGAGTACACAGCCAGATTGGTCTGGCGATCATCTGCTGTCCAAGCCATCCCTGCTCTATACGTCCATAAGCGGCGACAAGAGCAACCAAAAATGCTTTGAATACCATAGAATATTTATCCTCCCTTTATTTATTAAATCTCTTTACAATTTCTTCCCAGTCTGATCGGCCAACTGCCGGGGTAATCTGGGCAAACACTTCGACGCCATTTTCAGCGAGTTCCTTCAACAGATTAAACTTTCCTTCAGTAATCCATACGCCATCGCTTATTTCTGTACGTCCCTCTGTAACTCTCCCATTTGCTCCATCAACTTCAGGGCCAATGTTGAGTCTTTTGATAGTATTTACTCTTTTAATAACATAGTAGGCATCTTCAACAGTAGCCACTGTCATGAACACTTTTTTCTTTTCAAATTTAGGCTCCTGTAGTTTTTCTACTGCTTTGTCCAATGTCCAAACCAGACACTGTTCTACATTTCCTGGTTTGGCCAACTTTAGCGTCATCTTGTGAATCTCATTATTTGCAGCCTCATCATTAGCAACAGCTAGTATTTGCGGATGTAGTACTCCGCACCATGTTACAGCTACCATGCCATGGATGAGCCTTCCATCTACTCTGACTAAATCTACCAAGATAAATCCTCCTTTTTCTGAATTTGCGCTATTCGATGATTCAATGATAGTATTTATATATACAAATGTCAACACTCTTTCTGAATAATTATATACATTTATATTACATTTGTATTTACTTTTAAAACGGAGGCTTTTATAATGTATTTGCGCTATTCACCATTCGTAAATAGGAGGATTTTATTAATATGAATAACATTTTATCAATGATTGGTCATGTAAGAGATATCCCAAGAGTTTTGCAGAAAGCTTATTGTAACAAGGATCTTTACGTTCCACAGATGGTTAAGTTATTTACTGAAAATAACATTAAAAAAGTTTATTTCCTCGGCTCTGGCACTTCTCATAACGCTTCTTTGGTAATGAGAAATCTATTTGTTGATTTGGTTGGTGTCGAAGCATTCGCACCAGAGCCAAATGTATTTACTTATCACGAGAAAATTAACCCTAGTAAAGTATTTGGTGAAAACGAGATATGTGTCTTTGGCCTTACACAGCATGGTGATAGTATCTCTACATGCGATAGCCTTACACGTGCCAAAAAGGAAGGTTGTATTACAGTCGGAGTTACTGAGGCTGAGGGTTCACCAGTTACAAAGATTACCGATGTAACTGTTCATCTGTTATGTGAAAGAGAGGAAATTGGTCCGGAAACAAGAGGATATAGCGAAACTCTGTTCCAGTTCTACATCATTGCTTTGGAAGTAGCAAAAGCTTTAGGCAGAATAAGTAACGAATGTTATGAGCAGCTTGATTCAGATGCAAGAAAGCTCATTGATGATATGCCTGTTGTGGTTGCTGAGTCTGAAGCATGGGTAAACAAGCACATGGATGAGTTTTTGAAAATGACCAAGTCTTCTATCTGCGGTTATGGCAATAACTGGCCAACAGCTCAGGAAGCCCGTTTGAAGTTCTTTGAAACATATGCCAGACCTTGCATGTACTATGAACAGGAAGAACAGCTTCATGGACCATTAAGAGCATACGATGCTGATAACTATGTATTCATGATCGCTTCAGAAGGTGGTTTTGAGTTAAGCAGAGCTGTACAGGTTGCCAAATACTACCGTGAAGCTTTTACTAAACATGTATTTGTTACAACATTTGAAAACATTGAAACCACAGAAAAAGATCTCAAGTTCTCTGTGAAGACAAATGACATGCTTTCAACAATAGTATACGTTACACCTTTCCAGGTATTATCGGCACTCTTGTGTGAAGCTGTCGGCATTAATACCAAGATCAGTCCAGTTAAGAACAGAAGTGTTTCCGGACATATGCCTAGAAACTAACAAAAAAAGAAAAAGCATACAAAAGCCATAACGTTTGTTATGGCTTTTGTATATATAATTGTTGTATTATATACATATGAGGGAGTTTACCAATGACCAAGACATCCAAATATTTAGAAATTGAAGACTACTTTGTCTCTGGTATACTTAATGAAAAGTTTGTTGTAGGACAGCAACTACCAAGTGAAAAAGAGCTCTGTGAAGCCTTTAATACCAGTCGCATGACGATAAATAAAGCCATGACTAACTTGATGAAAAACGGATACATCAAGAGGATACCTGGAAATGGAAGCTTTGTAGATAATGCTTATCTAACCCCAAAACAGGATTTTCTTCATCCGCATTCCATCTCTCAGGATATTGAGAGTTTTGGTATGGTGCCAGGCTCAAAATTACTGGAATACAGAATTATCAGAGGAAGGGATAACCCAGCTATAGCATCTGAACTAAAAGTTGATCCTGATGCCTTTATCCACTACTTCGTTCGTATGCGCACTGGGGATGGCAAGCCATTTTGCCTATCATACAGTTACATTGTTTATGATCTTTTGCCAAATCTCAATGTCAACGCGTTAGAATCTAGTTTCAATGTTTACTTGCAAAGTATTGGTTTGAAGAGATCATCTGGTTACACAGCTTTTTCTTCTGTACTCTCTGACGAGGAACAATCCAAGTATTTCGGTAGAGATAACATTGCACTACTTAAGCAAAAAATCTTCTGGAATTATAACAATAAGCCATTTGAAATAACGACTCATTATTACGCCAACAATTTGTCAGTTGTTATACAAAGAGAGTCTCCTATTGCCCTTTCTAATTCAGCCAGTCCGTATTCTAAGGTAATTAATAACGAATAAACAGAACTCAGGTTCTGTTTTTTATTAAACGTAAAAAGGAAGGATAACTGCTACTCTTCTAATGTAGAGTAATATACATCACACATATTATAAAGTTACTTTAACGATATTGTTGATTAATGTCATTTACAAATCGTTCAGTCTAACTGGTCATCCTATAGTTTTATATTTTCAATTTCTAATTGTATTTTTTTCAGAACAAATCAGCACTGCACGAAAAAAGTGAAGCTCAGCCTCACTCTTTATTTCTTATTAACGGACTTCTTCATGAAGAGCACGACCAGTATGGCCGCAACCAGACAGCCTACCAGTATGCCTACGTAGATATAGAGGTTGCTTCTGTCACCGGTCAGCGGCATCAGATCAGCCATGGTATCAGCCCTGACGACTGTAAGCCATTCACCTGCAAGTACCAAAACGCTCATTAATGCAACTGCCATATTTTTCATTTTCATAAACATACCCTCCTCAGATATCATCCAAAGCATAACAAAAACCGGGCATTATTACAACTGAACTAATTATCTAATTTATTGATATCGGTTTTCCGTTCTGCTAAGGTAGATTTATCAAAGAGGTACATTTATGATCGATAAGAGTGTGTTCAGAGCCGAAAGACTTACGGATGTCATTACCCGCATACTGATGCCGGGAAACGTGTATGCCTATGTTGTCGCAGGCAGTAAAAGAGCCGCGGTCATTGATACCGGTTTTGGATTAGGGCCATTCAGAGAATTCGTCGAAGACCTGCTCAATGGCAAGGAATATGATCTGATACTCACCCATGGACATCTTGACCATGCCGGTGGAGCAAGTCAGTTCGAGCGTGTCTGGATGCACCCTGCTGATCTGAAAGTAGCCGAGATGCATACTCAGAAGAAGACCCGCTTCGACTTTCTGAACAGGGATTACGACATTTCGATGGATGATCTTGATGAACCGATGAATGCTGGCTATCTGCCACTGGAATACGGTCAGACCTTTGATCTTGGCAATGAAGTGCTGGAGATCGTCAACCTTGGCGGACATACCCCGGGAAGTGTCGGAATACTCTTCAGAAATGAACGGATCATTCTGGCTGGTGATGCCTGCTGTTCATTCACTCTGATGATGGCTGACGGCATGTCGACAACGGTAAGAGAATACCATGATAATCTTGTCGATACCTGGAAAAGATATCATGACTGCTTTGATACAATGATATATTCCCATCCGCATAACTATGGAGGACCGGAAGTCATGCCCCAGATGATCGAGTTATGCAAGGAGATCATGGCTGATAAGGATGACAGGATCAGATCTGAAGGTCTGTTTGGCAGAGTATCATACATTGCCAAGGGAGTAAACGAACACCGCGTAAGGCCTGATGGCAAGATCGCCAATCTGCAGTATACAGAAGATAATCTGTAAAAGAAAAAGGTGCTGATATTCAGCACCTTTGTTTTGTTTTCTACTTGAATATTGACATTGTAAGGAACAATGTTGAAAGCAGTGAAGCTACCAGGGAAACTACCGTGATCTGAGTGTTGATGCTCGGACCGGCTGTATCCTTGAACGGGTCGCCTACCGTATCGCCGACAACAGCAGCCTTATGTGCTTCAGAGCCCTTGCCGCCTTCATTGCCTGCCTCGACATACTTCTTTGAGTTATCCCACAGACCGCCGGCATTGCTCATGAACAGTGACAGTAACAGACCGCTGAGGATGTTACCGACAAGATAGCCGCCAATCGCATATACACCACCAACGAAGCCAACGATGATGGTTGTCAGAATGGCAACCAGGCCGGCTGGAATGAGTTCCTTTAAGGCACCGTGAGTTGCGATGTCAATGCACTTGTTGTATTCCGGGTCAACCTTTCCTTCCTTCAATCCCTTAATGGTATTGAACTGTCTGTGGATCTCCTCAACCATTCTCTGAGCATTACGGTCAACACCCAGCATCAGCATGGCTGAGAATACCGCTGGAATTGAAGCACCTACCAGCATTCCGAAGAATACCAGCGGATTCATGGCATCGAACCCTTTTACCAGGTCCATGCCCAGTTCAACGGCTGCGTCATTTACTTCTGACATGAATGTGCCCAACAGAGCTATGACAGTCAGACCGGCTGCTGAAATAGAGAAGCCCTTTGTGATGGCCTTGACCGTATTTCCTGCTGAGTCAAGTTCATCGGTGATTTCCAGTACTTCATCACCGAGATTGCCCATTTCAGCTAGACCTCTGGCATTGTCTACGATAGGGCCGTAGGCATCGTTTGAAACGATCATGCCTACGATTGAAAGCATGCCTACGGCTGCGATTGAGATTCCGAACAATGCATAGTCACCTGCATATGCCGGATTGATCCTTTCACACAACTTGTATGAGATCATCGTTGAAATGCCGGTACCGATCATGGCTGGCATCGTGCTCAGGAAACCATATGATATGCCTGACAGGATCGTGAATGCCGGACCTGAATGAGAAGCATGAGCTACCATGTGTACCGGTTTCTTGGTATCGTCAGTAAAGTAGTCTGTCGTAAAGCCGATGACAACACCGACAACCAGACCCAGGATGCAGGCTGCCCATACATACCATGAGATCTTCAGCAGATACGTGGCAATGGCTGTAAGAACAGCGTAAATGCCCGTCGTAACATATGTACTTGAATTTAATGCGCTGGTCGGATTGCCGTTCTTGCTGATCTTGGCAGTCATTACGCCTAATAATGATGCCAGTAAGCCAAGAGCTGCGTAACAGAATACAGTCAGAACGTTTGTATGAATACCCAATGCATTGTCAAGCTTGAAGGCTATGACTAATGCAGCAGCGAGTGAGGCAACGTTTGAGTCAAACAGATCTGCACCCATTCCGGCAACGTCACCGACGTTATCACCTACGTTGTCTGCGATAACTGCCGGGTTACGTGGGTCATCCTCAGGAATGCCCAGTTCAACTTTACCGGTTAAGTCGGCTGCGATGTCAGCCGTCTTGGTAAAGATGCCGCCGCCAACCTTGGCAAACAGGGCCAGTGAGCTGGCACCGAATGAGAAACATAATACTGCCTGAGTGTCTCCAGTAATAAGGTATACCAGTGAAACGCCAAGTACGCAGGCCCCGACAACAGCCATACCCATGACAGCACCGCCTCTGAAGCCAACCATGAATGATGGTTTTAGGCCTTTCTGAGCAGCTTCGGCACTTCTGCCGTTGGCAATGGTAGCTACTTCAATGCCTATCTTGCCGCTTAATGCTGATAACAGTGTGCCGGCAATGTAGCTTATGGCATTGATGATGTTATGTGAGAATGAGCCAGTCCATACAGGAGCCGGTAATAACAGGAAGATGATGACGGCAACGCCACCCGCAAATGCCAGCAGGATCCTGTCCTGACGTCTTAGGAACGTTCTGGCTCCCTGCTGAATGAGACCGGTGACCTTGGTGATCGTCTTGTTTTCCTGCGGCTGCTTCTTTACCCAGAGATACAGCCAGTAAGCATAGCCAAAAGCCGCAAAGCTTATAACTATGCTCAGTAATAACATTATTGTTACTGTCATGATTTATCCCTCCAAAAACCCTATGCGTCCATTTTAGCTTCTTTATCGGTATAAATAAACCATTTTGATTATTTTTAAACATAGATAATACTATTTTTGAACCATAATTCAATTAATCTGAATCAACTATTTTGATATAATAAGTGTTAGTTATATCAGGGGTAATGACGATGGACAGAAAAAAAGACAGATATTTATACGGACTGGACATTCTGAGAATAATCAGTACCATAGCCGTGCTAATATACCATATAAATCCGGACAAACTGCCAGGAGGCTATCTTTCTGTTTGCGTATTTCTGGTACTGCACGGTTATCTCTTTGTCGTTTCAAACGGACATAAGGAAAAGTTTTCGATCATCGGTCATTTTCTTAAGAGGATCATCAGACTGTATCTGCCGCTGGCAATAGTTACCGCACTAACCATTTACGGCCTGAGATATGCACCTGATGTCATCTGGCTCAATGAAAAGCCGGAAACACTCAGCGTACTGGGTATTTACAACAACTGGTGGCAGATAAATGCCGGCCAGTCCTACTTTGCCAGAGTAACAAATTCACCGTTTACCCATATGTGGTATATATCAATGTTGCTGCAGGTTGAACTGGTACTGCCATTCATCTTCAAAATCTACCACATTATCAAGAAGAAGGCTAATTTCTGGCTGATCTGGACGCCATTCTGTCTGTTGACCGTTATCTCCATGGCCGTTATGCCTTACCTGATGCATCTGCAGATGCCGGAAATGAGAATATACTTTGGAACGGATGCCAGAGTATTCTCGATACTTATGGGCATGACCCTGGGAATCCTGCATGACAATGACAGGAGAATCACTCTTAAGGTCATGCAGTTCAAGGTCACCACGGAAGTTCTGTTCCTTCTGGAGACCTGTGTTCTGATTTTCATGTTCATGGCAATCGGCCAGGATTCACCGCTATACAAATATGGATTCATCCTGGCTTCACTGTTGACCATGCTGATAATATCGCTGTGTACAAATCCGGGATATGACGTATTCAGGACTCTGAGGATCCCACCAGTCAAGTGGATCGCCTCAATAAGTTACGAAGTCTACCTGACTCATTATCCTCTGATGTTTCTGGCTAATGCCTTATACGATTTTACAGATCAGAAGATCCAGCTGTACTATGTTGTAGCAGTAATAGCCGTTAGTACCCTTCTCCACTTTGCTCTGAGCATTAAATTCAGAAAGGATACGAAGACCATCATCCTGGATGTCGTAAAGTTTGCCGTTCTGATTCCATTCATCCTGGTAAGTGTGTATGGCGGTCAGGACATCTATAACGCCAAGGATCATACTGCTGAGATGCAGGATCTGGAAAACCAGCTTGCTGAAAGTGCTGAACTCCAGGAACAGCTGCAGAAGGAATTTATGGAAAAACGCCAGCGGGAAATGGACATGATGAATGATCCGCAGGCCATGGCTGCTGAAATGGGCGTAGCCAATCTGCCGGTAACCGGTATCGGCGACAGTGTAATGCTGGGAGCCGTATACAATCTGTATGAAACCTTCCCTAATGGCGATTTCGATGCTGAGGTAAGCCGTTCCCATTGGGCACTGTACAGGATAATTCAGAATCGCAGTACAGACGGAACCCTGGGAAATCCAGTCGTCATCGGTATAGGCACTAACGGTGTCATGGGAAAATCCATGCTGGAAGAAATCATAGAAATGTGTGGTGACCGCTATATTTACTGGCTGACCATCACCAATGACTGGCAGTTTCCAAATAACGACACGATCAAGTCATTAGGCGCCGAACACGATAACGTCATAATAGTTGACTGGGAAAGCTATTCAGCCGGTGAAGATGACTGGTTCTACTATGATGGAATTCACCTGACCCCAAGCGGCAGAAGAGCCTATGCAAACTTCATAATGGATTCCATTTCCAAGGACATGATCAGAAGAAAGATGATCGAAGACAAGGAAAAACTGGTAATGGGCATTGGTGACGGCTACATGCTGACAGCTGTAGATTACCTGAGAGAAACTCTAAGTGATGCTTACATGATCGCTGAAGAGGATCTTGATTACACGAAGGTCCTGACTGAGATCCAGACCCTCAAGGATTCTGACTCCTTGCCTCATAAAGTATTCATTTCAGTTGGAAATGATCAGACCATCAGCAAGGAGAATCTGGATTCCCTGCTTACTGCCCTGTCTGACTGCAAGGTAATTCTCATCAAGGTACCTGGCCTCAAGGGTAACGATACAAACAGGAACATTGATGCCGTGATTGGAAATCACGATAACGTCATCCTGTATGATCTTTCCGACAGGTATCAGACCAATCCTGAAGAGTTCACGCCGGACCGCATCCACTTCAATGATGCTGGCAGCAGGATGTTTGCAGACTACATTCTTCAGAAACTTGAAGAACTGAATAACTAAAACTAAAAAAGTATCATGGACAATCATGATACTTTTGTTTTTCTTATAACAGATTCTTGAACAGATAATCGCCGAAGCCGCCTTCTTCACAGTCAAGATCAGTCACGGCCTCAGATAATCTCTTTGAACTCTCCATGCCGTTCTTAAGGCAGATGCCATGACATATCTTCAGCATCTCATCATCATTCTCACTGTCGCCAAAGGCCATTACTTCATCGAGCGGGATGTTTTCCATTTCACAGATCCTCTGTAAGGTATGTCCCTTGGAGGTTTCCGGATGAACGAATTCGAGCATGGTCTTCTGGGTCTGGACCAGGGTCCACTTATCCGACTTATGTTTCTCAAGGTACTCTCTTACGGAAGGAACGAGTTCTTCCTTCATGCGGTACAGCACCTTGGCGTTTTCCTTCTGCCACAGGGGTCCGATGTCCCTGAAGTAATACTTCTGCAGATGGTTTCTCTTGCAGGATGCCTCCAGATCATCATCGTATTCCTTGATCAGGATCCCATCGTTCCAGTAGACGAAAGGATTCAGGTTGAATGGACTCATCAGGTCGTAGATTTCCCTGATGGTTTCGGCTGACAGGGTCTCGTATTCAAAGGTCCTGTTTCTGACTCTGTTCAGTAATTCAGAACCGTTCATTCCAATGACAAAGGCCTGTTCAAAATCCAGATTCCAGCTCTTTTCAATCTGTTTGAGGATATACAGGTTCTTTCCCGATGCCAGACAGAACCTGATGCCTCTGTCATGCAATGCTCTCAAGGCCTGCTTGTTTAATTCAGGCATCAGTTCTCCAGTTAATGCTAATGTGTTATCCAGGTCTGCTATGACCAACTTAATATTCATGCGATTTCCCCACTCAAACAGTATTGTAACATCATAAGGAGAAACTTGCATACGAATTACAATTTCAGTCACAGAAAAAAGCACCATGGTTTTCCCATGATGCTCTTATTACTCATCGCTCGCTTCTATTTCCTTGATGTTGCATTCATTGCCCTGCAGAAGGTATGTGTGTTCACTGTCGCAGTACGGGCAGATCCTGCCGTACTTTATCGTACGGTATTCCCTCTTGCAGTCCTCGCAGAACGTGATGCCTTCAATCATTTCCAGCTTCATTCTGCAGTCCTTCAGCAACGGATGCTTTACCTTGAAGTAATTCCAGCAGTCAACGAAGTAATCAGTTATTATCCCGCTTACCTCCCCGACTTCCAGGGTAACTGACCCGATTGAGGTCAGATGGTTTTCCTCGGCAACTTCATCAAGAGTCTTGGCAACATGCATTACTATTCCAAGTTCATGCATATTAAGCGTTCTTGTTCTTGTTTAACAGGATCTTCATTTCCCTCTTGGCAGCGTACTTGGCTACCGGGAGGATCTTGTCTTCACACTTGTACATGTCAGAAGCGTGCGGTACGTCTCTTGTCAGGTGAATAGCATCAAACTGACACTTCGTCGTACATAAGCCGCAGCCGATGCATCTGTTAACGTCAACGAATGTTGCGCCGCAGCCCAGACATCTGTTGGCTTCCTTCTTAACCTGTTCCTCTGTCAATGGCAGACGTACGTCCTCGAATGTGCTTCTCGGATTAACGGCCTTGCTGCCAGGAACCTGACGCTTGGAGTTGTCATATGTTTCGATGACGATGTCATTCTTGTTGAGTTCCTTGAACTCTCTCAAGTCTCTGGCAATCGTCAGTGACTGTCCGCGATGTACGAATCTGTTGAGTGAATCAGCAGCCTTCTTGCCGGCAGCGATTGCATCGATGGCAAATCTTGGCCCTGTGTATACGTCACCGCCGACGAAGATGTCCTTTTCACCTGTCTGATATGTGATGCCATCAGCCTTGGCAGTACCGTTTCTGTTGATTTCTACATTGGTGCCTTCCAGCAAGCCACCCCACTGGATGGACTGACCGATGCTTAACAGTACTGTTGAGCAGTCTACGGTTATTGTATCATTTTCATCGTATTCAGGTGAGAATCTGTGTTCCTCATCGTATACTCTTGTACACTTCTTGAAGATGACACCCTTGACCTTGCCGTTTTCTGTCAGGACTTCCTTCGGACCCCAGCCGTTGCATACGGCGATGTCTTCAGCCTTGGCATCTGCTACTTCATCGTCAGCAGCCGGCATTTCATGTTCGCCTTCCAGACACAGCATGGTTACCTTGCCTGATGTCAGTCTGGCAGCTGTTCTGGCTACGTCTACGGCTACGTTACCGCCGCCGACTACTACGACGTCGCCATCAAGCTTTTCTGCCTTGCCCAGGTTGACCTGTCTCAGGAAATCAACGCCTGTCATTACACCTTCAGCATCTTCGCCAGGAACACCGGCAAGTCTGCCGCCCTGTGCACCGATGGCTACGTAGAAGGCCTTGAATCCCTCGTCTCTTAACTGCTGAATGGTAACGTCCTTACCAACTTCAACACCTGTCCTGAATTCAACACCCATCTGCTTGATGACGTCGATCTCAGCTTCGATTACTTTCTTTTCCAGACGGAATGACGGGATGCCGATCGTGAGCATGCCACCCAGTCTTTCTTCCTTTTCAAATACGGTTACAGGATAGCCGTTTTCTCTCAGGTAGTATGCACAGCTCAAGCCGGCAGGACCTGCACCGATTACGGCGATCTTGTATTCATCGCCCCACATGTCACCTGTACCGGTTTCACATAATGGGACATATCTGTTTTCAGCCTTCAGTTCCAGATCAGCAATGAACTTCTTGATTTCATCGATGGCAACAGGCTGGTCAATGGTTCCTCTTGTACATGCGTCTTCGCATCTTCTGTTACAGATGGCACCGCATACTGCCGGGAACGGGTTATCCTGCTTGATGAGCTTGAGAGCTTCAAGATAACGTCCTTCCTTGGCCATCTTGACGTAACCCTGTACCGGTAAGTGTGCCGGGCAGGCTGTCTTACATGGAGCTGTACCTGTATCGTAACAGTTGATCTTGGCGTCTTCACGGTAGTTCTTGTTCCACTTTTCAGGACCCCACTTAACGTCATCCGGAAGCTGTGTCTTCGGATAGACGATAGGTCCGTTCTTGGTACATAACTTCTGGCCGAGCTTGGCAGCGCCAACCGGACATACTTCAACGCACTTGCCGCAGGCAACACACTTTTCAGTATCTACGTGTGCCCTGTAGGCTGAAGCTGACATGTTAGGAGTGTTGTATAACTGTGAAGTTCTCAAGGCGTTACATACGCCAGGAGCACAGTTACAGATGGCAACGATCTTGTCCTCACCGTCAATGTTGGTGATCTGGTGAACGTAGCCGTGTCTTTCTGCTCTTTCCAGAATTTCAAGAGCTTCCTCATAGGAGATGTAGCGTCCCATGCCTCTGTCTACGCAGTATTCAGCCATGTCGCCGACACCCATGCAGTACTCGCCTTCGATTTCGCCTGAACCTTCACCACGCAGTGCCTGCTGCTTACGGCAGGTACATATGCCTACTGAGTACTTGTCGTACTTCTTCAGCCAGTGTGAGATGTGTTCAACGGAAACGCTCTTGTTCTCATGTTCAATTGCCTTTTCAACCGGAATGACGTGCATGCCGACACCTGCTCCTCCAGGAGGAATCATCGGTGTTACGTCTTCCAGAGGCATCTGGGTCATCAGGTTGAAGAATGTTATCAGCTCAGGATGTTCATCCGTAAGCTTATCGTTCATTACCATGAATTCAGCAGAACCAGGTACGAAGATCGGAACGTTGTACTGCTTGTGATGATCTGCGTTCTCTCTGTTCATTTCCAGAACGCCCACCCATACCAGGTGATCAACCATCTTCTTGGCGGCTTCTACGCTCATATTGTTTCTCTCAGCGATTTCTTCCAGAGAATAAGGTACTCTGGTCTTCTTGAATGACAGCAGGAACCTGGCTTCTTCCTTGGTCAGGACTGCATCAAGTGCCCAGTATTCCGGATCACTGGTCTTCATCGTGTTGGTGTACTTGATCAGATAACGGTCTGTGATCATGGTACCCAGCTTGAGGATCAGTTTTTCCTTTTCCTTGTCTGGTGCAACATAGTTTGGGTCCTGGACGAAGTCATTCGCATTCGTCATTCTCATCTGTTCTTTTGTTACTTTAGCCATCTTATTTCTTTCTCCATGCTGCCAGCCTTTCCAGCAGCCATTCTTCCCATTCCTTCATTCCCTCTCCAGTTTTGGCTGATATCGGGAAAATCTTTATATCCGGATTCAGATATCTTACTCTCTCGTAAAGCTTGTCCATGTCAAACCGGAAGTACGGTAAGGCATCGATCTTGCTGACGAGCAAGGCATCCGAATTCTGGAACATCAGCGGATACTTCAGAGGTTTGTCATCTCCCTCCGGCACCGACAGGATCATGACGTTGCATCCTGCTCCCGTGTCGTATTCGGCCGGACAGATAAGATTTCCAATGTTTTCCAGAAAGGCAATGTCAATCCCTTCCAGATCCATGTTGTTAAGTCCTTCTTCGGTCATGCCGGCATCCATGTGACACATGCCGTCGGTATGAACCTGTATTGAAACGGCTCCCAGAGCAGCGATCCTTTCGGCATCCACGCTGGCATCAATGTCAGCCTCCATGACCGCTATCCTGACTCTGTCCTTAAGATCTGTGATCGTTCTTGACAGCATCGTGGTCTTGCCGCTGCCGGCACTGCTCATAAGATTTACAAGCAGCAGTCCCTGTTTCCTGAGCCTGTTTCTCAGTTTTTCCGCATCACGGTCATTTGATTCCGTAATGCTCTTGTGGAGTTCGATTATCTTCATTTATCAGCCCTCCAATTCTGAATGTCCTGATCAAGCCACTCGATGAACTGATCAAATCCCTGTCCCGTCTCTGCGCTTAAGGCAAAGATCTTCATGTCGGGATTCAGCTTCAGTGCCCTTTCACGGCAGGCATCCTCATCAAAGTCAAAAACTGCCTTGGTATCGATCTTGTTGATCAGCATTACGTCGCTGACCGTGAACATCAGCGGATACTTCAGCGGCTTGTCATCGCCTTCCGGCACTGACAGGATCATCACTCTTCTGGCACTGCCTACGTCGAATTCAGCCGGGCAGACCAGATTGCCGATGTTTTCCAGAACCAGCAGGTCAATGCCTTCAACATCGAACGACTCAATGCCCCTGAAGGTCATGTCGGCATCCATGTGACACAGACCGCCGGAATGCAGCTGAATGACTCTCACGCCTGCCTTATGGATCGTATCAGCATCTACGGCACCGTCAACGTCGGCTTCCATTACTCCGATGTTATACCTGTCCTTTAATGCAGCTATGACTCTCAGAAGCGTGCTTGTCTTGCCTGAACCCGGTGACCCCATGAGATTGATCATGTAGACATTTCTGTCCTTAAGATACTTTCTTACTCTTGATGCTTCCAGGTCATTGTCAGCCGTTATTCTTTCCTTTGTTTCGATTATTCTGTACATGACAAAAAAAGCCATACCCTTTCCCTAAACATTTTATTCGATATATATAAAGAAAACAACATTTTGTGAAAATGTTGTCTCTATTAACTACTCTGGTTTTTCCTTTTCTATCTTTTCCCTGGTCCAGTCATCAATCAGCACTCTCAGGCCCTTGAAATAAGGTGAGAAACTGATCTGATCCTGACCGTATGTCAGCTGCAGATCATACTCCAGCGGCAGCCATGTTCTGATGTCAGATTCATTATGAGAGATCAGGGCTTCCAGCTTGTCCAATGACTTGTATACCCTTGATTCCAGCGTCTTCTGGGCGCTCATTTCATCAAGAAGGTCGAGCCATTCTTTTCTGGTTTCATCATCAAACGTATTGATCCAGTTACGCAGAATGTCTTCTTCCCCTTCTTCATCACTGCTTTTCTTTAAGAAAGTAGGAATGTCACCCGTAAATGATTCGCCAAGGTCATGGATCAGGCACATTCTGATCACTCTGTCCATGTCAAGATCCCTGAATTCTTCCACATGTGACAGTAACATTGCCATCAGGGAAATGCGCCAGCTGTGATCAGCTACGCTTTCATATCTGTCGCCTTCTGTAAAGCAGTGCCTTGGCGTTGTCTTAAGCTTGCCGGCCTGCATCAGTATGTCCAAGAATTGTCTGTATTCCATATTCATCACCACTTCGATTATATCGCTGTTATGTCATTAAAAATACGGCAAATGACCTAAAAACAGCGGATACTGAGGTGAACCCTCAAAGTTGGACTTAACAATTCAATTGTAACTGAGATAAGGATTGCTGCCTATACTCCAAAGGCGACAGTCCTTTTCTTTTGATGTTTATTCTTTCTGTATTGTAGTAGATGATGTATTCTTCCATCG
>JAFWGU010000031.1 GCA_017512285.1 Erysipelotrichaceae bacterium | reverse complement strand
TGACCTGTCTCCCTTAGAACGGTTCTGATCTCTTCAACACTGTTTCTGTCGGTATACTCACCGGCAAAGAGAAACAATTTCATTATTTCTTGCTGAGGTATTCGTCAATTGACTTGGCAGCGAGCTTGCCAGCGCCCATGGCACTGATAACTGTAGCTGCACCTGTTACGGCGTCACCGCCGGCATAAACAGCTTCTCTTGATGTCAGACCATCTTCGTTAACGATGATTCCGCCGTGGCTGTTAACTTCAAGACCCTTTGTGGTGTTCTTGATGAGTGGGTTCGGTGATGTACCGATGGCCATGATGACTGTATCAACATCGAGTACGAATTCTGAACCAGGAACCTCAACAGGTCTTCTTCTGCCTGATGCATCAGGTTCGCCGAGTTCCATCTTAACGCACTTGATACCTGTGACGAATCCGTTCTTCGGATCTCTTGGGTCATCGGGATTGTTGTATCCCAGGATCTCTACAGGGTTATTCAGCAGTCTGAAGTCGATGCCTTCTTCTTTAGCATGTTCAACTTCTTCCTTTCTGGCCGGTAATTCTTCCATTGAACGTCTGTAAACGATATATACGTTTTCAGCGCCAAGTCTCAATGCTGTTCTGGCAGCGTCCATGGCAACGTTACCGCCACCGACTACTGCTACGTTACCGCCCTTCATGATAGGGGTAACAGGATTGTCAAGATATGACTTCATCAGATTGCTTCTGGTGAGGAATTCATTTGCTGAATATACGCCCTTGAGAGCTTCGCCAGGAATGTTCATGAAACGTGGCAGACCAGCGCCTGAACCTACGAATACGGCTTCATAGCCCATGTCGAACAGTTCATCAATGGTTAATGTCTTACCGATGACAACGTTTGTATCAACGTCAACACCGAGAGCCTTCAGTGTTTCAACTTCCTTGGCAACGATCTTCTTCGGTAATCTGAATTCAGGGATACCGTAGACTAATACGCCGCCGGCTGTATGTAATGCTTCAAATACAGCAACCTTGTAGCCTTTCTTGGCCAAATCACCGGCACAGGTGAGTCCTGAAGGACCTGAACCAACGATGGCAACCTTGTGTCCGTTGAATTCCGGAGCCTCCGGCTTTGCTGTTGCGTGCTCGTTGTGGTAGTCAGCAACGAATCTTTCCAGTCTGCCGATGCCTACAGGTTCGAAACGGATGCCCAGAGTACACTTTGATTCACACTGTGATTCCTGTGGACATACTCTGCCGCATACTGCCGGTAATGATGATGTCTTGTTGATGATCTGGTAAGCTTCTTCAAAGTTACCAACCTTTACCTGAGAAATGAATTCAGGGATGTGGATGTTAACAGGACAGCCGCCTACACATGGCTGATTCTTACAGTTGAGGCAGCGTGCTGCTTCTTCCATGGCGATTTCAGCTGTGTATCCGAGGGCAACTTCCTGGAAGTTATGAGCTCTTACTTCAGGTGCCTGAGTAGGCATTGGATTCTTCTTAGGTACGATAGCCATTATTTAGCCTCCTTGAACAGATTGCATGCTTCTTCATATGCATGTCTTTCAAAGTCCATGTACATTCTGTTTCTGGACATTGCTTCATCAAAATCTACTTCATAACCGTTGAAGTCCGGGCCGTCAACGCAGGCGAACTTGGTAACTCTCTTACCATCCTGTGTGAGTGTAAGACGGCAGCCGCCGCACATGCCAGTACCGTCGATCATGATCGGGTTCATTGATACTGTAACAGGAATGTTGTATGGCTTTGCTGTTGCTACGACGAACTTCATCATAATAAGTGGTCCAATCGTAATGATTTCATCAAATGTTTCACCGTTTTCAAGCATTTCCTTTAATGGAACGGTAACGTTGCCGTGTCTGCCGTATGAACCGTCATCTGTCATAACATATAACTTGTCTGAGCAGGCCTTGAATTCATCTTCAAGAATGACGATGTCCTTATTACGGAAGCCAATGATTGAAGTAACTTCTGCACCTAAGCGGTGGAATTCCTGGGCAACAGGCATTGCGATGGCACAGCCTACGCCGCCGCCAACGATACATACTTTCTTGATGCCTTCAGTATGTGTGGCAACACCTAACGGACCTACGAAGTCCTGGAGATAATCTCCTTCTTTCTTATGATTGAGTTTTTCAGTTGTTCCGCCAACGATCTGGAAAATGATCTTTACAGTTCCTTTTTCCGGATTGGTACCTGCTACTGTCAGAGGAATTCTTTCTCCTTCTTCATCAACTCTCAGGATGATGAACTGACCAGGTTTTGCCTTCTTGGCAACGAGCGGAGCCTCGATTTCCATCTGCGTAACAGTGGTATTCAGGGGTTTTCTGCTTACGATTTTATACATATAAAATCCGTCCTTTCTATGTTCAGCATTCATCTCGCAGTTCATATGTTACTATGAAATGCATCAATTATAATAATACCATAATTCGGTAGTTAATATATGTTTATTTTTCACTATGAAAGCTTTTTTATTGAATTATAAAATGAATAATGACTAGAATAATTAGGGAACCCGAAAGGGTTAATGTATAATGACAAGGAGGATCATATGTTCGATTATACAGGAAAAGTTGTCGCTATTACGGGAGCGTCTTCTGGTCTTGGAAAGCAGATGGCTGAAGGCTATGCTGAACAGGGCGCTAACCTCGTCTTACTGGCAAGAAGAGTTGAAAGACTTGAAGCCAGCGCTAAGGAATGGTCAGAAAAGTACGGAGTCGATGTACTTCCAGTTGCTTGTGACGTAACAAACGCAGAATCAATCAAGGCAGCAGTTGCTGCAGTTAAGGAACATTTCGGTCATTGCGAAGTAATCGTTAATGATGCCGGTGGAGAAAAGGGCACAGGCACACCATTAGTTGATTACAAGAGAGAGGACTGGGATTTCACACTGAATCTTGACCTGACATCAGTATTCGCTGTTACACAGGCATTCGTTAACTTCATGAAGGAAGCCATGGCAGAAGGCAAGCAGTCATACGGCCGCGTCATCAACATCGCTTCAATTTACGGCTTAGTTGGTAATACAGCTATTCCTACAATTGCATACCACACAACAAAGGGTGCTGTTGTTAACTTCTCAAGAGGAGCCGCTGCTGAATTAGCTACAGCCAACATCACTGTCAACACGATCTGCCCTGGTTATTTCTATACAGAATTAACAACGCAGACTCTTGATTCAGATTATTTCCAGGCATTTGCCAACCAGTCTGTTCCAATGAAGAGATATGGCCGTCCTGGTGAACTGAATTCAGTAGCCATCTTCTTAGGCGCTGAAGAGTCAAGTTATGTTACAGGTCAGACAATCGCTGTAGACGGCGGTTATACCTGCGTATAATCATAATCTGACCGTAATAAAAGACTGTACGACAAGTACAGTCTTTTTTGTTTTCTAGCTGTGTAACAGCGGTGATACCCGCTTGTACAGCAGGGCAGTTATCAGTGAAACAAGGATTCCCTTGATGAGATTGAACAGCGTAACGCAAACCAGTACAAGGGTCAGCTGACTGTTGACAAACGGAATCTTTTCCTGCCCGGCAGCGATGATGGCTTCCAGAGGATAATGAACGATGTTTACATATGCCGGTATCAATACGAAGTAGTTCAGAAGATCTCCGGCAATGACCATGAACAAGGTTCCAATCACAAGTGCCTTGATGGCTCCTGCCTTTGTCTTTTCCTTCTTGTATATGATGCCTGCCGGTACGACAAATGCACATCCCATTAGGAAGTTTGCCAGTTCGCCTATGCCTGCGGTAAATGTGCCATTGAACAGGAAGTTGAGCATGATCTTTACGAATTCAATGCAGGCAGCCTGCCATGGCCCCAAGGCAAATGCACCGAGCAGCACCGGTACTTCACTGAAGTCCAACTTGTAGAAACTCGGTGCAATCGGCAGCGGAAAGTCAAACAGCATTAATACGACTGCGACTGCGGCCAGAATTGCGATCTTGGCAATAGTTTTGATGTTAAAATTACTTTTTTCAGACATTATGTCTCCTTTCTGCCTCCGAAATAAAAGGAGGCTCTCACATCAAAACCTCCGGGTATTTTTATGGAAGAAAACACTTCTTTCATCCAGACTATACTGTCGCCCATGGAGTTTCACCATGTCAGCCAAAGGCTCGTGGGGTATACCACCGGTAAGGAATTTCACCTGTCCCTGAAGTTCTCATTCATTATAGTTAGTTATCTTTGTTACTGTCAATCCGTCTGACTCAGCTTCAGCCAGTTAATGAAGAAATCATAGTCATGGGAGATCTCAGGATGCCACTGTACGGCCAGAATGTTGTCCTTTTCAATGCCCTCGACAATGCCGTCGTCACTCATGGCAGTGACTTTAAAGCCATCGGCAACCCTGTTAACACACTGATGATGATAAGAATTGGTAATGATGTCTTCGTTACCGTATATTCTGTAGAGAAGTGAATCTCTGTTCAGTGTAATGTGATGGTTGGCATCTCTGTGGCCTTCAATGTGCTGATGCAGACTGCCGCCGAATACAACGTTTATGACCTGAATGCCGGCACAGATTCCCAGTATCGGCTTGCCGAGCCGGTTGAAGGCATGGATTGCGGCTTTATCCTGAGAATATACTTCAAAGTCATAGAGGTTTGTCTCAGGTCTTAATTCTTCGCCATAGTTGACAGGATCAACGTCGGCACTGTTGCCCGGTATGATCAGGGCATCACACATCTCTGCTATCTCGTCGATGTGCTGTACGGACAGAAAGGGGATGAAGAGCCAGTCGAGTTCTTCAGCTATTTCCCTGTATGGGAAAGTGGTGTAAAAGCGTCTGTATCTTGAACCGTTGGTTATATCGCTGACGTAACGCGTTGAAATTGCTATTTTGATCATTTGTTTTCCTCCTTGTTAATGGAAAAATGATATCTGATCTGAGGCTTTGATCTGTTTTCATCGTCCTCATCAACAAACATCTTGATTCCACCCATGTGTTCATAGAATTTCTGGGCAGGGTAGTTATATTTATTGCACATCAGGAAGAATTCATCATATCCTCTGAACCTGATGATGTTTTCTGCCAGTTCAAACATCTTTCTGCCCAGACCCTTGCCCTGTGAGATCTTTAAAAGGTTGAGCAGATTGATGCACTGCTGATAGTGAAGATACGGTGTGAAGGGAGTTCCGCAGCACATGTATCCGGCACATTGGCCATCGATCTCCAGTACATAGAAAGACTGATTAGGGTCATTTACGATGTTAAGGAAGTATTCGGTCTGTTCAGCCATGCTGTAGTTGATGAATCTTTCTTTTGGGTAGATGTCAATGAATGTTTCATTCCATACCTTCAGTTTTGTTTCAGCAAGAACAGGGCAATCATACCGGCATGCCGTTCTGATAAGCGGCTTGCCTTCAAAGCAGTACTGATAACACAGCTCTGACTCTTCCTTAAGGCTTCTTTTGCGTGCATCCTCTATCAGAGTTTTCAGTTTCTCCTTATTCTCCTTATTCAGTCTGACGATCAGATCACTGAGAAGGTTTTTCTGCCATTTAGCATTATCGGTCCTGAAGACTTTTCTTATCTCGTCAACTGCGCCGGTCTGCCTGTATGCCAGTAAGTCATTTACGAAAGGGTAAATGGCATATTCACTGTCTTCTGTCCATCTGAAAAGCTCAGGAACTGCTTTCCTGAAATCATTTTCCGGCACTTCTGCCAGAATATCGAGCTTGGTGGTGTCATATTCATCCTGTGGTAATACTGATTTGTTCATGTTTACATTCTATCACAAATAAAAGTTCCATCAGCAGATGGAACTATATTTCAAGTAAGTTTATAAGGGCATTGGCATATACTTCTGTCTGCGTCTGCAGGCTTTTCAGAGTAACGAATTCATTGTCGTCATGGATATGCCAGTTGTATTCAAGGGTATCGCAGCCGAAGGCAACGATGTTTGGCATGGTTCTGGCATAGGTGCCTCCACCCATTGTAAGAGGTTCATACTGTGAATCTGTTACATCATAGTACGCCTTGAGCATTGCCTTGATCATCGGATGTTCAAGAGGGAAGAAAAGGGGATCTACGCCTCCGATATTGATGATGCAGCCGTTGCCGTTTTTCTGCAGTTTCTCAATGACAGTTTCCTTTTTCATGGTTACCGGGAATCTGATATCGATTGATGCCTCGACCGCATCGTCAACCTTCTTTATGACACCGATATTGAATGTGAGTCTGCCGTAATTATCACTCAGGTCGACACCGGCCTTTTCGCCATAGTAGCCTGTTCCTACAAGATTATGATAGGCGTTTACAAATTCATCATCGATACCGGCCTTGTAGAGACCTTCCATGGTGTACGAAATAGCGTTCAGGCCTTCTTCCGGAGTTGAGGCGTGAGCTGCCTTGCCGAAGATACGCAGTTTCCAGGTATCACCCTTGGTGATCTGATGTTCAAGCCCGTTTTCATCCAGATAATCATACAGAATGTTTAGGTCAAAGGAATCGGCCGGAAGTTCAATGGTAACACTGGCACAAACGGCATTGCGGGCTGTTCCGCCTCTGACATCCAGGATCTTGGATGTCGGAGCCTTGAGAGCAGCGCCAACCATTCCTTTTTCACCAAAGACGATAGGGAATGACCCATCCGGTGTAAAGCCGCAGTCTACGGCACCACACTTCTTTACATAGTATCTCAAACATGCTGAGCCGCTTTCCTCATTACAGCCCATTATGAGTCTTATCCTTTTCTTCATGTCAGGAACCAGTTCATTGACGATCTTCATGGCAATAAGTCCGCATAGTACACCGCCCTTATCATCTGATGTACCGCGTCCGTAGTACTTTCCGTCAATGAGTGTCATCTTAAACGGGTTCGTCTTCCAGGTATCGGATACAGGTACAACATCAAGATGTCCGACGATCCCTACTACCTGATCCCCCTGACCGATTTCAATGTAACCGGCATAATTGTCAACGTTAACAGCCTTGAATCCGAGATTGTTTCCAATTTCCAGGGCATGGTTCAGACAGTCGATGTTTGCCTGACCGAAGGGAAGAGCATCTTCACTGAATACTGAAGGATAGGAAACCAGTTCTTCAAGATACTTCAATAATTCGGGTGTGTAGTCAATTACTTTCTGTTTAATCAAATCTTTCATGTATAATTCCTCACTAGTTTATAATTCCGGCGTTTGTATCGTCGTAATCCGTGTAATATCTGGCAATAAGGTTCTTGCTGGCTTCAATGAGCTTATCAAGCTGTTCTTCGTATATCGTTGAGTACTGGGACAGTTTCTTAAGCTGAACGCCTTCCTGAATGATTGCAACTAATTCAGCAGACAGACTGAGCTCCTCAAATATCTCTGCAGTCAGATCGCTGAACCAGTAGCTTTCTGCCTGCTTTAAAGAGATCAGATCCTCCTTGAGTGCTATGAAAGTACCAAGGATGCTTGTCAGCAACATTGATTCAAAATCCCTGCCATCGTCAAAAGATTTCGGTATGACCATAGTCTGCACCTCTTTCAATATCAGTATTATACCTTATTTTGGTTATTTTTCTTAGTTAAAGCTTAAAGTTTACGATGCTTGATAAATGCATTGCATGAATGTATAATCATTGTGAAAGTCGGGGTTCTATATGAAGAGATTTTTAAAGGGACTGGCAAAGGCACTCGGATTAGTACTGTTATTCGGCATACTTTATGTCTGCATAATGGTTTTTGTCTATGACTATCTCTATGAGTATCCAAGAGGTGCCCTGGATGTAACGGAGAGGGAAGCCGGCGCGCTGAACTACCGCATCATTCACAGTGCTCACGTTGACAGAGATACCTTGCTGTATTTCTCCAGAAGCAATAACGGCGTTGGAGCCAAGGCTCATGTCGGTACATTTGAATCTGACAAACCGGATCTGATTGCCAACTTCTTCTGTGAAGAAACAAGCTCCGTGTATTTCCCGGTTAATTCCTACGGTTATGTAAAAGCCATGGATAAGGACAACACATGCTATCTGTTCGGTGTGACAAATGATGAAAACACCGTAGCAGTCACGATATCCTTCTACATCGAGGAAAATGACGAATGGAAGGACTTTGATCTGATCTATGACAATCAGGCATTCTACTTCATCGGATTTGATGAAAACTATGCCAACCGTCAGTCATCCATCTACGGATATAACGAAGAAGGGGGCATCACGTTCCAGTGGGGCGGCGATGCCATGTCAGACGGCGGCTACATCCAGAGAGACCAGGAAAGCTAAATGGTTCATTGTGAACCATTTTCTTTTTGTATAACTGTTTGGGAATTTTAAATAAAAAACTATACAACAGAGGAAATAATGTGCTAAAATAACACTTGCCGAATAGGGGATTAGTTTAGTGGTAAAACAACGGTCTCCAAAACCGTTGATAAGTGTTCGATTCACTTATCCCCTGCCATCTGAATTCAGAAAGCACTGATATTAATGCCAGTGCTTTTTCATTACTTTGATATATTCGAATTTGGATTGACTTTATAAATATGAAAACACATAATAAAATTGTCCCAAACGGGACAAAAGAGGCATTATGAATTTAGCAGGTGTAACAAGAAAACAATTAAGTCAGATATGTTCTACCTTCCTGTTTGAGGGAATGAAGAACAGTGAAACCCTTTCCATTCTGAAGGATGAAAGAGCAATCTGTACGGATTACGGCAAGGGTGAAGTCATTTTCAGACCACAGCAGTACATCAGATCACTGGCCTACATTCTGAAGGGTGCTGTTTCCGTGTCCATGCAGACAGGGACTCGTGAAAGATTTCCGATGCGTAAGATCGAAGCAGGCAGTTTCTTCGGCGTGGCATCCATGTTCAATGACGATACGCCATATGTCACGGAAATTACTGCCGTGAAGGAAACAAGGATCATTTTCTTCAGTGAAGCTCTGGTTGAGCAGTGCATCAGAGATCACGAGATTTTTGCCATGAACTATGTCAGATTTCTGAGCGACAGGATCCGTTTTCTGAACCGTAAGATCAATCTTCTGGCCAACAGTTCATCTGAAAACAGTCTGATAGGTTATCTGCTCAACGCTGCAGGCAGGTTCGGAGAAGAGTTCAGGCTTGAAGTCTCTTACACCGAGCTTGCCAGAAATCTGAACATCGGCCGCAGTTCACTTTACAGGGCGATGGATGATCTGGAAGAAAAGAACATCATCAGAAGGAAGGGCAGAAACATTATACTTGTAAATTATGATGCTTTGAAGAAGTACTAGAGGGGTTGTTTATGAAAAGGATTATAGTTAGCATATTTGCCACGTTAATAGTACTGTCTTTGATGGCAGGTTGTACGAAAAAAGAGGAGCCAAAACCGGCGGAACAGGTACGCTATGAAGTGAGATTAGGCGTATTGAAAGGTCCTACGGGAATCGGCGCCAGTTATCTGCTGGAAAGAAATGCCAATGACGAATCATTGAATAAATATGCCGTTACTGTTGATGAACAGCCGGCTAACATGGTAGCAATGATCGCTTCCGGGGAACTTGACATCGCAGCCGTACCGACAAATGTTGCTAGTACTCTTTATAACAAGATGAATGGCGGGGTTAAGATAATCGCTTTGAATACTGCCGGTGTCCTATATATTCTTGAAAAAGGAGATACCATTCACAGTGTTGAAGACCTGAAGGGAAAGACGATCAACATGACCGGCCAGGGAGCCAACCCTGAATACGTATTTAACTACATTCTGGAGAAGAACGGTCTTAAGCCAAATGAAGATCTGTTTATCCAGTTTCTGGACAGCGCAGCAATAACGGCAAGCGCTGCCAGCGGAGGAATTGAAGTGTGTCTGTTACCGGTACCGGCTGTTACTACCATACTGGTAAAGAATCAGGAGTACCGTAAGGCTCTTGATCTGACGGAAGAATGGAATAAGGTCGGGAATGGCAGTGTTCTGACCATGGGATGTGTAGTTGTCAGAACTGAATTCTATGATAACAACAAGGAAGCTGTTGAACAGTTCCTTAAGGAATATGAAGAGTCAATCAATTACGTCAAGAACAATCCGGCAGAAGCTGGAGAATTCTGCGCAAAGTATGAAATAGTACCTGCAGCAGCCATAGCTGCCAAGGCGATTCCTGATGCCAATCTGATTTTCGTATCAGGGAAAGACATCAGAGGGGCAATTGAAGGTTACTACAAGGTGCTGTTTGAAGCAGATCCTAAGTCAATAGGAGGAAAGATGCCTGGCGATGACTTCTATCCGGGAGAATAAACTTTTAGGCAAGGTAATTTCATTTGCATTCTGGATGCTTGTCTGGTATCTGTGTGCACTGAAGGTTGGGAAGGAACTGATCCTGCCCAGCCCTTTTGCCGTGATTGATTCTCTTGGAAGGCTGATAGTTACTTCCAGGTTCTGGCTGGCAACAGCGACCACCATATTCAGGATAATTACAGGTTACATGCTGGGAATTGTACTGGCTGTACTGCTGGCAATTCTGACCTGCTGCAGCAGTCTTGCGGATTCGTTACTGTCACCTTTAATCAGAATAGTCCGGGCTACTCCGGTAGCCAGTTTCATCATTCTGGCCTTGCTGTGGATGAACAGAACGGCGGTTCCGATTCTGATGTCCATGCTTATGGTAATACCTGTAGTATGGGAAAACATCATTGCCCAGTATCAGGCTACGGACAGAAACCTGCTAGAAATGGCCAAAGCTTATCAGTTATCAGGCTGGAAGAAGTTCAGATACATATACGTTCCTTCTGCTTTCCCAGGGTTTCTGGCTGGCTGCGTTTCAGCAATGGGACTGGCGTGGAAAAGCGGCATAGCTGCCGAAGTTCTCAGTCAGCCTCTGCGTGCCATCGGTACTGATCTGTACTATGCCAAGATATACCTGGAAACACCGGATCTGTTTGCCTGGACCAGTGTGGTGATTATCCTCAGCATGTGCATTGAAAAGATCATAAGAAAGGTTCTTTTCAGAGGTAAGAGCAATGAAGGTAAATAATGTTTCGTTCAGTTATGATAACAAGCCTGTATTTGAGGATTATTCACTGGAGATTGAGGAAGGAATAACATGTCTGATGGGTGCCAGTGGACTTGGTAAGACGACATTGCTTAAGCTTCTTGGCGGATTACTGAAGCCTGATGAGGGTACTGTTGACATTGGGGGCAGAAAGGTTTCCTTCATGTTTCAGGAAGACAGACTATTGCCGTGGCTTTCAGTCAGAGACAATGTTCTGCTTGTTACAGATAGGGAAAAGGAAACGGACGAAATGCTGTGTGAGCTTGGAATTGACGGTAATCTGAGGATTGATGAACTGTCCGGCGGCATGGCCCGCAGAGTTGCACTGGCAAGATGTCTGATGTTTGACAGTGATCTGCTGTTAATGGATGAACCGTTTAAGGGAATGGACAGCGAACTTATTATCAGGGTGGCAGGGTTCATCAGAAGGCAGAATAAGACAGCCGTCATATCAACACATTCATTGGTAGAAGCAAAGGCACTCGATGCTGAAGTCATAACGCTTTAGCAGCAAGTGCTTTTTTTGACTGCAGCTTAAATATGTGAAAGAATAACCTGGAGGAGGTAAGTCACATGGATGAATTATTGAAGTATATCGACAGTTTTGTCGAAGAAAGGGACTGGCATCAGTTTCATAGTGAAGACAATCTTGCCAAATCTATCGTTCTTGAAGCCAATGAATTGCTGGAACATTATCAGTTTGACAGAAATGGTGATCACGACAGGGAAGGCATTAATGACGAAATAGCTGACATCATGACTTACTGTCTGATGTTCTGTCTGAAGATCGGTGAAGACCCGATCGATCTTGTCTACCGCAAGATGAAGAAGAACGCTGCTAAGTATCCGGCTGAAAAGGCCAGGGGATCTAACAGAAAATATACGGAATTATAAAAAAGGATCCGTGTGAAGTGATACGCTAAAAGTAGACAGGTGTAAAAAAACACCCATCTACTTTTTTTAGTACAATGAAGGAAGAAAGGAAGTGATCGAGTGAGCAGAACAAGTAAGAAGAACAACATGAGAACGCCAGAGGAAAAAGAAGCG
>JAFWGU010000030.1 GCA_017512285.1 Erysipelotrichaceae bacterium | reverse complement strand
TACCGCTTCTAAGTGAATTATACACCAGAAAAATAAAACATGGAGAATTTCTCCATTTTTCGTTATGGCTTGCCATGCGGAACGTAGGATTCTCCATGTTTCTTCAATTTTGGGCTTGATTTCTATTATCGAATTTTTGTGTGTGCGTGTTGAAAAAATGGGACATTTTTAATAAAATGTAAAAATTTTCATAAAAAAATGAAGAAAAATAGATAATTACATGTAAATATTTCCATTTTTTGATGAAAAATAGTTGAATATTTACATCAATGAGAGTAAAATCTCGATTATAAATGTTTAAAATCATTACGTGTTTGGAAGGAGTAGAGTATGTTAAAGTACATCTTCAAGAGAATTGTTATTGGAGCTATAACACTTCTCATATTATCTACAATTACATTCTTTGGCGTCAGAGCAATGCCTGGCGATCCTTTTGAACAGGATAACAAGGTAATGGCTCCGGAAACATACGAGGCACTCAGGGAAAAGTTCCATCTGGACAAGCCCTTAAGTGAGCAGTATTTGATCTTCCTAAAGAATGCCGCAAAGGGTGACTTCGGTGAATCAATCTCCAAAAAGGGAAAACAGGTTTCTGACATTATCTCCCTTCGTTTCCCTGTAACGGCCAAGTTGGGAGCCATCGCCTTCGTAACATCAATGGTCATTGGTCTTACCCTTGGTATCATCGCGGCCCTGGCAAAGGAAAGGTGGGTGAACAGTGTAATCACTGTAGTCACCACGCTGGGCGTATCAATGCCGAACTTCCTGTTCGCGCTTATGATCATGATACTGTTTGCGGTAAAACTCAAATGGCTTCCGATCGTTGGACTTAACGGTCCTCAGTATTACGTCCTGCCTGTTGCGGCACTGTCCCTTGGACCTATATCTTCCGTAACAAGGTTAACAAGAAGCTCCATCAGAGATGTAATGCATGAAGACTACATCACCTTGTCCCGCAGTAAGGGTAATAAGGAAACCAGAACGATCATTCTTCACGGATTGAAGAACGCACTGCTGCCAGTAATTACCTATTCCGGTCCGTTATTTGCCGGCATGATCACTGGCTCACTGGTAATTGAGACACTGTTCTCAGTTCCGGGCATCGGTGCTGAATTCACCAACAGCATTACCAACCGTGACTATACGCTGGTCATGGGCCTGACAATCCTGTTCGGCGCACTGGTAATCATAATGAATCTCATATCCGACGTAGTAGCTGCTATTGTCGACCCGAGAATCAAGTTAGGAAAGTAGGTGGTTAGATGAGTGAAGCAAAACTGACATTAAGTGATGATTTATTCGAAAAACTGCCTGAAGAAGAGAAAAACTCTGAATTCATAGCGATGGCGCTTAAGACATTCGCCAAGGATGCATGGGACAGATTCAGAAGAAACAAACTGGCACTGTTTGGCCTGATCTTCTTAACCATCATCATCATTCTGGCAATAGTCGTGCCTATGGTATCTCCATATCAGTTTGATACCCAGGACATGGCAAACAGAAACGCATTGCCAAGCATGCAGCATCTGTTTGGCACAGACAAGCTGGGACGTGACATCTTCGTAAGAGTAATGTACGGTGCCCGCGTATCTCTGTCAATCGCCTTTGCGACAGCAGCGATCAACCTGGTCATCGGCGTACTGTACGGCGGCATATCAGGCTACGTAGGCGGCAGAGTAGACATGATCATGATGAGAATCATTGACGTAATCTACGCTGTTCCATCACTTATATATATCGTATTGATCAGATTAGTATTTGGCGACAGCATCGGATCAATGATGCTGGCCATATGTCTTACCAGCTGGATCGGAATGGCCAGACAGGTAAGAGCCCAGCTGATGTCATTGAAGGAAATGGAATTCTCACTGGCTGCCAAGGTAATCGGTGCCAGCCACTCCCGTATCCTTCTCAGACACCTGGTAGTAAATGCCCTAGGTCCAATCATCGTCTCTCTGACCATGATGGTACCTGGCGCAATCTTTACAGAAGCTTCATTAAGCTTCGTAGGCATTGGTCTTAACCCGGCAGTACCAAGCTGGGGCAAGCTGGCAAATGACTGCAGATCGCTGATATTCACTACACCGATTCAGATCATATGGCCGGTAGCCGCCATAAGCCTTACCATTCTGGCCCTCAACTTCGTCGGTGACGGCATCGGTGAAGCCTTCCAGGCCAGGACAAGATAGGGGGTAGTCAGATGGCACTGTTAGTAGTTAATGATCTCAGAACTGAATTTAAGACTGATTCAGGAAGAGTACAGGCTGTACGTAATGTTTCCTTCCAGCTAGAACAGGGTGAAGCTCTGGGCGTAGTTGGTGAATCAGGTTCAGGAAAGAGCCAGATGATGTATTCCATCATCGGCCTGCTGGCTGAAAACGGAATCGTTGAAAGCGGCAAGATATTATTCGACGGCAAGGACATTTCTCCAAGCCAGTTCGCAAAGAAAAAGGAATACGATGAGTTCATGCGTGAGATCCGCGGCAATTCAATGGCCATGATCTTCCAGGACCCGATGACATTCCTTAACCCAGTATTGAAAGTAGAAACGCAGCTGATCGAGCCGATGCTCAATCACACTGACATGACCAAGGAACAGGCAAGGGAAAAGGCGCTGGACCTGCTCAGAAAGGTTGGCATTCCTTCTCCTGAAAAACGTATCACTCAGTATCCGTTTGAATTCTCAGGCGGCATGAGACAGAGAATCGTAATTGCCATTGCCCTGGCAAATAACCCGAAGCTGATCATCGCTGATGAACCTACCACAGCCCTGGACGTTACGATTCAGGCGCAGGTTCTCGAACTGATCGATGATCTGAAGCGTGAAAGCAACTCAGCCATCATCATGATCACTCATGACCTGGGCGTGGTTGCCAAGCTGTGTGACAGAATTGCCATCATGTATGGCGGCAAGATCGTTGAAATCGGAACGGATAAGGACATCTTCTACAATCCAAAGCACCCATACACGGAAGGATTGCTGAGATGCATATCCAATCCTGAAGATGACGACGAGAAGAGCCTTACTCCAATTGCCGGATCTCCGCCTGACCTGCTGAATCCTCCAAAGGGATGTCCGTTTGTCGACAGATGCGAGAAGGCAATGAGAGTCTGCAAGGATTACGAACCTGAAGTAACCGACATCAGCAAGGGACACCAGTGTGCCTGCTGGCTGTTAGATAGAAGGGCGGTGAAACAATGAGCGAAGAAAAACCTATTCTGAGCGTCAGAAATCTTAAGACCTACTTCGATGTTACCAAGGGAATATTTACCAAGAAGCAGATCGTCAAGGCCGTTGATGATGTATCATTCGACGTAATGGAAAATGAGACATTCGGTCTTGTAGGCGAATCAGGATGCGGCAAGACAACTCTTGGCCGTACCATCGTAAAGATCTATGAACCGGAAAGCGGTTCAATAGAATTTGAAGGCAAGGACATTGCCAAGCTGCATGGCAAGGAACTCATCAGTTTCCGTAAGGACATGCAGATGATCTTCCAGGATCCATATGCATCTCTCAACCCACGTATGACCGTAGGTGAGATCATCAAGGAACCGATGATCATTCACAACATCTACAACACTGATGAAGAAAGAGAACAGCGAGTCGTTGAACTGCTGAAGATCGTAGGACTGAAACCTGACCATATCAGAAGATATCCTGCTGAATTCTCCGGCGGCCAGAGACAGCGTGTCGGAATTGCCAGAGCACTGGCAGTCAATCCGAAGTTCATCGTCTGTGACGAACCTATTTCCGCTCTGGACGTATCCATTCAGGCTCAGGTTGTAAACCTGCTGAAGGACATTCAGAAGGAAATGGGATTATCCTACCTGTTCATTGCGCATGACCTTTCAATGGTCAAGCACATATCAGACCGTATCGGTGTAATGTACCTGGGTCACCTGGTAGAATGCGGACCTTCAAATGACGTTTATCATCGTCCGCTGCACCCATACACAATTGCCTTATTGTCAGCTATTCCGATCCCTGATCCGGATGTAGCCAAGAATAAGCAGAGAATCGTACTTGGTGGAGAAGTGCCAAGCCCGATCAACCCTCCTGAGGGTTGTCCGTTCTGTACCAGATGCACCAGGGCTACAGAACGATGCCATAAAGAAAGACCTAAACCAATTCAGGTCGGAACTCGTACAGTTGCATGCCATCTGTATGAAAAGTAATTAAGAAAGGGGAACTCTATGAATTACAAAAAATTATTAGCATTAGTATTAGCAATTCTGATGGCTTTATCACTGACAGCCTGTGGCGGCGGCGGTGGCGGCGGAGACACTCCAAGTGAGCCGACATACAAGAAGACCTTCACATACTCAGTTGGTGGTGAACCAACATACATGGACCCGGCAAGATGCGGTGACTCCGTTACAGCTGAGATCCATAATGAGATCTGGTACCCATTATTCTACTTAACAGAAGATGGCTCACCAGCAAAGGGCGACTGTATCGATTATTCAATTGATGACAGCGGCACAGTATACACATTCAAGCTTGATCCAAATGCAAAGTGGAGTGACGGTGTTGCTCTGACAGCTGATCAGTATGTATACGGCATCAAGCGTTGTATCGGCATGGGCTACGAAGATGTAGGCTACCTGACAATGATCACTAACTACATCGCCAATGCTGAAGCACACGTAGGTGACGCTGTTGCTGACATGGATGACGTAGGCGTTAAGGCACTCGATGATTTCACACTCGAAATCACCCTGAATGCAAAGTGCCCATTCTTCGTATCATTATTACCGACACAGGTATTCGCTGCATTACGTCCTGAAATCGCTCCTGAAAAGGATTCAGAGTGGTCAAATACTGTTGGTTATCCGACAACTGGTGCATTCGTTCCAACAAAGATCGACTCAGCAAGTGAATACATTCTGGAAAAGAACCCATACTTCGCATTAGCTGATCAGGTATACTGCGATAAGCTCATCGCTAAGATCATGCCTTCAATGGAAGCTAGCCAGATGGCATTCCAGACCGGTGAAATTGACTACGATACATCTGCAGACTCAAGTGCAACAAAGGTTGCTGACCTGGCAGACGCAATCGACATTCACGGCAACATCAACTACTACATGAACATCAACTGCTACACATCAAACGAAGCATTACAGAACGTTGAGATCCGTCGTGCTCTGCAGTTAGGTATCGACAGAAGCGCATTCGTTACAGCTCTGGATGCCGGCGATGTTTACTATGAATTATACGGCTTCTTACCAGTAGGCATTCCTGACTTCAAGGGTGACTTCCGTACAAATCAGGATAACGAGCACAAGCTTGTTTACACCGATAAGGATGCAGCTAAGGCAATCATGGAAAAGTACGGCTACGGTCCAGATAACACACTGAAGCTTGAATACTACTACAACCAGAACGCTATGCATGACACAGTATCTGCAGTTATCAAGGAACAGTTAAAGGACATCTACGTTGACGTAACATTAAAGACAGCTGAATTACGTACATTCTTCGATGACAGAAGCTATGGACGTTACGACCTGGCTAGAAATGCCTTCTCAGCTGACTACATGGATCCATGGAACTACCTCGAACTGATGGCAATCTACAATGACCCAGAGGGAAGAACATTCTTCGGTGATGAGACATATGACAAGCTGCTGTTCGAATCCATGGAATTAGAAGGTGAAGCTCGTTTCGCTAAGTTACACGAAGCTGAAACATATGCAATTGAAACAATGTGCTTCAACGTTCCATTATTCGGCTACGGTTCAGTATCATTACAGAAACCTGGTACAACCGGTGTTATCAATAACCCACAGGCTAACCACATCTTCTGGTTCGTCAAGTGCCCGGAATAAAGTAAAGGTTACGGATTAAACACAGGAGAGAACTTAACAGGTTCTCTCCTGTTCACTATTATTTGACTTTCTGCGTTAATGAAGACTCGTTGGCAGAGAAAATCAAATAAGGGAGGATCTACTATGAAACAGATAGAACTCGATAAGTTTAAGGAATTTACGTTTCTTTCCAATCTGAACATCAACAGGCAGAAGGATATGCTGTTTTTCGTGCGTACGGAAACCGACATGAAGAACAACGGCTACCGTCAGCAGTTACTGGCTATGAATGTCGCTGACAGAAAGATCAGGAAGGTTTCTCGCTGGATGAAGGGGATTAACTATGCCGTTCTGAAGGATGGTGTGTTCTTCGTGGATAACGGCAGGGAAAAGAAACCTGTTTCCAGGTTCTTCAGGGTAACGCCTGAGGGCAATGAGGAAGCCTTTACAATTCCGTTGCCGGTAGGCAGAGTGATCGATTTCGACGAAAATCATCTGGTCGTATCCGTTGATACAAACATGAACTGCCCGAACTACTTCACCTTGAGCGATGAGGAGAAGAAGGCTCATGATGACGATGTTAAGGAAAACAGCGATTACATCATCTTTGATGAATATCCGTTCGTCTTTAACGGGGCAGGAGTAGTAAACGGCAACCGTACTTCACTGTACATGGTTGACAAGAATGACTGGACTGTAAAGAAGATCGTTCCTGACACCTTCAATGTCGGCAGTTTTGAGATGATCAACGGCAAACTGATCATCTGTGCCAATGACTTTGAAACGGTAATGACCAAGTGGGACAGGATCTATCAGTATGATCCAAAGAAGAACAAGGTCAAGGAAATATATTCTGAGAAGATGCAGATCCACAGAGTCTTCGAAGAAAATGGTAAGATATATGTAAAGGGTACCTTCGGCAGAGACTATGGCGAAATGGAAGCCGGCAAGTTCTATGAACTGAAAAACGGCAAAATGGAACTAAGAGTCGATACCGAATACTCAATGTATAATTCAACCGCTACGGATTCCCGCTACGGCCGCTGCAAGAATTACTTCAATTATGACGGCATTAACTACTTCATCACCTGCGATAAGGATAAAGGAGTATTGCTGAAGCTGGTAAATGATGAACTGATCAAGGTAATAGACATTGACGGTACGGTAGATGACTTCGTGGTTACGGATAACGGATTCTTCACCATCGCCATGCTGAAGCAGAACCTGCAGGAAATCTGTTTCATAAAGAATAACAAGGTAAAGAGACTTACCTCATTCAATAAGGTAATATTCAAGGACTACTACGTAGCTGTCCCGGAGAGAGTTACGGTTCAGAAGGCCGTTAACATTGACGGCTGGGTATTAAAGCCAATCGACTTCGATCCAAATAAGAAGTATCCGGCAATATTGGACATTCATGGCGGCCCTAAGGCTGCCTATGGCGAACTGTATTACCATGAGATGCAGCACTGGGCCGGCAAGGGTTACTTCGTAATGTACTGCAACCCGAGAGGCTCAGACGGCAAGGGCAACATGTTCGCAGACCTGAGACATCAGTTCGGCGGCATCGACTATCAGGACATCATGGAATTCGTTGACCTGGTATTAAAGACATATCCGGCAATTGATGAAGAAAGACTGGGAGTCACCGGCGGAAGCTATGGCGGCTACATGACCAACTGGATCATCGGCCAGACCAACCGTTTCAAGTGCGCTGCTGCCCAGAGATCAATATCCAACTGGATCACAGAGGTATTGGTAAGCGACTACGGCATTGACTTCCCGATCGAGCAGCAGTTCGGAGACATCTATCATTGCTACGAGGAATTATGGAGCATGTCACCGCTCAAGTATGTCAACAATGCGGTAACTCCGACACTGTTCATACATTCTACTGAAGACTACCGCTGTCCGGTACCGGAAGCGCTGCAGATGTATACGGCACTTAAGTGCCGCGGCGTTGAGTCAAAAATCGTTATGTTCAAGGGTGAAAACCATGAACTTTCAAGAAGCGGAAAACCGGCTCACCGTATCAAGAGACTGACGGAAATAACACAGTGGATGGATAACCATCTGATGAAATAGAAAGGACACTACATGGAAAGATTTGACTTAAGCAGACCTCAGAACTACTGGTTCAATGAGATAGCCAAGATACCGCATCCATCAAGACACGAAAAGAAGATAAGCGACTTCATCGTAAACTTCGCCAAGGAGAGAGGCCTGAAGTGGAAGCAGGATGATGTATGGAACGTCATCGTAGAGAAACCGGCATCCGCAGGTTATGAAAACGCAGCACCGCTGATCTTACAGGCACACATCGACATGGTACCTGCCAAGGTCGAAGGCTCAACGCATAACTTTGAGACCGATCCTCTGAAACTGTACGTTGATGAGGAAGGCTGGCTGCACGCCGAAGGAACCACCCTGGGTGGGGACGACGGACATGGTGTTGCCTACATGCTGGCAGTACTTGACGATGATGAACTGCCGCATCCGCCATTACAGTGTTTCTTCACTACGATGGAGGAGATCGGACTGCTTGGCTCAGTAGAAATCAAGCCGGAAGATGTCCACGCTGACAGAATGATAAACCTGGACGGCGGTGGAGAGACTACGACGGGAATCAGCGCCGCGGGCGGCTGTAACGTCTACATTCACAAGGACATTGAGTGGGTAAGGAATGACAGGCCTACCTACCGTCTGGACATAACCGGTCTTACCGGCGGACATTCCGGCGGACAGATCCATCTTGAGAAGGGCAATGCGATCGTGATCGCTGCCAGAGTCATTGAGGAAGCCATCGCTGCAGGAATGGACTTTGAACTGGTCAGTTTCAATGGCGGTGAGAAGGACAATGCCATACCAAGACTGGCAAACATTACCTTCGTAAGTAACACGCCATTTGAGAAGATCGAAGAATTCTTCAGGGCAACGGAAGCTGATCTGAAGAAGGAACTAGAGTTCTCTGACGGTGCCGTAAAGGTTGTTCTGGGCTGCGTTGACAAGGCAGAGTGTTATATTAAGGATGGCAGAAACATTGTTGATTATGCCTATCTGATGCCAAACGGCTTTCAGCACCGTTCAATGGTCATTGAGGGACTGACGGTTACTTCACTGAACCTCGGTGTCGCGACAACGAGTGAAAAGGACATAATGCTGGATACGCTGATCAGAAGTGCAATGGACAGTGCTGCTGAAGATCTCAGAAGCAGAATGGAAATACTGGCAAGCCATCTGAATGTCCGCTATGAACTGGGCACCAGGTATTCAGGCTGGAACTATGAACCTGTATCAGCAATGAGAGAACTGTTAAGAAAGGTCGTCAGTGAATCTGGCGGCGAATTAAAGGAACATGCCGGACACGGCGGCAATGAATGCGGTGTATTCAAGGCTCTGAATCCAAAACTTGACATCATCACATTCGGACCGATCGGTTCAGGTGTACATACACCTGAAGAGAAACTGAATCTGGAAAGCTTTGAGAAGTCTTACCAGATGCTGAAGAAAATGATTAGTGAATGTAAATAATGGGGGATTAAAAAATATGGCAAAAGGTTTAGTTGTAATTCTGAGCGGCGCAAGCTCAGTAGGTAAGGGAGCTATCAGACATAAGCTTCTGGAAGACAAGGACATGAATCTGTTCTTCTCAATTTCTGAGACGACCCGTCCGATGAAGGAAGGGGAAGTTGACGGTGTTGACTACTATTTCGTATCCCATAAGGCATTCGCTGATTCCGTAAAGAACAGAGAACTGCTGGAGTATACGGAGTTCAACGGCTATTACTATGGAACGCCTAAGGCACAGGTAGAATTCCTGACCAACAAGGGCAAGAACGTTCTGATCGAAGTTGAAGCTCAGGGTGTCGGACCCATCAAGCTGAACATTCCTGATGCACTGGCATTCTTCGTAATGCCAACCAGCTTTGAGGAACTGGAAAAGCAGATCAATGAGATCTACAAGGATGACGAAGCCAGCATTTCCAGACGTCTGAACAAGGCAAGAATGGACATGGAGATCGCTCCGTTATTCAGAAACATCGTATACAACGACGACGCTGACAAGGCATTTGAGCAGATCAAGAAGGTCGTCATGGCAGAACTGGAGAAACGCAGGGATGAATAAGTGGCAATTGGAAAAGCTGGCAAGAGTTCTTGTCAGGACCGGTGTTAACATTCAGCCCGGTGAAACAATGGTATTACAGACGGATACCCTGGCAATTGATCTGGCCAGAGAAATAACAAAGGAAGCCTTTGCGGCTGGCGCAGCTGACGTAGAGGCATTCATAAACGATGCGGAGATCGATCATCTCAAGGCTCTCAACTGTTCAGTAGAGACCCTGAGAAATCTTCCTGAATGGAAGAAGGAAGCCATAGACTCCATCTTAAGAACCGGCAAGGGTGTTCAGATGGGTGTCAGAGCTTCAAGACCTTTCATCAACGCCGATGTACCTGATGATAAGTTGAAGGCACAGGCCTATGCCAGCAACGAGCTGCGTAACGTAGTCCGCCATTACATCCATCAGGGATGTCAGAAGTGGACCGGTACGGTATATCCAAGTCTGGAATGGGCTAAGAGAGTATTCCCTGAATTCTCAGATGAGGAAGCCTATGCAAAGCTTGAGGAAGCCATCTGCAAGATGATGAGGATCGATGAGGACAGCGATCCGGTTGAAAACTGGAAACAGCACTGTGCCGAACTATCCGTCAGAAGCAGGAAGCTCAATGACTTCAATTTCAAGTCACTGCACATCACCAGTGAACTGGGCACTGATCTGACCATGGATCTGGTTGAGGATCACATCTGGTGTTCAGCCGGTGAAATGGGAGCTCAGAACGTCAATGCTCCTTACGTAGCCAACATGCCTACGGAAGAAGTATTCACGGACCCTGACTTCCGTTCGGTAAACGGCATTGCCTATGCTTCATTCCCGCTGTTCATCAACGGCAAGCTGGTAACTGACTTCAGCATTACCTTCAAGGATGGCAAGGCAGTTGACTGTGCCGCTTCATGCAATGTTGAATTCTTAAGAGAAGCCTTATTCAGAGATGAAACCACCAGACAGCTTGGTGAGGTAGCTCTGGTTTCCAAGAAGTCACCTATCAGGCAGATGGGCAGGATCTTCTACAACGGGTTGATTGACGAAAATGCTGCCTGCCACCTGGCATTCGGCGCAAGCTTCCCGGACTGTGTAAAGAACGGTACGGAAATGACCAGAGAAGAACTCATCGCCAGAGGTGTAAACTTCTCAGTAAGTCATAATGACTTCATGATCGGAACCGATGACATCAAGATCGTAGGTACGACTCATGACGGTCAGGAAGTTACCATCATGGAACACGGTGACTTCGTGATCTAGGAGGATATCATGGCAACATCTAATCAGGAATATCTGGTAAGTCAGATACCAAGCGTTGATTCCCTTAAGTCAAAGATCAAGGGCTACCGTGAACAGGAAAAGATCCTGGACAAGTGGCTGGAGGAGAGAGTGGAGACCATTCTTCCGAAGGTCATGAAGAATGCGAAGATCGACTGCTGGGTAATCGCCAACAATGAATACAATGAGGATCCGGTTTACTGGACACTCACACCTTATTCATGGATCACGGCCAGAAGACTGACCATTCTTGTTTATTTCCTGAATGGTGAGGGAAAGGTTGAAAGATACAGCATTACCCGTTATCCGATGGCAAACTACACTCAGAAGTGGACAGATACTTCCATTCCTCAGATGCAGGCACTGGCTTCATTCCTTAAGGAACTGAATCCGGAAAAAATCGGACTTAACATGTCTGAAGACTTTGCCTACGCAGACGGACTGTCAAAGACGCTGTACTGCGACATGATGGAAGCTTTTGACGAAGAGCAGAAGGCCAGGGTAGTATCAGCTGAGAACATTGCCGTAGGCTGGCTGGAGACCAGAAGCCAGAGCGAAATGGCTGCCTATAATGACATCATTCAGATAGCTCATACCATGATCGCGGAAGCCTATTCCAACAAGGTCATTCACCCCGGTGTAACGACAGCTGACGACGTCAAGTACTGGATGCTGCAGAAGACCATCGATCTGGGACTGGAACCATGGTTTGACTATGAAGTATCAGTTACCAGAAAGGGCGGCAACCGCATGGAGGGTGACATTGTCATCCTGCCGGGAGACATGCTGCACTGTGACGTGGGATTCAGGTATCTCAATCTGTGCACTGATACTCAGGAACTGTGCTACATTCTGAAGGCTGATGAAGAGGATGCCCCGGAAGATCTGAAGAAGGCCATGGCAGTTGCCAACAGACTTCAGGACATTACGGCTGGGGAATTCGCTACCGGACGTACCGGTAATGAGATCCTGGCAGCTTCATTGAAAAAGGCTAAGGAAGAAGGCATCAAGCCATGCATCTACACGCATCCGATCGGTTTCCATGGCCACGCAGCCGGACCAACCATCGGTCTGTGGGACAAACAGGGCGGCGTTGAAGGCAGCGGAGACTATCCGATGCATGATGATACCGCATATTCTCTGGAACTGAATGCCAGAGTATACGTAGAAAGCTTTGAGGCCGAACTGGCAATGTCGATGGAAACAGACGTTCTGTATACCGGCGGAAAGGTATATTACCTGGCCGGCAGGCAGACAAAGTTCCATCTGGTTAAGTAAAAAGATGACCTCTCATCACTGGATGAGAGGTTTTCATTTGAACAGATGTTTGTGCTAATATAATAGTATGTTGAACGATACCATAGTGGCTGTCTCCACATCAATGATTGCCAGTGGAGCAATATCAATTATCCGAATGAGCGGCAGCGATACCTTCAGGATCCTGGACAGACTTTTCA
The DNA here is from genome assembly GCA_017512285.1 of Erysipelotrichaceae bacterium. Taxonomy (GTDB): domain Bacteria; phylum Bacillota_I; class Bacilli_A; order Erysipelotrichales; family Erysipelotrichaceae; genus RUG521. The sequence goes on along the minus strand of JAFWGU010000030.1, from coordinate 2,641 downwards.
GCTGTTCAGCAAAAGAATATGAAGGGTATCACATTTACTATGGCTTCATCATTGATCCCGAGGACGGTTCAAAGGTTGACGAGGTTCTGGTAAATGTATTCAGAGCGCCTCATTCCTATACGGGTGAAGACATGGTGGAGATCAACTGCCACGGCGGACTGTTCATTACCAGAAGAATACTTGCATTATGTCTGGCAGAGGGAGCCCGTCAGGCCATCAACGGTGAATTTACCAAGAGAGCGTTCCTCAACGGCAAGATGGATCTTACGCAGGCTGAGGCAGTCAACGACATCATTCAGGCTGATAACAAGGATAATGCCAGACTGGCTGTAAACAGTCTGTCAGGTAACGTAAAGAAGATGCTTGAACCATTAATGGACGAGGTCATGCAGATAATCGCCAACATTGAGGTAAACATCGACTATCCAGAATACGACGATGTAGGAATCATTACAACTGAAGAGATAAAGCCGATGGTACATGACTGGCTGGACAAGTGCAGTGACATATTAAGTGTTGCCGAGAGCAGCATGATCATCAAGGAAGGTATAAAGACCGTCATAGTCGGCAAGCCGAATGTCGGCAAGAGCAGTCTGCTGAATACACTGTTATCAGAGAATAAGGCCATTGTTACGGAGATTGCCGGCACGACCAGAGACCTGGTTGAAGGCGATGTACACCTTAAGAACGTAACGCTGCATCTGATCGATACGGCCGGCATTCATGAAACGGATAACCGCATTGAGCAGATAGGCATTGAAAAGAGCCGACAGGCTCTTAATGAAGCTCAGCTGGTAATTGTCGTCATAGACGCTTCCAGGGAAATTGATGAAGAGGATAGACAGTTGCTGAAGGATACAGAGGGCACTAACAGGATCGTTGTCTATAACAAGCAGGATCTGGTGGATGAGGATCTGCCGTTGGGAATAAGCGCTTCAGAGGGCAACATTGACAATCTGATCAATAAGATCAACGAGATGTTTGAAAAGGATCAGATAGCTCTGAGACAGCCGGCACTGACCAATGAAAGACAGATCTCATTAATGAAGGAAGCCAGAAAGTCAATGGATACGGTCAGGATTTCCCTTGAACAGGGAATACCATTGGATCTGGTAAATGAGGATCTGCAGAATGCCTACAGATGTCTTAAGGAGATACTGGGTGAGTACCACAGAGAGGACCTTCTGGATGGGATCTTCTCACGTTTCTGCGTAGGAAAGTAGAATTGTGAATATTTTGACTAAATTAACATTACTATTCGTAGTAGTGTTTTTTTCGCTTTGATAAAATGAAGGTGAAAGAGAGGAAACAATAATATGGCAAATCGTTTTGTGTTAAATGAAACAAGTTATCATGGCGTCGGTGCGATCAATGAGATCGTTCCTGAAATCAGACGCAGAGGATTCAGAAAGGCATTCGTAGCTTCTGACCCTGACCTGATCAAGTTCGGCGTTTCAAAGAAAGTTACGGACCTGCTGGATGAAGCAGGAGTCCCATATACCATCTACAGCAACATTCAGCCAAACCCGACAATTGAAAACGTTCAGAGCGGCGTAAAGGCATTTGCTGAAGCAGGTGCTGATGTCATCATCGCCATCGGCGGCGGTTCATCAATGGACACAGCCAAGGCCATCGGCATCATCAACACCAACCCTGAATTCGCAGATGTAAGATCACTGGAAGGCGTAGCTCCAACCAAGAAGCCATGCACACCGATCTTCGCAGTACCGACAACAGCCGGCACAGCTGCTGAAGTTACCATCAACTACGTAATCACTGACGTTGAAAACAAGAGAAAATTCGTCTGTGTAGACGTTAACGACATCCCGGTAGTTGCCTTCGTTGACCCGACAATGATGAGCACGATGCCAAAGGGCCTGACAGCCGCAACCGGCATGGATGCCCTGACACATGCAATTGAAGGATACATCACCGCAGGTGCATGGGAACTGTCAGACATGTTCCACATCAAGGCCATCAGACTGATTGCCAAGAGCTTAAGAGGCGCCGTTAACAATGAGCCGGCTGACAGAGAGACAATGGCACTGGCACAGTACATTGCCGGCATGGGCTTCTCAAATGTTGGACTGGGCGTTGACCATTCAATGGCCCATACATTATCAGCTTACTACAATATGCCTCATGGCAAGGCCTGCGCTACCCTGTTACCGACAGTCATGGCCTACAATGCACCATGCACAGGTGAAAAGTACCGTGACATCGCCGATGCATTCGGTGTTGAAGGCGCATATACAATGCCTCTGGAAGAAGCACGCAAGGCAGCCGTAGCCGCTGTCAAGAAACTCGGCGAAGACGTAGGAATTGAAATGTCATTAAAGAATGTCGTTCCGATGGAAGATGTTGATCAGCTTTCAGCAGATGCCTTAAGGGATGCCTGCACACCTGGCAACCCACGTCCGGTTACCGTTGAAGACATCAAGGAAATGTATCTGTCATTAATGAAATAGTTGTTTTCAGCAAGGACAATGAAACCTCCCGCATGAAGTGATACGCTAAAAGTAGACAGGTGTAAAAAAACACCCATCTACTTTTTTTAGTACAATGAAGGAAGAAAGGAAGTGATCGAGTGAGCAGAACAAGTAAGAAGAACAACATGAGAACGCCAGAGGAAAAAGAAGCG
>JAFWGU010000029.1 GCA_017512285.1 Erysipelotrichaceae bacterium | reverse complement strand
AGGTAGATAGGTCAGGAGTGGAAGCATAGTGATATGTGCAGCGGACTGATACTAATAGGACGAGGACTTGATCTAAGATGATTTCTAAAAGACGCCCTCAACTGAAAGATAGTTGATCTGTTATTTGGTTTTGAGAGAACATTCTCTCAATTATGAAAATCCGGTGATGATAGCGAAGTGGAAACACCTGTTCCCATGCCGAACACAGAAGTTAAGCACTTCCGCGGCGAAGATAGTTGGGCTTGCCCCTGTGAAAATAGCTCGTTGCCGGTTTTTATTTACTTACTGCAACGAGTATACATGACCTTTTCCTTTTTCTTATCCTCATATATGTATGCTCAGTTTAAAAAAATCGCCATCTGTGATCAGATGGCTTTTTTTATTTCAATATGAATCTTTCTATGACTTCCGTAAGCGGGTCCTCATCATTGGATGAACTAAGAACCACGTCACATTCATCCCTCATCAGCGGATTGACGTTACTTACTCCAATTCCCAATCCGGCTGCCTTTATCATCGGCAGGTCATTTATGTTATCTCCTACGGCAATGGTATCGGCAATGTCAATGTTCAGGATCTCGGCCAGACGTCTCAGACCGGCTCCCTTATCTACACCGGAACAGTTGAATTCCAGATAGCGGTTTGATGAATATGATACTTCTAAATCAGTAAGCAGGTCTGCCATCTCACGGTGGTATCCCTGTAAAATTGACTGATCGGTATTTACGAACAGCATCTTCACGATGGTGTCGTTTCTCAGGAACTCAAGATCCTTCTGGAACGTTTCCACTATGTTCATGCGGCCTTCAATGTACTTTCTTTCATCAGGAAAGTAATTATATACGTATACGGTATCCAGAGTGTAGACGTGAATGCAGGTGCCGTATTTCAGCCCGCACTGATATATCTGCGATGCCTTTTCAAATGACATGGCATTGCTGTAGAGCACATGGTTGCCTCTGTTTTTCGTCAGTACACCGCCGTTGAAGGAAATGGTGTACTCGTCTTCCTTATCATATAGACCAAGACGCTTGAGATCTTCATAGGTCGAGTTGAAAGGTCTGCCCGTTGCCAGGACGATCTTTACTCCCAGCGCTGTTGCTTTTCTGATTGATTCTATGTCTTTTGCGGATATCATGTGTTCACTGTTCAGCAGTGTTTCATCCAGATCACAGGCTATGATTCTATACATTTTGCACCTCTCGTTAACATAATATCTTAAACTGAGCCGGTTTGTACAACATAAAAGATTGAAAAAAGCCATCTTTATCAGATGGCTTATCATGCTATTCCCATTCCACCGTTCCCGGAGGCTTTGATGTTATGTCGTATACTACCCTGGAAATGCCTTTGACTTCATTTATTATTCTGCTGGCTGATCTTTCCAGAAGGTCGTAAGGCAGTCTTGTCCATTCTGCCGTCATGAAGTCGTCAGTAGTGACACAGCGCAGGGCAATAGTATAACCGTATGTTCTGGCATCCCCCATAACGCCAACCGTTCTTATCGGTGTCATGACAGCGAAATACTGGCTGAACTGTTCTCTGTTTTCACAGGCTTCGATTTCTGCTCTGAAAATGGCATCCGCCTCTCTGAGCAGAGCCAGTTTTTCCTCAGTAACTTCACCAATCACTCTGATTGCCAGTCCCGGTCCCGGGAATGGCTGACGGTATACGAGTTCAGCAGGCAGTCCCAGCCTGATGCCAACTTCACGTACCTCGTCCTTGAAGAGATTACGTAACGGTTCGATGATCTTTTCAAAACTCATGATGGAGGGCAGTCCGCCGACGTTATGATGGCTCTTGATGGTTGCGGATGCTCCCTGACCGCTTTCGATTACGTCAGGATAGATCGTACCCTGTGCCAGAATGTCTGTCTTACCGATCAGTGATGACGCTTCTTCAAAGGCACGGATGAACTGTTCGCCGATGACTTTGCGCTTTGCCTCAGGTTCACTGATGCCTCTGAGACTATCCAGAAACTGTTTCTGAGCGTTGATCCTTATGAAATTCAGGTCAAAGCTGTTTCTGAAAATCTGTTCTACCATGTCTGCCTCATTCTTGCGCAACAGGCCATGGTCTACAAAGACGCAGGTCAGATCGCTTCCAATCGCCCTTGCCAGCAGCGCGGCAGCTACTGATGAATCTACCCCACCGGAGAGGGCAAGCAGGACTTTTCTGTCCTTAAGCTCATCACGGTATCTGCTTATTGATGTTTCAATGAAGTCATCCATCTTCCATTGTCTGCGGCAATGGCATACGTTGAAAATGAAATTGCTCAATATGGTCCTGCCGTATTCGGTATGGGTTACCTCGGGATGGAACTGTACGGCATATATGCGTTCGTCATCGCTGGCCATTGCGGCACATGGACACTTGTCTGTGGTGGCAGTTACCGTAAAGCCGTGTGGCGGTTCACTGATGAAGTCGGTATGGCTCATCCAGCAGATGCTGGCTGCAGGAATGTTTTCAAACAGAACGCTTTCTTTTGCGTACAGGATCGTTCTGCCGTATTCGCTTGAGTTTTCAGCGCTTCTGACCGTTCCTTTTCTCATCCAGGTGATGAGCTGGGCGCCATAGCAGATCCCAAGAACCGGGATGCCTGCATCTAATATGGCGGGATCAAAGTGAGGTGATTCGGGATCGTAAACGCTGTTGGGACCACCGGTAAATATGATCCCGCTGTATCCTGAACGGACTATGTCTTCCATTGTAACACCGTTATAGGACCTTATCTCCGCATATACTTCCATTTCACGGACTCTGCGGGCAATGAGCTGATTATACTGACCCCCAAAGTCAAGAACTAAAATCTTATCCATATGCCACCTCGCGTAAGTCATTTTGCCTTTCCATAACATCATATATCAAAAGACGTTCATTTGCCTAGTTGTGAGCACCGGAGAATGCCTGACAAAAGCGTTATTTATCGCTGAAAATAATAGTTTTTTTTACAATTGTTTGATAGAATATAGAAGTCGAGATAAAGGGAGGTTTTTATGAGCCAGAAATATGTATATTTGTTTGAAGAAGGCAATGCGAATATGCGTGAACTGTTAGGTGGCAAGGGCGCTAACTTAGCAGAAATGACGAATATCGGCATGCCTGTTCCTTATGGCTTTACCATCACAACTGAAGCCTGCACACGTTATTATGATGACGGTGAAAAGATTGCAGACGAGATTCAGGAAGAGATCCTTACTTACCTGAAGAAGTTGGAAGAAAAGTCAGGAAAAGTCTTAGGCAGCAAGGAGAATCCTTTATTAGTATCAGTACGTTCAGGCGCAAGAGCCAGCATGCCAGGCATGATGGACACCATTCTGAACTTAGGTATCAATGACGAAGTTGTTGAAACAGTTGCCAGAACAACCAACAACCCAAGATTTGCCTATGACTCATACCGCCGTTTCATTCAGATGTTCTCAGACGTCGTAATGGGCTTGCCAAAGAGCACATTCGAAGTCATCATCGATGATATGAAGAAGAAGAAAGGCGTTAAGCTTGATACTGAATTAGATGCTGACGACATGAAGGAAATGGTTGTCAGATTCAAGCAGTACTATAAAGAAAACATGAATGAGGAATTCCCTCAGGATTCAAGATTCCAGCTGATGGAAGCCGTAAAGGCAGTATTCCGTTCATGGAATAACGAAAGAGCTATTTTCTACCGTCGTATGAACGACATCCCAGCTTCATGGGGTACAGCCGTTAACGTACAGATGATGGTATTCGGTAACATGGGCGAAGACTGTGGTACAGGTGTTGCCTTCACACGTAACCCGGCTACCGGCGAAAAGAAGCTGTTCGGTGAATTCTTAATGAATGCCCAGGGCGAAGACGTTGTTGCAGGTGTCAGAACACCTATGACAATCGATCAGTTAGCTGAAACAGCACCAGATGCATACGCACAGTTCGTTGACATCTGCGGTAAGCTGGAAGCCCACTATAAGGACATGCAGGACATGGAATTCACAGTTGAACACGGCAAGCTGTTCATGCTGCAGACACGTAACGGCAAGAGAACAGGTGCTGCTGCTCTGAAGATCGCCTGCGACTTAGTTGACGAAGGAATGATCGATGAGAGAGAAGCTGTATTAAGAGTAGAACCTCAGCAGCTCGACTCATTATTACACCCGCAGTTTGATGCCGCAGAATTAAAGGCTGCCAAGGTCATCACAAAGGGTCTGGCCGCTTCACCAGGTGCTGCCTGCGGACAGGTAGTATTCTCAGCTGAAGACGCAATTGAATGGTCAAATGAAGGCAAGAAGGTTGTCTTAGTAAGACTTGAAACATCACCTGAAGACATCGAAGGCATGCACGTATCACAGGGCGTCCTGACAGTCAGAGGCGGTATGACAAGCCACGCTGCAGTAGTAGCCAGAGGCATGGGCGCATGCTGCGTATCAGGTGCCGGCGACATCGTCATGGGCAACAAGCAGTTCACAGTTAACGGCATTACCGTTAAGGAAGGTGACTGGCTGTCAATCGACGGTTCTACAGGCTGCGTTTACGCACAGCAGATCAAGACTGTTCCGGCATCAATTTCAGGTGACTTCGGCAGATTCATGGCATGGGCTGATGAAATCAGAACTCTGAAGATCAGAACAAACGCTGATACACCAAAGGATGCTGCTCAGGCATATGCATTCGGTGCAGAAGGCATCGGTCTGGTAAGAACAGAACACATGTTCTTCGAAGCAGACAGAATCAAGGCCATCAGAGAAATGATCGTTGCCAAGACTGTTGAGCAGAGAAAGGCTGCCTTAGCCAAGTTACTGCCAATGCAGAGAGGCGACTTCGAAGGTATCTATGAAGCAATGCAGGGTAACCCGGTAACCATCCGTTACCTGGATCCACCTCTACATGAATTCGTACCAAAGGAAGACAAGGACATCGCTGAACTCGCAGCAGAGATGAACATGAGCTTTGAGGAATTAAAGGCTGTATGCGACGGCCTGCATGAATTCAACCCAATGATGGGTCACAGAGGATGCAGACTCGCAGTTACATATCCTGAAATCGCAGAGATGCAGACACAGGCTGTCATCGAAGCCGCAATCAACGTTCAGAAGAGACATCCTGAATGGAAGGTTGTTGCTGAGATCATGATCCCGTTAGTAGGCGAGGTCAAGGAACTGAAGTTTGTCAAGAACGTAGTAGTCAAGGTTGCTGATGAAATCATCGCCAACAGCGATACAAAGATCGAATACCATGTTGGTACTATGATCGAGATCCCAAGAGCAGCATTATTAGCTGATGAGATCGCAGAAGAAGCAGAATTCTTCAGCTTCGGTACAAACGACCTGACACAGATGACATTCGGCTTCTCAAGAGACGATGCCGGCAAGTTCTTAGGCGCTTACTATGATACAAAGATCTACGAACAGGATCCGTTTGCCAAGTTAGACCAGAGAGGTGTTGGCAAGCTCGTTAAGATGGCTGCTGAATTAGGCAGAAAGACACGTCCTGACATCAAGTTAGGTATCTGTGGCGAACACGGCGGTGAGCCAAGCTCAATCGAATTCTGCCACAAGGTTGGATTAACATACGTTTCATGTTCTCCATACCGTGTACCAATCGCAAGACTGGCTGCTGCACAGGCTGCTGTTAAGTTCCCAAAGGACTAATCAGACGAATCAATGAAAAAACGCCCGAAAATTCGGGCGTTTTCTTTAGGCTTAATGAATTATTAAGATATCATATGACGCAGATTCATTTATGCAGAATCACCTTGATGGTATAATAGGTAAAAACATGGAAGAGAATTATCGATATGGAATACAGGATTCTTATAGTGGAAGATGACAGGGGTATTGCTGAGGGCATTACAGAGCAAATGAGACAGTGGGGTCTGGAAGCGAAGGCAGTCTCCGATTTTCATAATGTCATGGGAGAATTTGCCGAATACCAGCCTCATCTTATTCTGATGGATATATCGCTTCCTTTCATGAGCGGATATCATTGGTGCAGTGAGATAAGGAAGGTTTCCTCGGTACCGGTCATCTTTGTTTCTTCCGCTTCCGATAACATGAATATCATAATGGCGGTAAACATGGGAGCAGATGATTTCATTGCCAAACCCTTTGATCAGAATGTACTTACGGCAAAGGTGCAGGCACTTTTAAGAAGAACCTATGACTTTGGCATGTCATCACCAGTAATCGAACACAGAGGCGCGATACTCAATACCGGAGATAATACTCTGACTTATGAAAATGCAAGAATTGATCTTACAAAAAACGAATACCGCCTGATCCTTACTCTGATGCAGAACAAGGGGAAGATCGTAAGCCGTGAAAAACTCATGGAAGTACTTTGGGAAAGCGGCAATTTCGTAGATGAAAACACACTGACCGTAAATGTAGGAAGGCTCAGGAAGAAACTTGAAAATGCCGGACTTAACGAATTCATAACAACCAAGTCAGGTGTCGGTTATACAGTGGGGTAAGCCATGAAACTGTTTTGGACATACATCAGAAGCATACGAGGCACATTAGCGATATTTTTCGGTTTCTTTGCCGTGTTTCTGATTTCTTTTGCCCTTTACGGGCTTCCTTTGGAAGCTGTAATCTATCCGATTCTGCTCTGCATCATTCTGGGACTGGCGTATCTGCTGTACAGATTCCATGTGCTTTCAGAGTGGCACAGGGAAATCAGCAGGCTGAAGAACATGACAGCAGAGCTCATCGATTTCATTCCACGCTCCAATACTGTATATGACGAGGATTATGGAGAGATCATACAGGAACTCATAAGGCAGAAGAAGACAGTTCTTGATGATGCCAGAGAAGAAACTTCCCGAATGATGGATTATTACACTCTGTGGGTTCATCAGATAAAGACACCGATCGCCTCCATGAGACTACGTCTGCAGGGAGAAGACAGTGAATTGTCAAGGAACCTGCTTTCAGAGCTGGGACGCATTGAGCGGTATGTAGAAATGGTTCTGACCTATCTGAGACTGGAAGGCCCGGGCAGTGATTACATCTTCAGGGAATACGAGCTGGATCCCATCATAGAGGAAGCAGTCAAGAAGTTTGCCGGAGATTTCATAATGCGGAAACTTAAGCTCAATTACGAACCTTTCAACAGGAAGGTGCTTACAGATGAAAAATGGCTGTCCTTTGTAATTGAACAGCTTCTTTCCAATGCTCTTAAATATACGGAACATGGAGAGATCTCAATATACGTTGAGGACCCTCTGACTCTTTGCATAGAAGATACGGGAATTGGCATTTCTCCTGAAGATCTGCCACGCATCTTTGAAAGAAACTATACAGGTGTTAAGGGGCGTGCCGATAAACGGGCTAGCGGTATAGGCCTTTACCTCTGCAAGAGAATCTGTACAAACCTGAATCATGAAATAAGTGCAGAGTCTGAGGTTGGACGCGGCACCAGAATAATGGTAAAGTTCGAAACGAATAGCTCTGTCATTGAGTAGAATCAGATTGTGACAAAACTGTTAGTTTTTCGGGCAGTATTGTAAGTCGGTTCAATGGAATGGGTCGGCTTTTTCTTATAAAATCAAACCGAAAAGGAAAAAGGAGGTTTGTGAAATGAGTTTGCTTGAAGTCAAAAATCTTAAGAAAATATACAGAACACGCTTCGGCGGACAGGAGGTTGAGGCTCTTCGTGATGTCAGCTTTGAGGTTGAGGAAGGGGAGTTTGTCGCCATCATGGGAGAATCCGGATCAGGCAAGACTACTCTTCTGAACATTCTGGCTGCGCTTGACAAGGCCACTGCAGGAAAAGTGATTCTGGATGGCATGGACCTTTCAGAAATATCTGAAAAGAAAATAGCCGCGTTCAGACGTGATAATCTGGGCTTTGTTTTCCAGGAATTCAATCTTCTGGATACCTTTTCCATCGAAGATAACATATTTCTTCCTCTGGTGCTTGCCGGAAATGATTATAAGAACATGAAGGATAAACTGACACCAATAGCTGTAAAACTCGGAATCACGGATATTCTGGGGAAATATCCCTATGAAGTATCAGGTGGTCAGAAGCAGAGAGCAGCAGTGGCCAGAGCTCTGATTACTGATCCTAAGATCATTCTTGCGGATGAGCCTACTGGTGCTCTAGATTCAAGGTCATCAGACGAACTGTTACGACTGTTCGGGGAGGTAAACGCAGCAGGTCAGACCATTTTAATGGTTACTCATTCTGCCAAGGCAGCAAGCAATGCGAGCCGCGTTCTGTTCATCAGAGACGGTGAGGTCTTCCATCAGATCTACAGGGGCCAAAGCACCAATGCACTCTTCTATCAGAAGATAACCGAAACGCTTACACTCCTGTCTCAGGGAGGAAACAGGTAATGAGAACCATGTTTTATCCCAGGCTTGCCTGGGACGGCTTAAGAAAAAACAGGAGACTGGTATTTCCCTACATGCTGACATGCATCTGCATGATAGCGATGTTTTACATTCTTGCGTTTCTTGCCTCACCGGAGATAACAGACCTGTTGCCCATAGGCGCAAGGACCACAGCTGAAATCATGACGCTTGGCAGCTACGTGATTGCCGTATTCTCCATAATCTTTCTTTATTACACCAATTCTTTCCTGATCCGCAGAAGAGCAGGAGAATTCGGACTGTACAACGTACTTGGAATGAACAAGGGCAATCTGGCCAGGATCATGACATTTGAAAGTCTCATCACATCAGCTGTCTCTCTCTTTTTGGGACTGTTTCTGGGAATCGTTCTTTCAAAACTGGCTGAACTGGGACTCATGAGAATAATCGGAGGTACCATAACATACAGCCTTCACATAGACATGGGATGCGTAGTAAATACTGTTCTGTTCTATCTGGCAATATTCACTGTCATATGGCTATCCTCGATAATAAGAGTAAGCTGCAGCACTGCCGTATCGCTTCTGAATAGTGAAAAGGCGGGTGAAAAGGCTCCGAAAACAAATTGGCTGCTTGGAATACTGGGAGTAATGATCCTTGTAACGGCATATTACATTGCCGTAACCATCAAGAGCCCTCTGGAAGCGCTCATTCTGTTTTTTCTGGCTGTCATCATGGTAATTGTGGCAACATATCTGCTGATGATTTCCGGAAGTGTGCTTCTGTGCCGCATGCTTCAGAAAAACAGGAAGTATTACTATGAACCCAATCACTTCGTATCGGTTTCTTCCTTGGTATACCGAATGAAGAGAAACGGTGCCGGACTCGCTTCAATAGCGATCATATCCACGATGGTGCTTGTCATGATCTCGTCAGCATCCTGTCTGTGGTTTGGCACTAAGGATGCTGTTAACAGCCTCTATCCCGGAGATGTTAATCTGACTGTAAGATTCTACGATCGCAAACTTATTGATGAAGATAATCTGGATGCTTTCCGGAAAGTCATTGATGATTTCAGAATTGAGAATAGGTCAGAAACTGAAATGGCTTTTGAACTGCCGTTCATTGATGCAGAAGGAGTAGCAGAGGGAAAAACAATAGACTTTGGAGATTTTGACGAATCCATGATGTTGACAAAAATAAGAGAAGTATCCTTCATTCCGCTGTCCTTCTACAATGAAGTGACCGGACATGATATTACTCTGAATGAAGAAGAGGCGCTCGTTTCTTCATCGGGCACCGCTGTAAACTATGATCACCTGGAACTGATTCTTAACGGGAATGTGAAAAACTACAGGATAATTGACTCGATCGATAAGAAATTCGTGTCCGGCATTAATGCCAGAGACATTATTCCCAAGATCAATCTTGTAGTGGATGACATAAGCGCCATTGCGATGTTTTTTGAAAATTCCCAGGCTGATCCGGCACCAATGAATCTTATCTGGAGATACAGCTTTGATGTGAAGCAGTCATCCATGAGCAAGACTGATTATGCCGAAAGGGTAGCAGACGCAATTTATGACGTCATGGAAAAGGATCCCGGAACCGCAGGGCTCTATTCGGTAATTTCCGAAGAGAGGGAGAGCGAAAGTGTCTATTTAATATCCTCAAACGGAAGTCTGTTCTTCATCGGACTCATGCTGAGCATAGTATTCATCTTTGCAACAGTACTGATAATCTACTACAAGCAGATTTCGGAAGGCTATGAGGTTGTTGGACGATTTGAAATAATGAGAAAGGTTGGAATGACCAGAGAAGAGATAAAAAAGAATATCAACTCACAGCTTCTGGTAGTATTCTTCATTCCTCTGGCTTTTGCCGGCATGCATCTTGCCTTTGCTTTCCCAATGATAGGAAAACTGCTGGCAATCTTCGGCCTGCATAGCAAGGGACTGTTCATATTTACGACGCTGATAAGTTACGTGTTATTTGCGTCATTCTATACCATGGTATACAAGGTAACTTCGAACGTTTACTACAATATCGTCAGTGAAGCAAAATAAATAATCTCCCGTATCATTACGGGAGATTTTCAGGTTTATGATCAAAGATACTGACCGCAGATCTCGCCGCGGGTTATGGCCTTGCGGTTTTTCTCTTCCAGAGTCATGGCATAGATTATGGCAGCTCTGTATTCCAGATCACGATACTGCTTGATGTTCTGGGTAAAGTGATTGGCGACGATCAGACCGTCTTTCTGCAGCTGCTTGATGTACTGCTGACCCTTATCATCAAACCACAGCGGTCTGATGCGGTCCAGCTCAGGCAGGATCTTCATGTCACTTTTGGTATTGTGCACCAGAAGATGACATAAGGTCCTCTGAATGCGGCTTCTGGTGTAGCGCTTTGTTACGGCGGCGTTTATGAAATCGGCATAGTTATCGTAGGTGTTTGCCTGCTTCACCAGATGGTTTTCAATGCCTTCATCCATCAGAAACGATTCACTTAACTGCTCTATTGGGGTTGTCAACAGTACCGCCTTTACATAGGGATACATCTTTTCCCAGGTAGGATATTCACCGGTTAGAGCTTCTGCCATCGGGGTCAGTTCGCTGACATCTCTGCCTTCCTTTATGGCCTGGCGGATGGCCTGAGCACTTGGATAGGATACATCAGTGCTTTCATCGTGGTATTCACCGATCCTTTTTATTGAGTATGGGGTGATGTCAGGAAACTGCTGCAGGGCTTTGAGATATGAAATCGCCAGAATGTCGTTTGGTCCGTAGCTGTCAGCCATGAACCCATAGCTGGCAGGGTAGGAATATCCCTGTTTCATGTTTTCCTTGAAGTTATCAATGTTGAAGCTCATCTCAGATATGTCCTTAAGTTCTTCAAGATTATTGGTTTCCGAACCGAAGACGATGCTGTCTACCTTCAGCATGTTCAGGATCCTTACGGCATTGTAACCGAACTGGGTGGCGCTCTGTACTACAAACGGGAAGGGAAGTTCAACGACCAGGTTGACACCTGCCTTTACGGCAGCTTCAGCCCGCTTCCACTTGTCGACGATAGCGAATTCACCGCGCTGGACGAAGTTGCCGCTCATGACCGCAACTAAAAGATCACACCCGGTGATCTCACGTGCCTGTTCAATGTGATATAGATGTCCGTTATGCAGCGGATTGTATTCTGCAACGATGCCTGTAACTTTCATATTGTAATAATATCATTATATGCTAAAGTTGTCATATTTGTTATAATGTTAAGGATAAGGCAGGATTATATCATGACTGAGAAAAGAAAACTTGAACTGACCAGCACAGTTGATGGTCTTGTAATGCACGCAGATCTGTACATACCCGATAAACCGCGGGCCATCGTTCATCTCATGCACGGCATGTGTGAACATAAGGAAAGATATGAGGAGTTCTGCAACATTCTGGCCAGAATAGGCTGTGTTGTCATGGCTACCGACCACAGAGGTCATGGCGAAAGCATCTCAGAGGAGATCCCTCTGGGCTATTTTGCGGACAGGGAAGGCTGGCTGGCCAACCTCAAGGACCTCAACATGTTTGCCGGTAACATCAAGGAACAGTACCGTCGCCTGCCATATTTCATCATCGGTCATTCAATGGGCTCACTGTTCGCCACAAGCTATCTGAAGAGATTTGAGGACAGCATTTCCGGTGTCGTCTTCATCGGCATGCCTGCCGCCGGCAGGAACGTTGCCACCACCAGAAAGCTTGCCGGTGCCATCGCCAAGATGCAGGGACCTAAGAAGGTTTCAAAGACTCTTATGAAGGGACTGTCTTCCTTCAACGACAACATCAGAAACCCACGTACGCCGTTTGACTGGATCAGCTACAACAAGGACAACGTTGACAGATACATTGAGGATCCGCTGTGCGGGTTCCCGTTCACCAACCAGGCCATGTTTGACCTGATGAGCGGCATGGCTGACGTTTACTCCAACAAGGACTGGAGGGTGCTTAAACCCAATCTGCCGATACTGTTTCTGGTAGGCCAGGATGACCCTGTCGCAGATGTCCCGGAGGGATTTAACAGGTCTCTGGAGAATCTGACAAATGCCGGCTACCGCAACATTGAGGCTACCATCTATGAGAACATGAGACACGAAATCCTCAACGAAACAGGACGCAAAGCCGTCTATAAGGACATCTTAAGCTGGATTGACGTACAGATAAGAGCCATCTCAATCGTTGAGGATGAAAAAACATCAATTGAGTAAAATATTCCGGTTGACTAACAAAAAAGATTGTAATAAAATAATATGGCTGTACAGGAGAAAAGTATGAAGTATTCTCGTAAAGATTTGTTACAGTTAGCCAATCATCATCTGAGTTTCGATGAAAAAATCGAGTTCGACGATGAGACCTACAGGCAGTTTCCAAGAATCAGGAAGTTGCGTGACGTAAGGGCGGTTGGCGACGGCGAGTATGACGCCGATTCTCAGCGTCTGTATCTCAATCTTCATGTTACAGGCATCATGACATGTCCGTGTGACATTACCTTCGAGGATGTCGACATCCCGTTTGACAGCGAGGCTGACGAAATAATCAGTTTCAACAAGGCAGATGAGGATAACATCGAGATCATCAAGGCTGAAGGTGAATACATTGAGATGCTGACAATTATCTTCAGACAGATATTGCTGGAAGTGCCCATCAAGGTTAAGAAGGAGGGCATCATAGAGTATCCGCATGGTGATGGCTGGGAGGTCATTACGGAAGAAGAATATCAGAAGCAGAAAGAAAACAGAATTGACCCAAGACTTGCTGTATTAAAAGATTATGTACCGCAGGATGAATAGGAGGTGTGACAATGGCAGTTCAACAGAGAAGAGTATCAAAGACACGTAAGAATAAGCGCAGAACACATTACAAGTTAGTCGCTCCAACATTAGTAAAATGTCCTAACTGTGGAGAATATAAGTTGCCTCATCACGAATGTGAGTGCGGACAGAAGTAATTAATTCTTATGGTAACTGACACCACGACTTAGTGGTGTTTTTTGTTCAGGAGAAAGAAATGAAGAAACCTCTAATCGGCATCCCTCTCAGAAGCGAGATAGGAGAGAGAGACAGATGCTATCAGTACATGTTTGAATCAGTCAGACGTTCCATCCAGAAGGCAGGGGCTCTGATTTTTCCCATTGCTCCGGTTCAGGACATTGACTACTATACGACTCCGAATTCCCAGTGGCCGCAGCTGACTGATGAGGAAAAGGAGACCATCGATGAATATCTTAACATGATCGACGGTCTGTTCATCCAGGGCGGAACGAAGTTCTGCCAGTACGACAGATACCTGCTGGACAGGGCAATTGAACTGAACAAGCCGGTTTTGGGCGTTTGCGTCGGCTTGCAGATCATGTCCTGCTATGGTGAAGACACTGTAGCCTTTCCAAAGGTCGAAAATGAAGCACTGCACTTTGATCATGAGAGTCTGTATGCTCATAAGGTAAGAATAGATAAAGATTCACATCTCTATAAGATCGTCGGAAAGGAAGAACTAAGCGTCAACAGTTTTCACAGAAGATGCGCAACAGCCAATGAGATCTACAGAACCGTAGGTGTCAGTGAAGACGGCGTCATCGAGGCGATGGAGCTGCCGGGAGCTGAATTCAACTTCGGTGTACAATGGCATCCGGAGATCATGTATCCGTATGACGAGGATTCAAGAAAGATCATTAATGCTTTTATTGAACACTGTCGTACAAAAATGAAATAAATGATAATGTCGGTTTATTGACAATAGCGGCAATAAGGGTATAATATGTAGCGTGTTACACGTAACACGCTACATATTTTTTGTGAGGAGCGCTTATGGAAAGGAAAGAGGAAATAGGATATCTGATCCACAAGATCGATAACCGGATCAAAACAAGGATCGACAATCAGCTTAAGGATAACGATCTGACTTTTTCACAGTCACAGGTACTCCATCATCTGGACAGAAACGGCGGCAGTCTTAATCAGAAGGAACTTCAGAATATCATGAATGTTTCCCATCCTACCATCGTCGGCCTGGTTCAGAGACTGGAGATCAATGGCTTTGTGAAGACGGAAACGGATCCTCAGGACAGAAGAAACAAGATTGTAACAGCAACTGAAGCGGCTGCTCAGTTCAAGAAGGAACTGATCAAGAGCCGTACAAAGTCAAATAAGATGATGCTTGAAGGCATTTCTGCCGAAGACATGGAAACGGCAGTAAGGGTTCTGAACAGAATGCTGGAAAACATCAACGCAATGGAGGTAGAAGGTTATGCTAAAAATACTGGCAGGTAAGATAGGGGAATACAAGAAGGATACCATACTCACACCGTTATTCATGGTCGGTGAAGTTGCTCTGGAATGTATCATTCCAACGGTAATGGCCATGCTGATCGATGAAATGACCGGTGAAACACTGGCTCCCGTTTTCAAATACGGCGCCATATTACTGGTGCTTGCATTAATGTCACTGTATTGTGGTGCCAACAGCGCCAGACACGGTGCTACGGCTTCAACCGGCTTTGCCAAGAATCTAAGAAGAGACCTGTTCTACAAGGTACAGGATTTCGCCTTTGAAGACATCGACAAGTTTTCATCATCTTCACTGGTAACCCGTCTGACCAATGACGTTTCACACATTCAGATGGCTTTCCAGATGCTGATAAGAATGGCTGTAAGAACGCCTCTGATGCTGATCTTCTCAGTCATCATGGCCTTCAGGATCAATGCCAGAATGGCTCTGATCTTCTTTGCCATCCTGCCGGTACTGGCCGTCGGACTGCTTGTCATCTTCAAACTGGCTCATCCTATCTTCAAGAGGATCTTCAAGAAGTATGATGCCCTGAACAATTCCGTTCAGGAAAACGTAGCCGGAATAAGAGTAGTCAAGTCATTTGTAAGGGAAGACTATGAAATAGAGAAGTTCAAGAAGGCCAGCGAGGATGTCAGAAGCAACTTTGTCAAGGCTGAAAGGATCCTGGCATTCAATAACCCGTTAATGATGCTCTGCATCAAGACAGCCAAGGAATTCATCTGTTACCTCGGCGCCCTGATCATCATCAGAACGCAGGCTACGGAACTGACGACAGGTCAGCTGTCATCCCTGATCAGCTATGGCGTTCAGATCCTGACTGCCATGAACATGCTGTCAATGGTATTCATTCAGATTACGTTCTCTACCGAGGCTGCTTCCCGTATCTGTGAAGTCCTGACTCATGAGTCACAGCTTACTTCACCGAAGGATGGCGTCAGGGAAGTCAAGGACGGCAGCATCGTATTTGATAACGTTACCTTCAAGTACGATCCTCACAGCAAGCGCAGTGCCTTATCTGACATCAATCTTGACATTAAGAGCGGTCAGACCATCGGCATTCTCGGCTCTACCGGTTCATCCAAGACTACGCTGATCCAGCTGATCAGCCGTCTGTATGACGTAACCGAAGGTGCCGTATACGTAGGCGGTGTAGACGTAAGAGACTATGACCTTGTATCTCTGAGAGACGCCGTATCAGTCGTTCTCCAGAAGAACGTCCTGTTCTCAGGCACCATCAAGGATAACCTCAGATGGGGCAACAAGGACGCCACAGACGAGGAAATTGAAAGAGTCTGCAAGCTGGCTCAGGCTGATGAATTCATTCAGCAGATGCCGGATAAGTATGATACGATGCTGACCCAGGGCGGTACAAACGTCTCAGGCGGACAGAAGCAGCGCTTATGCATTGCCAGAGCATTGCTGAAGAAGCCTAAGATCCTGATCCTCGACGACTCAACAAGCGCCGTAGATACCAAGACTGATGCCCTGATCAGAAAGGCCTTCAGGGAGGAGATCCCGGAAACCACCAAGATCATCATTGCCCAGAGAGTTGCCTCAATTGAGGAAAGCGATCAGATCATCGTGCTCGACGGCGGCAAGATCGAGGAACTGGGAACACATGAAGAACTCATGAAGAACAACCGCATCTATGCGGAGATCTATAAGTCACAGACCAAGGGAAAGGAGGAAGAATAAGATGCCAAGACCAGCCAGATATGTTACTGATAAGAAAATTGACTTCAAGAGTCTGGGCAGACTGATAAGGTACGTCTACAGGCTTTACAGTTTCAGATTACTGATCGTGCTGATCTGCATCATATTCAGCGCGGTATCCAACGTCATAGTCAACTCGTTCATGGCCAAGCTCATTGACACCGTCATCATTCCCGGCATTGCCAACGGTCTGGACAGCGTTGCCAAGGGACTGACAGCGGTAATTACCACCATGATCATCTATGACGTACTTGGTGTTGTCAGCTCAGTGATCTATCCGCAGATCATGGCAGGCGTAGGTCAGGGAACCATCAAGGGGTTAAGAGATGACATGTTCTCAAACATGGAAACTCTGCCGATAAAGTATTTTGACTCACATACCCATGGCGAGATCATGTCCACCTATACAAACGACGTAGATACGATCAGATCACTGGTCGGTCAGTCATTGCCGTCACTGATTCAGTCAGTCATGTCAATTTCAGTAGTGTTCTTCACCATGATGAACTACAGCATCTGGATGACGCTGATGGTAATCGTCATGATCACCGTCATGATGAACATCACCAAGAAATTCGGCGGCAGAAGCGCCAGGTTCATGAAGGCACAGCAGAAGTCACTTGCTGAAGAGGAAGGCTTCATTGAGGAAATGATGGAAGGCATGAAGGTCGTAAAGGTCTTCAACCATGAAGATGAAGCCAAGAAGGATTTTGACAAGCTGAACGAACAGCTGTTTGAGGCCAGCAGGACTGCCAACTCAACGGCTAATGCCCTGATGCCGATTTTGGCCAACGTAGGCAACATCATGTATGTTGTCATCGCTATCTTCGGCGGTATCCTGGTAGTCGCAGGCGTTCCTAACCTGACGATCACAGGCATAAGCCCGATCACCATCGGTGTCATCATTGCCTTCCTGTCTCTCACCAGACAGCTGTCGCACACCATTTCTCAGGTTTCCATGCAGGTTTCAACCGTAGCCATGGCCTTAGCCGGAAGTGACAGAGTATTCGCTCTGATCGATGAGAAGAGTGAAGAAGATGAAGGTTATGTAACTCTTGTCAATGCCTACAGGGATGAAAACGGTGAACTGCATGAATGCAAGGAACAGACCGGCTTATGGGCCTGGAGACATTACCATGCCCAGAGCGACCACTCCATCACCTACGTTGAATTAAAGGGTGACATCCAGATGGTCGACGTCGACTTTGAATACGAAAAGGGCAAGCAGGTACTGTTTGACGTATCACTGTACGCCAAGCCAGGTCAGAAGATCGCCTTCGTTGGCGCAACAGGTGCCGGCAAGACGACCATTACCAACCTGATCAACAGATTCTACGACATACCTGACGGCAAGATCAGATATGACGGTATCAATATCACCAAGATCAAGAAGCCTGATCTGAGAAGATCTCTGGGTGTCGTATTACAGGATGTAAACCTGTTCACCGGAACGGTCATGGACAACATCCGTTACGGCAAACTGGACGCAACTGATGAGGAATGCATCGCCGCTGCCAAGCTGGCAAATGCCGATGACTTCATCACCAGACTGCCTGAAGGCTACGATACGATGCTGACGGGAAACGGTGCCCAGCTGTCACAGGGACAGAGACAGCTGATCTCAATTGCCAGGGCGGCAGTTGCCAATCCTCCGGTAATGATCCTTGATGAAGCTACGTCATCGATCGATACCAGAACCGAGGCTCTGGTACAGAAGGGCATGGACAACCTAATGCACGGCAGAACGGTATTCGTAATTGCTCACAGACTGTCAACAGTCCGCAACAGCAATGCCATCATGGTACTCGATCACGGTCACATCATCGAAAGAGGAACCCACGAGCAGCTGCTCGACATGAAGGGCACGTATTACCAGCTGTACACCGGTGCATTTGAACTTGAATAGCATGTAAAACGATAAGAAATACAGGGAAGGATTTCCATCAGGAGGTCCTTCCTTTTTTTGCGAAAATTTCACAAAAAATTACGGACAATCTGTAGACAAACTATGGTATTTTTTATACAATAGTGGTGAATAGTTGGGAAAAGTGTAGGAAAGTGGGGAATAATCCGTGTTTTTAGGCGAATACCGTAACAAACTGGATAACAAAGGCAGAGTTGCTGTTCCAGCCAAGTTCCGTGGGGAACTTGGCGAATCAGTAATTATTAACCGTTACTACACTGACGGCTGTCTTGCTCTCTACACTGAAGAAGCCTGGAAAGGCAAATATAATGACATCATTTCCCAGCCAGATAACAAAGCCAATACCCGTAGCATGATAAGGATACTGACTTCCACAGCCACCACCGTAACATTTGACGGACAGGGCAGGATCCTGGTTCCTTCAAATCTCATCGAAAAGGTAGGCTTAAGCAAGAACTGTGTATTCATCGGTGCCGGTGACCATGTGGAATTATGGCCACAGGACAAGTGGGATGCCTATAACGACGGACTGACTGACGAAGAAATCGAAAGAATTTCTGAGAGCCTGTAATGGAACACATCAGTGTAATGCTGGAAACGACCGTTTCCATGCTGAACATCACTGGCGATGGAATCTATGTCGATGGAACTCTCGGCAGGGCAGGCCACAGCAGCGAAATACTGAAGAGGCTGACCACCGGTCATCTGTACAGTTTTGACATCGATCAGCAAGCCATTGATGAATCAAGAGAAAAACTTGAGAGGATAAATAATAATTTCACCCTGATAAAGGCCAATTATGCCGACATGCAGGATGAACTGAACAGCCGCAGCATATATCAGGTGGACGGTGTTCTGCTTGATATAGGGGTTTCTTCCCCGCAGTTCGATGATCCTGACAGAGGTTTTTCCTACCGTTACGACTCCAGACTGGACATGAGAATGGATCAGAGTCAGAGTCTCGACGCCTATAAGGTAGTCAATGAATACAGTTACAGCGATCTGGTAAGAATTCTGTATCGCTATGGCGAAGAGCCATTCGCAAAGCAGATAGCCCGCAAGATCGAAGCCAGAAGGCTTCAGAAACCGATTGAAACAACCGGGGAACTGGTTGAAGTAATAAAGTCTGCTCTTCCTGAAAGGGTCAAGAGCAAGGCTGGTCACCCCGCCAAGCAGACGTTCCAGGCATTGAGAATTGAAGTCAATCATGAGCTGGAAAATCTCGAAAGGGGACTGCAAGGAGCACTTAATTTATTGAAGCCGGGTGGCAGGCTGGCGGTCATAAGTTTTCACTCCCTTGAAGACGAAATAGTCAAGCAAATATTCAAATCCAATAGTCAGCCTCCACTTATTGACAAGCGAATTCCCCTGAGGGCAGAGGAAATCCCGGAAGCGGAATTTATCCTGGTAAACAAGAAGCCGATTCTGGCAAGCAATGAAGAGTTAAGCGAGAACCACCGTTCTCACAGCGCAAAGTTAAGGGTAATAGAGAGAAGGAAAGCAGTATGAAGAAGAATGTAGAAAAGAAAACAGCCAAGCCAAGAAAAAGATTAAAAGTCACAGGACTTATTTTCGTCACCTTCATGATGACTTTTGTGGCCTTTCTGGTCAGCAGTATCTTCTTAAAATCTCTTAACGTTACTCTTGACATCTCAAGACAGGACTACGAGTACAAGATCGCCAGCATCAGGCAGTCAAACGAGCTGCTGCAGCTGGAGGTCAGAGACTTAAGCAACTACGACAGAGTCATGGGAAAGCTTGACTCCGACATGTACGCAAATGACAATGTAATATTCACTGTAAACGAGTAGGCTTACTATGTTCAGGCAGAATGTTAAGATATTGATCATTTCAGTAGTAGCATTCGTATTAGGGGCATTGTGTTTGTTCAATGTCCTTTTAATCGATGTGAAGGGGATCCACATGAACAGTGGCATCAACCTGAATGATTATAACGGAATCTCATACGTTGACAATGAGAGGATAACTGCCAGCAGAGGAAGAATATATGAAAAAAGCGGCGCCGTTCTGGCTCAGGACATTGAGGCCTGGGACGTAGTCGCCTATGTATCACCGGACCGCCCAGGTAACTCTCTGGGCACTTACTACGTTGATGACGTGCCCAAGACAGCCGAAATACTGGCTGAGATCCTGGGTGCCGACAAGCAGGAACTGATAGACTTAATGTCTCAGGACGTCTTCATGACCTATCTTGGCGCAGCCGGAAGAGGCATATCAACGGAAAAAAAGGATCAGATCGCTGCTCTGAATCTAAACGGAATTGAGTTTGAAAGAGTCAGATCAAGATACTATCCATATACGCCTTATGCCTCACACCTGATCGGGTTTGCCGGCTACACATACGCTGAAGACGGCGGTGACAACATGCTGCAGGGCAAGACCGGCATCGAGGCTGATCTTGACAAGTATCTTACCGGCAAGAACGGCAGACAGTCATACTACCGTGATACCACCGGTAACAGCATTGTCGGTCAGCAGATCGAATATACTCCGGCAATCAACGGCAATGACGTCTATCTGACCATTGACGACAGAATTCAGACAGCGCTCAAGAAGGCACTGGAAGAATCATATGACCTCGGCTGGTCAACGGAGAATGCCTGGGGCATCATCATGGAATGCAAGACCGGCAAGATCGTTGCCTATGACAACTATCCGACATACGACCAGAATGAACTGGACATCGAAGACTACATCGATCTGAATGCGATGCTGCCATATGAACCGGGTTCCGTAATGAAGACCTTTGCCTATGCCGCTGCTATCGACTATGGCGGACTGGATCCGAATGACAGATTTGACTCCAGCAACTACATGATCGGTGAAAAGGCTGACGGCAACATCGAAAGACTTTACTGGTATGCACCGAACTATGTCAATACGATCATGAACTTCCGTGGCTGGACCTATGGTGAGGTAGACTACTGGTACGGCTTTGCCGCATCATTGAATACAGGTGCCGTAAGCTTATTGGAAAAGTACGTAGACAGATATACGTATCAGGATTACATGCATAAGTTCGGATTCTTCAAGACGGTTGACGTACTGGGCATTCCGTTTGAATCCGAGGGAATAGAAAACATGACATATGTTACAGAAGTAGCTACTACTACTTACGGACAGGGCAGTGCCTTTACTGCACTTCAGGTAGTACAGGGCTACAGTGCCTTCGCCAATGAAGGCAGAATGGTCAAGCCATATATCGTTGACAAGATCGTTGACTCCCAGACTGGCGAGATCGTGTACAAGGGCGAAACCGTGTACAGTGATCCTGTTGTTTCCAAGGAAACCTCAGATACGATCCTCAAGATGATGGAAAAGACCTCAGACCCGAACTATGATGGCTCAGGCCGTTACTACTACATTGACGGCGTCAGGATCGCCATCAAGACAGGTACTGCTGAAGTCGTTGACAGTAATGGTGAATATGGTAACCGAAGCATCCACAGTGCCGTCGTCATGATGCCGGCAGATGATCCTGAACTGATGATCTACATGTGCGTAAAGGACAGCGATGCCTACTATACTCACAACCATGAGGTCTGGAAGCAGCTGGAAAGAACATGTGCTGAAGTATATAACCTCTATGACAGACCAAATGCCGAAAAGAAGGAAGAAGTAACTCCGCGTGTTGTTTATAAGGATGCAATGCCTAATCTGGTTAATCATACGGCAGCATATGCTCACAACAAGCTCAATTCAATGGGCATGAACATCATTTCCATCGGCAACGGTTCAACGGTACTGGCTCAGTATCCGAAGGAGAACTCCACACTGATCTCCAAGCAGAGAGTAATGCTGCTGATGGGGTCAACGGACTATGAGATGCCGAACATGAGCGGCTGGTCGCGCAAGGAGGTAACAGCCTTCTGGGAACTGACCGGCATAGAAATAGTAATGGATGGATCGGGATATGTTACCGAACAGAACATATCTCCGGGTGAACTGATAAATAACTCGACTCAGATCATCGTAAAGCTGCAGTAATTGAAAAGGCAGTTCTTTGTGATATAATAGGCCTTGCGATTTCGGAGGTGACTTATGGTATTAGGTAAGATGTTACTGGCCATGATACTTTCCCTGGGTATTACCCTGGCAAGTTATCCTGTAGCCATACCTGTATTGCATAAGCTTAAATTCGGCCAGACGGTCCGTGAAGAGGGGCCGGAAAGCCATAAGCAGAAAACGGGAACACCTACTATGGGCGGTCTGGTTTTCATATTCTCAAGCATAATCACGTCGCTGCTGGTGAACTTCAACGGCATTCATTCAATGGGCTATCTCGTCGTTGTGCTGGCCTTTGTCGGCTATGGCATCATCGGCTTCATAGATGACTATCTGATCGTAGTCAGAAAGAACAATGACGGCCTTAAGCCATCATTGAAGTTTCTGATGCAGTCAATTCTGGCAGTGGTTTTCTATCTGATTTACCGCAACGTTACAAACAGTCTGGTAATCGTTCCATTCCTGAACATTTACCTTGATCTGGGCATATTCTACGTCTTCGTGGTATTCGTCATGTTTACCGGCGAAAGCAATGCCGTAAACCTCACTGACGGTCTTGACGGTTTAAGTGCCGGACTGGTAGTCCTGGCAATACTGCCGTTCATCTACTTCTGCGTCAGAATTGAACAGTTTGATCTGGGAATACTGCTGTGTGCCGTCGTAGGCAGCCTTATAGGCTATCTGCGCTATAATATGCACCCGGCACAGATATTCATGGGTGATACCGGTTCCCTCGCTCTGGGAGGCTTACTGGCGGCTGTAGCGATGGTCACCAAGGAAGAGATCGCCCTGATCCTTATTGGTGGTGTCTTTGTAGTTGAAGTCGTATCCGTCATCATTCAGGTAGGATACTTCAAGATCACTCACGGCAAGAGATTCTTCCGCATGGCACCGATCCACCACCACTTTGAGCTGGGCGGCATGGATGAGCAGAAGGTAGTATATCTGTTCTGGACGGTAGGAGCCTTCCTCTCACTGGTAGGCTTCATGATAGGAGCGTTCATGTAGTATGAGTAATGCATTGGTAATAGGCGGCGCCTTATCAGGCATTTCCACCGCAAAATATCTTAACAGGAAAGGGTATACGGTCTATCTGACCGATGCCAGAGAAATAAAGGAAAAAAAGGAACTTGAA
The DNA here is from genome assembly GCA_017512285.1 of Erysipelotrichaceae bacterium. GTDB lineage: Bacteria > Bacillota_I > Bacilli_A > Erysipelotrichales > Erysipelotrichaceae > RUG521. The sequence goes on along the minus strand of JAFWGU010000029.1, from coordinate 13,998 downwards.
GAAATCGGAATCAGGGTATTTGATAATGGACATCCTGATCTGCTAAAGGACCTGGATTATGAGATGATCATCAAGAATCCGGGCATAAAGTACAACGTACCGTTTGTAAAGCACTTCGTTGACAAGGGCATGATGATGCTCAATGAAACGGAGATCGCCATGGCTGATCAGCCGCAGGTAAAACTGGGCGCCATCACCGGAACAAACGGCAAGACAACGACCACGATAATGCTGGGAACCCTGCTGCATACTCTGAATCCGGATAACGGATATGTCGGCAACATGGGCATCCCGCTGTGCGATTATTTTCTGGACCACGATGGCGAGGAAGTATCCCTGGCCATTGAAATAGCGGCTCTGCAGCTGATCGGTTGCCCAAGCTTCCATCCTTTCGTTTCGGTGATAATGAATCTGACACCGGATCATGTTGATTACTTTGGAAGCGTTGATGCCTACTACAGAGCCAAGACCCTGATATATAAGAATCAGGATGAAAAGGATTACTTCATCAGAAATGTAGATGATGAAAACATTCTGAAATACTGTACCGACGTAAAGTGCAACGTGATCGACTTCTCCCTGGAGAAGGAAGACGTGCCTCTGCACATTCATGAGCGCAAGGCCTATTACAATGATGTTGAACTGTTCGATCTGGACAGATTCAAGCTGCCGGGCATGCATAATGTTGAAAATGCGATGATCGCCGGCTGCATGGCCTACCTTATGGGCGTGAAGGCTGAAGACATTAAGGAAGTTCTGGAAAACTTCAAGGGTGTGGAACACAGAATAGAATACGTCGAAACGGTAAACGGCGTCAGATATTACAATGACTCCAAGGGAACCAATGTTGATTCAACGATCATGGCCCTCAAGTCATTTGACTGTCCCGTACATCTTCTGGTAGGCGGTTATGACAAGAAAACCGGATTTGAAGGACTGAGGCCTTTCCTCAAGAACGTCAAGACCATGTATGCCTATGGCAATACCAGAGATCAGTTTGTACCTCTGCATGATGATGTAAGACTGTATGACAACATGTTTGAAGCATTGCAGGCAGCACACGACAATGCCCTGCCTTCAGAGGTTGTCTTACTGTCTCCGGCCTGTGCCTCCTGGGATCAGTTCCCCAATTATGAAGTGCGTGGAAAGCAGTTCAAGGAAATGGTCAGAGGGTTCAAAAAAGGCTAGGTTTCAAGGTTTACACCCGGAATATTCTAGTATATAATTATTTGGAATCGGGTGAAAACTATGGATAGAAACATCGATGAAACGATTGCGTTTCTGCTGCAGCTGAAGCTTGAAAGTCTGCAGCGCAATCACCTGGCAACACTGACGTATGAGCAGGTGAGCAAGACTATCTATAATACAAAGTGGCAGGACGGTGTTCCTGCCCATTTGAACAGGATTGCCCAGGATATAAATGAGATCACGGTCGAAGACGTGGTCAATTACCTTACAAAGGAAAACATTACGACCCGTAAACCCCTGGAGCAGCTTGTAAGTGAATTTGAAGGTGAATAGTATGAGAAAAAACAGTGGAAAACTAACAATGGCCCTGCTTGGGCTGGTACTGGCACTGCTGGTTGGCGTCTTTGCCGGTAAGGATCTTATCAAGGATTCCTACTATGACAGCGAAATGGCTGACGGTTACAAGGTAGTATACGAAGTAGCATCAGCTGATCCGGCAATCGTAAGCATAAATGCCGAGATCATTGCCAGAAGATTCAAACTTCTGGGCGCCTCAGCAGTCAAGACAACCATCGAGGGAAGCAACATTACCGCAGTGGTAACAGGCTTAAGCGACATAGAAACAAAGAAGACTCTGATGACCAGGGTAGGAACCCTGTCATTCCGCAACAGCAAGGATGAACTGCTTATGGACGGCAGCGTACTGGCTGATGAAATGCCTTTATCAGTAACCACAAACGGCGAATCAACCTACATCCAGATCAAGGTCAAGGACAAGGATACATTCAAGGAAAAGACTCAGCAGCTGACCGGCGAAACCGACAAGATGATGGTCTTATGGGTAGACTACGCTGAAGGTCAGAGCTATGAAGCAGAAAGCCAGAAGAACATCCCGGCATACTTAGGGGCCGCAACCGTATCAGCCGCCATCGACAGCGACTGCTACATCACGACACATCATTCAGCAGCCGAGACAAAGGAACTGGTTGCTCTGGTAAGCTCAGGCATGTTACAGGCTTCAATTACCGAGAAGTCATTTGAACCTGTTGAAGCAGAAAACGGCAAGAACGCTGCAAACTCAGCATACTGGGGAATCGTAATAGCTGCAGTAATAGTATGTGCCTTACTGGCATTCATATACGGTGTTCCTGGCATCGTCACAGGTGTCATGTCACTAGGTTATGCCGCTGCATTCTTCAAGTCAAATCAGCTGTTAGGCGTTGTCTTCAACAGCAAGGCCATCGCACTGTTCGCCATGTCAATAGCAACGGGCATGATGATCACTGTCAATGCATATGAAAAGGCAAGGAAAGAAATGCTGAAGGGCAGAAATGCCGCTGCCAGCTATGATGATGCCTTCAAGTCTGTCAGAAAGGCCAGCTGGGAAGCTGCCATTGCACAGATTATCATCGGTCTTGTCATCACGCTGTTCTACAGAGGAACGATGCTGCAGGAAGCCAGCTGCATTACAGCCGGCGGTGTCTGCAACCTTCTGTTCTTCATTCTGCTGAACAACAGGGTCGTCAGAGACCTGAACGAATCCAATTATCTTAACAGGTCACTCTACCGCATATCCGAAAAGGATCTGCCTGACGTAGAGAAGGGTGAAACATACGAAAAGCAGACGACCAGATACGACATTTCAAAGTATCTGAACAACAGGATCGCCTTGATCATTGCCGTACTACTGGCAGCATGCGGCTGCGTAGTAGCAGTTCTGCATCTTGAAGCAGGTGTGCCGACACTGATCGCTGCCTGCGTATCAGCAGTACTCGCTGCTCTGTATGCCTTCTGGCAGTACAGAAGAGACGTTGCTTCAATCACTCTGGCAGCCTTGGCCGGTTTCCTGGTAGCAGCAGGTGTCTCAACACTGCTGTTAAAGGGATTCTCTACCGGATTAATGGGCATGGCCTGTGCCGTTGCCGTGATCTTCCTGTATCTGAATGAGCTGAAGAGCAACTACAGAGTCATTTCCAGAGAGAAGATCAATGAAGACAAGCTCAACAGAGTCGTCAACGAATCTATCAATTCCCTGAACGTAGCACTGAACATCGGCTTCACTGCTGCACTGGCATTTGATACGATCACCCGCCAGATCGACATCACGGAGTTTTTGTGGCTGGTACCTGTATTTGTTGCCATCGTCATTCTGACATCACTGTGGCTGAATGAGACCAGAAAGGGCAACAGAAAGAACAGAACCAGAAAGAGCAACAAGAAGGAACTCAAGGAAAATACCATTTTCGGTATTAACGAACAGAGATAACAGACGAAAGGAATCCAATGGAATACAGAAGAATAAACACTGAGGATTATCGTGAGATCATGAACCGCTATCATGCCGGTTCCCTGACCAGCAAGATAGTAAGCAGTTACGGTTATTCAGCTGAGGAACTGGATTCCTTTTTCTATGAAAGAAAGTATACGACATATCATCACGAATCATTGGGCAGGATAAGCGATCTTCTGGCTGAAGTCAGAAAGAACGGCCGCAAGGTATTCGTGTACGGTGACTATGACTGTGATGGCATCTGCGCCACGGCCATACTTGTCAGATGTCTCAACAAGCTTTCCATCCCCAATGGCTTCTACATTCCCAACCGCTTTACAGAAGGGTACGGGCTAAACCTGGAAAGAGTCAGACAGGCCAGGGAAAAGGGCTATGACGTGTTAATAACCGTGGATAACGGGGTCAGCGCTCATGAAGCTCTGAAGTGGGCCAAGGATAACGGCATGACCGTTGTCGTTACGGACCATCACCTGATAAGCGAGGGAGTTGAATGTGACATTCTGTGCCATCCAAGTCTCTTTGACCGGGACTACAATCACATGTGCGGAGCAGGGGTAACGTACCTCTTGGCCGATTACATGGGACTGACCGACGACGGCATAAGGGTAATGGCCATGCTGGCAACCATCGGTGACGTCATGGAATTAAAGGGCTTCAACGTACAGTTGGTAAGGGAAGGACTAAGGGTCGTCAATGAGAGGAAATACCGTAACATTGAGGCACTCGGCTATGACTTCAGCTATCCGGTTGATGAAAACGACATCTCTTTCAGAATCGTCCCGCGTATCAACGCCGTAGGCAGAATGGCAGACATTGCCAACCCTAATAACGTCGTAAGATTCCTGCTTTCAGACAATGACAGGGAGATCATGACGCTTGCCCAGCAGATAAACGAAGTCAACAAGGTAAGGCAGAATCTGAGCCGTCAGCAGTATGACATGATCAGAAACGAGTGCGATGAAACGGAGAGTTTCCTGGTGCTCTACCATGAAGGACTGCATGAGGGACTGACCGGTCTGATCGCTTCAAGGATCTGTGACGAATTAAAGAAGCCGGTGATCATATTTACTGATTCTGAAGGCGTTTTAAAGGGTTCTGGGCGCAGTTTGCCCCAGCTTAATATTATGGAATTACTGGAGGGATTTGCCCCGTACACGCTAAAAATAGGAGGTCACAGCCAGGCATGCGGAATCACCATTGAGAAGGAAAGATTCCATGATCTCAAGGTCTATCTAAATGCCAACTACCGGGGAAAGACAGAGGAAACGGTAAAGGAATACGTGGAACTTGATCCTTCAGATCTTACCAGGGAAAACCTCGTGGAGCTTTTCAGTCACAAGCCGTTCGGCCAGTCAAGAGCGATGCCTCTGATCAGCCGTGCCATTAGCGGAAATGCCGCCTTTACGTATCAGAAGAGCAACAGGAACTACCTCAAGTGGAACGTTCCGCCTCTGTCCGTTCTGTCCTTCAGCAACAATCTCGGTTATGACCATTACCTGGGTAAGGACGTGACGGTCATAGGCAGGTTAAGGGAGAACAACTTCAACGGCAACACCTATTACAACATCATGTGCGATGAGATAATTGAGAAAAACTGAACTTCTCTCACATATACAAAAACAGACAGTTAGTGTTATAATATTCATATGTTTTTCGGAGGGAGATAAAATGAATTTAGACAATTATATTAAAAGCATTCCTGACTATCCAATTGAAGGCGTTCTGTTCAGAGACATTACTCCGCTGATCGGAAGCCCGGAGGCATTCAAGGAAACATGTTCACGTTTAGCAGATTTTGCCCGTGAAGTAGGTGCTGACGTCATCGTTGGCCCTGAGTCAAGAGGATTCATTTTCGGCTGTCCTGTTGCCTATGAACTGGGTGTCGGATTCGTACCGGCCCGTAAGCCAAACAAGCTGCCGAGAGAGACCGTTTCATTTGAGTATTCACTTGAGTACGGCACAAACACTCTGGAAATGCATAAGGATGCCATCCAGCCTGGTCAGAAGGTAGTTGTCATTGACGACTTACTGGCAACCGGCGGAACGATCGCAGCCGTCAACAAGCTGATCGAACAGCTTGGCGGTGAGGTTGTCGGCAATGCATTCGTTATTGAACTTGAAGACTTAAAAGGCAGAGAAAAACTTGAAGGTTATAAAGTCTTTTCATTACTGAAATACTAATCGAAGAGCAATCTTCGATTTTTTGATTAGGAGCATTCCATGAAGCGCACGTTCGACATTACCAAAGAATCATTCTTCGAACAGGTCAGGACCTACATTAACGAGCCTGACTCTTTGGCCATGATCGACAGGGCGTATGAATTTGCCAGGGAATGCCACAAGGATCAGAAGCGTAAGAGCGGTGAACCCTACTTTGTTCATCTGCAGAACGTCGGCTACATCCTGGCCACGCTGCATGCCGGCCCGCAGACCATTGCGGCAGGTCTTCTTCATGACACCATGGAGGACTGCGGCGTCAGCAAGAAGGAGATCATCGACAAGTTCGATGAAGACGTTGCCAATCTGGTCGAAAGCGTAACCAAGATCGGTCAGCTGGAATTCAAGGACAGGGAAGAGTACGAAGCTGCCAACCACCGCAAGATCTTCATTGCGATGGCCAAGGACGTCAGAGTAATCATCATCAAACTGGTAGACCGTCTTCACAACATGAGGACCCTTGAATACACCAGCAAGGAAAAACAGATCCAGAAGGCGACTGAGACTCTCAACGTATACTGCCCTATCGCTCACAGACTGGGCTTTGGCGACATCAAGAACGAGATGGAGGACCTCTGTTTCTATTATCTTGATCCGGATCACTACCATGAGGTGGCAAGGATGCTGGAAGCCAAGAAGACGGAGAGAGAAGCCCGCGTCAACAAGATGATCGAGGAGATCTCGGCAATGCTGAAGGAACACGGCTTTGAGTTCCGCATCTTCGGACGTTCAAAGCACCTCTACAGCATCTACAAGAAGATGATCACCAAGAACAAGAGATTTGAGGAGATCTACGACCTCTATGCCATCAGAGTCATCACCAAGACGGAACTGAACTGCTACGAGATACTCGGATACATTCATGCCAATTACCGCCCGATGGTCGGCAGACTGAAGGACTACATCGCCATGCCGAAGTTCAACATGTATCAGTCCCTGCACACGACCATATTCGATGATGACGGCAACATCTTTGAAGTACAGATACGTACCGAGGAGATGGACAGGATAGCCGAGCAGGGCGTTGCCGCCCACTGGAGCTACAAGGAAGGCAAGAAGTACAATTCCGAAAAGGAACAGAAGGAAATTGAAAACAAGCTTGGCTGGTATCATGACCTGGTCAACATGATGGATGACGGGGAACTTGAGCATCCTTCCGACTTCATGAACCTGATCAAGAAGGACATATTTGAAGCCAATGTATACGTAATGTCCCCAAAGGGCAAGGTAATTGAGCTGCCAGCCGGCTCCACGCCGCTGGATTTCGCCTACAGGATCCATACCGAGGTCGGACATAATACGATAGGTGCCATCGTAAACGGCGCCATGGTGCCCTTAAACAGGCCTTTACAGACGGGTGATGTCGTAAGCATCAGAACCTCAAAGCAGGCCACCGGTCCTTCTGAGGACTGGCTGAAGATCGTCAAGACAGCCAATGCCCGCAATAAGATCAGAGCCTACCTGCAGAAGAAGGAAACGGAAAAGCGTCAGGAGACCATCGACAAGGGCTTCAAGATGATGACCGATGAACTCAAGAGGCGTAATCTGGATGAGAAGGAGTATCTGGACAAGAGCCGTCTGGATTCCATCTACGGTCAGTTCAGCGTCTCCAACTACAATGAACTGATGTATGCCATCGGCATGAAGTCCCTGTCACTGGTACAGGTCATTGACCGTCTGACCAATCAGAAGAGAAGCGGCGTTGACAATCTGACGTTAAGCCGTCTGTTCCAGGGCAAGCAGACCCAGCAGAAGCCAAAGGGTGCATCAGGCGTATCGGTTGAAGGCATTGGAAACATGAAGATATCCATGGCCGGCTGCTGCATGCCGGTGTATGGTGATGAAATAGTAGGTTATATAACCAAGGGACAGGGAGTCAAGGTACACCGCGCCGACTGCCCCAACATTCAGAACGAGAAGAGCAGACTCATCCAGGTCTACTGGGAGGATTCTGACGAGAACAAGCAGTATGACTGCTGGCTGAAGATCGATGCCATGGACAGAAACTATCTGATCAGCGACATCGTAACGATCATAGCCCAGTACAAGGCCTCACTGACCGGAATCAATTCGGAAGTTCTGCCTGACAAGGTAAATGTCACCATTGACATCAAGGTCAAGGTCAGGGATTCCGAACAGTTAAGAGTCATCATGGCCAACATCCGCAAGCTCGACAGCGTCGTTGACGTTGCAAGAGTCATCAAATAGAAAAGAGGTAATGACATGCTGGCAAGAAAGGTAGTCATTTTCGGCAAGGAAGACGTCAGGATCGTAAGTGAAGAGATCGATCCTGAGAAGATCGGTGCTAACGAGATCCTGTTTGAAACGGAGATCTCATTCATAAGTGCCGGTACGGAACTTTCCAGGGTATTTGCTCTGAAGAAGGGAGCAACCTATCCGGTATATCCGGGTTACTGCTCCGTAGGCAGGGTGCTTAAGACCGGAAAAAACATAAGTAACCTCAAGGAAGGCGACAGGATCGTCTGCAGCGCTCCGCACGCCAGCCTTTCAATGTTTGATCCGGCGAAAAGTGACGGCGGAGTCGTGTTTAAGATAAGCGATGAGACCAACTCTAAAGAGGCTGTCTTCATGACGATGGAGCGCATTGCACTCAACGCCATACTGCCGGTTGACGTTAAATTCAATGACAAGGTCATCATCATGGGCCTGGGAACCCTGGGAATCATAACCGCTCTCTATTATCAGATGATGGGCTGTGAGGTAACGGCTTTTGAGACCTTTAATAACAGGGCAAAACTGGCAGAAAGAATGGGCGTCAGAAACGTCATCAGCTGTCCGCTTGAGGAACAGGTCAGAACGTATCTGTCATCAATCGATACTGACGGCGCTGACATTGCCGTTGACTGCTCAGGCTACAGCGGCTGCATCCTCAATGCCATTGAGATGACCGGCAAGTACGGTCAGGTGGTATTGCTGGGATCACCGCGTGAAGAATATGACGCCAACGTATCCGTTCCGTTCTACACCATCCACAGCAAGATGCTGACGGTAATAGGCGCCTTGAACCGCAGATTCAACAATGCTGAGGTGGCCGGTACCAGGATCAACATGAACAGGTCAATGGCTGATCTGGAGAAGATGATGATCGATGGCAGGCTGCATCTTGCACGTCTCATTTCACACGAAATAGAGCCTGATGAAAAACAGCTGTTTGAAGCCTACAGGGGACTGATGTACGACAGGGATAACTATACCGGTGTCATCATCGACTGGAAGAAATAGAAACGAATCCGCACATGCGGATTTTTCTTTTTCTGTTTCATGCGGTTTGTTGAAACAGACAGTTCATTGTGCTAACATATATGCATATCCTGAGAAAAAGAAAACATTCAGTGATCGGCTTAGAGAGAAAACGGTTGGTGCAAGTTTTACCGAAGGCTGGATGTCAGACACTTTGGAGGATCCTTTCTGAAAGACAGTAGGAAGGGACGTAAACCGGCGTTAACGGAATTGAGGCATGATTTTCATGCGAAGTAAGGTGGCACCACGTTAAACGTCCTTATCGGGCGTTTTTGTTTTTTTACAGGAGGTTGGCAATGGCAAACAGATATCAGGTACCAAGAGGCACACAGGATCTGATCGGCGATCAGGTCAGTCTGTGGCAGCAGGTCGAAAACATCATTAGAGAGACCTGTGCGCTGTACGGCTACAGCGAGATCAGAACACCGATCTTTGAGTACACGGAAGTATTCAAGACGGAAAATGATTCCAGTGACATGGTAACCAAGGAAATGTACACATTTGAGATGGGTGATTCATCATTCACATTGAGACCGGAAGGCACAAAGGGCGTAATCAGGTCCTTCGTTGAACACAAGATGTACGGTAACCCGGGAGAACTGCCCAAGAAGCTGTTCTACATGGGACCGATGTTCAGACACGAGAGACCGCAGAAGGGCAGATACCGTCAGTTCCACCAGTTCGGCGTTGAGGTCATCGGAGCCAAGTCCCCATTGCTGGATGCCGAAGTCATCGCCTTAGGACATGACATCGTCAGAAGACTGGGACTGAATAACGTCAGGATCCTGATCAACTCACTGGGTGATGAGGAATCCAGAACGGCATACCGCAATGCCTTGAGGGAATATTTCAGACCTTATCTTGATGAACTGTGTGAAGACTGCCATCGCCGCTATGAGATGAATCCGCTGCGCATTCTCGACTGCAAAATCGACAAGGACAAGGAGTTCTTCAAGAACGCTCCTTCGGTAAAGGATTATCTCAATGAATCCTCAAGGGAGTACTTCGAAAAAGTGTTACAGGCATTGGATGATCTGGGTATTCCATATGTCATTGACGACCATCTGGTAAGAGGCCTGGACTACTATAGCAATACCGTATTTGAAGCCGTACCGGTAGACGCAGCCGGTCAGCAGGCAGCCGTATTTGCCGGCGGTCAGTATGACGGACTGGTAAACTACTTCGGCGGCGGAGAACTGCCGGGCATCGGATTTGGCATGGGCTTAGAAAGAATGATCCTTCTGGCAGAGGAACAGAACAGTCTGAAGGCTGATTCGGGCAACGCTGACGTCTATGTCATCTCACTGGGAAATGTTGCCACATATGGCTTGAAGGCCGCTCAGAAGCTGCGTGAAGCCGGCTTCAAGGTAGACATGGACTATCAGGGCAGATCCCTGAAGGCTCAGTTCAAGGCTTCTGACCGTTCAGGTGCCAGAGCCATCGTCATCCTGGGTGAAGATGAGTATGCCGAAGGCAAGGCACAGGTCAAGGATACGGTAAACAAGACACAGATAACGGTGTCATTTGATGAATTAACGGAAACTGTCAGGAAGATGACAGAGGGGGAATAAGATCATGAAGAGAACACATACAAATGGAGAGTTAAGACTGTCCGATGTAGGTAAGAAGGTTACCCTGATCGGCTGGGTCGCCAAGAGAAGAAACCTGGGCTCAATGGTCTTCATTGACTTGAGAGACAGATACGGAATCACGCAGATACTGTGCGATGAAACGCAGACTGATGCCGTAAAGAGCGTCAGAAACGAATACATCCTGCAGGTAACCGGTGAAGTAATCGCCAGAAAGGATGCCAATCCAAAGATGGCAACCGGCGAGATCGAAGTCAAGGCAGAAAAGGTTGAGATCATCAACACGGCTGCCACGACTCCTTTCATCATTGCCGATGATACCGATGCCCTGGAGGACACCAGACTGAAATACAGATATCTGGACTTAAGAAGACCTGTATTACAGCAGAAGCTCTTCACCAGAGCCAAGATCGTAAGAGCCATGCATGAGTATCTCGATGCCAATGACTTCATCGAAGTCGAGACACCTGTACTGGCCAAGAGCACACCGGAAGGCGCCAGAGACTATCTCGTTCCTTCACGTGTTCACCCTGGCTGTTTCTATGCCTTACCGCAGTCACCTCAGCAGTTCAAGCAGCTTCTGATGGTAGCCGGTTTTGAAAGATATTATCAGGTTGCCAGATGCTTCAGAGATGAGGACTTAAGAGCTGACAGACAGCTCGACTTCACTCAGCTGGACATTGAAACAAGCTTCCTGTCACAGGATGAGATCCTGACCCTGACTGAAGGCCTGTTAAAGAAGGTCATGAAGGATGTAAAGGGCATTGACATCGAGACCCCGTTCAGACGCTTCAAGTATGTTGACGCCATGAACATGTACGGCTCAGACAAGCCTGATACCAGATTTGAACTGAAACTGCAGGACGTTACGGAAGTATTCCGCAACTCTGAATTCAAGGCCTTTGAGGAAGGCCTGGCAGCCAAGGGAGCCATAAAAGCCCTGGTAGTTGACCATTGTGAAAACTACAGCCGCAAGGAACAGGACAAGCTGACTGACCTGGCCAAGAAGAACGGTGCCAAGGGACTTGTCATCATGAAGTATCAGAACGATGAGCTGGAAGGCAGTCCTGTAAAGTTCTTCTCTGAAGAGGAAAAGGAAAACCTGAAGAAGACTCTGAATCTCAAAAACGGAGATCTGATCCTCATCGTTTCCGGCAGATGGAACAAGACCTGCAGCGCATTGGGTGCGTTAAGAAGCCACTTCGGCAAGACGCTTGGTCTCATTCAGCCAGATACCTATGACTTCTTATGGATCGTTGAATTCCCGATGTTTGAATGGAGCGCTGAAGACAACCGCTACTATTCAGAGCACCATCCATTCACCAGACCGATGGACGAAGACCTGCCGTTACTGGATGAAGATCCGGAACAGGTACGTTCATACGCCTATGACGTCGTTCTCAACGGCTATGAATTAGGCGGCGGCAGCTTAAGGATCTATGACTGCGACCTGCAGGAAAAGATCTTTGAACTGTTGAGTCTGTCAAAAGAAGAGATCCAAAACCGCTTCGGCTTCTTCATTGATGCCCTGAAGTACGGCACACCGCCTCATGGCGGACTGGCATTGGGTCTGGACAGAGTGGCAATGATATTAACAGGCAGTGAATCTCTGCGTGACGTAATTGCCTTCCCGAAGAATGCCAATGCGAAGTGCCCGATGTCTGATGCACCGACGGAAGTCGACCAGAAGCAGCTGGACGAACTGCACATCAGAATAGTCAAGTAGAAGTAAAACCGCTGAAAAAGCGGTTTTCTTTTTTCCTGATAAATGAAAAGAGACACACGGTGTGGTATCATAGAAATGAGGAACCCGTAAGGGAAGAAAGAAGGAACAATAATGGATATCAAGAAGGTTTATCTGGATAAGCTGAAAGCCGACATAGACCGCGCCTACGATACCCAGCTGGAAAAGATCCAGGTGATCGCCAGGATGTTTGGCGAATGCATGGATAACGGCGGGGTAGTACAGCTTTTTGGCGTCAGACACGGCATAGAGTTTGTCAACGAGCTCAACTACCGGGCTGGCGGAATTGCACCGTTCCACAAGATGAACATCGGTGATCTTCTGATCAGACACATGTGCACCAAGGAAGAGGTCTACAAGACATTTGAGATCTATAACAGACCGGAAGTATATGACCAGCTTACTTCCATGTACGTACTGGATGACAGAGACCTGTACGTGCTGGTAAGCGAGAGAGGAAATGAACCTCTGGTTCTGAGATTTGCCCAGGAGGCCAAGAAGAGAGGTCAGAAGATCGTAGCCGTAGTCAACAAGTCATACTATGACAATTGCGGCGGAACCCTGCTGGATTACGCTGACATCTGGCTGGACATGCAGTCAGAATGTCCTGACGTGGCAGTTGACGTCGACGGCGTCAAGGTCGGTCAGACCGGCACCACGGTCACAAACATCATGGCACAGATGATCACGGGAGAACTGTACAGATACTTCATCGAGAAGCACGGTCAGGCTCCGGTATTACTGTCAGCCAACGTAAAGGGAGCAGACGTTCACAACAACGCCCTGACAGACCCTTATGGAAGGAGGGTTCGCTAGAATGACGGTAGACGCAAAGGTATTCCTGGATAAGATCCAGTCACTGCTTGACCACCTGTACGAAAGCCAGAAGGACGTAATTGAGGAAACTGCCCAGCTAATGGCCAGATGCATCGAAAACGACGGTGTAGTTCACGTCTTCGGTTCAGGTCACTCCGTAGGTCTGGCCATAGACATTTCATTAAGAGAAGGCTCACTGGTACCGGTGCATATTATCGAAAACGCCGATGCCGTAATACTTGGTGAGTTCACCCTGGAGGAATTCACTGACAAGGTCAACAAGTTTGAGAGAAGACAGGGCGTTGCCCAGTATTTCTACAACCTGTATGACATCAGGGAAAACGACATCTTCTTCGTCATTTCCAATTCCGGCATCAACGGTGTCGGCATTGATTTCGCAATGCTGGCGAAGGAGAACGGCCACAAGGTCATTGTCATCACTTCAATGGAACACACCCTGGCCGAGGCATCAAGACATCCAAGCGGCAAGAAGCTCTACATGCTTGGCGATGTTGTCATTGACAACTGCGGCCCGCACGGTGATGCCTTATTGCCGACCAACGGCATTGAAAAGGTAAGCTCGGTATCATCCATCTGCAATAACGCCGTGGCTCAGATGGCAGCCGTAAGAACGGTTGAGATCCTCAAGGAGCACGGTTACAATCCTCCGGTCCTGACTGGCGACGAGGCTCACGACAGGGAACTGAAGGAGCACTACAAGGGCAGAATATAAGCATGGAAAGAGGCTCATTGTGAACTAGTCAAGTAAAAGTAGACAGTTCATAAAAAGCACCTAGAACCCCATTTCAGATTTGAACTGAAGTGGGGTTTTATAGTTGAGCGAATATGCTGGTCTATGATTGTTAAAGTAATGTATGTACTTTTCAATATCT
>JAFWGU010000028.1 GCA_017512285.1 Erysipelotrichaceae bacterium | reverse complement strand
TCAAGGTGGGTATAGAAGTACACATTCACGATTCAATTCTAGCAGAATTATCTGTCGTTCTGATGGACACTAAACATCAGTAGAAAGGAAAGGTATATACTAACTGCTCTTGTTAAGTGAGCTAATTAATATATACCAGGTAGAATATGGCTGGTTTGAAGAAGCTTACTTTACTGCATTCCAATGACATGCACGGGGACTTCCTGGCTGAAGCCAAGGATAACAAGGACGTTGGAGGTGTTTCCCTGCTGTCAGGCTACATCAAGGATGTCAGAAATACGGAGGAAAACGTCATATATGCCATTGCCGGCGACATGTTCAGAGGTTCTATCATCGACAGCGAATACAAGGGATTCTCAACGATCGAACTGATGAACTTCCTGTCACCTGACATCGTTACTCTGGGCAACCATGAGGTAGACTACGGTCTTGCTCACCTTCTTTTCCTGGAAAAGTGCGCCAAGTTCCCGATCGTAAATGCCAACATGTACATTAAGACCAACCATGTCAGACTGTTCAAGCCATATGAGATCCTCAATGTCGGCGGCATGAACATTCTCTTCATCGGAATAATTACCGAGGAAGTTCTGGCCAGCACCAAGAGCGAGGAAATAATCGGTACCTTCGTAGACGTATGGGACGCTGCCAAGCAGGTAGGTACCATTGTCGATAACTACAAGACCACCAAGATAGACCTGACGGTACTATTGACGCACATCGGCTTTGAGGAAGACAAGAGACTGGCCGAACTGCTGGATCCGGAGTGGGGCGTCGACCTGATCATCGGCGGACACTCTCATACTCTGTTAACCAAACCAAAAGTCGTAAACGGCGTACCGATCGTTCAGGTAGGCGTGGGAACCGATCAGATCGGAAGATTCAACATCACCATCGATACCGATGAGCATAAGCTGGTCAGCTATGACTGGAACGTCATCCCCATCAACTCTCATCTGGCTTCGCCTGACCCGGTACTCGAGGAGATCCTCAACACATACAAGCATGAAACGGACAAGAAGTATGCCCGCATTCTGACCACGTTCAAGAAGAAGCTGACTCATCCAAGCAGGATCGAGGAAACTCAGCTCGGAAACCTGCTGGCTGACCTGTTACAGGTAGACTCCAGTTTTGATGTCATGCTGATGGGATCAGGATCAATAAGAAAGAAGGAACTGGGTCCGATCGTTCAGTATCAGGACCTATTGGAATGTTACCCGTTCATAAGTTCAATAACCATGTTATCGGTAACCGGCAGACAGTTCCGTCACATGTGCAAATTCTATCTGTCTGAAAGCATCAGAACCAAGGGTTCAGGTGAATTCTATCAGGTATCCAAGGGCGTAAGGCTCGTATACAACAGTCTCACGGACACTCTCGATGAGTGCTCACTTAACGGCAGCGAGATCCAGGATGATGACATGATCAAGATCGCTCTGCAGCAGTATCACCTGAACAACTTTACGGAATTCTTCGACGTTCCATATGAGGAAGTCGTTGCCAATGCCAAGCCAAGAGTCGTAATTACCAACGACTTCTCGATCTTTGAGGAACTGATGGTCAACTCCAATAACATGGACGCAGACGTAGAAGGAAGAATAACCATCATCAAGTAAATGAACATACCGGTTTATGACTACACGCTGATACTTCTCATGGGTGCTTCCGGCTGTGGCAAGTCGACCCTTGCCCGCAAGCACTTCTTTGATTATGAGATAAACGAATCCGACAGACCTGATCTGACCAGAACTCTGCAGGTAATGGACGGCAACTGGCTTGATCAGGAGAAAAGAAGAGAAGTTCTCAAGGAGGCCAAGAAGGAAAACTATCTCAGGATCGGCATCGTATTCGATCTTGACGAGGAAGTCCTCTTTGCCCATGGCAGAAAGCCATCATCGGATTTAAGAATTCAGCATCAGCAGGCTTCATCTCTCAGAAAAAGACTCAGGGATGAAGGCTTTGACCAGCTGTATTTTCTTAACAGTGATGAAGAAACCGACAGTGTCACAATAGAAAGAAGAAAACCCGTCTTTGATCATAAGAATGAGACAGGTCCGTTTGACATCATCGGAGACGTACACGGCTGTCTGGCTGAACTGGAAAAACTCATCAGAAAGCTCGGCTATCAGGAAAATGACGGTACCTATAGCCACAAGGATAACCGGAAACTGATTTTCGTCGGTGACATCGTTGACAGAGGACCTGACAGTCTGGGAGTTGTAAGACTGATAATGAAGCTGTGTTTGCAAAATATCGCCTTCATGGTATTGGGCAATCACGACGACAGGCTGTTAAGATACCTCAAGGGTAATGCCGTAGAAGTAAAACACGGTCTGGAAACTACCGCCGAAGAATTCAGAAATGTTTCCAATGAGGAGAAACAGGAAATAATCAGTTTTCTGGAAAATACTCCAACCTACTATGTCTTCGATAACGGCAATCTTCTTGCCGTTCATGCCGGAATCAAGGAATCATATGTCGGCAAGTATACAAAGAAGATAAGAGAATTCTGTCTGTATGGACTGACTACCGGTGAGATCAATGAGATCGGCATGCCTGTACGTCTGGATTGGGCCAGGGATTACAAGGGAGACACGCTTATCGTCTACGGTCATACACCCGGACTTTATGTCTACCGGCAGAATAATGCCATCTGCGTGGATACCGGCTGCGTATTCATGAACAGGTTAAGCGCATTAAGATATCCGGAAATGACAGTTGTTGACGTCAGAAAGAAAAAATGACACCGCAAGGTGTGGAGGAATAACATGAACACTACAGTTTACGTGCTGATGGCCATCGGCATCATCATTCAGGCTACATTCATAATCGTTGAGCATAAGGAAAACTTTGTTCTGGCGGACATTCTAAAGGGAACGGCAGCCCTCGTCTTTGTCATCATCGGCTTTCTGGGCATGAAGACGGGATTAAATCCGGGCTTTGCCGGTAAGATATTTGCCGGGCTGATCTTCGGCATGATCGGTGACATATTGCTGAATCTGCGTTTCGTCTTTGAAAAGAACGGTCAGAAGATCTTTCTGGCCGGCATCGCTGCCTTTCTGACCGGTCACATACTGTATCTTGTGGCACTGATACCCCATGCCCGACATCTGCTCATTGACATCATCATCGGAGCTGTTCTGGCAGGATGCTTACTGGCATACATCTTTAAGACAATGGATGTCAAGCCGGCCTTCAAGGCCTTTGGCGTGGTATACCTCGGTGCCGTCATAATCATGACCTGCATTGCCATTGACTGTGCCATCTATTCCCTGCCGTTAATGATCCAGGGCAGCCCAGAGGTCGGCAAACTTTCAGCAGTGATCTATGCCATTGGTGCCGTATTATTCACGGCTAGTGACATCGTACTGATATTCAATACGTTCTCAGGCGTTACCAGATTCTCATTAAGGATAACGAACCTGACTCTTTACTACATCGGCCAGCTGTTGATTGCGGCCAGTCTGTTCTACCCAAGGTAACTAAGGAGGCCTTCTCATGGCAAACCTGATAAGTGAAAGTGAATTTCCCATTTATTCGCTGGACTATATAAAGACAAACCGGCACTGGATCTCTGCCTATGGCGGATTCAATGGTCTTTCCCCATACTATGCCGAAGACGCCAGGACAGGTCTTACCCTGCCCAACTGCGTTCCCTTTGTCTACGGCTACTGGCACTGCCTGGGCGACTGTACCAGACCCAAGGAACTGGATCTGTCACCCTACAACGCCAATTCCTTCTATGGACATAACGACGGCTATGAGAGAAGTGCGACTGTACCAAAGGTCGGTGCCATCATCTGCTGGAGTGGCGGTTCTGATGGATATGGACACGTGGCTATCGTCACCAGCGTCAGGCAGAACAGAGATGGTACATATACGATAAATACGCTCAACAGCGCCTACAAATCCACGATGTACTACGAAAGAAAACTGACAAGTCCGTTCAATTTCAAGAGCTACACCTGTCAGGGCTTCATATACTGTCCATTTGTCATGGATTCCGATCATACAGCCGTTACCAATGAAATAAGACCAATAGATCTATTGGTCGGCCTGATTTCATTTGTAAAGCATCTCATCGATAAGTACTACGAAGAATGATCTCTCCTGTGACAGCACAATCATGAAAAAAGACAATGATTCATTCATCATTGTCTTTTATTATTCTTACCAGTCGACAGCTATGTCTATCTGATAGTAGTTATACATGGCGAATGTTCCTGTATCACAGACCATTGCCGTACCCAGGCTGGTTTCAACCAGACTTCCTCTTGGATGCAGTTCCAGGTTGGCAGCGCACATGATGTAGTCGCCCAGCATCTTTACGCCATCTTCTCTTACCCAGTATTCACCCGTAACGCCCATTCTTCTCATGATGGCAACTACGCCTCCCATCGGAAGATTATAATATGTCTCCTTGCCTGAAGGACCCCATATCGTACCAAGGGTCGGATTCAGCTTTACGCCGTTCCAGACATGGTTATAAGTATCTCTTCTTACTATTACAGTATAACTGTCAGAATCAGTATTACCATTTATGTCCATGGCTTCAACCGTAACGGTATAGGTTCCAAGAGAATTGTTATCGACATTTGATGAAATGGTATAAGTACCAGGCTTCAGCTCTTCAGAATATGCCAATTCACCGTCAATGACATCGCTCACGCTGGTAACGTAATCCTGCGGATTGAATTCTTCCTGAAGTTTGATTACTACCTCATCCTTTTCCAGTTCAACTGTCGGTCCAACAGTATCCTGAATGAATACTCCTCTGACATACGACTTCTCCACTTCCTGTCCATATTTATCAATGGCTCCTACAGTATAGGTGACATTCTCGAAGCCAACCTTGTCCGTATTTACCTTAGCCTGAGAAACTTCAAGTTCTCCCTTAGCTTCATCTACGGCATTCAAGGTGTCATAACTTTCAGAACCGTATTCCAGGAAGGCAATGTCATTGAAGGTCACGCTTAAAGAATCCCTGGTGTCAGCCAGACTCATTCTCTTGTCTTCTGCTAAATATTTCATGTAGCCGCTTTCCACATTCCCGCCAAACAGGATGATGGCAAATACGGTTACCACAACAGCGATTCTGCGCATTCTGCCTCCTTTTCGGGTCATTTACCCGAAGGTGAGTACAATTATACACCAATGTATAAGGATTATGCAAATCTCCGTTATTTTACGATGACTGAACCGCCGACGAATTCTCTCAGAATTGAGTTGTTCGGAATCCTTGATTCATCGTAAATGCAGTCAAAGTACTTCAGGAAGCTGAGCATTCTCTGAGCTTCACCATACTCCGGCTCATTACGGCTTACCCTCTTCAGCAGAGGTTCGGCATACTTCTTCAGCACAGCCAGTTCATACAGGCAGTTTGAATTAAAGAATATGTCTGCCTTGGAGATGTACGGGAAGATGTTGACGTCTTCACTGGTTCTGACCTTTGGCCAGGTCCTGATGGTTTCCTGAGCATCGCAGTTTCTGAACTTGAAGTCTCTGACCAGTCTTCTTAACATTCTGGCATCGGTAGCTGAGATGCGGTTATGGTGGTCAATGGCCAGCGGGGTAAACGGAGAGATATAGATTTTGAACTCTTCCTTTTCATTGATGTTTTCCAACAGCTTGTCATTCATCGCATGGATTCCTTCAATTACGATCAGCTGGTTGTTTTCCAGCTTGGTTATTCTCTGGCCGTAAACCTTGCCCTTCTTGCCGAAGTCAAAGTGCGGCAGATCTACCGTCTTGCCATCCAGCAGATCATTTATGTTACGGGCAAACAGATCGGTATCAATTGCCCTGATGCTTTCCAGATCCGGCTCCCCGTTCTCATCGTATACTCTCTCGGAGAATTCCTTGTAATAGTCATCGGTTCCCATGTACAGGGTCTTGAAGCCGTTTACTCTTAACTGTATGCACAGTCTCTTGGCAAAGGTCGTCTTGCCGCTGCTGCTTGGACCGCAGATCAGCACTACCCTGCTCTTTCTTTCCTTGATCATGTCAGCGATGTCGCTGATCTTCTTCTCATGCAGAGCCTCCTGCATCAGGAACACGTCATCAAGTTCATCAAAGATGATCTTTCTGTTCAGTTCGTTAACGTAGTTTATCTCCGTCAGCTGACCCCATCTGGTAGCTTCGGAGAAGGCATCGTACATCTGATTCTGTTCCTCATACTCCGGAATTGAACTAGGATCACCAGGATGAGGATACTGCAGGATCAGTCCGTTACGAAACAGCCTTAAGTCAAACAGCTGCAGGTATCCCGTTGAAGGAACGATGCTGTTGTAGAAGATCTGCGTTTCATTCTGTAATGAGTAGATCTCAATGTCATCGATGTTGGTAATGTTGTGCAGCATGTCAAAGGTTTCCATCTGCTTCATCTTGAGGGCCAGCTTCTGAGCCCCATCCTTGGTCATGTGTTCCTTGCGGATCGGAACATCGGCATCAACCAGTTCTCTCATCCTGTTTCTGATGTCACCAAGTATCTCCTCATTCAGTCTGTGCGTAATGGTTATGAATATTCCCTTGTTAAGGGCATTCTTTACGTTTACCAGGACCTTGTTGCCCAATACGTCATGAACAGCCTTGATGAATAGCAGTACCAGAGAAGTCTGGTATACCAGCCAGGCTTCCTGATTACGCAAGTCAAGGAATTCCAGTACGCCGTCATGATGGATCTTATGCGTCAGAGATCTGTACGCATTGTCGTATTTGGCCAGAAATACCGGATATGGCAGTTCAGAAGATACCTCATTCAGTACCTCCTCAATTCTGGCACCGTTCTTGCACTCGATGGTGCGGTTCACATTTAAAACGTTCATCTTGTATTTCATATAACACCTGCTTGTCTATTATTGTTCAATGTTTCCACATGCATTATATCATAAACAGTACTGCAGAATAAAACATGCAGGGTCAGGCAAAGGAGAAGCAGGGAGAACTACATCTCCCTGCCTTCCTTTCTTCTACGCATTTCAAATCGGAAGAGTGTTTTTATGTCATCATCGTCCATGAACCTGTATGCGTCGTCGAAATCAAATTCAACTTCACCCTCCATGTACAGTTTCAGGACTCTGTGCCATCCATCATCATCAACGAACGGATAACAGGCCTTTTCATCGATGCCACGCCTTACCATTTCAACAAAGCCTTCATTAATGTCATCGTCATCCATGAACGGCATGTATGGTGCCAGTGGCTCATTGCGGTCCATAGCCTTGTAAAATGCCCTGGCTACCGTTTCCTCATTGCAGAAAGGCAGTATTGCCTTTGACAGATTTCCATCTTCAAATGCCTCTTCAGGCAGATCCTCAATGTCGTCTTCATCCATGAACGGTAACATCGGTATGATGCTTCCGCCTCTGGCGATCACCGCTCTTGCCAGTCTGGCTACTCCTTCCTCACTCAGAAACGGCAGTAACCCGGCATAACTGTCCGTGGTATTATAGTATTCAACTGCCAGCTCGTCGATGTCATCGTCATCCATGAACGGCGCGTAGCCGACCAGTTCTCTTATGTCAAGTTCACCTTCTTCAATCAGTTCTCTGATGTCTTCGCTGTCGAGGTGTCTCAGCATTTTCTTAAAGTTCATCCTCGTCGTCTCCTTTCGTCAGCAACAGTCTTTCCTCCCTGTTGCAGTATGGAAGAATGTCCTCCACTTCATATGCTGAATTGCCGTTTCTTATGGAACGTACTATTCTGGATCTTTCCTCTAATGAGAGTCTGTACATGACCTCTCCCAGGTCAACCTTCAGTTCTCCCCTGACGATCTGGGAAATGATGAATGACCTGTCGTGCTTATCGAACATGTCATCTTCAGGATCGATCTTATCATTGAGGCACAGCAGTTCCTCCAGAGAGGTATCATACAGTTCCAGAAGCAGTATGCATGACGTTATGGAAGGCAGACTGTCACCCTTTTCCCAGCTGGATACGGCCTGACGGGAGACAAACACGCTTTCCGCAACATTATCCTGAGTCAGGTTCTTATTCACTCTCAGCTGCCTCAGCTTCGCAGCCACTTTTCTTGAATCAAGCATGTTCAGCTCCTTTCTACAGTTTCATTATACCTGCTGTTTATAATTTTACACGCAACCTGTACTTGCCGCAAACGGCACTTGCGGATAAGGGACAATTGGGTTAATATACCCCTATGAGCAAGGACGAAAGATCAAGACAGGCAAGATTTCTGGAAAGACTGGCCAGAAGAATATTCATACCCAAGGGGCAGAACATGACTGAGGTCATGCTGGAACTGAAGAAGTTCAGGGGAAAGGAAAGAAACTACTCACTGCCGATACTGGCCAAGATGATGGACTCATTTGAGACGGACAGGTTCCATGACGTTCAGACCTTCTACATCAACAAGGACAGTAATAAGGACTACACCATCATGTATCTTCATGGCGGCGCATATGTCAGTGAAATGAACATCTTTCACTGGGTATTACTGGACAAGATCGCCAGATCACTGGAATGCCTGATGCTGATACCTGACTATCCACTGGCTCCGCTTCATACCTATGAGGAGTCTTATGACAAGCTGACTAAAATGTACATCGAATACATTACCCGCTTTCCCGATCAGAAGATAATCCTGATGGGGGACAGCGCCGGCGGCGGTCTGGCCCTGGGGCTGGCGGAATACTTTGGTCAGAATGGCATAAGACAGCCTGACAAGCTGATCCTGTTATCACCGTGGGTCGATCTCAACATGGATAACCGGGACATTGACCGTTACATCGACGTTGATCCGACATTAAAGAGAAATGAACTTCTGGCAGATGCCATCTACTGGGCAAACAGGACCAGTCTGCATGACTACAGGCTGTCACCGATATACGGCGACGTCTCAATGTTAAAGGAAGTACATCTGTTCGTCGGAACTCACGAGATATTCTATCCTGACATCATGAAGATGTACGAAAAGCTGCTGGACGCCGGCGTAAAGGCTACGGTTACGGTTGGTGAAGGCCTGAATCACGTTTACCCGGCCTACCCGATACCCGAGGCTGATGAAGCCATCGCTCACATTGCAGAACTCATTAAAAATGGATAAGGAATCACTCCTTATCCATTCTTTCTTTTTCCTGCTGTAAGGCCTTGGAGAACTGAGTCTCATAGAGCTCCGTATATACTCCTCCAGCCTTTACCAGCTGTTCATGAACGCCTCTTTCAACGATCTCACCATCCTTGACTACCAGGATCTCATCCGCTGAAAGGATGGTGGACAGTCTGTGAGCGATCAGGATGCTTGTCCTTGATTCGATCAACGGATCAATGGCCTCCTGGATCTTACTCTCGGAGATGGAGTCAAGCGCCGAAGTTGCCTCGTCAAATATCAGCAGTGCCGGGTCTCTTAACAGTATTCTGGCAATTGATATTCTCTGCTTCTCGCCTCCTGAAAGTTTCAGGCCTCTGTTACCGACCATGGTATCCAGACCGTTTTCCTGACTCTCCACGAAGTCATAGATGTTAGCCTTCTTCAGTGCCTCGATCATTTCCTCTTCCGTGGCATCCTGCTTGGCATAAAGCAGATTGTCTCTGATCGTCCCGTTGAACAGATATGTTTCCTGGGTTACCACACCGACATTATTACGGAGGTAATTGAGATCAAGCTGACGGACGTCGACCCCGTCAAACTTGACGCTGCCGCCGGTAACGTCATACAGTCTCGGTATCAGGTTGACCATCGTACTCTTACCGGAACCGGAAGGTCCGACAATGGCAACGCTGTTGCCGCTCTTGAGTTCAAAGCTGACGTTCTTGAGGATCTGTCTTGATCCGTCATAGGAGAAGTCAACATTTTCAAATCTGACATTGCCATAAGCTTCCTTCGGAATGATTGGATTATCGCAGTTCTTGATCTCAACCGGCATGTCATAGTATTCAAAGATTCTGGTGAACATGGCCATGGATCTGATCCATTCGACCTGAATGTTCAGTAATGAATTGACCGGACCGTACATTCTGCCTAACAGTGATACAAGTACGGTTACGTCACCTACGGTCAGGTCAGCATCATATTTCATCATCAGGATGCCGCCGACAAGATACAGGGCCATCGGTCCGATGGAGGCCAGAGTGCTCAATACGACTCTGAACCATCTGCCTGCCATGGATTCCCTGATGTTAAGCTTAATCATCTTGCCATTGGCTTCTTCATACTTCTTATACTCGTAATCTTCCCTGCCAAACAGTTTTACCAATAACTGACCGCTGACGGAAAGAGTTTCATTTAACAGGCCGTTGACCTCATCATTGACGGCCTGGGCTTCTCTTGTCAGTTCCCATCTGGTCTTGCCGGCCTTACGGGTAGGTATGGTGAACAGAGGAACGACGACCATGCCGATGGTAGCCAGTATCCAGTTCTTTCTGTACATGGCCACGACAGCTACGATCAGAGTAATGCTGTTGGAAAGAATGCTGGAGAAAGTGCCGGAGATGGTTGACTGTACTCCTGCAATGTCACTGGTCATTCTGGTGATGATGTCGCCCTGGTTATTCGTTGTAAAGAACTTCTGGGACATTCTCTGCAGATGATCGTACATCTTGTTGCGCATGTCATAGGTAATGTGCTGAGAGATCCATGAATTCAGATAGCTCTCCAGTACGCCGATCATCTCGGCTCCTATGGTAACTAAAAGCAGTAAGACAATCAGCTTTACCAGGATGTCCATGTTCCTGCCGATGAGACCTTCGTCAATGATCCTTCCGGTAAGTATCGTCGGCATCAGTCTGAAGGCTGATGATACCAGTATGCATGTCAGTGCCAGCAAAAGCTGTTTCCAGTACGGCAACAGATAGCTGA
Source organism: Erysipelotrichaceae bacterium (assembly GCA_017512285.1). Taxonomy (GTDB): domain Bacteria; phylum Bacillota_I; class Bacilli_A; order Erysipelotrichales; family Erysipelotrichaceae; genus RUG521. The sequence goes on along the minus strand of JAFWGU010000028.1, from coordinate 43,731 downwards.
ATACTCTCTTAAGCAGCTCCTTGGTAACCTTAGGCTGATTAGCCTTTTCTTCCTCGGTCAGATAGCCGCCCCTCATTCCTCTTCCACCAGGCATTATTATCACCTCTGTTTTATTGAGATAATTCTAACAAAAAAAACTACGGTTGTCCCGTAGTTCGCTAGTTATTTGAATACAGCTGCAGCTCGTACAGCTTCTTGTAGATGCCGTCCTGAGCTAGTAACTGCTGATGCGTTCCGCTTTCCCTTATCTTGCCCTTGTGCAACACAAGAATGTTGTCAGCATGCTGGATCGTACTCAGACGGTGAGCAACCATGATGGTCGTTCTGCCTTCCATCATCGTCTTCAGAGCCTTCTGGATCAGTAACTCGGTCTCCGTATCGATGTTGGCCGTTGCCTCATCCATGACCAGGATCTTCGGATCAATGGCCAGCGTTCTGGCAAAGCTTAACAGCTGTCTCTGACCGGCTGACAAGGTTGAGCCTCTTTCCGTTACGGCTTCATCGTATTTTTCAGGCAGTCTGTCAATGAACGTATTGGCATTGACGGCAATGCTTGATTCAACGATCTGTTCATCCGTAATGTCCGGATTGAGCAGTCTGATGTTGCTCTTGATGTCACCGGTGAAGATGAATACGTCCTGCTGTACCTGACCGATCGCTCTTCTGATCTGTTCAGTGGTCAGATCCCTGATGTTGACGTCGTCAATGAGGATCTCACCCTTCTGAATGTCATAGTATCTACCGATCAGGTTGAGAATTGAGGACTTGCCGGCTCCGGTAGCGCCGACGAATGCCACCTTTTCACCCGGATTGATGACGAATGATACGTCTCTTAGGACATATTCCTCATCATCGTAGGCAAACCATACGTGCCTGAATTCGATTTTGCCCTTTACCTCAGGCAGTACGACCGGATCTTCCTTCTCGATGATGGTATTCTCCTCATCAAGCAGTGTGAAGATCTTCTCTGCTGATGCGAAGGCATTCTGCAAAGTACTGAACTGTTCCGTCAGTTCCTGAATAGGTTCAAAGAATGAACGGATGTAGCTGGTAAATACATATAATGTGCCGACTGTCAGTACACCTTCAAGGACTGAATGAGCACCCTTGTACAGCACTATAGCCAGGGCAAAGTTTGCCGTAAAGTTGATCAGCGGTCTGAAGATGGCGAATACCATCAGTTCCCGCATTCTGCTCTTGTAAAGATCCATGGTACTGTCAGCGAACTGATTGTACTTGGCTTCTTCACGGGCAAAGATCTGGATCAGCTTCATGCCGGAAATGTGTTCGCTTAAGAACGTATTCAGGGCAGAAACCTTGGTTCTGATCATTCTGTATGTCTTTCGGCTGATCTTGGTGAACATTGCCGTTATGAATACGACAAACGGTAGGATCGCCAGTGAGATCAGAGCCAGCTTGGCATTCAGCGCAAACATGACTACGGCATAGCCGATGATCATGACGCTGTTTCTAACCAGGTTTACGATGACGTTGGAATACATCATGCTTAACGATTCAACGTCATTGGTCACTCTGGTTACGATCTGTCCTACCGGATGAGTGTCAAAGAACCTCAGCGGTAAGGTATGTATGTGTTCAAAGATCTGGTTACGGATGTTATAGATGATGTTCTGTCCTGCCGTATGCAGCACGAGGGTCTGCGATACGTTACAGAAGGCATTGACCAACAATAATACTGCGTAGGCAATGGCGATGAGCTTGACGCCATCGTAGTCAGTCTTTCTCAAAACCTTGAGATCATCCTTTTCCAACAGCTTGCCTGTATAGGTGTTGCCATTGGCATCCCTTACGGTAAGAGAACTGTCCGTAACGCTTACCGGAACGATGTCATCTTCACTCAGTTTCTGTAAGGCCTTTGACTGTTCCCTGTCAAGATCAGTGAACAGATAGTAATGGCCTTCATCATAAAGCATCTGAGCGTATGAATCGTAGCTTGTGTTTTCAAAATCAAATTTCTTGGTCAGGTGATAGCCTTCATATTCAATGTCGGCTTCACTTTCACTTACTGACGCATACGGCAGATCATATCCCTCAATGTAGGTATCCATGGCTCTGGCTATTAACATCGGCTGTAATAAGGCAAAGCCTGAAACCAGTAATACCAGTACGAGAGCTATTACGAAGTTCTTGATGTAAGGCTTCATGTATCCAAACAGTCTTGGATAAAGCTTCTTGCCGCTATAGGAAGTAATGACCTGTTCTTTTTCTATCTTAGCCATTCTTACACCTCCTAGTTAGCCTGAGCCAGCTGCTTCTCCAGCTGCTGCTTGCGTACCAGACGGGCAAACTGACCGTTCAGGGCTACCAGTTCATCATAGGTGCCGTATTCAGCCATTCTGCCGTTATCAAGGAAGATAATGTGGTCTGCACTCTGAACCGTGGAAACACGGTGAGCGATCATGATGGTAGTCTTGCCGCCTCTGATCTGCTTCAGATTATGCAGAATGTTATCCTCAGTATCCGTATCAACTGCACTCAGCGAATCGTCCATGATCAGGATCGGTGAATCCTTAAGGATGGCTCTGGCGATGGAAGCACGCTGCTTCTGACCGCCGGAAAGAGTAACACCTCTTTCACCGACCATGGTCTCGTACTTGAGCGGGAACTCCTGAATGTTGTCATCAATGTCTGCGACCTTGCAGGCTTCAATGATCTCTTCCAGGGTAGCGTCCAGCTTGCCGAATGAGATGTTCTTTGCCAGTGTCTCCGAGAACAGGAAGTTATCCTGCGGGACATAGGCTATGTTCTCTCTTAAGACCTTAAGAGGGATCTTTTTAATGTCATGACCGTCAAAGCTGATCTGACCGTCAGTTACGTCGAACAGTCTGGTCATCAGATTGACCATTGTCGTCTTGCCGGCACCGGTTCTGCCCATGATGGCAAAGGTCTCGCCCGGCTTTATCTCAACGCTGATGTCTTCAAGAGCGTATGGGAAATCCTCACGGTACTTGAAATCAACATTGTCAAACCTGATCTCTCCCTTTAACTCGGTAACGTCATCAGGCGTTTCGCTGTCGACGATCTCCGGTATCTCATTGAAGGCATTGTTGATTCTCTTCATACCGGCATAACCAAGCGTAAAGGTAGTGATGCAGTCACCGAAAGCCAGCATCGGCCATACTAAGGTTCCGACATAGCTTGAGAAGGTAACCATCTTGCCTAAGGTGATCTCACCGATCAGACAGTAGTAACCGCCAAAGAGAATGGCAATGACGAAAGCCACACCGATGAATATTTCCATTACCGGCCACGCATAAGCTCTTAATCTAATAACCTTCATGTTGATCTTACGGTTGGAATCATTGGCCTTCTTGAAGTTTTCCAGCTGATGCTCTTCCTCAACGAATGCCTTGATGACTCTTTCGGCAGATATGCTTTCCTGAACGACGTCGCTTAACTTGGCGAAAGATTCCTGTCTCATCTCAAAGTACTTGTCAAAGGCCTTGAAGATGTTGTAGCCATAAATGCCGACACCGATCATCGGGATCAGAGTATAGAGAGTCAGCGTTACACTGACATAGGTCATCATTCTGTACAGACACATGATGGTCAGTACGATGGCGTCAAATGCCGAGATAACGCTCCAGCCGATGGCTTCTCTGATGGCTTCCAGATCATTGGTAAAGTAGGCCATCAAGTCACCGGTCTTGTTTTCATTGTAATAACGCTGAGACAGGGTCTCCAGCTTGGCGAATATCTCATTCTGCAGGGCGTGCTCAACCTTTCTGGACGTACCTATGACAAAGTATCTGTAGGCAAAGCGTCCTATCGAAAGGATCAGTGCACAGCCAAGCATCTTGAATATCGTAATTCTGATGCCTTCAGAATCTATGGTATGAGCTGCCAGACCATCCGTTATCTCACCGGTAAACTGCGGCAGATACAGGTTGGCATAGTCAACGACAAGCAACACTAAAATACCTATGAGGTACAGGTGCTTGTATTTCCATAAATAGTGAAACAGCTTGTTGACTTCCTTTTTCTTCTTCACGAAAAATCTCCCAAAAACAGATGCGGTCCACAGGGACCTCTACTACTATAACAAAAAAGCAATTGAATTAACAACTGCTTGACTAACAACCTTTGCCATCCAGTGAGCAGGCAGCTCCCTGAACGCTTTCCGCATGGCTTACCGGTATGTTTTTCCCCTCCAGATAGCCTGCCCAGTCGAGGAAAACCGTACCGTCTTCAGCGATCAGTGTTGGTATGCCGATCTGACCGAGTTCCCTGACGTGGTCGAATACCGGCAGAGAATCACGCAACTTCAGAAAGCCTTTCAGATCACGCAGACTCAGGTTAATGTCAATGTATTCATATTCAATGTTACTGGCGTCCAGATCCTGCTTGCATCTGATGCAGTCAGGACACAGTTCACTTCCATAAATTCTTAACACCGGTTTCACCTCCCACGCAGGTAATTCTACCATACTTTAACAATTGAAACCACTCCATTAATCACTATAATTATTTATATGAAGCATAACATCAGAGGCAACAGCCTTAACATCACAATTGATGAGCAGTTTGACGGCAGAAGCGTATCTGACTTTCTGGCCTTTTTCAAAGTGTCAGCCAAGAACATCAATGCTCTGACGGTGGGAAAACAGCTGTCAGTAAACAGAAATGCGGTAAGCGATCCTTCCGTCATTCTGAATAAGGGAGATACCCTTAAGATAATGTTACCTGGGCAGGAAGTCGACTATGCTCCTGCTGACAGGGAGTGCCCCGTGATCTATGAAGACGACTTCGTATTCGTTGTCCACAAGAAAGCAGGGATCATCGTTCACGATGATGAAAGAACTGACTGCTTGGCCAATCAGGCAGCTGCCTATCTGATCAGTCATGGCATCAATGTGCCGGTTAGATACATTCACAGACTTGATAAGGAAACCAGCGGACTGGTTCTCTTTGTAAAGATACCGTTATTCCAGCCATACTATGATTACCTGTTGAGGGAAAAGCTCATTAACCGTAAGTATCTGGCCATTACTGATGGAAAAGGTAAAATCGGTCAGAAGTTTACCTTCCGCCAGAACATCGGCAAGGACCGTCACGTTAACAATAAATACAGAGTTTCTGCCAGCGGCAGGGAAGCCGTAACCAAGGCCAGAATCATCGATAAATACAGAGACTATCTGTTATTAGAATGTACGCTGTTGACAGGCAGAACTCACCAGATCAGAGTTCACCTTTCCCATAATCACTTCCGGATCATCAATGATGACATCTATGGAATCGCCTCAAAGGATTTTCATAACATGGGACTGTGGGCATACCAGCTGCAGTTCCCTGACATCATGACCGGAAATAACATAACAGTCAGAGATATCAGAAACAGCGACTACGACTGCTTCAGACTGAAGGAAGAATGAAATGAGAGACCTCAGAAAAGACAGCAACGAGATCATCAGATACAGTATAGACAGAGTCCTGCCCGATGAGGCAGTAAGACGGACTCTCGAAGGCTTTGTCATGCCCGAAGGAAGACTCATTCTGGTATCCGTGGGCAAGGCAGCCTGGAGAATGGCCGATTCAGCCGTAAGGTGTCTTGGTCTCATTGATTCAGGCATCATTATTACAAAGTACGGTCACAGCGAAGGACAGATACCGAATGTCATGATTCATGAGGCTTCCCATCCGATACTTAATCAGGATGCCATTGACGCTACTGAACAGGTAATTGAGATGGTCAGTAATCTTGGTAAAAAGGATACAGTACTGTTCTTACTTTCAGGCGGGGCAAGTGCCCTGTTTGAATCACCGTCGGTTTCACTGGAAGTACTCCAGGACATTAACCGGCAGTTATTATGTTGCGGAGCTTCAATAGAAGAGATAAATACCATAAGAAAAAGACTGAGCAAGGTAAAGGGCGGCCGCTTTGCCGAAATATGTTCCCCTGCCAAAGTTTTCAGCATAATATTAAGCGACATTCTTGATGATCGTACCGACATGATCGGCAGCGGACCAACCGTTGAGGATACATCAACTTCTGAGCAGGCCTTGAACATAGTATGTAACTATGGCCTTCATCTGAGTGATGAAGTCAGAAGCCTGTTAAAAAAGGAAACAGTAAGTCATCTTGATAACACGAAAACTCACATCTGCGGAAGCGTGATTCAGCTGTGTCAGGCTGCTAAGGAAAAATGCGAACAGTTAGGTTATGAAACAAGAATGATCGATACTCATCTGAACGGGGAAGCCGCCGAAACCGGCAGAATGATCGGTTCCACGATCAGAAACATGATAGGAGAAATAAGGAAACCAACGGCTCTGATTTATGGCGGGGAGACGGTCGTAAGAATAACTGGAAACGGCAAGGGCGGCAGAAACCAGGAACTCGCCCTGGCTGCGGCTCCCTTCATCTCAGGGCTGGATGCCTGTCTGTTTTCCATCGGCAGCGACGGTACGGACGGGCCGACCGATGCGGCCGGAGGTTATGTCGACGGCAGCACTCTGGATAAGTTAAAAGAAAGAAAAACAGACGTCGAAGACGTCCTGAAGAACAACGATTCATATCATGCATTACAGGCAGCTGATTCACTGATCATTACCGGTCCGACCGGTACCAACGTAAATGACCTTACCGTTGCGCTGTTATTGCCAAAGTAAAACCTGCAGGATCACCTGCAGGTTATTTTCATAATATTCCAGCCAATGACAGCACCATGCTGAGTGCACCGCATCCCAGCATTACGATTACCGGATTGACGTCGGTCTTCTTTATCGTGAAGAATGCCACCACGATCATTACCAGGGCAAATACATTGATGTTTGCCAGAGCTATTTCATTGCCAAATACGGCGGTAAGGAAGATCTTCAGTACCGTAGAAAGGATCATGGCGACGGACATGCTCTTGAGACAGTTCATCATCTCGCTGATCAGCGGGATCGTCTTGTACTTCTTGTACAGGGTGAACAGAATGAATGATACGAGGCATGCCGGCAGGATGCTGCCGATGGTTGCGGCAATGGCACCGGGTATTCCACCGAGCTTCATTCCGATGAACGTTGCGCTGTTTATGATGATCGGTCCGGGAGTCAGTTCGTCAATGGCAATCAGGTCTGAGAATTCCGTAAAGGTCATCCAGCCCGTGCGGTCAACGATCTCCTGCTCGATTAACGGCATGGCTGCGTATGCCCCACCGAAAGCCAGAGCACCTATTCTGATGAAAGCAAGGAAGATTTCTAGAATTCTAGTCATGGTTCCTTACCCCCTTTCCGGACATCATTGCCTTCACGATGGCAACGATGACACAGAATACGGCAAGATAGAAGATTGAATACTTGGTCAGTCTGACATACAGGAATGAAATCACTATCAACAGATAGTATACGATGTGGTTTCTCTTGACCACGGTCTTGAACAGACCGAGCATGATGTCCAGTAACATGGCACAGACACCTGCCTGCATGCCGTCGATGAACAGTCTGACATATGGATTCGTTGAAACAAACGTATAGAAATACGTTACCAGCAGCATGATGAGAAACGGCGGCAGAATGATTCCCATTACGGCACTAAACGCGCCTGGCAATCCCGCCACATGCTGGCCAACCTGCACTGCTGAGTTAACGGCTACCGGACCTGGAGAACTCTGAGCCAGAGCCAGATAGTCTTCCATCTCCTCTTCGGTTACCCAGCCGTACTTGCCGGCAAAACGATTCTTCATTACTCCAAACATGGCATACCCGGAATTGGCTGTCATTGAAATGGTAAAGCAGTTAATGAAGATGATCCACATTTTCTTCAACATTTTCCAACACCTACCTTCAGATAACACTATCTTACTATATTTTCTCACCTCTTAAACAAAAAAGATCCGAGATCTTTTTCATTAACATTCGTAGCCGATTATGTAACCGTATCTCTCTGCGTAGTGACTGCACAGTCCCTTGCAGGTATTGATCACGAAGTCACAGTCCGGGAACTGCTCCTTGACCAGTGCCCTTACCTTCTCGGCGGCTTCCAAATTCATGACGTGGTCGATTCTGACCTTGCCACCCTTGTAGCCGTTTCTTAACATCTCGACCAGTGTTTCCTTGATGGCTCTCTTTTCACCCTTGAACTTGCCAAACGGATCGATGACACCGCCATCAGCCCTGCCCAGCATCTTGATGTCCAGAACGCCAATGAGCTTGGCCAGGATCATGGAGACACGACCGTTCTTAGCCAGGTTGTTTACTGAGTGCAGCAGGAATGCCAGATTAGTGGTTTTCTTGTATGCGATGACTTCGTCTCTGATTTCCTCGAAACTCAGTCCCTTGTCCTTCAGTTCCCTGATTTTTTCGATCATCAGAGCCATGCCGGGTCCGGTTTCCATTGAGTCAAAGACATGTACCTTTGCCCCCTTGTGCTCTTCCATGTATTCTTCCGCAGCGGTCAGTGCAGCGTTGTAACTGCCTGACAGCTTGCTGGAAATCGTAATGGCAAAGATCTCATCCTCGCCCTCAAATGCCTCAAGCCATTCGCCTGTATTTGGACATGAAGTAGTTGACCCGGAAGAGCTCTTTTCCAGTGCCGTCATCATTTCATTGATGTCCAGCTGTTCGTTATCAACAAACTCCCTGCCGTCGACTCTGATCTTCAGTGAAACATACTTATAGTCAATGCCTTCAAATGTGTATAAGTCAGAAGATGAATCCGAAACAATTCTCATAGTCAAAACCTCCTTCTGCTGTAACTTTACATTTATTATATTTCCTTAATGTGAAATCTACAATAAAAACGCCAGGGCATGATTATGCTATACTGAACTTGGAGGACAGGCTATGAGCAACATAAGATGGGGAATCATAGGAGCAGGACACATTGCCGGCGAAGCAGCTGACGTTCTTTACACAGCGGGAATCCACTTTGCGTGCATATATAACCGCACACGGGAAAAAGCCGAACAACTTGCGGAAAAGTACCAGATAGACAATGTATGCGGAACAATTGAAGAGCTGCTGGCCAGCGACATTGATGCCGTATACATCGCTACCCTGCATAATAGTCATTACCAGCAGATCAGAATGGCACTTGATGCCGGTAAGCATGTATTGTGTGAGAAATCCATCACTCTTAACAGTGAGGAACTTGAAGAACTGACCAGACTTGCTGAGGAAAAGAATCTCATTCTGGCCGAAGCCATGACTATCTACCACATGCCGCTATATGAAAGGATAACTGACATGATATCCAGCGGAAAGACCGGCAAAGTCTGCATGATCGATGCAACCTACGGCAGTTACAATGTCATTGACCCGGAAAGCCGCTTCTTTGACCTGGCCAAGGGAGGCGGAGCCTTGCTTGACATCGGCGTCTATGCCATAACCCTGGCCCGATACTTCATGAGTGCGCAGCCTGAACAGATCTGCTCACTAAGCAAGCCGGCTCATACCGGTACTGACGAACAGTTCGGCATCATCATGCAGAACAGTCACGATGAACTTGCCAGCATAATGACGAACATGCGTGTCAGCCTGCCTGTAAGAGCCGTAGTATCCTGTGAACATGGCTACTTTGAGATCAACGGCTTTACCAGAGCGGACAGGGCAACATACACTGACGGCAAAACCCGTCAGATAACGGAAATAACTGTCGGGGAAAGAAACAGGGCAATGCTCTATGAGTTCCAGAACATGGAAAAGGCAATTGAAAAGAAGGACCCTTCAATAATGAAGGTTAATATGACCAGAGACGTAATGGCTATCATGACCAGAGTCAGAAGAGACTGGAATTACAGATTCCCTGAAGAAAATTGAAACAAAAATCAGGTATTCATTACCTGATTTTTTATTCTACTGACTTAAGTGATTCGATCATTTCGATCTTTCGCAGCGGCTTTCTGGTAAACATCAGAACGATCAGCGTAAAGACGATGGTGATCACATAGGCATAAAGGAAGCTCATCAGTTTGATGTTGGTGCCGAATCTGATCATTTCCATGTCTATTACTCCCATGATGAAATGATGTTCCAGCACGCCCAACGGTAATCCGATAACTCCTCCGATCACCGACAGCAACATTATCTCCTTGAAGATATAGGAATTGATCTCGTGGTTTCTGAAACCAAGCACCTTCAGGGTGGCTATCTCTCTTATTCTTTCCGAGATGTTGACCTGAGTAAGGTTGATCAGTACGACAAATGCCAGAGATCCGGCTGTCAGGATGATAACCAGAATGATGTAGTTAAGAGCTTCGATCATCGTATTGAACTGTTTGGTTACAGCCGAGAAATCGACCATGCTTTCAACACCCTCAACCCCTTCCAGGGACTGTCTGAGGTTCTCACCGTCACTGGTCTTAACCGCAATGCAGTTATAGTGAACGGGTTCCCTGAATACCGTTTCATAATACTCATTTGATATGTATATGTAATGTTGGAAATACATCTCGCATATCTCATTTACCTTGACTTTGGCCTTTAAACCGGTACTTGATTCAATGGTGATCTGATCTCCGGCTTTTATGCCGTTTATTTTGGCAAACTTCTGCGAGACGATCACACCGGTATTGTTCATCTTAAGCGGGGTCTTACAGTCAGTCTCCCTTAAGTTGAACACATCATTGCCGCTTCTGGCATCCAGTACCTCCATGGTAATTACTTTCTCCTTATCATCAAGATATACCTTTGATGAATAGGTCATGATGCCGGCGAAGTATTCATTGTTCAGATCGTTTTCCAGTATGGTATTTATTTCTTCAATGTTATGGTCATTTTCCAGATTGATGACGTAGTCATGATTGTAGATCTGCCCGAACTGAATGGCTACGACATCAGCGATGGAATCCTTGATGCCCCAGCCCACCACCAGCAAACCGGTACAGCCGGCTACTCCTATTACGGTCATGAAGAACCTTGACTTGTATCTTATCAGATTACGGGCTGTTATCTTGGATGTAAATGAAAGCCTGCGCCAGATGAAGGTAATGTTTTCAATGAAGGTCTTGCGGGCATTCTTCGGAGCCTTCGGCCTTAACAGCTGACTTGGCTCCTCATTGAGGGTCTTTCTGACAACGAAATACGTCACCAGCAACATTAATCCCGTAAAGGCCACGACGCATATGATGACGTTTTCAATCGGGAACAGCATCATCATGTCCGGCAGATCATACATCAGCCTCCAGGTCTGATAGATGACCGTCGGGAAGACCATCATGCCAAACACGATGCCCAGCACGCAGCCGATCAGTGATGCCAGCAAGGCGTAGATCAGATACTTTGACGTTACTTCCCACTTGGAGAATCCGAGAGCCCGGAAGATTCCTATCTGACCTCTCTGTTCATCGACCAGTCTGGTCATGGTGGTCATGCATACCAGTGCCGCTACCAGGTAGAACAGAATCGGCATGTAGGTGCCGATGGCTCCCATCTGGCTGGCATTACTGGCAAACATGTAACTGGAATAGTGGGAATCACGGTCCAGTACCATCCACTTGGCGTCCGGCAGTTCTTCCAGATCCTGATAGGCCTTTCTGATTTCAGCCTCAGCTTTTTCTATCTCCTCGTTGAACAGGATGACACCCTCGCGGTATTCCTTCTCACCGGCTTCATACTCTATCTGCCCGGAAGCTATTTCAGCCTCTGCGCTGGATATCTCCAGATTGATCCTGGCAATTGCCTCATTGGCAATCCTGATTTCCTCTCTTGTTGCCTCAAGTCTTAACAGATCCTGGGAAAGTGACGTCTGAGAAATGTAGACGGTCTCAATTGAACCGCCGTACTTTCTGTCCAGATCAGCTATCAGTTCATCAACATTGCCCGTGCCGCTCTGATCATCCATGTTCTTAAGATTTTCAATCAACAGTTCATTTACCGTTATCTGGGTCTCCAGTTCGGTTATCTGCCTGTTGACTTCGATCAGTTGATCGGAGGCTGTCTGCTTTTCTTCAGCGGTGGCTGACGGACTGTTGATTATCTCATTCAGTTCGTTTCTCTGCGGGTACAGATCCCCGTTGAGTCTGTTGCGGTATTCCGCATTCTCGTTTTCGATCCTGGTTATGTTTTCAGCATAAGGACTGATGGACTGACTGTTCTTTATGTTCTTAAGAGCGTTGTATGTGGCATAGTCAGAAAGAGTCTCAGCGAAGATCGTCTGGAAACTTCTGCCCTGGGCATCTTTGGACTCAACGTCCTTTATTCTCTTGTCTATTGCGGCATAGTCATTGTCATACTGCCTCTGTAAAGTGCTGATCCTGGCAGTCCCGGTACTGATGGCCGTTCTCATCGTATCAAGCTGGGTCTGGGCAGCGATGATCTGGATCTTGGCATCGTCAAGCTTCTGCTTGGCCTCATCCAGCTTAGCCTGACCCTCTGCCTTCTTTTCCTCCAGTTCCTGTTCGCCTTCGCCAATCTTCTCCCTGTATTCTGCCAGCAGGGTTTCCTTCAGATTATCCTGCTGATTTAAAGCGAAGATCTTGACCTCGTCTCCCTTTTCCACGATGAAGTCATGATAATCATCGCCATAGCTGTCTAGATCCATGGCTTCGGGAACGGTAAAGTAGACGGTCGTATAGTATTCCGCCTTGAAGTTGTTATTGGGAATGTAGACGATCAGGTCTAGTTCCAGGTTCTTAAGATTGCTGGTACCCTGGATCTTGGCCATGTAACATGGTGTTTTTGCCATGCCGACGATCTCATACTCCGTATTGACCAGTTTTTCACTCAGATCCTCATCATCAAGGTACAGCCTGAGCTTGCTGCCCAGAAGGTGTGATGAATCGCCGATGGAATTACTGACGATGACCAGTTCATCTGACCTTTCCGGCAATCTGCCGCTGATAAGCTGGAAATCATTCATCGGACGATTGACTTCCTCAACTCTGGTTACCAGAACATCTCCGTATTCATTTTCACTGAAGACATCAACCATCTTGCTGGCAAAAAGATCTTCCACGAAATCCTGCTTCCTTAATGCCCTGATGTCATTGTCATCAAAACCATAGGAAGAATAGATCTGGAAGTCCTGCAGTTTCCTGTCGTCATTGTACCTGTCAACGCTCTGTTCCATTATTGGTCTCGAACTCAATAAGCCCATCATGAAAGATGACCCTATCAGAACGATCATCAACAGGGAAAAGAATCTGTTAAAGGTTTTCCTAATTAATCTGAATGTATCCTTATGAAACATTAATACTCAATATCCTCTGCATCCATTGGGTTCTCGTTAATGGTTACCGATTCGATGTTGCCGCTTCTGACTCTGATTATCTTCTGACCCATTTCAGCGAGAGCGGTGTTGTGAGTGATCATGACTACCGTCATGTTCTGCTTGAAGCACATGTCCTGAAGTACCTTCAGTACCTGTTTTCCTGTCTTATAGTCCAGAGCTCCCGTTGGTTCATCGCACAGAAGAAGCTTCGGGTTCTTGGCTACGGCTCTGGCAATGGCAACTCTCTGCTGCTCACCGCCGGATAACTGTGACGGGAAGTTGTCCATTCTGTCTTCCAGTCCGACCATCTTCAGCACGAAGCGTGAATCCATCGGATCATGGCAGATCTGTACGGCCAGTTCCACGTTTTCCCTGGCAGTAAGATTTTGCACCAGATTATAGAACTGGAAAACGAAGCCGATGTCAAACCGCCTGTATTCCGTTAATTCCTTCTCATTTGCCTTGGAGATGTCCTTGCCGTCAACGACAACAGATCCTGAGGTAGCCAGGTCCATGCCGCCCAGTATGTTGAGGATGGTCGTCTTGCCTGCACCGCTGGCGCCTAATACTACGACGAATTCTCCCTTTTCAATTTCAAATGAAATGTCATCCAGGGCTCTGATCTCGACTTCACCCATCTTATAGACCTTGCTGACATTCTTAAATTCTATGAAACTCATACTACTCACCCCTGAGATCCTTGAGGAAATCTATGTCGAGCATGTCGACATATGATTCAAGATAGATCTTAACCAATGTCTTCAGGGTATCGCTGTCAAAACGGTTGTTTCTTAACATTACCCTTATCCCGCTGAAAATAGATTCGGCATAGCTGTCTGCCAATAAATGCAGTTCCCTGGAATTGATGTCCACGCCGTAGTTTGAAGAAAAGATCTGCGCCAGGGCATTGGAAAACCATTCAGTCAGATTGCGGTTAATTGAACTGCGCATCATCAGAATGTTTACCTCGATCTTATGGTCATTATATATGTCTACCAGACCATCACCCAGAGTATCCAGCATGCCCCGTAATTCCTCACGGGAAAGAACGATCTCCCTGTCTTCCAGAATGTCGATGGCATTGCCGGAAAGCTTTAATATCAGAGCCTGAAGCTTGTTAAGCGCCGGACCCACGATGAAACGGTTCAGCTCCTCCTTGCTCTTGAAGTAGCGGTAGAGATTGCCTACGGTTATGTTGCTCTTGCTGGCGATAGCCCTCATGGAAGTCTTCTCATAGCTGTTTTCCAGAAACTCTTCCTTGGCTGATTCAATGATCCTCGCCTTTACGTCATCCTTTAATGTCTGTGCCATAAATAATGAACTCCTGTTCATTTTTTATTATAGAGAAATCACAAAATACTGTAAACATAAAAAAGGAATGATTTTCATCATTCCTAATCAAGTTCACATTCATCATCCTCAATCAGCCTTATCGCCGTTTTCCCATCCCTGTATTCAGCCAGGTAAAGCCTTATTCCGTCTTCATCACTGCCGTATACAAACGGGAAATCACAGTTTGTTCCAACCCCGAAGTTACCGTCCTTATCCAGTAAGACAAATGATACGCTGCGGCAGTCAGGTATTCGTGTCATGATCTCCGCCAGAGTTTCATCAGCAGCCTGCTGAGCACTCTTTCCGTCACTGAGCTTGCTGACGGCTTTGTAGGCCACAGTTCCTCTGATTATGTCCTCACCAACACCGGTGCATCCGGCACCGCCAAACTGAGAGTCTGCGTAATACCCGCAGCCGGCCAATGGGGAATCACCAATACGTCCATGTTCCTTCATGAACAAACCGCTGGTAGTAACGGCCGTACATACCGTACCGTTAACGTCTCTTACCACGTAACATACCGTATCATGACCATCATAGCTTTTCAACTTGCCGGTATTGTCCTTTTCCTTCAGATATCTGGCATAGGATTCTTCCGTCAGATTGTTCCACTGCTCGAAACCGTTCTTCAGGGCATATTCCTCGGCGCCCCTGCCAACCAGGAAATTGTTAAATTCATTTTCAGCCAGCTTGCGGGCAATCCTGATCGGTGACTTGAAGCCTTCAACGCAGCCCACGGCTCCAAACTTCAGAGTATCGCCATTCATGAAGCCGGCATCCAGAGTAACTCTTCCTCTGTTGTCAGGCAGACCGCCATATCCTACTGATGTATAGGCAGGATTGCTTTCAATGACTTCGGCTGCGATTATTGCCGCCTCATCTGCACTTGCGCCCTTTTCCAGCAGCTCTGCTGCCTTCAACTGACCGTCCCTGGACATCTTCCAGGTTGATACCATTGCCCACTTCATCCAAACACCTTCTTCCCATTGACATAGGTCTCACTGACCTTAATGTCATGCAGTTCGTTTTCCTTAGCCATGAAGGGATTTCCTTCCAGCACGACAAAGTCAGCCAGATAGCCTTCTCTGATCATTCCCTTGATGTTCTCCTCAAAGCTCGCAAAAGCAGATGCTTTTGTAAAGCTGTCTATTGCCTCTCTGACGGTAAATGCCTCATCTTTAAGATAAGGACCGGTGCCGTCCATTGACGTTCTGGTAACGGCACACTCAATGCCCTTCATTACATCAGGCAGTTCAACCGGGGCATCAGAACCGTTTGATACGGTTACCCCCTTCTTCATCAGGGTCTTCCAGTTGTAGCTGGTTGATGCCAGCTGTTCGCCTGCCCTGTCATATACTATGTGATTATCGTAATCCAGGAATATGCTCTGAGCATATACATGGAGATTCATTTCAGCAATTCTTTCGAGCTGATCAGCCCGTGACAGCTGACAGTGGACTATGCCATGGCGGTGATCTTTCACCGGCTTCTTCTTCAGCGCTCTGTCGATTGCGTTCATCACCTGATCAAGACATCCGTCACCTATGGCATGTACGGCTATCTGCATGCCATGATCATTGGCATATTCCAGCATGGCGTTCATCTGCTCATCGCTGAACAGCGGAAAACCTCTGGTTGACGGATCATCATTATACGGTCTGCTCAGGTATGCCGTGCGGCTGCCAAGAGAACCGTCTCCCAGCATCTTCAGAGGTCCGATCTTAAAGAAATCCGTTCCCTTGCCCGTAACGTTGCCGGCTTCAACGAATCTTCCGAACTCCTTAAGATCCGTAAAGTTTGACTGCTCATATACGCGAATGGACAGTCTTCCTTCTCTTTCAAGTTTTCTGTATGCTTCATTTATCACTTCGAAAGGTATTTCCCTGAAAACGCAGTAATCATCACTCTGAACGCTGGTAATGCCATAGCTGTTCAACAGCCTGCAGGCTTCGATGATCATGTTTTCAATTTCAGTTTCTGACGGTGATGGTTTCCTGCGGCTGATAAGATCAATGGCATTGTCAAAGAATAACCCGTTCTCATAGTCAATGGCTCCGCCATCCGGTGAAACCGTATCCTCAGTTATACCACAGACTTCCAGTGCCCTGGTATTTACCACACAACTGTGTCCGCAAGCCCTGGTCAGAACAACGGGAATGTCATTAACGACATAGTCAATGTCCTTTCTTGAGGGCATTCTGGTGACATCTGTGAAATAGTCCTGATTCCAGCCCCTGCCGGTCAGCCATTGACCGTTTGAATAATCATGACTGTTTCTGAATTCCCGTACATAATTCATCATTCCTCTGAGACTGTCAGTATGTTCAGCCAGTCTGGCTGACATTAATGACTGTCCAAGGTTAAGCAGATGCAGATGGGAATCATTGAACCCGGCGCAGACAAACTGACCCTTCAGATCAGTTTTCTCATCATACGCGCATTTTTCTGCCTCGTCATTACTGCCGCAGAAAATGAAACGTCCGTCTTCCACGATGAAAGCCTCAGCCATCTGCGATCCGTCATATACTGTTCCGTTGTAATATAGTGTTTTCATTTTTATGTACCTACAGAAATTATAAAACAGTTCAGTGGCATAATCACACTATTTCGCCCCCAGGTTCTGTTATAATAACTTGGTAAACGAGGAAACGAACATGCTGGAAACAAAGATATACATCGGCTTAAATGATGCCGATCTGAAGACACAGAAATTTGAAACGACAAGATATACTTCCCTGCTGAAGAGAGTATGCATGAGCTACCATCTCCCCTTCTCCTTTTCAATAGCTGAGGGCGGCTACTTTCACGATGACGGAACCTATACTCAGGAAACATCCCTGATTCTGTCCCTGATCGACGCAGACAGAAGCACCGTCGAGGAAATGGCCAAGGACCTGTGCGTCTTCTTCAATCAGGAATCTATACTCATCACCGAGACGGAAGTCAATTCCTACTTCATCAGAGAAAGCCTGTAAAAAACATCGGAACATTCCGATGTTTTTCTTAGCTTATTCCCTTTAATATCAGATTAACAAATTCCTCATTTGTTCTGGTCTTGGAGAACATGCTTAACAGTCTTTCCACAGCCAGATCCTTGCGCAGGTCGTTGAGGCTTCTTCTCATCAGATTGACTGCCTCGATCTCCCTTTCACTTAACAGCAGATCCTCTCTTCTGGTTCCGCTCTTGGCCAGGTCAATGGCCGGGAATACTCTCTTTTCCTGCAGTTCCCTGTTCAGTACCAGCTCCATGTTGCCTGTACCCTTGAATTCTTCAAAGATGACATCATCCATCTTACTGCCGGTTTCGATAAGTGCCGTTGCCAGTATGGTCAGACTGCCGCTTTCCTTAGTATTGCGGGCAGCTCCGAAGAATCTCTTCGGCATGTAAAGCGATGCCGGATCAAGTCCTCCTGACAGTGTTCTGCCGCTTGGCGTACACAATAAGTTATAAGCTCTGGCCAGTCTGGTGATGCTGTCGAGAAGAATGACGACATCCTCACCGCTTTCAACCAGTCTCTTGGCTCTTTCTATTGTCATCTCAGCAACCTTAATGTGCTTTTCCGGCATCTCATCAAAGGTTGAATAAATAACTTCGATGTTATTTCCCTCAGTAGCTTCCTTGATGTCAGTTACTTCTTCCGGTCTCTCATCGATCAGCAGAATGATGATGTGCAGATCCTTATTGTTCTTCATCATGGCCAGGGCAGACTGTTTCAGCAAGGTCGTCTTACCGGCCTTTGGCGGAGAAACGATGAGTCCTCTCTGTCCCTTGCCAATTGGTGATAACAGGTCAATGATCCTTAAGGCAATGTTATCCGTTTCCAGGGAAATTCTTTCCCTTGGGAAGGTTGGAGTCAGATCCTCAAATCTCTTTCTCTGCTTGACGGCTTCCGGGTCGTACCCGTTGACCTGATTGACATAAACCAGACCTCTGAATCTTTCATTGTTCTTGGGATTTCTGGTATAGCCGGTAACGAAGTCTCCGGTTCTCAGATTGAATCTTCTGATCTGGGAAGCTGATACGTAGACATCATTACTGCCGGTCAGATAGTTATCACTTCTTAAGAAACCGAAGCCGTCTTCCAGAACTTCCAGTATTCCCGTAGTGATCTCACCGTTTTCCCTGGCTATCTCCAGGTCGCTTTTTTCTTCAGTGACTATTTCCTTTTCGTCCATGATCTTCCTCCCATCTCTGATACTACTTAATTATATTAAATATGACCTGAATTATCCAATCATTGTCCATTGCCCGCAAGTATTCTATAATTTACTTAACAAGGAGACAAATAATATGAAACTGATGATCGCCTCTGACATCCATGGCTCTGCCTATTACTGCGAAAGACTTATGAAGAGATTCCATGAGGAAAAGCCGGATAAGCTTTTATTGCTGGGAGACATCCTCTATCACGGTCCGAGAAATGATCTGCCAAAGGGATATGCGCCTAAGAAAGTCGTGGAAATGCTCAACAGCATCAAGGACTGTACATTATCCGTAAGAGGCAACTGCGAGGCTGAGGTTGACCAGGTGGTCCTGGAATTCCCGATAATGGCTGACTATACCATTCTCAACGTCAATGGCATAACCATTACCGCAACCCACGGTCACACCTATAATCAGAAGAAGCCGCTGCCTTTCTGCAATGAGATACTGTTGTGCGGGCATACTCATGTCCCTGCCTGCGAGATATTTGAAAAGTTCACCTATCTCAACCCCGGTTCGGTATCCATGCCCAAGAATGATACCAAGCACAGTTACATGATCCTGGAAGACAGGACATTCGTCTGGAAGGATTTAATGACAAGTAAAAAATATGCTGAATGCACTGTGAAGTGACATTCAGCATTTTTCTTTTTAGAATACGTATTTTTCGAGTCGGTCAAACGCTTCCTTAACTCTTGATAAAGGTAAGGCAAGATTGATCCTTATGTTATATTCACCATGGAATGGACGACCATCCTGCCAGTATACGCCATACTGCCAGCCCTTGTAGAACAGATCGTCAAGAGTTACGTTGTTCTTCTTACAGTACTCTTCACAGTCAATGAACAGCATGTATGTTCCTTCGGGCTTGATCACGCTGACGCCAGGCAGCCTTTCCCTGATGAAGTCACAGGCATAATTGACGTTACCTGACAGTACTTCCTTAAGTTCCTCTACCCATTCCTTTCCTTCAGCACCATAGGCGCCGATCAGAGCGTGCATTGACAGCACGTTCATTGAGTTGTAATGGCATAATGAAGCTTCCTTGGCAACTCTTTCTCTTAGCCACTTGTTGTAGATGATGTGATAGCTGCCGATCAGACCGGCCAGGTTGAATGTCTTGCTTGGAGCATATAAGGCAACCGTATGTTCCCTTGCATACTCGCTTACGCTCTGGGTCGGGATCTGCTTATTGCCATTTAGGGTAATGTCAGCCCAGATCTCATCTGAAATGACATATACGCCATACTTCTCAAACAGAGCCATGGCCTTTTCCAGTTCTTCTCTGGTCCATACTCTGCCGGTTGGATTGTGAGGATTACAGATGACGGCAACCTTGATGTTATTGTCAACGATCTTCTTCTCCATGTCCTCATAGTCCATTACCCAGGTATCATCCTTCTTGATGAGCGGTGAATGAACCATGTTATAGCCGTTATTGTGCAGTACACCGGTAAATCCGACATATGTCGGTGAATGCAGCAAAATGTTGTCACCCTTTGACAATAAGACGTTGCAGGCACTGATCAGACCGCCTAATACGCCATTGTCGTAGGCAATCTCTTCCTTTCTGACATCGATGCCATGGAAGTGTTTCTGCCATTCAATGATTGAATTGAAATACTCCTCTCTTGGAGCATAATAGCCGAAAGTAGGACTGTTGACACGGTCAATGATGGCCTTCTGAATTGAAGGTACGACCGGGAAGTTCATGTCAGCGACCCACATTGGAATGACATCAAAACCCTCTTCTCTTTTAACCTTGCCATAGTTGCCAAGATAATCCGTTGGCATGTCTACAGCTATGGCATCCTTGCCATATCTGTCCAGAATTGTAGTAAAATCGTATTTCATAACAGACCTCCCCTTGTTACTTCTTCAACAGTTTTCTAATTACAAACAGCAGAACATAAACTATGAATCCGATTGCCAGAGCCGAAAGAATCAGTCCCAGAATGCTGAATGTCAGCTTATGCCCGTCATGCTCTTCCGGTAACATTGCGTAGGTATGAAAGACATTCAGGCCAAAGCCGTTTTCATTCATGCATTCCCCGCCCGGCATCTTGATGGAAAACATCAGATAGTTTCTTTTGACAAATGAAAAGTAGTTGATCAACATACCAACCAGATTAATGAATACTGACA
Source organism: Erysipelotrichaceae bacterium (assembly GCA_017512285.1). GTDB lineage: Bacteria > Bacillota_I > Bacilli_A > Erysipelotrichales > Erysipelotrichaceae > RUG521. The sequence goes on along the minus strand of JAFWGU010000028.1, from coordinate 22,894 downwards.
CGACCAGGGATATGATTACATTGTTTTTCATTTCTGCCCTCTGTTAAAAGTATTTTACTATAGTTGACCTGTTAATTCCACTTTTCGTCTCATTAAAAAGAGACCTTCCGGTCTCCTGTAAATCTGATTAATCATTTCCAATTATTCTGCAGTAAGTTCAAATTCCATTGCACACTTGTACGGTCTCATTCTTCTGACCTTGCCGATTTCTGCCTTCATGACCTTACGGCTCAGCATTGGTAACAGAGTATCATCATATTCTGTTTCTGCAGTAATGATGGTGTCAGGCTGAAGAATGAGGAAAGGCTTCCCTGATTTGAAGGCATTGATTATGCCGGCCTCAAATTCAGGGTGAAGTGCAGCCGTTCCCATGCCATCAGGTCCAAATGTAGAAGAAAACATTGGCTCGCCGTTGACCGTAATGATGAAGTAACAGTTATACCACTGGAATACATGCAGCATGTTATCACTTTTGTATCTGACATTATCACGCATTATGGGTCCCCATACACCGATCTGATCTCCTGCCATAACGGCATTTTCCGATTCAGCCAGCATGTTGAGCATCTCAACGTTATCAAGTGTTTTCTTCAGTTCCCTCATCTCATTCTGACTCATGACATATCCGGAGTCATCCAGAACAACGCCGTCTTCATGAATGAACCATTCGTTGATGCTGACTGACATCTTTTCTTTGTCCCAGCCTTCTTTCATTTCCAGAACATCAGGGTGGACAATGAAGGAAACATACCCGTTTTTATACGGATAGTTAATCCCACCATAACCCGCTTCATCATAGTAATAACACATGATGCCGCATACTGCCTTATCATTTACCGTCATGTCATAGATACGGGGGAACTCATCACCTTTGGACGTGTATACTGCACTGATCGCATAGTTGTCATCTTCGTCATATCCGTTTTCATTCAGGTAATTCAAAACGGCTGACTTGACGCAGTCAAGCAGCTCAGGATCAGGCTCTTTCGTCTTTCCGCACCCTGACAATAATGCTATTGCCAGCAGTATGATCAGTATCTTTTTCATAATGCGCCCTCGCATAACTATCTGTAAGGGTAGATCGTTACTCCCTTTACTACTCTGTTAACTAAACCGGATGGGCTTGGAGTATCCGGCTTTATGCCCATGCTGATCGACTTGAGCATCGCAATGCACTGGGCTATGTTGATGTATTCAAGTCCCAGGAACACATTTTCATATCTGTCCTTATTCTCAAATGTAACGAAGTAATCAACAAGTTTTTCAACTTCAGGATCAGCATACGAAGAAACAGCCATTATCCTGTTTCCATTTCTTTCCGGTGACAGCTCTCTGATGATGTCCAAATCATACTGCCTTGTATACGGATCATCTGAAAGATATATGACATCCAGTGATCCCGGACAGACTACTGACTTTGGTCCATGTCTGAATCCCATCGTTGAATCAAAGGTAGTCATTACCTGTCCTGCCGTTAACTCACACATCTTCAATGCTGATTCCTGGCTTACACCCTTCAGGCAGTTTGAACCAAGATATACGATTCTTGAAAAATCAAATTCATCTACCAGCTTCTCAAGGCAGCCAAAATACTCCCGATGAATCTTCTTAACGTTTTCCGCGAGTTCTCTGATTACCGGTTCATATTCATCAAGTTTGTCCGTCAGAAATGACAGAACGGTTGCCAGATACATGTTGGTATATGATGAAGTCATCGCAAATGCCTGATCATGGGTTTCCGGGGTCAGGTTGATTGCGTAGCAGTTATCCTTCCCTTCAGCAAATCTGGACAGAGCCCCGTCATGATTGCACGTAACAAACAGATGCCAGATATTCTCACATACGGCATTGGCCACCTCAACGGCTGCCACTGATTCAGGAGAATTGCCTGATCTGCCAAAGGATATCAGCAAGGTTGGCTTGGTCTTTGAAAGATAATCCTCGGGACAGGCTACGATATCAGTGGTACCGTATGATTTGACCTTATGATCATTCAGTGTTGCCAGAAACGGAAAAATGGAATTACCGACATATTCCGATGTACCGGCACCGGTAAGAATGATGTCATAATCTGGTTGTGATGTTACCTTCCGGATAAAGCTGCTGATCGAATCCTTTTCCTTCCTAATCTGCTCAAAGGTTTTCAGCCAGGTTTCCGGCTGCTGATAAATCTCTCTGGAGGTCCAATACGCACCTGACTTCTTCCACTGTTCTTCTGTTTTGTTGAATACCATAAAAAGCCTCCTCTATTTTTGATTATTGTGACTTATTATTCTGGAGTTTGTTTCTACTTATATTATAAGCATATTAGTACCGGCTACATACAAAAAAGACTTCCTTTTGGAAGTCTGTATTATCCATGATCAAATCGTAACGTATCTCAAACACCTTTAGTACTCTGACAGATGATCAAGATTATCAGAGCTTTAATCCCAGATTGAACAGGTATACTGCCATTATTGTAAATAATGCCCAGGCAAGATGACGCCAGGTTATTTCCCAATCAGATGGCTGTGCTTTTTCGTGGTTCTTAATCATGAAAGACAGATTCCAGCGGAATATCTCATCTGCGAAAATGACGATGGCTGCTACGGCAGCGCAATATGCGAGGCAGCCAAGCCACGCTGTCCATGATCCCTTATGCCTTAATTCAGGTCCAAGCATAAGATCGGTTATTCCGCAGACAAATAACGTGTTTTCATCGATCACTTTTCCGTGTTCATCTACTATGACTTCGTCCTGCTCATCAAGTGGAGAACTCGAAACCGGCACTGTTCCATCTTCATTGTACACCCAGTACTGTCCGTCACTTACCTTGACTGCTCCACCACGGAAAATGACTTTATCATTGTATCTGACTTCCAGCCCTTTCATTATCTCTGCAAAACCACTCCCGTTCGGTATGGCAGTTGGATCTTCTCTGAAATAATAGGGGCCATATTTTAAACTGTCTTTCTCAAACACTACCGTATCGTCAGATACAGTAAACCGGCACTTTCTGCCATGGTAATCTGCAGAATAGACTGTTGTACCATCTGCCACTTCAGGGACAAAAACAGTTTCATGATAAAGATATCCAACTCTGGGAATCGTAACAGCATAAATAACAGTATACACAACAGTTATAACTGTCAGTGCCAATAGAAAAGTTTTCTGATATTTATCCAGTTTCCTTATGCGGTCCATTTAATAACCCCCAAATGTCATTTTCATTGTATCACTGTTTCCCTTAATCGTTCCACAAACATGAAAAGAGGCCTATTTGGTCTATTATTTTCCCCAAATCATGCCTCTTATTGTTAGGTATTATTATTCGTCCTACCTCTCTAAAGTACAATCAATTATTATCAAATTGTTTTATTATTTACAACTACCAGATCCTCAATACAAAGTTATCACAGTAATCATACATTTTCAATCCTTATGCCGACGATTGGCGGTGTTTTATACCGATGTTTGGCGACATTTTGTGTCGACAGTTGGAGCATAAACAGGCTTTTATCTAAAAAGTCAGCCAAGTACTCGTTAACACTCTTTTATCACTTGTTTTACCATTCGTATCCTGTCATATTATGCTTTACTGTAAACGCCTTCTTTTCTGTATCTAACTGTAAAATAACATCACTCTTCTCAGCTATGCTCAGATCATGAGTAACTACGATAACACATTTGTCCCTTTCATGTGCCAGTCTCATCAGCAGTTCTATGATCTCACCGCTTGTCTCATGATCAAGATTGCCTGTTGGCTCATCTGCCATTATGATCTCCGGATCAGTGCTTAACGCTCTGGCTATCGCCGTCCTCTGCTGCTCTCCTCCTGATAATCTGTTTACTCTTCTGTCTGCTGTCTCCTTATCTATTCCTACATCTTCCAATAGTTTATAGGCTACTTCTTTTTTATTTCCTTCTATCTTATTGTCAGTGATACCCATGGCCACCAATACGTTTTCTACAGCGGTCATGTACTGTATCAGGTTATAGTTCTGGAATACTATGCTGATATGATTCCTTCTGTATTTCTCATACCCTATCTCTTTTATGCTCTGCCCCTTGAACAGTATTTCTCCTGACTGAGGAGTATCAAGGGAACTGATCAAAGACAGGAAGGTAGTCTTACCGCTTCCTGATTCTCCTAGGATGGCATAGAACTTTCCTGTTTCAAATTCAGCATTCACATTATCCAGGATCACTCTTTTCTTCCTGCCGTCCTGGTAATAATACTGCAGATCCTTTACTTCCAGTACTTTCATATCAATCACCATCCAACATTATTCTTCTTGGCTTTTCTCTAACTATATGTTGAACACATAAAGTACCAGCCATTACTGTTATTACCAAATCTGTAAATATAATTGAGATTATATTGGTTTTATCCAAATCAATTCTTTCTGACTGTACAATTTTATTTAAGTCTACTAAAGCGTTTTTTGATATATTATTTCCTTCATCATCTGTTGTATATGTAGTTGTTTCTACAGATATTATTCTATTTAATAGATATTTGTTCATAGGATTTATCAAACTGCTTACAAGCATGATTGCCACCACTCCGGAAATCACATTAATTGTTCCGACTTCCATAATAAATTGTTTGATAATATCTTGTTTTCTGTTTCCCAAACTTATGTATATTCCGATTTCTTTTTGCCTTATTTTTAAAAGTATTATCATTTCTATCAATGCCATTACCATATAAACACAAAATGTCACCTTACCAATATTTGCGGTGGCATTTTCTAACATATGTATGGTTAAGGCTGTTTTTTGATATAATTCTTCTTCTGCTATACAGTAATAATAATTATGCTTAGGGTCTCCCTGTGAATCCAAATTATAAATACTCCTATTATATTCACCAAACAGTTCATTTATGTATAATCTTACAGTACCTGTTGATTGATAATCTGCCAATTCCACTGATATGTCTCTAATACCAGGATAATAGAGGTTATTAGCCTCTCCCGCTATAGTAATCTGTACATTTCCTTCAATCTGCTCCTCATTAACACTCTGATATTTTTCAACTATTTTTCTGGGACAGTAAATATTATTATCATACTGACTCTTCGCCGCATCATAATCAAACATTCCTAAATTTCCATGGAATACTCCTACTACCTCAAGATAAAATGTGTTTTTATCTACGATACTGTCACTTGAATAGCTAGGGTAACCATTTTCTGTGATAAAACAGCATATATCTATAGGTATCATGTCGCCGATATTAAGTTCTTTGCCATATAATCTCAGTTTATCACTTACGATACATACGTTTTTTGTCGACTTGATTTCTTCGCTTGAAATGTTTCTTCCTTCTACGATGTTAATTCCATAATTTACAACATCATAAAATAATGGTTCATCCACTCCATATAATACTAATTCTTCCATGTCCAAATCATGTTTATCGTTTGTTGAGAGATTATCGGAAAAACAGTATTTATATACGCTGTAGCTGACGTTCTTCACACTATTATTCTTTTTTAGCAAATTTAATTTATCTATGAATTCATAGTATATTTCCCTGTGTTGGCGCTTCTCATCGCTCCATATCTTGGCATCACCTATATTTTCAAGCAATTCATAATGGATGAGTATCTTAGGCTGGGCTTTTTGAATAAACGTATTTATAGTGTTCTCTAATGAGCGTCCGACAATGTCTGCTGACAGTAACAAGATGTTAAGTACTAAGAACAGAATAATTGTTAGAATGCTTTTCCACTTATTTCTAAATAAATAAAGCAAAACTCTGTAATTAAGGTTCATCTTTTATCCTGATTTCTTTGTTTTTTCTAACGATGATTGATTTGTAACCATTCCCTCGAACATTAATCAAAGGATAATCCTCACCTTTTATATATTTTTCATCATCTAAGTAAAAATAAATTCCATCCGGAGAATCAGAGCTCATATTGTTTAAAACAAAACTGCATTTGCCCTCTCTTTTTTCAAACAAAATGTCAAGTTCTTCGTTGTTACCTTCAATCCTGTAGTATCCATTATCAAAAATTATGTAATTATAGTCGTTATACCCACCTATATTTAATCTATACTTACCTTTCAACGGAGACATAATCCATTCATCTTTAGTTTTACGTTTAATTTTTATTGAATTCACCGATTCATTACCATCAATGAGAACATAATACACAGTAACTTTGACGTTGTTCGAAATATCATATTCAAAGTAACTATCTTTTGATGATGAGTTGATATCTGAATAGTTATCAGGCATTCCAGCCTTCTCAATTACTTCCTCCTTTGTCGTTTCGTTCGTAAATGATTTAAATATACTGATTCTGCTTTGCTCTTCAATATACTGTACGATAAAAACAGTACTTATAATAAAAATAACGAGCACAGTTATAATAGTCATCCATTTTAGCTTTAGACTAATATTGCTTATTTTTTTCTGAGAATAATTAATAGTGTCAACCACTGCTTGTTCTGCTGTTAGTGTTACATCTTCTTTTATTTCTCCGCTTAAAAGTTCAGTTACCGTAATACCCAAGATTTCACTAATAGGAATCAACAGTGACATGTCCGGCATATTCTTGCCGGTTTCCCATCTAGAAACACTTCTATTGCTTACGGATAGCTTTTCAGCTAACTCTTCCTGGGTCATGTTTTTATCTTTTCGTAATTTTGTTATTAGTTTTCCTATTTTTACCTGATCCATATTTATTCCCTCATCAGCACTTTTCTGAGATCTGTCTTTTTTAACATAATTATTTCTGCAACAGTTGATGCCATGGTTATTCCATAACATATTATTATTATTTTCGTTATACTCAAACAGTCCAGTTTGATCACCATTTCTCTATTGATTTCATTATAATCCTGCCTTAAAAGCTGATTATCATCCTCATAGTTGATATTATCTATTCTATAATCTTTAATAATACTCTTGCTCAGTACATTTCCGCATTTAAGCGACATAATTATTGCTATTGAGGATATCAAAAACACTTCCAATATTCTCCTAAATACGATAGTATGCATTCTCTCACCTAACGACATATAAATGCCAGCTTCAACCTTTCTATCCCGCATAACCATAAAAACGGTTGCTGATAATATTCCTACACTTACAATTATCACAATGACCATCATTAGTTGGCTGCTGTTTTTTAAATCAGTTATAGGCCTAACGATTTTGTCGTACTCAACTGTACTGGTAATAACTCTCAAATTAGAACAGTCTTTACAATCATTTTCAATTTCGCTTGCCACAATTTCCACATCCTCAATATTTTTTACCTCTATTCGCGGCTGTGACAGAAACGACTGTTTGCTTTGATGCATTATTATAGCCAAACTATTAGCATAAACATCATCTATATCATTAACATCAACTAATGGAACAAAAACATCTTCTTTTAGCCATTCGTCTGTAAAAGTATTACAATCATACTTATTCATGTAAAACTGCTGATCATTTTGTATTTTATCTATTGTTTTTATCGGAACATACATTCTTGTTCCGCTAAATCCATTTTTGTTTTTGACTTCATAAATACCCACAACAGTAAATTGATACACCTTACTGTATACTATTTTTTCATCTTTAACGTAATAGTCTATGATGCTGACCACGTCATTTGTGTTTATGTTCTTATCAGGATATTCATAAAAACTGCTTTTTTCCAATATACAAACAAAGTCTCCATTTATCATTTCTTCATCAGAAAATGTTCTTCCTTTTGAAATGGCAATATTATTATTTCTTCTTTCCAAAAGTGACGGGTCGTAATCTCCGTATACAATGACTCTGTTATTGTTTTCTATGATCCATTTTTTGGCAATCTCCTCATTATTATGCTCTGTAATGATGTCGTTAAAGTCTCCACTTTCAATTGAATTCATGACAAAACTCAGCTTATTATAACCATTTTCATAATCGCTTTGATAAATAACATCATCATCTTTGTTATAAACAATGATTGGAGACAAATTACCATTTAACGTCCCGGCATACATGTATTTGTAAATATTAAAGTCTATATAGTTTATTCTATCGTCGCTCTGTAATTCTTTCAGTTTGCTAAGTAATATATTATATTCTTTATAGTATTCTCCATTTACTTCTTCATCTGAAAACAAGCGTTCAGGATAATCAATAATATCTGTTTTAATGGTTATAACCCCGCTTGCTTCTGGTTTTATTTTTTCTATTGTTCTTTCTGAAGCAGCCTCTAATAAGAAGGTTGTTGTAATAAGAGAAAAGGACACAAAAAACAGAGTAAATAATAATAGAGTTTTTTTCCATTCTCTTATAATAAACATACCCATGCTTTTCATGTCCTTTTCCTTAAGTGCTATTCTTTATACGTATAAATAAAAGGTATCTGTTATATAGTTCGATCCATTTAAATACTTAACATTAAAATTAAGTCTTACACTAGTCGTATAATAAGTTATGTAAGTAGATAAAATAGCACATGAGTTTTTTTTTACCAAATAAGTATAGGTAAAAGTACAGTCTCTGGTTGTTGATGTTCCTGTATTAGGATTGTAATCTACGTAGTATGAACCTGTCACTCTTGCTCTGATTAGAAGCTCGCCATCTGAAGGATTTCTTACCTCAAGTAATTTATAAATAGTGTGTTCGGTTGTAACAATTTCATCGATATCAATCGGCTTTTCTGGTGTAGTTACTTCTTCTGCCTTAACAGGACAAATACACATTGTTATCATAATCAAACCCACAAGAATAAACTGCATAATTGTCCTCATAAAATATCCCTCCATTTCAATTATGCATACTCATTCTATTTTTAACGTCTTAATTTGAACACGACACAGTGCGAGAATCTACAGTTTTCCTGATAAAATGATTATTCTCCACTGTTCTTTCTTGTGAATAATCGCAGTACACCCAAGAAAGAATAAGCTCATGATTATTTATGTTCATCACCTCTCTTCTAAAGCATCTTTGCCTTCTAACTATCTAAAGTTTTTGCTTTATAAGAAAAACAGACTTTTTCAAGTCTGTTTACTGTCATTCGGATGTTACGATGTCCCAGTCGCCTTCCTGGTTGCAGGCAAGCCACCACTGGTAATCCTTATGGCTCTCATTGGCTTTGTGATAATCACTGAATACACTTACAACTCCAATGTAGTTTCCTTCCGAGTTCTGAGAATTAGCCCAGTCAATCTGTTCCTGTGTGCTGTATTCATCACCGGCATAACGCAGGTTTTCCAGTTCACAGCCTTCCCAGGCAGCGAATGAGCACTTGATCCTTATCATCACTTCTTCACGCTGCTCTCTGGTGAACAGCTTTGAATCACCGTAATCAATTACCGGTGCCGTTTCCTTCACGGCTCCCAGGTATCCTTCCAGTCTGATGGCAGCGGATTCAGCTTGTTGACGAGTACGAGATAGTCTATCTTATAATCATCTTCAGCCGGTTCCGGTTCTTTCTTACTGCATCCTGTAAAAACAGACAGACTGAGCAACATGATCATTACTATGATGAGCTTTCTTTTCATATTCTATTTCTTTCGTTTCTTATCAGTATTGCGTCCATGATCACACATATCGCGATGATGACTGCGTAGGTGATGATCCAGATCTCAAACCAGTTATTATGCATTGTATTACCGTGATTTGGATCTATGTATTCTTTCTTGAATATCTGCGATATCCCAAACGATATCAGATAGCCGTAGATCGTTCCCTCAAAGACAAACGGCTTTCTGGTCAGATATGTAATGAAGATGCCTATTGCTGAAACACCGGCTGCGATAAGCGGTGCATCATCTGACCTGTGCAGCCTGAACAGCAGAAATCTCACTATCAGATATGACGGTATCAGTAACAGCAGCTGTAATCCAATGACCTTATACATTGGAAAGTTTTTGTCTGTGGTTTTCATCGCTTCTTCTCTCTTTATCCAAAAACGCAGTTTTTAGCCTGCGTTTACTTGTTTTCAGTCCTCTTCTTAAGGTCTGCCACCAGCTGTAAGGCCTCAATTGGCGTCATGTTATTGGGATCTGCCCTGGTAAGGATGTCCTCAATGTCCTTTAGCTGCTGAGGTACCTTTTCAACCATGACGATCTGAGTCTGGTCATTGTAGTGCTTCTTGGTCGTTTCAAAGGTCTTCAGTAATTCCCTCGACCTTTCGATGATGCTTTCAGGAAGCTTGGCCAGTGAGGCAACGTGAATACCATATGACTTATTGGCCTTGCCGTTTTTGACCTTGTACAGGAACGTTATCCTGTCATTTTCCTCATGGACATCAACATGCTTGTTGATGATGCCGTTCATGTTGTTTTCCAGACTGGTCAGTTCATGGTAGTGCGTTGAGAACAGTGTCTTGGCGCCTATTGCCGCATCGATGTACTCCAGCATTGCCTGGGCCAGCGCCATGCCGTCATATGTGGATGTTCCTCTTCCAATCTCATCAAAGATGATGAGCGAATCCTTTGTAGCATGCTGTAAGGCATTATTTGCCTCGTTCATTTCCACCATGAAGGTTGACTGACCGCCCAATATGTCGTCAGTTGAACCGATCCTGGTAAATATCTGGTCGAATATCGGCATGCTGGCTGACTTGGCTGGTACGTAACAGCCGATCTGCGCCAGTAATACGATCAGGGCACACTGTCTCATGTAGGTGCTCTTGCCGCCCATGTTAGGACCGGTGATTATCTGTATCGGCTGGATGTTGTCCATATAGATGTCATTTGGCACGTACTGATCCCTGCTGATGGTTTCCAGTATAGGATGTCTGCCCTGCTTTACATTCAGTATTCCCTCGTCATTGAAGGTTGGTCTTACGAATGCGTTGCTTGAGCTTACTACGCTTAAGGCATATACGCCATCTATTACTGCCAGACAGTTGGCCAGCTTCTGCAAGGCCGGCAGATATGTCTTTATTTCAATGATCAGTTCATCAAACAGCTGGCTTTCCAGTCTGATTGCCCTTTCCTCGGCATGAAGTATGGCGTCTTCTCTGTCCTTCAGCTCAGCAGTAATGTATCTTTCACCGGTAGTTAAGGTCTGCTTGCGCTGATAGCCCCATTCCTCTTTTACCTGGGATACCATGCCCTTTGATACTTCTATGTAGTAACCGAACACCTTGTTATAGCCTACCTTGAGGGTCTTGATGCCGGTTCTTTCCTTTTCCTTCTGTTCCAGTTCGACGATCCACTTCTGGCCTTCGCGCTGGATCTTACGGTATTCGTCTAACTGTTCGTTATATCCGTCCTGGAATATTCCGCCCTGATGAGTTGAAAACGGAGGTTCGTCTACGATGCTGCCGACGAGTCTTTCATGCAGTTCCGTGCACTGGTCAATGTCGTCATATTCCGGATAGATACCACTGGCTGATACTATTTCAAGTATTGCCGGGACCTGATCAAGTGACTTCTGCAGTCTCAGACAGTCTCTGCCGTTGGCGCTGCCGTAGGCAACACGGGAGATCAGTCTGTCGATGTCATACAGCTGAGCCAGATGGCCCTTCAGTGTTTCTCTCTTGATGAAGTTCTTCTTCAGATAGGCGATCATGTCCAGTCTCTGGTTGATCTTATCCAGATTTCTTAACGGCCTCTGGATCCACTTCTTCAGTAATCTTGATCCGGCAGCTGACTGCGCCTTGTCCAGATAGTTCCATAAGGTAATGGCCCTGCTGTTGAGCTTGCTTGGTTCAACCAGTTCCAGATTCTGGATCGTTGAATAGTCCATCTTCAGATAGGCATCATTGTCTTCCAGAACAAATGGAATCAGGTGAGTCATCGTTCTCTTCTGGGTAGCTTCCAGATAGTTCAGCAATCTGCCGGTAGCTTCCAGAAGATGTACGTCTTCGACGTTTTCAACCAGATACTTATACTGTTCCTTAATGTCACTCTGATCGCATATGGAAAGAGTGACCAGATCCATGTTGTTTATGGCCTTCAGATTCTTCTGATTATAGTCTGTTCTTAATACGACTTCCTTGATGTCGTTGCTTAGTATTATCTGCTTCAGCCTGAGATTATCATGTTCAATGTTTATTAACTTGGTTTCACCTGTAGTGATGTCACAAACCGCCAGAGCATAGCCATAGCCATAGTCACACAGACCTGCCAGATAGGCGCTGGCTTTTTCATCCATGATCTCATCAATGGCTGTGCCCGGGGTAACGACTCTGATGACGTCTCTCTTTACCAGACCTACTGCCTCAGCCGGGTCTTCCATCTGTTCAACGATGGCGACCTTATATCCTTTGGCTATGAGTCTCTGAATATAACCTGTAACGGCATGATAAGGTACACCGCACATCGGTACTCTCTCTTCCACACCGGCATTTCTGCCCGTCAGAACCAGGTCAAGTTCATGCGAAGCCGTCTTGGCATCATCAAAGAACATCTCGTAGAAGTCTCCGAGACGGTAAAAGACCAGAGCGTCAGGATAGCCCTTCTTTATTTCCAGATAATGCGTCATCATGGGTGTGTACTGTGTCATCTGATTTACCTCGGCTTATACATTATATCATTTTTACGGATATCCGATTTAATATTCTATCGCCCCATTATGCTATAATTTGCATGTAAGGAGATAAAGTATGGATAATTTAAAAAGAGTTCACGATTTTCTGAAGGAATGCGGAACATACTATCTGGCAACTGACGATAACGGTCAGCCAAGAGTGCGTCCGTTCGGTACCGTCAACATCTTTGACGGCAGATTATACATCCAAACCGGCAAAAAGAAGGACTGTGCCAAACAGATCCTGACCAATCCAAAGGTCGAGATCTGCGGCTTTACCAAGGGCAAGTGGATCAGAGTTGCCGGAGAAATGGCCGAAGATGACAGGTTTGAAGCCAAGAAGTCAATGCTGGATGCCTATCCTAACTTAAGGGCCATGTATGATGAGAACGACGGCAATACCCTGGTTCTCTACTTCACCAAGGCAACTGCCACGTTCAGCAGCTTTACTGAACCTGCAGAAACAGTAGAAATCTAGGAATACACTGAAATCATGAAAAAAAGACTGCTGAATATCAGCAGTCTTTATTCGTTTCTTTGCTCATACCGGTCTTTTTCCCAGTTTTGCGTAATAGTCCTTTCTGGGGAGCCAGTCCATGAATCTCTCTACTTCCAGATTCCAGAATCTCCATTCATGCTTGTATCCTTCTACTTCTTCCCAGGTAACATCGGCTCCAAGTTCCTTCAGTTTCATGGCAAACTTCTTGCTGTCAGAAAACAGGAAGTCTTCCATACCGCATGCTGCGTAGATTTTCGGGAACTTTTTCCCTTCCTTTGCGATGTCTTTGGCCAATTTCAGGAGATCAGGCCTTTTTCCGCCTGTTCTCCGGTTGCTGGAAGGTGCCGAGAAAGCGCCGATGGCCGCATATCTTTCCGGATGTGAAAGCCCATGCAGATATGAGCCGTAACCCCCCATTGAAAGACCGGCAATGTAGCTTTCCTCCGGCTTATCTGATATTGGGAACATGTTGGTTACGAATTCCGGCAATTCCTCTGATACAAAGGTAAAGAAGTCATCCATTCCCACCTTGGAATAGAACTTGTTTTCGGCTGAAAGGTTAACCACTGCTATTCTTCTCTCCTCCGCGAACATTTCCACATTCGTATATGCCGTCCAGATGGCATGGTTATTGCCAAAGCCATGCAGAAGATATATTACCGGAAACTTCCTCTTGAAGATGAAGTTTGGCTTTTCATTGGGGTTAAGTGATTCCGGACAGGTTATCGTCGGAATTATTACCGTAATGTCAACGGCACGCAATAAGGTTCTTGAATAGAAGTTACATGTTATCCTTGCCATAGATTATCTCCTTATATTATCCATAAATATTATATATTAACCATTTCACAAAAAAGAAGGGATCATACCCTTCTAGTCTATGTATTTCTTGATGTTCTTGTAGGCCTTCAGTTCCTTCTTGATCTGTCTGTACATGGAAACACTGCCCGGACCGTATTCAACGATATACTTGAAGTAGGTTTCCTTGACCTTGGAAGCTCCCAGATTCAGAACTTCCTGTTCATTGACCTTGGTATTGTCGTAGGTCGTAACGCTGAATGATGTAGGGCTGCAGTCGACGATGCGGATGTTGCCGATGCCGCCGAAGGCTCTGATCATTTCCTTCCTGTTCTGGATCTTCTTCTTCGGTTCCAGGAAGTCCAGGGCAAGTATGCCATAGTACAGCCATACAAGCAGGAAGCCGATAACTAAGAAGAAGAATCCTACCAGTATCAGCATTTCAATTGTCGTTAAGCCCAGTCTCGGGAATATCTCAATCAGATTAAGCAGGGTTCCCGGAGTGGCGAATAAAGCCGTACCGGTATAGTTGTATCCAATGCATACCTTCAGGGCACTGAAAATGCCGTAAAGTGAGCTGGAGACAACGATGCTGCTGAACATCAGGACCGGAGAAATGATGAACAGATAGTAATGAACCGGTATGATCGTTCCTGAGAAAATGGATACGATGATGACGACGATCATCAGAGCGATGTTCTTCATTCTGTCCAGCTTGTTTGAATACTGGGTATACAGACCGACTACCAGACCAGGTATGAATGCCAGGTTGATGATGTAATACGGTGTTATGTACTTGCCGATGCCGGGCTGTAAGGCACCCTGTGCCAGCTGGGCTGTCCAGATGTTGACGTCACCGACATAACTGTTTCCGGTGGCGTCCATCCAGTTGCCGCCAAAACCGGCAAACCAGAAGTTGCGGTGGAAGGCATCCTGAAGACCTACCAGTTCGTGACCTCTTTCCACGATTCCGTATATGAACATGACGGCAGGGTTTGAGGCATTGTCACTCATGAAGTTCATGGCTCTTTCCATGATGTTCACATAGTATGGGAATAACATCGTGCATACCAGTCCTATGCCGGCTGATATGAATGTTACCACGATCAGGAACCAGGCATCGTTGTCGATGAATCTCATGATGCCGTAATTCAGTCTCTGTCTGGAAATACGGTAGATATTTACGACAATGATGATTGCGGTGAAGCTGGTCGCCAGTCCCATGTTGAACGGGTTACGGGTAATGCCGATGTTCAGAACATTGGCTAACGGTGATACTGAATAGTAATATGACGGGAAGTTCTGATTGCCGAAGAAGATGGTCATGATCTGTATCAGAAGATATGACACTATTCCTCCGACTATCGGAACGGAATCAACATGCTTCTTGCCAATGACGTTGATGGTCAGAAACAAAGGAAAAAAGACCTTCATTACCGCACCAGTGTAACTGCACAGGCTCAGTAAGGAAGATATTATTTCATTATTGCTGGTAAAGGTATTTCCCAGTCCCAGTAAGATCACTGCGATGAAATACATTACCAGTGGAGCCTTAAGTCCATCATGAGTTGAATACCATAGTTTCTTCATTGGCACACCTCATCTATAATCATACCATCATGTATAATCTGATTCAAATCAGGTATATAAGTGGTATAAGTGGTCTATGTAATCTGTCTTGCGGTATCTGGCGACCTTGAACTCAACATCTGAAAGAGTTGTTTCAATTGATTCTGCACCATCCAGGTTGATTGCGTAGCGGTCGAAGCATAACAGGGAAGTGTCATCATACTTGCTGAGCATTCTGATGGTGTTGTTGCCGGACATGATGATCGGTACGCCTAATGAACGGTAATGGATGTGATGTATTCCGGTTATTTCCGTCAGTTCCATGATTTCCATGCCTGCTTCAACTACCGCACCTCTCAGGGAACGGTTATAAGCCGTGGAGCCTACCTGCGTACATACGCATAAGCCTGTTCCTCTGTATGTTTCCAGCTTCTTTTCGTTGATGAATACGTCTATCGTCTGAGTCTTGATGACGTTTTCTATTCTCATTTCGTTAACAGCCAGGTAGGTCTTTCTTTCCTTACCATTAACGGTGATTTTCAGAAGCTTCTTCTTTTCAATGTTAGGCTGCTTGTTGACGATGTCGCTTACGTACTGATCAAGTTCCTCAACGGTATAATCCGCAAAAAAACCCAGCGTACCGGTATTAACGGCCGCAAAGACTACCTGATCAAGCTTGTTTATGTACTTGTGAATGGCCGTAAGGAAAGTACCGTCACCGCCTACCACACATACGATGTCGGGGTCCTTGTCAGCGTATGCCAGTCCGTTGTTGAACAGATAACGCTGGATGTCCTTTGATATCTTTATGGATTCACTGTCATCTCTTGACACGATCGCGAATTTTGTCACTTTATTCACTTCCTGTTTCGTTTATTGTATCATATGTTCGTGAGGTTTTACTATATGAATCATGCCATAGAAACCGAATTAAAGGTCCTGTTAAGCAGGGAACAGTTCAACAGACTGGCTTCTTTTTATCAGCCTCTGACCTTTGTAAGACAGATAAATACCTACTATAAGAACAATAATTCCGATCATTATGCCTTCAGGATAAGAGAAAAGGAAGGCACCTTATTATTTACTCTGAAGAACAAGACCACAGAAGGTGTCATGGAATATGAAAAGATCATAAACGGCGAGCCGGAAGATGATCCTGACGTAGTCAGAACGGTATCTTCCTTTGGAATCGAGCCTCCTTATGAGAAACTGGGTAAATTAGTTACCTATCGCGCAATGGTGATAAGCGAACTGGCTGAACTGTGCTTTGACATAAACATCTATAACGGCAGGCTTGACTATGAATTTGAGTATGAAGTAAAGAAGGAACACGATCATCTGAAGGCCTTCAGGCAGATACTTGAAAAAGCTGGGATCGAATATGTTCCCAACAAAGATTCAAAATACAAGAGATTCGTAAAGAGTGCAGGGGACAACGACAATGCTAAATAAGTATTCAGATAACGTATATTATTCAGATTATGGGCTATATGATGACAGGCCCATACTGGGATACATCAAGGGCGATAAGTATGCACTGATGGTTGACGCAGGAAATTCCGAAGCCCATGCCCGACAGTTTCTGGCTGAAGTTGAGGAAAAAGGCCTTCCAAAGCCGGATTTCGTAGTACTTACACACTATCACTGGGACCATACCTTTGGTCTTTCAGCCCTGGACATGCCTTCCTTCGCTTCAGAGGAGACCTATGAACTGATCAACAGGGCTCCAAAGGAATGGAATAATGACCTTTTCAGGAAATACTGTGAAGAGGGCAACATTGAACCTTTCTGTCAGGAACACATGGCTTATGAATATCCTGACTTCTCAGTGATCAGGATAGCCTTACCGACGATAACCTTTAAGGAAGAGCTGAAGATAGATCTGGGAAATCAGCCGGTGTTGTTTAAAAAACAGATAAATCCGCACAGCACAGACGGTGTAATCGTATATGCTGAAAAGGAAAGGGTAGTATTCCTGGGAGATTCTACTTCTCTTGAACTGAAGGGTCCCGACTGGATCAAGCATCCCGATAAACTGCAGAAACTGTATGATTATCTGGAAACACTGGATTATGACACATGCTTCCACTGTCACTTTGACCCCATAAAAAAAGCCAACCTCTACGATTGGCTCAAGGATAATTTCTAGAAGGATCAGGCAATGGTCCTTTTATTTTGCGTCTGTCTGGTAAGATATGGTATTATTGCGTCCTTGTAGATCAGGGTAACAATGGCCGCAAACGGTATTGCCAGCAGAATGCCGATGACACCGAACATCTTGCCGCCGATGACGATGGCCATGAGAATGATGATGGCCGGAACGCCCAGAGTATTACCGAACAGCCTTGGCTTAATGATGTAGCCGTCAATTGTCTGCAGGACAAAAGTAATGATGACAAACAGCAGAGCCTTGAACGGATCCGTTGCCAGTAACATGAATCCGCCGATTACCGCTCCGATGATCGGTCCGAATGTCGGCAGCATGTTGGTTAATCCCACCACTACTGAGATGAGGGCTACATACGGTATGCCTAATATCATCATCAGAATGGCATTTACCAGGCCAACGCCGGTAGCTTCCAGCAATGTACACCAGATGTATCTGGTCAGAATGTCGTTGCATCTGTGCAGGAATTTGGTTCTTTCCTCAAAGCCTTCAGATGAGAATACAAATCTTCTCAGATTGTTCATGAACTTGATCATGTTTTCCTTGCCTAATAAGAAGTATATTGCCAGGATGAATCCGATGATGCCGTTTACCATTCCTGTTCCGAACTGGTAAGAAGTAGAAATGATCTTGGCAATGTATGTAGGCATGCTGCTGAACATGTCTCTGATCATGTTGCTTAATGCTTCGCCAAATTCTGAAAGGTCTACACCGTATCTTAATGCCATTAACTCGATCTTGTTGATGATGTTATCCGGTGAGTTAAGGTATCTGTTGATGTTGGCAAACAGCGTACCGAAGCTCTCCATTAATGAAGGTATCAGAACCAGCATTAACAGGAACATGAGTACGAATACGATGAAAATGGTCAGCACTATCGCCAGCCAGCGCCAGTTATACTTGTCATTGATCCTCTTTAGCAGGTTTTCAATGGTTTTCATCATAGGATTTAGGATGTAGGCTATGACTACTCCGACGATCATCGGTGAAAACAGAGAAAGAATTTTGGATGCCAGTCTGAATACGCTTGGAATGTGCGTCAGTATGAAGTAAAACAGGACACCGCAGCATATTGCAAATGAATAGGCTGCCCATGCATGTGTTTCAAGATATTTAATGAACTTACTGTCTTTTCTCATATCTATATAATAACAAAGAATTCACATTTGCTTAATAAAAAGAACCTCTTTCGGTTCTTTTTCAGTTAATTCTAATGAGATTGAACTTGCAGTCAAGAAGAGTTTCCCGCTGTATGTCCATTAGTTCAACATTTGTCAGGATGTTTATCTCAAACTGCTCATTTATGGTGCTGTTCAGGCAGTTCCTGATGTATACCAACTGTCCCAGCATCTTTATGAAGTTTTCCTTATTGTCTCTGTTGGTGCTTGTATAGATGTAATACAGCTTTTTCTGCTCTCCAAATGTGACAAATGAGTTGTGTTCGTTATTGACCCACTGCGGATCTTCATCTTTGTACTTATTAAAGCAGTGTTTCTGGAATGCTTCGGAACGGTGCGGGGCACTGATGTCCATGCCTTCATATATTGTGGCGATCTGATACTTGAGGATCTCATTATCGAAGGCATTCATGTCAATTTCCCGGTTGTTAAGAGCTGCGCTCCAGGAATCTATGCCTACCTGCTTGACCTTCTGCAGTAATTCGAGGGTAACATGCCCCTCATGAGCATCAAGATAGGTAAAGCTTTCCAGGTTTGTCGGCAGCTTTATGCCTAATTCAGACAGGTATATCGGTCCCTGGAAGAATATTACGTCTTTCAGGAACAGACAGCTGATCTTTTCCGGCATCTCATTGTTCTTGGTGGTCTTCATGATGGCGGCGACAAGGTCTTCCTTGTATCTGTATCCGGTTGCGTGATTGTACTTATGCCACAGATTTCTTACTGACATCTGTTTTTCGCCTACAAAACATCCATAGCCAACGATGCCTTTTTCTCTGTGTCTGGTATTATCCATTCCCTTGGACAGGAAGAAAAGAAGATCTCCCGGCTGAAAGGAAGAGAATTTCTTGGTAGACAGTCTCCAGAATACGATCTCCTGACTTCCGTTTACACGGTGGAAATCAAGCATTTTGTCATCTGATACATAAGCAATTGCCGCCATAGGTACCTCCTATTGTCTGATTCTGCCCTGAAATGCCCTCATTAATGTCACATCATCGGCATAATCCAGGTTTCCGCCGCTTGGCAATCCGCTGGCAAGTCTGGTTACTGTGATGTTTTCATAACTTCTGAGCCTCTTAGTAAGATACAGCGCCGTCGTATCTCCCTCCAGGGTAGAGTTAGTCGCAATGATTATCTCCTTCGTATTGTCATCAATACGGCTGAACAGTGATTCTATGTTTATGTCTTCAGGCAGTACACCCTTAACAGTTGATATGGCACCATGAAGAACATGATAGACTCCCTTGAACTGTCCAAGTCTTTCCAGGGCCATGACGTCACGTGGCTGCTGAACGACACAGATCACGGTGTGATCTCTGTTTTCATCTGAACAGATCTCGCACTTTTCACTTTCCGTTATGTTTCCGCATACCGGACATTTTCTGATCTTGCGAAGAACATCCATCATCTGTCTGGAGAAGGCCTCAACATTCTCTTCAGGCATCTCCAGTACGGCCATGGCATAGCGTTCAGCTGTCTTTCTGCCTACGGAAGGCAGAGATCTGAACAGTTCTATGAGTTTTTCCAGGGAAGAAGGGTACATTTTATTACCTCAGCCCCGGAATGTTAAGAGAACCGGCCAATTCTCCCATCATGTTGTCCTTATCATCCGTAACCTGAGCAGTTACGTCATTGATGGCCAGCTGCAGAGAATCCTCAAGAATTTCCCTGTCATCTATTGTGAAATTCTTCACAAATTCATCATCCAGTTTTACACCGGTTACTTCGTATTCGCCATTCATTCTGACTTCAACGATGCCTCTTCCGGCTCTGGATACATATTCCTTATTCTTCAGCGCATCTTCCTTACGCTGCATTTCTTCCTGCATTCTCTGAGCTTCACGCATTAATGAATTAAAATCCATTTCAGTCCTCCACTATGTCAAATCCATCCTTACCGAATATTTCAGTAAGCTTTTCGATCGTCTTGTTCTTTTCAGGCTCTTTTTCTTCCTTCTCCTCGACAGTTTCCTGTACAGGTGCCGGCTGGCTCTTTCTTGAACGGAAATAGTTGATCAGGTATGTCTGCTGTTCTCTGGTTACGGCAACCACGTTCTTATGGCAGCCGAATTCCTCTTCAACGATCTTTTCCAGTTTGGCAAGATTGCTCAGTTCGTTGATGTTGTCAGCAGTAAGTCTGTCTTCAACAACGGCTATGATGTCCTTTTCGCTTTCAGCCATCATGTATGAGCCGTTCAGCATTGAGGTTACAGCCATTGAATCAACGTCACGGCGTTCAATAACCTTCTTCCATTTCGGCAGATCAGCTTCCTTCAGAGCCTTTACGGACTTGGAAAGAATGTCGTAGAAGTTCTCATCACTGAGATTCTTGACAGCTTTCAGCATAGGAAGAGGATCCTTTTCCTCAACAACTTCATTTTTTTCCGGTTCTACCGGTTTTTCTTCAATGATTTCCTGCGGTTCTTCCTTAACAGGCTCAGGTTCAGCCTTGACCGTTCTGGTAACAGGAACGTTCACAGGTTCAGGTCTGTTTACGGCAAAGAATGCCTTGGTTTCCTGGCTTTCCGTCTTCTGGCCGGCAATGTTCATCATTTTCAGCAGACAAACCTCAAGATATGACATGCTGTCGCTGGAATCCTTGTATTTTCCGGTGGTATCCATCAGATAATCAATGCATTTCAGTAATTCATCGCTGGTAAAGTTCCTTAACAGATCTTCAGCCTGAGCCACTGTGGTCTTTTCCAGCAGATTGCCCTTACCGGAGTATGAGTATATTACTGTTTCTTTACATAAATTGATCAAATCAAGGGTCAGTCTCTGCAGATCTATGCCTCTGCCTGAAAAATCATTGACCATGGCCATTGATTTCTGTACATCCTTATTCCTGACAGCCTTTAACAGATCCAGTTTTTCAGCATTTGTTGCGATTCCATATACCGTACTGACATCTTCAGCCGTAATGTTATTCTGAGAGTAGGCTATGCACTGGTCCAGAACGCTCAGGGCGTCTCTCATTCCGCCTTCAGCCAGTTCAGCAATAAGCTGCAGGGCATCATCATCACATGTAATGCCTTCCTGACCGACAATATACCTTAATCTTTCCTTGATGACAGGTACGGAGACCTTATTGAAATCAAATCTCTGGCATCTTGATACGATGGTAGGCAGAACCTTATGCGGTTCAGTCGTTGCCAGGATGAAAATACAGTATTCCGGAGGCTCCTCCAGAGTCTTCAGCAGTGCATTGAAGGCACTGGAAGTCATCATGTGTACTTCGTCGATGATATATACCTTGTATTTTCCCTGCATTGGGGCATATTTAACCTTTTCAATCAGTTCTCTGACTTCGTCTACTCCATTATTGGTGGCTGCGTCGAGCTCAACGACATCCGGATGTGTTGATTCCTGGATGTCTATGCAGTTTGCACAGTGTCCACACGGCTTGTTTTCTGAGGTACAGTTGATCGTTTTGGCTAAAAGCTTGGCAACAGATGTCTTTCCGGTTCCTCTTGGACCGCAAAAAAGATAAGCATGCGCCAGCTTATTGTTCTTTATTGCATTCTGTAACGTCATTACTACATGCTTCTGTCCAACGACTTCTTCAAATGTAGAAGGGCGGTATTTTCTATATAGTGCCTTATACGCCATAGTAAAAACCTCTATATATATTATACAATAATAAGCCCTACTTTGCGGGCTTATTGCGTAGTTTTTTGAAAAAATCAGAGAGCATTCTGCTGCATTCTTCTTCAAGAATTCCACCCGTTATTTCCGGGTAATGATTGAGTCCTTCCGTCGCGAAAATGTCCATTTTTGAACCTAATGCACCGGCCTTGTAGTCTCTGGCGCCGTAGACTATTCTATCCATTCTTGCCTGAAATATGGCTCCTGCACACATTGGACACGGCTCAAGGGTAACGTAGATCGTACACCCCTCCAGTCTCCAGCTGTTAAGCTTCTTGCAGGCCTTTCTAATGGCTATCATTTCAGCATGATCCTCTGTCTGCTGGTTAACAGTTCTTTTATTATATCCTCTGGCTATAATCTTGCCGTTCTGAACAATTACGCATCCAACAGGTACATCTTCGATCATTTCTGCTTTTTTTGCCTGTTTTATGGCTTCTTTCATATATAAAACATCATTCATAAGGTGTTTCTCCATAAAATAAACGGTACACACACAATTTGCTTACGTGGCTGCTACATTCCTGTCCTGACCAAATTAAAGTTAGTTGTGTTGTACCATT
>JAFWGU010000027.1 GCA_017512285.1 Erysipelotrichaceae bacterium | reverse complement strand
CTCCATATTCTTTCGCTAACTGTCCGGGAGACTTCTCTCTATTTTTCCACTTACGATACATGTCCACTTTTTCTTCATAACTTATCTTCATTTAAAAACCCCTCCATTAGGTTTTGTCCTAATTTCGGGGTTCACTTCAGATCAACTCGTCCTTTTTTTACTCATTGAAGTATTTTCTGTAAAAATATGCCGGTGTGCAGCTCCAGGCGTGGCAGAAGCTGTGTACTACCAGGCCACCATATGGTGATTCCTCAGGATTCTCCGGATTATAGATCTCCCAGAAGGTATTGGAACCTCTGGCAGCCATCCCACCCCAGTATTCCTGTATCAGATCATGTGCCTCATCTTTCAAGCCGACGTTAATCATTGCCTGAACAAGGTGATGATAGGCATAAGGGCTGTTTAGCTTTACGGCTTCAGGGTGTTCATTGATTTTCCTTATGACATCCCGGCCTTCCTCAACCGGCAGCACCTCAGCGAGGATCATCCATACCTGTGAAGCGACGGAAATCTGCTTCTTCTCACCGCTGACAAACAGTCCGCTTTCCCTGTCAAACAGCTTCAGGGCTGCCTGTTTCCTGTCAGCCAGTTCCCCTTTAAGTTCAGATACTGATCTGTTCAGGGCTTTTTCTATTCTGATGAGATCATTGAGGGCATAGATGTAGATTGCCTGCCCTGCTGCCTGCTTGTCAAGTTCGAAATTCCAGTCCACAAAGACCATTCCGGCCTTTTCCATGTCCAAGAGACCGTCACTGCCAAAACACTCTTTAAGAAGTTCATGCTGCCTAAGACATACGGATTCAAGATCCTCCAAGGTCTCCTTGTCACCGGTCGCCTGATAATAGTCCCAGAGAACGTTTATGAAGAACAGTGCATAGTCAAACATTGACTGATAATCACATTCAACTTCAGGAGCAGTAAAGACATTGCTGGCAAGTCTGCCATGTTCCAAAGTAGAACCGGCAAACAGATAAAGACATCTCCTTACCAGATCATAATTGCGGAAGGTCTCATAATTGGCAAGAGCCTCAAGACGCAGATCACCAAGCCACAGCCTTCTGTCTCTCTTCGGACCGTCCTCAAAGACGTCCTGCATGCATGAATGCAGAGTTCTTAAGGCTATCTCGTCAATTCGTCTGTCTGTTTCTGACAGCGCAGGATAGGTTACATTACCATAATCAGCGCTTGAAATGGTGTCTGCAGTCATCCTTGGAATTCTGACTGAATAGTTATCTGAAGCTGCCAGTACTCTGATTTTTACATATCTGAAAGCATATCTTCTTTCCAGATGCAGAACTGTTGGCAGGATATCCACATGTACCCTTTCATCCTGAATCCAGCTTTTGGAGATCCAGCCATTATAGTCACTGTAGTCACTGTCCAGTTCCTCTCTTATCTCAGCAAACTGAAACTGAAGATATAATGGTGCATCCTGATGATGCCCGCTGGGAATCAGTTCACAGGAAACATAGCCAACATAGTGATTACCAAAGTCAAAGATGACTTCATCACCGCTGTTCAGTTCCCTGCCGTCAGATTCTGCGGTAACACTCCGGTGCAGCAGTTCCCTTTTCAGTTTTTCTGCCTTTTCAAGAAATCTTTCATTTACAGGCATCTCTACTCTCCCTCAGCTTTCTTTATCAGTACACATTCATCAATGTTACTGAAACCCTTTATGAAATAATCACAGTAAGACTGTACTTCTGCGTTTCCCACACCTATGGCTTTCATTCCGCCGTTATGAGCCGCGACTATGCCCGCTACGGAATCTTCAAAGACGATGCATTCACTGTTCTGCAAGCCCAGTTCCTGCGCGGCTTTCACGAAAACCTCAGGGTCAGGCTTGGCATTTGAGACCTTATTACCGTCAATGATGGCATCAAACATCTCATGTATGTGCAGCCTTTCCAGAATCAGAAGAGAGTTCTTGCTTGCAGAGCCAATGGCCGTCTTGTAGCCCTTATCTCTGGCCTTTGTCATGAAATCCTTCACGCCAGGCAGTAGTTCGTCTTCCGTCAGTCTGTTTATGTATTCAAGGTATATTTTATTCTTAATTGTACAGTATTTCTGTATCTTTTCTTCGGACATTTTCTGTCCGTTGATATCAAGGATGATTTCAAAAGATCTGACTCTTGATACCCCCTTAAGAAGTTCATTGTCATTTATGTCAAACTTGAATCCCAGCTGATCGCATAACTTCTTCCAAGCCAGAAAATGGTACTTAGCCGTGTCAACTATGACCCCGTCAAGGTCAAATATCAAGCCCCTGATCATAGTCTCTTCAGCTCTTCTCTTCCGCAGAACGGATCTACAGGGTTCTTTCCGGTAAATGCACCGTTTCCGTTTATCTTTCTGACAACTGTCTTTATCATTGCGTCATGATTGGAATAACAGTTAACGTATGTGGAAACCATTGGCACATCCAGAAGATGATATGGATTCTGCAGAGATATGAACATGGTCGGTACTTCCTTGACAAACCATGGAATGTTATTACCTAATCCAAACAGCGCATACCAGTTGATCCTGTTGGTCGTTCTGTTGGATGCATTTTCAATGTTGCCGATGTAGACGACAAGATCGTACTTTTCCCTGAACTGCGTCACGCTGTCAAACGGCAGCGGCTTATTAAAGTCAAACACTTCTCTTTCATACGGAATCATCTCATATCCGTATTTCTTCATTTCCGTTACGAATGTATTCTCAACTCTCGCATTGGAATCACAGTCTCCTATTATCTGATACAGTACTCTCTTGTACTTTTCATTGGATATTGGCAGAAGATGCTGATTATCCTTTACCAGTGTCACGGCCTTGTCAGCACATTCCTCAGCCCACTTCTGATGCTGTAAGGAACCGACGGTTTCAAGGCCTACACGCGGCTGCTGATTATCGCTCTTGTGAAGTTTCATGCTGGCCTTGGTTGCCAGAATGCGCTTTACGGCCTCTTCCAGTCTTTCTTCAGTAAGGTCACCGTTTTCATAAGCCTTCATCATGAACGCATAGTCCTCATCATAGTCCTTGTTGAACAGGAACATGTCTATGCCTGACATTATGGCCGTATATACTGCCTTTTCTCTTTCCATGGCACAGCAGAAGCCTACCATTGGCGTTGCATCTGAGATGATCAGACCGTTGAATCCAAGCCTGTTACGTAACAGACCTGTAAGAATGTCTCTGGACAGAGTAGCCGGAAGATACTTTTCTGCCTCACTCTGATATGCTGGTAATGCAATATGACCGACCATGATCGACCTTACTCCATCGGCAATGAGATTACGGTAAATGTATCCGTAACTGTCATCCCATTCTTCTCTGGACAGAGAATTGACTGCTGTCAGGATATGCTGGTCGCGTTCATCAACGCCATCCCCAGGGAAATGTTTTGGTGACGTCAGCATGCCCTCTTCATCGCATGCCCTGATGTACTGTCTGGCAAAGGCAAGAATCTTATCTTTGTCATTGCCATAAGTACGGACATTGGTTATCGGGTTATGATAGTTGAGATCAATGTCAACTACCGGTGCAAAGGCATAGTTACAACCTACTGCCTTTCCTTCCGTTGCACAGACTTTGCCCAGACGGTAGGCCTGTTCATATTCATCCGTGGCAGCTACCTGCATCTGTTTGCCAAAGCAGGTTCCCTCCTGCACAATTCCGTCCCCACCGCTTTCCAGATTGGCAGCCAGCAGCATTGGAATCCTGGATTCCTTCTGCAGGAAGTTATATGTGTTGAACATTTCTTCTTTCCCGCCGGTTCTGAATAGCAAGCCGCCGGGATTCTTGTTAAGAATGCTGTATTTTAAATAGTTTGGGTCACTGGAGTAGCCGATCGGGAAAAACAGCTGACCGATCTTCTCTTCCTTTGTCATGCTTTTCCAGGTCTTTTCTACCCATTCGATGTCTTCATCGTCAAGATAAAACGGTTTTTCCTTATAGTTGATCATGCTGACCTCATTTCTATTTTCTTTCAATGTTAATGTTTTCTGAATAAGTTCTTGATTCTGTTTTCGTTATTAAGGAAGATCAGGAAGCCCACTAAGAGCAATGCTGAAACTACCTGTTGAACGGAACTGTTTACGTCCAGACGGACATAAAGCAGTGATATCAGCGACGTAGAAACGGCACCTAAGAGATAACCGAGCTTGTCATTTGAGAAGCGTCCAATGTAACCGCCGATGAACATTGGCAGGAAGGCCATGAACATCGGGCCAATTGAACCGAAGTTCAGTGCCATCTGGATGCTGCCGGTGGTGGTAGAGGAAACGAATCCCTGAGCACCCATTAATAAACCGGCAATGGCATAGCAGATTACAGTGTTCTTCTTTTCATTGATGCCGATATTGACAGATACCTTCTGTCCTGACTGCAGAGCCTTGTATTCATATCCGAATGTCGTATGATCAAATACGATTATCATGAATATCAGCGCCACTGCAATTATGATCAGATAGTTTGGAATGGAAGCAAAGTCCAGTAATTCACGGTTGTTGATGAATGATACGCCATGTCCCTTGGTAAAGTGATAGGCCATTCCTTCATAGAACAGAGCTACTGCCAGGGAAACGATCATCGGAGGCAGCTTTACGGTCACATATACAAGACCGCTTGCCAGTCCCAGCAGCATTCCAAAGAGTAAGGAAAGAGCCAGCATTACAACAGGGCTTAATTCATGATTGACAGCCAGTGTGGCGCTGAACACTGATGATAACAGTGCTATCGAGCCTACTGAGAAGTCGAATCTGCCTGAATTAAGGTTTATCGACAGTGCAAATGTCACTAATGATACGTTGGCAACGGCACGGGCAAACGTCAGCCAGTTGAGACTATTCTCAAACATGGTCACTCCTCTACTCATGCAGATGACGTTTGTAATGATCAGTACCAGCACAGGGATGATGATTGTACCTGCCAGTCTCTTTCCTTTAGTCATAATATTTACCTCTTATTAATTCTGATAAGTGATTGGTTTATTTCTTAAGATTCTGAATTTCCTCAAAGCTGAATGCACCAACGAACTTGGCGAAATCGTCATATGATGCACCAAACAGTGTATCGAGCATTGCTCTGGTGTAAGCCGGATCTGTTGTTGAAGAGTCAACAGCGTAGAAGTTCTTGGCTTCGTCAGCACTTGTAGCTACCCAGTAGCCCTGGCTTAAGGCTAATGCCTCACCGTTGGCTGTTCTGATTGGCTTGCCCTGTACTGCTGACAGTGTTGCCATGAAGATCGGACCGATTGAGGCAGAGAACTTGCCAGCCAGGTAGTTGAGTGTACCGGCTTCCATGGCCTTTACGGCATCAGCTGTATATGCATCTACTGTTCCTAAGAACTGATTTGGCTTCTTGAAAGCTGCGAATGTATCCAGACCGCTGCCTACTGCCAGCAGTACTTCAACACTTGGATTGTTGGCTGCTTCAGCAAGCTTGCCGAACCATGCATCGTCAAAGTCATAACCGCCGATGTAGCTGACCAGTTCAACTGAACCGATGACTGCTGGTGTCAGCTGACAGTTCATTCCATAGATGGTTCCGATCATTGAACCCATGTCGCTTGCTCCATTGTAGTTGCCGCCGCCGGCTTCGCATAAGGCTACCAGGATACCAGCTGTTCTGTAAATATGCATGTCTACATAGTAAGGTGTTGCACCGCCAAATACGGCAAACTTTGTCTTACCCTGATCAAGGTAGTACTTGGCCATATTGTAGCCAGCCAGATATTCTGTATACAGGTCAGGTCCGATGGCGCCGACATAGTATTCGTTATCCTTGAATTCCTTGTATTCTTCATCTGATAAGGTTCCTGTAGCGACTGCGTAGTAAACCTTGTTCTCAGCACACTTTCTAATCTGTGCAGGTCTGTCTGCAGAAGCGAATGAAATGATGGCCTTGCAGTTGTTGGCGATGAAGTTATCAATTGCGCTTGCTTCAGCTGCTGCATCTGCCAGTTCATCTGAATACATGAATGTTACGTTGTACTGCTTCTGAATGTAGTTTTCATAATAGGAGCGGAAAGCTAATGCCTCTGCGCCTGTTGCGTCAGCAACCAATACACCGATCTTGACATTGGTACTGTCATCAATACCGTCTGTGCTCTTGCCTGAACCGTCATTGTCCTTTGAACAGCCGAACATGCCGACTACCAGTAACAATGAAAGCATTAAAACTAAGACCTTCTTCATAGATTTCATATTTTCCTCCTTCACTTAGTTTCTATCTTGGTAGAATATTCTTTCTGTTGTCGCTCATTGAAATGTAAACGACGAGAATGAATATAATAGCCTTTACCATCTGGCTTATGCCTGAATTGAGATTAAGCATAAGCATTATCTGACTTAACAGTGTCATGGACAGAGCGCCCACTACCGCTGAGTAGATCTTGCTGCGGGAACCGCCGGATACCGGCATGCCGCCAAATACGATTGATATGATTACGTCCATGCCCACGCTTGATGCCGTGTTGCGTGACAGCGTCGGTGCATAGGTTATGGTAAGGAATGCCCCGAGTCCTACTCCTATTCCGGCCATGATGAATCCCAGAATGGCCAGGCGGCTGTTGTTCAAGCCGGTCAGACGTGCGCACTCAGGATTACCGCCAACGAATTTCTCCTGTCTTCCAAGTTTCAGGAAATTGAAGACAAAGATACTTATAGCCAGATAGGCTACCAGGACAAGCAGCTTGAACCAGGTCGTGTTTATTGCACTGACTGCAGCTGCGGGGACCTGAACGATATCGCCAGTACCGTTTGCACCTATCAGCATGAGAACACCGGCATTCAGCATTGACAGCATCGCAATGGTCGTTACGAAAACCGGCAGATTGAATACAGATGCCAGAATTGAGCAGACTGACGAGATCAGTACTGCCGTCCCCAGGCAGAATGCCAGCATCGCCAGCAGGCTGTTCGTACGGTTATAGGCCATTGCCCCGATAAGAGCACTGACGCACATGTTAGCTCCAAGCGAGATGTCGAATGAACCCAGCGTGTAAATGAATATTGCTCCAGTTGCGACAACTACGACTATTACTGACTGATTCAGAATGTTCTTCATGCTGTAAGGAATGTTTATATCCTTGATCACAGCCAGAATCATGAATAAGGCAAACATGATTATCAGTCCTACGACAGGTGCGACCTGGAAAATGATGTTCTTTATTTTTTCTCTTCTTATGATCTTCTCGTTATCCATAATTCGCTCCTATATCATGTACTGTATTACGTCCGCTTCTGACAGTTCTCTGGATCTCTTCAGTTCCTTGGCCAGTCTGCCGTCTTTCATGACCAGTAGTCTGTCGCTCATGCCTATCAGTTCTGCCATCTCTTCTGAAATGAGAACTATGGATTTGCCTGCCTGGCGCATCTCATACATCAGCTGATACATGGCCTGCTTCACACCGATATCAACTCCTCTGGTAGGACAGTCAAGTATCAGTAACTCACTTTCTCTGGCCAGCCATTTACCGAAGGCAACTTTCTGCTTGTTACCGCCGGACAGTGCTGACACATACTGGTTTGCCCCGCTGCACTTTATGCTAAGTGCTTCGACTTGCTTATTTACATACTTGTTTTCTCTTGATGGAAGGATAAGGAAGTTTCTTACTCCGAATTTATCAAGACCGGCGATGGCTATGTTATCCTTGATGCTGGCGTCCAGTGACAGTGATTCAGTATCTCTGTCCTTGGCAACGTAGCCTACCTGCTTCTTCATTGCATCGCTTATCGACCTGACAGACTCCCCATTGACTGTAAAGGTTCCGCTTTCTGCATCAAGTGCACCAAACAGCACCTTTCCCAGTGTATGCATTCCACAGTGTGATAAGCCTCCTACCCCCAGGATCTCTCCCTTGTGCAGTTCAAATGAGAAGTCTGACAGCTGATTGCCGAGACACAAGTGCTCAGCCTTAAGTACTACTTCACCGTTTACATCACTTTCATAGTCATCACGGTAATAGTTACCCTGCAGTTCTCGGCCAATCATGGATGTCTTGATGGCATTTTCTTCGAATTCATCCTTTTCAAAGGTACGGATGATCTTTCCATCTCTCAGTACAGTCAGTCTGTCGCAGACATTCATGATCTCATCTAGGTCATGAGAGATGAAGATGACTGTCTTACCTTCATTCTTCATTCTGTTCATGATGGAGTAGATTATGTCACGCCCCTTCTGCGAAAGGGCCGTCGTTGTTTCATCGACTACCAGGATCTTTGGATCATTGGCCATCACCTTTGCTATCTCTACCAGCTTGCGGTCCTGGAAGTCCAGAACCCCGCAGATCATTTCTGCTCTGATATGATCTGCACCGATGTCATCCAGACATTTCTGGGCATCGGCTACAAGCGACTTTCTGTCAACAAGCAGTCCCCTGCGGTAATCGCCGATTTCTCCAAGGTAGATGTTCTCTGCAACACTGATACCCGGAACAGTGCCGTTTTCCTGTACGATCATGCCAACACCCTGCTTCAGGGCATCATTCATGCTGGCAGGATTCCACTTATTCCCATAGAAGAACATCTCTCCGCTGTCAGCTTTCTGCATACCCGCATATATGGAAGTAACAGTTGACTTGCCGGAGCCATTCTCGCCTATGAGTCCAAGTATTTCACCGTCTCTGGCTTCAATGCTGACATTGTCGAGAGCAATAGTAGAGCCAAATCTCTTTGAAACATTCTCTATTCTTAAGGATTCTTTCATATTATCTACCTCGTTCATTTTCAGAACCTGTTTACAAAGATATTCTAATATTCCAAAAAGAAACTAAAAATTGTCAAAAGTAACCGTTTACATTGATTTTTATTGCTATATTTATTATAATTTGCATATATTATTGACTTATTTTAAGATTCAGGAGTAAAAAAATGAACCAAATTGAATTAATGCAGGATCTGCACACGCTCAATGAAAGTGAACTGTTCTATCGCAGTTATCAGGAGGTACATAAAAGCCCTGAATCTCTGCGCCATTTTCTTGACTCTCTTGACATGGATTATGTTCTGGAAAAACACTTCATCGTACCTGAAATAGTTGAAACAATGCCTCCTTCAATGAAGGATGAGTACTTCTTCAACAATACAGACATCGGTATCATCCTTCAGAAACATAACTGTTATACTCCTGCGTTCAGGCATTTCCACACCTATTTTGAAGCCTTCTACGTATTTGAGGGGATCTGCCATCACGAGATAGCCGGTCAGAGCCGTGTATTAAGAATGGGAGACTTCTGCATAGTTCCTCCAGGCACTTCTCATACGATTTCGGTTCAGGACAGAAGCATTGTCATCGTAATGATCCTCAGTTCTGAAGTCATTGAAAATGTTTTTAAGAGCCCTACTTACTACAAACAGAACGCACTGGCAGATTTCTTCCTTAAGAACATTCACTTTTCAAGTGACAACAATTATCTGATGTTCCACACCGGTAATGATCAGGAACTCAAGGACCTGATAATTCAGATGATGCTGGAAAGCATTAACCGATATCAGGAATATGACGCAATTCTGTATTCACAGTTTGCCATATTCTTTGCCAAGCTGATCAGATACTACGAAGGAACGATAGAGACCCCTTCCCAGAACCAGCGTAACAGCGGTCTGGCTTATGACATAATGACCTTCATTCAGGAGAATCACGACAGAATTACCCTGGATGATGTTGCACAGCATTTTAATTACACCCCCGAATATACATCAAAACTGATAAAGAAGGTCACAAACAGTACCTTCATGAATCTGGTAACGGACAGCCGCATGAAACACGCCGTTTCCCTGTTAAAGTCAACCAGACTGTCAGTTGCTCAGATTGCCAATCAGGTTGGATATGAAAATGCCGAAAACTTCATCCGTACCTTCCGTAAGAAGTACAGCATGACGCCTTCGGCATACCGTAAGGTTTCTGACAGTAACTACATAGTATAAAACAAGCACTGGAATTCCAGTGCTTTATCTTACCTTCAAAGTCTTGAATACATATTGCTTGAAGATATCAGGCTTGAGCTTGCTGACAATATAGGCATTTGGTTTTTTACCGGAGAAGCGGTAGCTGTCCACCAGCAATGCCCCATAGCTTGGGCCTTTGGATATATCCACTTCACAGTAATACTCATCGCATTCTTCAATGCACTCAGGACATAAGGCAGCTGCCATGGCAGCCGGGTCAGCCATGTCCAGGCATTGCTCGCCAAATCTGTCCTCATTCATTCTGATGAGGATCATGTTGCTGTCAATGCAGAAGCGTCCAAGCTCACTGCTGTTTCTTATTTCATCGATCTCCTCACTGTTGAGCATCGCCTCATCAAGGCAGGCATCCCAGCCGACAAAGACCTTTTCTCTGATGCCTGACTCAAGCACGATCTTACAGGATTCAGGATCCTGCCAGATGTTGAACTCGGCAACCGGTGTAACATTTCCCTTCCCTAATCCGGCACTTCCCATCATCACTATCCTTCTGGCTCTGTTCATGGCGTCAGGATCAAGACGGATCGCCAGAGCGATGTTGGTCAGCGGTCCCAGGGTTATGATGTCTACCGTTCCCTCTTCATTGTCTTTCAACGCCTCAAGCATATTTTCAATGGCATTGCCTTCATTCGGCTTCAGCGAACAGTCTACCAGATCAAGATCTCCCAGGCCGTCATTGCCATGTACGTCCTGGGCTCCAATCCAGTCCCTTACCAGCATCTCTTCGGCACCTTCATAAACGTTTGGGTAATAGCTGTCCGTGACCTTCAGAGTCGTCAGGGCGTTTAATGTTGCCTGATGTAGCCTGACATTGCCGGTCACGGTACTGATCATAAGTATTTCATGATCTTCATCATTAAGAGCCATCGCAATGGCCATGGCATCGTCCGATCCGCAGTCGGTATCTATGATTATCTTCTGTCTGGTTTTACTCATATCAGTGTCCTCACAGTCATTATACCCCAATACCTTTAGCCAGACATAAATGATTATCTTCACTTAGGAAAATGTTATATAATAAGAAGGTAAATAAGAACGGGAGATATTAGCATGAAGATATTACAGCTCATAATAGAATTGGCCATTGCCGTATTTGAAGGCGTAAACATCATTTTTCTGATTCAGTTCAATGGTGCGGTAAGAGTACCTGGCAAGCTGTTTGCCCTGCCAATCGTTCTGCTCGTACTTGTAATAATTCTCTTCTTCCTGGAGATCAATGAGATTGGCAGGAACAGAGAAAAGAAAAACAAACTCATTGACAAGAATGAACAGCAGGTTCAGGATGTCACCGCCAGATATGAGCAGCAGATACAGGAACTCAAGGCCAAGCATCAGCAGGAGATCAACGAGCTCAATGCCAGACATACTGTCGAGCTGGACAAGCTGCAGAAGGATAAGGTAGACGCTGTCATAGCCGAAAGAACACTTAACGTAAACAAATAAAGAAGTTCATCAGAACTTCTATTTTTTGATAAAAGGCGAAAAAAAACAATTCTTGCGAATTGAGCTATATGTCAACATCGGCTTTCCCGATGGTAATAACTGATGGAGCGAGTGACGAGAATCGAACTCGCGTATGCAGCTTGGAAGGCTGCCGTTCTACCATTGAACTACACTCGCATATAATGGTGACTCGTGGGCGATTCGAACGCCCGACCCTTTGATTAAAAGTCAAATGCTCTACCGACTGAGCTAACGAGTCAGATGGCTGGAACGGGTGGACTCGAACCACCGAAATGCCAGAGTCAAAGTCTGGTGCCTTACCACTTGGCTACGTCCCAATCTTTTACCCTGCTTTCTGAAAAAAAGAATGGTGGGAGGGGGCAGATTCGAACTGCCGAACCCGAAGGAACAGATTTACAGTCTGCCGCGTTTAGCCACTTCGCTACCCTCCCACATGTGAATTTACAAAGATGGTGCCGGATAAGGGACTCGAACCCCCAACCTACTGATTACAAATCAGTTGCTCTGCCAATTGCGCTAATCCGGCAAAAATGGTGGAGGTTAACGGGCTCGAACCGCTGACCCTCTGCTTGTAAGGCAGATGCTCTCCCAACTGAGCTAAACCTCCACAACGCTTTCCTGCGCTTTGATAATATAACACATTAACAATGTATAAGTCAACATTTTTTAGCAGGTTATGTTTTGATTTTTAGGGAAATCCAATTACCTGCCTTGTGCTATAATTACAGTATATTTTGGAAAGAAGGATCGCATGCTTCACATCTATAACAAATCAGCCATAACCAGAAAGCAGAGATTCCAGAATGCCGTTGTCAGCGGTGTCATCGCAAGTGTCTTATGCATGATCATATTCATAATCGTACTGCGGTTATTCACCACATATTTCCCAATTCTGTATATTCTCTTCGGCTATTTGATTGGATACGCAATCCAGCGCTATGGCAAGGGTGTACAGGTCCAGTTTGCCACTCTGGCTGCCGGTCTGACATTCGCAACTATGCTGGCATGTGATCTGATGACCTTCGGCAGTGTTGCCGGCATTCTACACTTCATAACCATAGCTGACATGTCAGCCATCATGCAGATCCTCTACAGAGCCTTTGCCCTGTTTACCGCTTACCAGAATTCAAGAATAATCAGTTAGGAGAACAGAATCATGAGAAAATACGGATTACCTTTACTGATACTATTTGTCAGTTCCTTCCTGCTTGAAATAATCAGACAATATGTCTACGTATCCTTCAAGGCCGGTTTTCTGACCGTCATCCTGGCAATACTGTTATTTGCCTTCGGAGCTTCACTCAATGACCACAGAAAAACCAGGGGTGATACCTGGTTAAAGAAAATGATATTCATGTTCATCTTTGTCATCTTCGTACTGCTGCAGCTGCGTGTAGTCCATTTTGACTTCATCGACATTGCCTTCAGTACGATCGGATTTACGGATGTCATCTATCAGATGATGTACATCTATCTGGGATACGTCTTCTTCTCCTAGAGAACGCTGTGTTCATAGACGCCGTAATTCTGTCTGACATCGAAGCGTTTGCCCTCGAGGGCTTCAAGATAACTTTCAGTTATCTTTTTTATTTGTTCCGGAGGCTCATCCATGAAGTCCAGGCGGATGTAGTCAGCGTCAAAGTCTGCGATCCTGCTAACGGTATTGAGAGGCTCATTGCTCATGATATGACAGATGCAGTCTTCACAGTCCGTAATCAGTCTGAAACGGTTACTGCCATTGACCATATAGTAACTGTCCTTATGATTGTATCTACTGCAGTGGATCTTATCGACCTTGCCTCCGGCAAAGTTACCGATTGGGCACTGGTTCGTTACCATCAGAGGCAGTAAGCCGTAAGCCAGAACCTCTTTCTTTCCTCTGCCGTTAATTTCGTTTATCTCTTCCCTGCTTGATTCTATGGACATGCAGACTCTGTCAGTCCTGTCTGCCCAGAAATCATAGCTGCAGCTGTTGAGCACATTACCCGTAAAGTCGAGCATCAGTTTCTTGCCGCTGTTCTGCAGATAGCGGTACTGACCGACATTGTGGATCAGATATCCGTCAATGTCACTTTCATTCAGTCTGTCAATGTCCTTCTGACATCTCTGCTCAACATACTTACGGAAGATCCTTGGCAGCTTTACCACCAGCTTGACTCCATTTTCGTGAGCCAGACCTATGTTCTCCTCCAGTGATGACATCAGTTCATCGCAGAGATCATAGTAGACCGTATCAACATTGTTCAGGGAGCATGCACATCTGAACTGTTCATTGTTTCTGACCCTGATGGTCAGTTTTCTTTCCTGACAGCCCTCACTGGCTGCCTTTTCACACTCGTATTCCCTGCTCTTTCTCTTGAATGACGCAGCGATCCTTTCCTGTAACAGTCTGCAGGCCTCATTCTTCAGGTAATTCAGTGATGACTTGTTCAGGTATACGTCATCATCTCTTTCAACTTCAAGCTTATCCAGTTCAAAGATGGTATTACCCATCCTAGATATCTGTGATGTGACGAGTTCATCGGTAAGTGGCTGTCTTACTGATTCCTCAATGACATCACCGCTTACTGAGACACTGATCTGGCCGCACTTCAGTACCAGTGATGCCTCGTGATTCTTATAAAGTCTGATGGTCCCCTCGACCTTTCTTCTGCGTCTGGTAGCGGCAAACGTGGTATCGAGATAATCATTCAGTTTCTTGTTAAAGGTCTGGTAGACGGCCTGTTTTGGCGCTATGCGGCCTTTTATCTTGAGAGTAATGTCAGTTCCCGCTGAGTACTCCTTATTGATGTAACAGCCTGTTCCTTCCTCGTCATTGCTCCAGATCTCAATGCCGTCACCGGGGTACAGATTTCTTTCCAGTCTGATGGTTGCCAGCAGCTTTCTGTTATCATAGTTAAGCACTCTGCCGATCAGTACGCCCCAGCTCTTGGGATGCTGACGGCACATCATTGAGACTCCTGAATGAGTCTTGAGATAACCGGCTGAGAAGCCTCCGCGGTTAAACAGCTGCTTCAGGATGTCCCTGTCAGCTTCATCGACCTGATACTTTCCCTTAGTCTCATAGTACATGTCCAGATACTTACGGTATATTGCGGTGACACCGGCAACGTATTCCGGACTCTTCATTCTGCCTTCGATCTTTAACGAGGCAACTCCCGTTTCCAGTAATTCAGGCAAAAGATCCAATGTGCAGATGTCCTTAGTTGATAACAGTCTTCCTTCGGCTATCTTCTTATTCTCCTGATAAAGCTGGTATGGCAGCCGGCAGTTCTGTGTACACTTGCCGCGGTTGCCGCTCCTGTTGCCCAGCATTGAGCTCATCAGGCACTGCCCGCTGTAACTGACGCACAGAGCACCATGAATGAATGTCTCAATCCTCATGGAAGTATTATCACAGATTTCCCTGATTTCCTCCAGGGACAGTTCACGGCTCAGTACCGCCGTCGTAGCTCCCATCTCCTCATAGAACCTGATGTCCTGCAGGGAATTCGTCGTAAGCTGGGTTGATACATGCACAGGGAAATCAGGCCAGTACTTTCTGACCATGGTTATGGCGCCCATGTCCTGCATTATAAGTCCGTCAACGCCCATGACATAGAGTTCATCGATGAACTTCAATAGTTCCGGATACTCCTCATCCTTGTACAGAGTATTAACGGTAACGTATACCTTTACACCGTACCCGTGGCAGTAGTCACAGACCTTCTCCAGTTCCTCATTGTCAAAATTGGCCGCATAGGCACGCGCATTAAAAAGCTGACCGCCGAGATAAACGGCATCAGCACCGTTGCTGACGGCAGCCTTAACACATTCATAATTGCCGCTTGGGGCCAGTAATTCTGCTCTTTTCATTCCTTGAATTTTACTCCGATTATTCCTGCCAGCTGAATTGACTGCATCGGTTCAATGATCATTCCCCTGATTGAATCAGGATCAGCCGCAATGTCTTCAATGTCACAGCTGGAGACGTCAATGTCTCTGAAACTGGACTGATATATTTCACTCTCTTTTAAACTGGTTTTTACAAATTCAACTTCTTTCAGATCCGTATTCAGGAAGGACACTTTTGAAAGATCACAGTTATCAAACATCACCTTCTGCAATGAGGCGCCTGCCAGGTTGATGTATCTTGCCAGACAGTGATCAAAGCGCACGTTCTTTAATCCTGAAGAGATGAAGGTCGTACCCATGAGCTTGCAGTTGATGAATTCCACTCTCTGTAACAGATGATCATCAAATACCTTGTTTGACAGATCACAGTTCTCAAATACCGTATCCAGTACGTCAACACCTTCGATCTCAACATTGGAAAAGTCCACATTGCGGAAGACGCAGCTGTCTATCTCCAGGTTTCTCAGTGAAAATGGCTTATCGCTGCCGTGAGAAAACTCGCGGTAGCCTGGTTCATCAACACCAAACATTCCTTCTTCAATATAACTGATCTTCGGTTTCTGTATTTTCATGCTATTTCAGAATGAGAGTAAATGAGTACTCCTCTTGAGAGGCGTCCATGAAGATCTTCAGGATCTTCCTGCCGTAATTGTCCATGTTCTTTTCCAGATACTCGTGGTTGTACAGGACGACAATAACGTTGTGATTAAGTTCGCCCAGGCAGTCATTAAGAGCATCCAGATTGTGCCCGAAGTAATCCGGAAAACGCATTACTGATTCGATATAGTCATACATGGCTTCTCTGCCAGTCATCTTCATGCAGTCCAAAATGATTATTTCCATAGCTATTCTCCTTCATACAGCAGTTCATAGGATTCATAGTGATCACTTGTATAGTAGATCAGACCGTCACTGGAGAAGACTATCCTCTTCTCACCTCGGCTCTTCTTGCCCATGGTTCCGATGTCACATTCATAATATGTTCTGCCCTTTTTCTTGGGAAGCAGTCCTTCATTATTGCCAAAGTAGTCACCGCCAATGCAGCAGCCTGGGAAATACGGTTCCAGAGAACCGCTGTTCCAGCCTTTTTCCCTTGCCTGTTTCTTGGTTACGTAATTTGACGGCAGCCTGCCGAATGCATGGATGTACAGCGCAACATGATCCTTATCGTCATATGTTCCGTCTTCAGTGACCCAGACACTAGGATCCTTTTCACTGTAAATGACTTTATCGTCTATTACCGGCTCAGGATCCGGTTCAGGTGTTGGATCAACGACCGGATCGACAATGGTTATGGGATCAATTACCGGTTGTGCGGGCTGTCTCATGTTGCCCAGCACAAAACCGCCTATGAAGGCTACGACCATCAGTGCCAGTATCAGTACTAATCCTCTTCTGTTCATTTCTGAGCCCCTTTCAGTTCTTCAAACAATTCCGTAAACATGTCATTTACGTCACTCAATATGTCATCGTTAAGCTGCTGATACGGGTCATTCTGCAATAAGCTGATGCCCGTTATCATCTTAACTGCTTCACCTTTTACCACCAGGACAAAGTTTGGCAGTCCAATTCTCTTCTGCCCGGCAAATTCCGTACCGTCCAGTGTTTCCACATCGCTTCGGGAATAATCAGCCAGAACACTGGCTGCCCGGTTTATGAAGATATGGTAGGCTTCAGTTCCCTCGTGTTTCAGATATACCCTGCCGTTATCATCAACGGCATATACGTCCCTTATTTCCTTTTCGTCATCATTTTCCGGCTTGCCGTCTACGTAGTAGATCTTACTTACCCTGTTTTTTTCTGCAGTCTCTATGACCTGCGGCAGTATCGAACGGCACCAGGGACACCAGTTGGAGCCGAAGTAGACGATGAAGGTTTCCTTACTGTCCATTTTCTGATTGATCTCACTCAGGTCTGCGTAAACAAAGGGATTCCTCTCATCTATGGTGATCTCACGGTAATTTACGCCGCTGGCGTTCACCTCACCGTTAAGACTCTCATATTCTTCCTTGAATCTCTGCGCATCCTTGCTGATATTAGTGCACCCTGCCAATGTCATGAAAACCATCAGCAGCAGTACCATGATCCTGTTTTTCAATACGGCACCTTCTTCTATTTGATTATATCATTTATAAATTCAAATATGATATAATGTTGGGGATGCAGGCGTAGTTCAGTGGCAGAACCTCAGCTTCCCAAGCTGATCATGCGGGTTCGATTCCCGTCGCCTGCTCCATTTACGTAAGAAAGTCTGTCAGCGACAGACTTTTTCTTTTACAGTCTTCTTTATTACAGGTTCTGTTCCTTGACGAAGCTGTAGAAATCCTGTTCCTTTTCCTTGTCCTTGGCGGAAACCGTTCCGATCGGCATGGCATAGAATATGGATTCATCAATGTAATTCAGTCCGAATGTATCATCACACAGCTTTCCATTAACAGCTCCGATTGCACATCCGCCCAGATCCAGTGCCGTAACTGCCAGGTAGATGTTCTCGGTTATGTGGCCCGCATCGATGAGTGATACCCTGTGAGCATAAATGCCATAACGCCATTCATCGCGGTAGAAGTCCATGGCAAAATAGAATACGACATTTGCCTTACCTGCCCAGGCCTGCCCCTGCAATGAAGCATTGATAAACCATCTGATGTCATCGATCTTCTTCAGAAATTCGATCTTATGCCCCATCGGCAGATAATGATACAAACCGTCTTCAAGACCTTCAACGTTCTGAATGGTCATGTATACCTCAAACTGATGTCTGGCACCTCCGCACGGCACAGTCCTTAATGTCGCATAGGCCCTGCCTCTGATGTCCTTTATGCCCTGTGAACACCATAATATGAAGGAAAGCTGATCAACTGACATCTTTTCCTGAGTAAACACTCTGTGCGAACTGCGGGAATTAATGACATTCAAAAAATCCCTGTTATACTCAACATCATCAAAATTCATCGGCAGTTCAATGATGTTTTCGGTCATCGGTGCCTTTACCAGCGGCGGTTGAGGCTTCTTGAGATCCTGATCACTCTGATAGTCTTCAATTTCAGGCTTGCCGTATCCCGTACGGATAAGAGCTCTGCCCTTTTCAATGAGTTCCCTTACCTTCTGCTCATCCATTATTGTTACCTCGCTTTTTCCATATTCTAGCAACATTTCCCCGTCTTTTCATCTGAAATGCCAGAGAACCGCATATGCGGTTCTCATTTTCTCTTTCTTTGTCTTAGCAGCAGAACTCCCAGTACACCACCAAAGCTTACGACACTTAATGAGTACCACAGATACAGACCACTGCCGTCACCGGTATTTACCTCCGGTATCTTTTTATCAGTGATCGTAATTATGATTGGTGATTCCTTACTGAATGTGTAATCTTCCGGCAACACTATCTCATGTTTCCCATCATCCGGTTCATAGCCCTGAGGTGCTTTGGTTTCTTTGAATGAATAACCTTCATCATAGACGAGTTCAAACAGTATCTCTCCGTTTTCATCCGTGACACCTCTGGTGATTTCTTCATCACCCCTGAATACCGTGATCTCACAATCCCTGAGCCTCAGTTCTTCATCCTGACTGTCTTTCTTTATGACTTTGAGATAAATAGTACTCTTCTCATCCTTCATGGTGATGACCTGAGGCTTATCATCCGTACCGGTTACGGTAAACTCAATATCCTCAGCCTTTTCGTATCCGAAGGGACTCTCTGCCTCATGCAGAACGTACTTCCTGCCGCCCAGAACATGTTCACTGATATCGTGACTTTCATCACCACTGGTAAGCTGGTGAATAACCGTTCCTTCCTCATCGATTATCTGCAACAATGCCCCGGCAAGCGGCTTTCCATTTTCATCAGTTTTTAGTACGCTTACTCTGACATCAGGAAACTCCACCGTCTGTTTTTCATTGTTAATGTCATTATGTACCGCATAAAGCTGACCGTTATGATTGATCTGCTCATAGACTACCACTTCACTGCCTCTTACGTCATTGCCGTCACCATTAACGGCAACAGTGATGGTTCCATCACTGTCCTCCGGGGTAAACTTCACGCTTGAAGTAATTGGCTTTCCTTCAGAATTCATCATCTGCCTGCCGGTATTCTTATCAATCAGCGAAGCGATCACTTCATACTCACTGCCGTCCGCCTTAAAATTCCGATATTCAACGATGTCTTCAGTTACATAACTGAATTTCTCTTTATCAAGGGAAGCACTGGCCAGGGTTACGACCTCAGGAACTGACACGGTCTGGCTTTCACTCTCAATGTCATCATGTTTTCCTGCCAGCTTATCGTGATCATACAGATACTCAAACACGGTAATGTCCTTGCCTTCCAGTAGTGATCCGTTGACTTCGATTTCAGTTACTAATTCTCCTGAAGTCTCATCTATCTCAACGGTTTCCCTCTTACGGTATTCGGTTCCATCTTCGTCTTTCAGAACTTCTCCGGTACTTCTGTCCATCAGAACGGTTTCCAGCTGATACTGACCGCACGGCACATTCTCATATTCAATGACATCTCTGATGATCTGTCCTGGTGCATTCAGCAGGACCTTATCCTCATCCCTGTCATCATATGCCGTTGTCCGCAGTTTTGAGAACATGACTGTCTGATTCTGATCAAATGGATCCTTATGTTCACTGACCAGTTCCCATTCACCGTTTCTGTTGCGGTAGAGTTCCTCGTAAACGACCAGCTTCCTGCCAGCCATTTCACGGCCTTCTGCCTCCAGCAACATTCCCATTGTCCTGGTTTCTTTTTCAGCCCTGAATCTCAGTTCTCCTTTTACCAATACCTCATCATCATTCATGAGATATCCCTTAAGAAGATACTCTGTTCCGACACTTAGCTTTTTCAGTTCCACAGTATCTCTGACCACGGTCTGAATCGGTGGGCTTACCTTAAGATTATTACCAAACAGAGCAAACGTATGTATCTCAGGACGCGGCTCATTTGTCACCGTAATCTCAATGTCGTCCGGCAGACTGAAACTGATTCTTTCATCGGTCTTCATGTAACCTTCAGGTGCCACCAGTTCTCTAATGTAGTATGTTCTGCCTTCTTCCAGACCTTTTATCTCTCTTGGACTACCGTCAGTCGTCCATTTTTCGACGACGACATTGCCTGCCTCATCCTCTACCTGTAATACCGCTCCCTGTAAAGAAACCGTCTCACCTTTTTCATCGACAGCAGCCTTGCTGATCAGCACTTTGGTGACTTCTTCAGGTGATTCCACCAGATATGAAAATACGTTCTCATTTTCTCCTGTCAGATCAGCTCTTACGGTTACTGACTCATTAGACAGCTTATAACCCTTTGGCGCCTTGATCTCCCTTATGACATATGTACCCGGCAATAGACCATCAATTCTTCCCCGGCCATTGTCATCAAGAATGATCTGACCGTCATCAGATGATCCTCTAAGCTGTGGTTGTTTATATACCTGATAAACTGCTCCGGCAAATTCACCCAGCCCCTGCGGAACCGGCCTGCCGGTTTCACTGTCGATCTTCTGAACCTCAATGGAAATGGTCTGAGGGTTGTTCACATATTCCCTTTCCAGAGTCTTCCAGCCTTCTACGATCACCTCATGAACCTCCTCATCGAGTTTCCAGCCTCTGGTAGCCCTGGTCTCCTTAACGTAGTAAGTTCCCGGCACAAATGCCAGCACTTCTGAGCTGTTATCTCTGCCGATGGTAAATACGGCTTGGCTTCCGGAAGTGGTCTTGCTGACAGTCTTACATTGAGCATCATCGTAAACGGTGTACTGACTGCCTGCAAGCGGATACTCATCAGACATTCCTTCAGCACCGGCTTTCTTGATGATCCTCAGATAACCCTCATGGTCATTTCTGACGATGGGATACTGATAGGAACTCAGCCCCTGCTCATTACGGCTGTAATCAATCTTCCTGACGAATGGTTCCAGCGGCAGATAACCTTCCGGTGTCACCGTTTCCTCAAACAGATAAGTCCCCGGCAACAATACCGGTTTACCCTTGCCACTGATGTAGAGAGCATCACCGCTGACCTTATGCTGATCATCCGGCTTGATGAGTCCCTGTTCATCTGTTCTGAACACCCAGGTCCTTAACGGTTCTGCACTTTTCAGTGCACTTACTGAATCAGCAAGCTGCCGGTAATGCGACACCCTGAATTCCACATCCTTCAATGGCTGATTCTTATCCGAAACCTTCTTCAGCAGAATATCAGTCTCCAATAATTCCGGATCATCGCTTACTTCCAGTACCGCTGTCTGTCCGTCTGTTATCTCAACGGCATGTTCTTGTGTATCAAGCTTAAATCCTCTAGGCGCGGATACTTCCCTGAT
Source organism: Erysipelotrichaceae bacterium (assembly GCA_017512285.1). Classification (GTDB taxonomy): domain Bacteria; phylum Bacillota_I; class Bacilli_A; order Erysipelotrichales; family Erysipelotrichaceae; genus RUG521. Next base: position 1,093 of record JAFWGU010000027.1, on the reverse strand, counting down.
GTGATATGTTCCTACTTTCAGTTCTTCAAGTACATTACTGTTACCACTGGCATCCGTAGTCAGATTACCAACTATATTGCCATTGGAATCCCTGACCTCATAAACGGCATTTTCAAGAGAGAAATATTCTGAATAACCACTTATCAGATCACTGTCCGATGAGGTTTTATGCAGCCTGAGATTTCCTGACGGGTAATAGGAATACCAGAAGAAATCCTGACGGTTTTCCCTGGTTATGAGCTGGTAGACATGGAAGTAAGACGGTACGTCATCACTTGCCGTTTCAAGAAATGATATGTATGCCCTGACTCCTCTGGCATTGACCGGATCGTGAAGCTGCTTGTTATCCCGGTAATGGCTTAAGGCGTTCTGAGTAATGGCAGCCGCCGATACATCAGTGCTGTTGGCATAGGGACTTCCCTGCAGTTCCAGAACGTTCTTATTTGAACCGATGTAATAGTTATAAGCGGAATTGCTGAATCCTGACCACTGGGCAGGTCCAAGCCAGCCATACCACATCAGCTTTCTGATGTAATCATCGGTAACCTCACTGATTCCCTGGTAATCACGGCCGACCAGCGTGCAGTAAGCCCCGTATACTCTCTCCAGATTGAAGTCATGCAGAGGTGCCGGTATGAAAGCATCGCCACATAAGACAGGTGAAGTCCTGCTTCCACCGTCAGTTATAAACATGCCGAAGGCACTTTCCTCCTCGTAAAGCACCCAGCCGCTGTTATCAATAGCTACTCCTCCCCCAACCTTGGTAACTGTTACTTCTTCCGGTACACTCGTTTCAGCCCTGACCTTACTGTCTGACGGCATGAAACTCACCAGACAGCACAGCGTCATCATAATGATCAATATTCTTTTATATTTATTTTTCAACATGGTTCTTCCTCCAATAACCCTATTGTCAGAACGGCCATGCTCTCCTACAAAAAAAACCGGTTACTGAACTGCCCCAGTGAAAAAGGATAGTTAATAAAAAAACCGGGACCCTCCTGTACAATGAAAGTATAGGAGGGTTTTAATATGGCAGGAAAACCTAATAATAAGTATTCACCGGAATTCAAAAAAGAAGCAGCAGAGAAGT
>JAFWGU010000026.1 GCA_017512285.1 Erysipelotrichaceae bacterium | reverse complement strand
ACCGCCCAGCTGATAAAGGGCAGTCTGGCGATGATCATTGGTAACAGATAGCCCACCGCAAAGCCGGCCAACGTGCTTAACAGATAAACCGATAAGGGAGCCAGCAGTTCGGGCTTGGCCATAAACAGGGCAACGGCGGAAATGCCCAGATAATGGAAGACATATAAGCCAAAGCTGTGTCTGCTCATCCATCTCGTAAAGCCTGTTTCAAAATCAAAGTATCGGCCAAAGCCACCCAGAATAGCCAGACAGCCCAGCCAGCTGTAGCTGGTAAACAACACAGAACGGTAGACCGGCTCATCGGCATAGTTCTTGCCGAAACTGTAGAAACAGAAGACAACCCCTAAGCTAAGGGCCAAGGCCAGAAACAGCCAGAAATTCTTCTTAACCACTTCCATGACTTCTTGATGAGAGAAGATGAAATAGCCTAGGAAGTACAGCGTGTTATATAAGCCAAAGCGATAGACCACGATTACCGGGGTATTGCCGCTCTGAGCGGAAAGCCAGACCGCACCGGTCAGCAATAACAGGATCGGCAGATTGACCTTCTTCCCCAGCTGCCAGCCTCTGTCCTTTTCCAGCTTTCTTACGCCAATCAACATGACGCTGAACAGCCAGAGCATCTGGGCAAACCACAAGACTCCCTGACCAGAGATAGCCATGATCAGATATCTGATAAACCAAGGAGCCTCAGCCATCTGGTCCAGAGCGTTGGAAAGAGACATGTTGATGTAGCCCTGAATGAACTGAAATACAAACAGTCCGATGGTAGAGGGCACTAACAGTTTAGTAGTCCGGCTTCTGATGAATTCCCGATCGCTGTGGCTTTCCAGATACAGCCGGGAAGTAATGCCGGAAACAATGAACAGGATCGGCATCAGCCAGGGATAGATGAAGTTCAGATACAGATCATAGTACTGAACCTTAAGATCGGTGATCTTGCCCAGTCCCCCGGCAATCCCTTCAGCGTTATACATGTAAAGCACATGGTAGAAGACCACCAGTACGACGGTCAGCCAGCGGATGTTATCTAAATAATGTTTTCTCATACTTATCCCACCTTTGCAACTAAAACTAACATAATTGTAGAAAATTGAGAAATGATGTACCACCAACCATACTTAACAATTCAGCAACGATTCTGTCAGCTTTAGTTGCTCGAAAAGAGAAATGCCGGGAATCCGGCAAAGATTATCTGTGAAAATTCGTTAATTGGTCTTCAGAATTGACTAATTAGAATCATTTAATTTACCAAAACACCGCAATATGTGAACAACATACAAATCAGTTTTCATGTACACCAAGTGCACTAGTCAAAAAGCAGACACTTTTACAAAAAAGGATAAAAGTGTCTGTTTTAATTAGTCTGCCAGTAAAGTTTGCCCAGAGGGCAAGACATAAAACTATCTGTTATGAAGGTGAAAGATGATACTTTATATACACAAAAGCAACCAACCAAGTATAATAGAGATTGTTGAAGTAACTATAAGTAATGCAAATACGGTGGAAAAACAAGAGGTTCAGAGCACTGGCAAAAACGCGATAACTGTTAGGATTGTGTGGGGTTATTGACTTATGAGACTGCTGTTTGAAATGGATCTGAAAGACTATGGTAAATGTACTCATTCTTTCAGGCGGGATTCTGCCAGAAGCATCATTATCAGGAATGGAAAGGTTGCCATGATCCACAGCGAGAAATATGATTACTATAAGTTTCCTGGTGGTGGCATTGAAAATGGAGAAGATCCCATTGAAGCCATGATCCGGGAGACACAGGAAGAAGCAGGACTGACAGTCATTCCGGAAACCGTGAAAGAATACGGATATGTACATCGAATTCAGAGAAGCGATAAGGATCCTTCAGAATGTTTTGTTCAGGATAATTACTACTATCTTTGTGATGTTGCAGATGAATTGGTTTCTCAGGATCTGGACGAGTATGAAAAAAAGGAATCCTATCAACTGGAGTATATAGAGCCATCTCTGGCCATTGAGAAGAACCGCAGCGTCAAGGATAGTCCTTATAACAGGATGATGTTTGAACGGGAGGCCCGGGTTCTGGAAATGCTGATGTTGGAAGGACTGGTGAAGTGAGAAAATGCTTAGAACATGTACAATAGATGAGTTTAACAGATACGCTGACTTTGCCTATGAACTGGCCTTGGATCTGACAAAATCAGGGTATCCGACATACTGTGACGGAGTCAAGACCAGGGAAATGTTCATGGAACGCTCCCTGAAAGCCTTTGAAAGGGAAACGGAAGAGATCCTGCTGTTTGAAATCGATGGTAAGGTAGAGGGACTGATCCACCCTTATTGGATACCGGAGGATCATTATCTTGATACGTGTCTGTTTCTGACAAACAGGGAAACCGAACAGGCTCTCTCGGAGTTTCTGTCCTATGCTGAAAAGAACTTCTCCGGGTATGACCTGTTTCTGGGCTTTCCTGCTGAGAATCAGGCAGCCATAAGTTTTCTGGTCAGAAATGGATTTGAGTGCATTGAAAATGACTATAACAACACTTCATTTCTTGATACCATAGAGCTGATACCGGAAAGCAGTGACGTGATACGGATCACAAGGGAAAACTATGACAGTTTCAGATACCTGCACAAACAAACTGATGGCGACATGTACTGGAACTGTGAAAGAATATACGATGATCTGGACAACTGGGTCGTCTTCGTAAAGGAAAAGGATGGAAAACCTCAAGGAGCTGTTTACTACATGAATGAGAATGACGGCTGGCTGGAGATTTTCGGAATAGACATTGATCAGAACAGACGTGATCCGGCACTGTTCAGGGAACTGCTTCAGGCAGCATTAATGGACGCAAAGCGCAGTAGCGGCAGGGTAATGACCATCTTCTGTGATGAAGAAGATGAAGATGCTGCCAGGGAATGCGGATTAAACTGTGTGGGTAACTATCTCTGTCATAAGAAGCATCTGGATTGATAATCATTTGGGGGAATTAACATGAATTATAAGGTAATAGATAAGGAAACATACTATCGTAAGGGAGTTTACCGTCACTTTTCTGAGGATTGCAAGTGTTCTACTTCCATGACGGCCAGAATTGACGTGACGGATCTTGTGGAGTATTCCAGAAGAACGGGAACGAAGTTCTATGTCAACTTTCTGTATGTACTGTCAAAGGTAATGAATTCCCGCGATGATTACCGGATGGGATATCTGTGGCAGACGGATGAACTGATCTGTTATGACGTGGTCAATCCGATGCAGTACGTCTTCTACGAGGATACGGAGACCTGCACTCCCGTATACACTTATTACAATGAGGACTATGAAACATTTTATGCCGGTGCTTTGAAGGACATTGAAGAAGCCAGGAAGACACGGGAATATTTGCTGGATGCGGCAAATCATCCCAACTGGTTTGATGCCTCATACATTTCCTGGCTGTCATATGATTCTCTCAACATTGAACTGCCTGATGGCAACCTGTATTTTGCTCCAATCGTAAACTGGGGAAGGTACAGACAGGAGAACGGCAGGCTGGTAATGCCGGTCAGCGTGAGGATGAATCATGCCATCGCGGACGGTTATCTGATCGCAAACGTGTTCCGCCTGCTGGAAAAGGAAATGAGTACTTTCGTAAAGAGGTAATTCATGAAGGAAGATCGTAAGTATTACGCAGCTTATGAAGAAAGGTACAGGACTGCTCACGAAAATGGAGTAAGCTGGTCAAGTGACCTTGCCACGCCAATTGTACTGGAGATCCTGGAAAAATACGAAATAACGTCTGAAAAGAGTCTGCTGGAAATAGGCTGCGGTGAAGGCAGAGATGCAAAAGCAGTACTGGAAAGCGGATATGATCTGCTGGCAACCGACATCTCTGAGGAAGCCATTTCCTACTGTCAGCGCATCATGCCTGGTCATGCCGGTCATTTTCAGTTATTGGACTGTCTCAGTGATGAGCTGGACAGAAGGTTTGATTTCATATATGCCGTAGCGGTGATCCACATGCTCGTCAGGGATGAAGACAGAAAGGCTTTTTATCAGTTCGTAAGGAATCATCTGAAACCGGATGGACTGGCACTCATCTGTACGATGGGGGATGGCGAATTTGAAATGATGACAGACATCGCCAGAGCATTTGAAGTTCAGGAAAGAAATCATGAATCCGGGAAGATGATGGTGGCTGCCACTTCCTGCCGGATGGTATCGTTCAGGACCTTTGAAAGGGAACTGAAGGAAAACGGTCTTAAGATCGTGGAAGAAGGAATAACGGAATCTCTTCCGGACTTTGACAGTCTGATGTACGCAGTTGTCAGAAAGGATGATCAGGATGCTTGAAACCCATAAACCCTATTTTGAAGAACTGGGATTCAGACAGAAGCTATTGGCAGATGAAAGAACCATGTCATATAATGCGGCCTGGGGAGGTACCATTGCCTTTTCTAGAGAACGCTGGCAGAAGTGGTATCATGACTGGCTGGAAGCAGATGAAACGGAAAGGTACTACCGCTATCTTCGTGATACTGACACTGATGCCTTTGTTGGCGAAATAGCCTATCATCATGATGAGAAAAGAGGAATATGGCTATGTGATGTCATCGTCCTTGCTGAATACCGCAACCGCGGATATGGTACGGAAGGTATCAGACTGCTGTTTGAAACGGCAAGAAAGAACGGGATAACGGTGCTTTATGATGACATCGCTGCTGATAATCCAGCCTGCAGGCTGTTTCTGAAAAACGGATTTGTAATCGATCATCAGACGGATGATGTGATCATGCTGAGAAAAGACCTTAATGAATGAGAGGGAAGCTGAACAGTTCAGTTTCCTTTTTACATTTATGGTTGAAATTTTAAATGATGTGTTAGAATGGATTCAAAGGATAACTGATAATGAAAGAGGTGCTAATATGAAAAAGAGTCTTTTAACTGAGGCACTGGTAAAATACATTGCGGGAATAGTACTGCTGATGGTCCTGCTGTTTCTGCCTGCAGGATCCCTGTCCTGGAAAAACGGCTGGCTTTTCATGGGGCTTCTGTTTGTTCCGATGCTTTTTGCGGGTTTACTGATGTACTTCAAGGCACCAGGTTTATTAAGAAGCAGACTTAATGCCAAAGAGACTCAGTCTGCTCAGAAGGATGTAATCAATTACAGCGGTATCATGTTTCTGGCGGCTTTCATCGTTGCCGGATTAAACTACCGCTTCAACTGGATCATGTTCCCTAAGCCGGTAGTCATCGTGGGATGCGTGATATTCCTTTTGTCATATCTGATGTTTGGCGAGGTGTTAAGGGAAAATGAATATCTTTCCCGTACGATAGAAGTGCAGGAAAACCAGAAGGTCGTTGATACCGGATTATATGGTATCGTCAGACATCCGATGTACGCCGCTACGGTATTTCTATTCCTGAGCATGGCGCTGGTGCTGAACAGCCCGATATCATTTGTGATCATGCTGGCATACATACCGATCATCATGAAGAGAACAGTCAACGAGGAAGAGTTCCTGGAAAAGGAACTTGAAGGATACGCAGAATATAAGAAAAAGGTAAAGCACAGAATCATTCCGTTCATCTGGTAGAGACTAATGAATAATGAACCATATGACATGATTTTCAAGAGAAAGTCATTTCATCTCTTCCGCAATACGGAAGATGAACATCTGAGCAATGAAGAGCTTTCTGACATTCAGAAGGCTTTTGGTACGCTTGAAAGTCTTGACCCATCTATCAGAACAGCGATAAGGATCGTGCCGGCTGAAATGACGACCTGTAACAGGGGAGAGGAATACTGCATCCTGATCTTCAGTGAGAAGAAAGATGGATATCTGCAGAATGCCGGATATCTTGGTGAGCAGCTTGATCTGTACCTTGTTTCCAGGAACATCGGCACTCTGTGGTTTGGCATCGGCAAGGTTGAGGAGAAGTCATATGATGGTCTGGACTTTGTCATAATGATTGCCATTAAGAAGATAAGCGATGATTCCAGATACCGTAAGGACATGTACAAGAGCAAGCGCAAGCCAGTGGAAGAAATCTGGAAAGGTGAGATGATCACCGGCGTTACGGACATTGTCAGGTTTGCTCCAAGCGCCTGCAATACCCAGCCATGGCTTTTTGAAAATGACGGCTCATTGAAGCTGTACAGGTACAGGAAACCCGGGAAAAGAGGCATCATGCCCTCTGAAATGGTCAGTTTCTATAACCGCATAGACATGGGGGTCATGATGTGCTTTCTGGAGCTGTGCCTTGGTCATGAAGGAATCAGTTTTGAAAGAACACTTTATACTGATTACGGTTCGGATGCTGAGCTGACACTTAACGCAGAATACAGTCTGAGGAGAACAGAGAATGAATAAAACTGTTAAGATCGTATTGGCAATATTAGCGGTTCTGGCAATAGCGGCAGGGTATTTTCTGTATAAGGACATGTATGAGGAAACCCTGGTATGCACGTCAGAACATGAAGGCTATGAAGTCAGAATATACATGGTAGGAAGTCCTGACTTTCCCTTTGGCAACACCAGCTGCCGCATAAAACTGTATTCGGACGGCAGTAAGCTGAGGGAAAAGGACATAGTTCTGCTCAATGACGGCAAGACAGCCACGGAGGAAAACTTCACTGTCAGCTGGCAGAAGGAAAAGGTGGTCATAACTTCTCACGGTGAGGAGATGGAAGACTATGATACGGAATTTGCGCTGAAAGGGGATTAGATGTACAAGGTTAGAATTACGGTGATGAAGAGAACGGTTCATCAGGATCTGATCGACAGGTTCGAACTGCCGCAGGAAAATCCCTGTGAAATGGAGATCGGGCAGAGCTTCATAGTTGAAGGGGACAACAAGCCTGAAGGCCTGTGTGAGAGTGCATGGGAGACACTTAGGCCGTTTGTCATTGGCCTGGAAAACGGGGAGCAGGGCTTCTATGGCGACTGGATGAAGGATCCCAGAAGCGCGATGCTGTCATGCAATGACGGGTTCAGACCGGTCAGCTTTCTGATAGAGGCAATAAAGGACGATGACATGAGTTAGCGTTTGCTAACTTTTTGTTTGGAAGACGTGTAATTGCTAGACAATAAGGGCCTTTGTGAAGTAAAATAACGTTGTATGAGGGTGATCCTCAGGGAGGGTATTTAGATGAGTAAACCTGTAGTATTAGTAGTAATGGATGGCGTTGGCTGGACAGAAAAAGACAAGGGCAACGCTGTAATGCATGCATATAAGCCGCAGCTTGATGAACTGATGACAAAGTGGCCGCACACCACCATCAAGGCCAGCGGAACAGCTGTAGGATTGCCAAGTGATGATGACATGGGCAACAGTGAAGTAGGCCACAACGCCTTAGGCTGTGGCCAGATCTATTCACAGGGTGCCAAGCTGGTCAATGAGAGCATTGAATCAGGCGCAATCTATCAGAGCAATGCCTGGAAGGGTGCCGTTGATTTCGTAAAGGCTCATGATGGCAAGCTGCACTTCATCGGACTGTTATCAGACGGTAACGTTCACTCCAACATTTCACATCTGATCGCCATGCTTAAGGAAGCAAAGGCTGAGGGAATAAAGGAAGTCAGAGTACACATTCTGCTGGATGGCAGAGACGTTCCTGAGACAAGCGCCCTGACATATGTTGATCAGCTGGAAGGTGTTCTGGCTGAACTGAATGATGATGCATTCCACGGCTGCATTGCCAGCGGCGGCGGCAGAATGGTCGTTACAATGGACCGTTATGAAGCTGACTGGGCAATGGTTGAAAGAGGATGGCACATCCATGTTATGGGTGACGGCGACATGTACGAAAGTGCAACCGCTGCCATTGAAGCCTTAAGAGCAAAGGGCGGTTATACCGACCAGTATCTGCCTGGCTTCGTAGTAGGCAAGGATGGCGTTCCGGCTGGTACAATTGACGATGGCGATTCAGTAATTCTGTATAACTTCCGTGGTGACAGAGCTGTTGAATTATCAAAGGCATTTGACTACATGAACAAGGGCTTCGACAAGTTTGACATGCCAAAGAAGCCAAATGTATACTACACAGGCATGCTGCAGTATGACGGCGACCTGAAACTCCCGGATAACTTCCTGGTTGAACCACCGCACATTGAACATACCTTGAGCGAATTCCTCGTAAACAAGGGCGTAAGATCCTATGCATGTTCAGAAACCCAGAAGTTCGGACACATGACCTACTTCTGGAATGGCAACCGTTCAGAGAAGTTCTCTGATGAACTGGAAGACTGGTATGAAGTACCTTCAGACATCATCCCGTTCGATCAGAAGCCATGGATGAAGGCTACCGAAGTAACCGAAAAGATCGTTGAGGCCATTGAATCAGGCAAGTACCAGTTCATCCGCTGCAACTATCCAAACGGTGATATGGTCGGACATACCGGAAACTATGAAGCAACAATCATTGGTGTTGAATCAGTTGACCTGAACCTCAAGAGAGTAATGGATGCCTGTCTGAAGAACGACTATGCATTGCTGGTCATGGCTGACCACGGCAACGCTGACGAGATGTACGACAAGGGAACCAACCCTGACGGCTCACCAAAGCCAAAGACATCTCACTCTTTAGCCAGAGTACCGTTCGTCATCTACAATGGACCTGAGGGAACAGAGATCAAGGATGGAGACTTCGGTCTGGCTAACGTAGCCGCTACCGTTACCAAGATCCTCGGATTTGACGATCAGCCGGCTGAATGGCTCGAAAGCATTAACAAATAGTCAAGGGAAGCTTCGGCTTCCTTTTTTTATTTTAAAGAAATGACATAAAGGCTATAATTGAGGTATGGATGTAAAGATGCTTAAGAAATGCCCCGTTTCCGAGGCGTGCGGAGGCTGTCAGCTGCAGGGAATCAGTTATGATGAGCAGCTTAAGCTGAAGCAGACAAAGATGGAAAAACTGCTTGGATCCTTCTGCAAGGTTAATCCGATCATCGGCTGTGACGATCCTTACTACTACCGTAACAAGGTTCAGATCAGTTTCGGCAAGGACTACAAGGGCAGAGTGATCTGCGGTAACTACGTTGCCAGCACTCATACCATTGTCCCGGTAACTGACTGCCAGATCGCCAGCAGAGAAGCCAACAGGATATTTGTGACAGTACGGAAATTACTGGCATCTTTCAGGCTGTCTGTCTTTGATGAGCACAGCATGCAGGGATTCTTAAGACACGTATTAGTAAGAACATCTGCCGACAATGAGGAAGTAATGGTCGTTCTGGTAACCGGCAGTCCGGTCTTCCCGAAGAAGAATGACTTCATAAAGGCTCTTCTCAAGGCTCATCCAAACATCGTGACGGTAGTCCAGAATGTCAATAACCGCCATACCTCCATGGTGCTTGGCGATAAGAATATCGTTCTGTACGGCAAGGGATTCATTGAAGATACTCTTTGCGGATATGTCTTCAGACTGTCAGCCCAGTCATTCTATCAGGTCAATCATGCCCAGACGGAAAAGATGTATGAATATGCCATTAAGTGTCTGGGACTTACTGGTAAGGAAACGGTACTGGATGCCTATTGCGGTATCGGTACCATCGGCATCATCATGTCACAGAATGCCGGGCATGTCATCGGTGTGGAGATAAACAAGGCAGCCGTAAGGGATGCCGTCAGAAATGCCAGAATGAATGAAGTTGAGAACATTGAATTCCATTGCGAGGATGCCGGCAAGTTCATGCAGAAGCTGGCAGCTGAAAAGAGGCACATTGACGTCGCTTTGATGGACCCGCCAAGGGCAGGGGCAGACGACAAGTTCCTGGGTTCACTGGTAAGACTGAAACCGGAAAGAATAGTATACATATCCTGTAATCCGCTGACTCAGAAGGATAATCTTAGGTATCTGGTCAGAAACGGATATGAAGTTAAGATAATTCAGCCTGTTGATCTGTTTGCGTTTACTCAGCATACGGAATCAATAGCCCTGCTGGAAAGAGTATGAATGGAGGCAGTAACATGAAGAAGATCCTGTTTGTAAATGCATGCGTAAGAAAGGAATCAAGGACCAGGGAGCTGGCTGAACTGGTATTGTCCAGACTTGACGGGGAAGTAGAGGAAGTAAATCTGGAAAAGGAGGCTTTGAAGCCACTTACCAGAAGAACGCTTAATAAAAGAATGAAACTGCAGAGCGACAATAAGCTGGATGATGAGATGATCAAATACGCTCATCAGTTCAGGGACGCTGACATAATTGTCATGGCTGCTCCGTACTGGGATCTTTCCTTCCCGGCCTCCTTGAAGACTTACATTGAACACATAAACGTTGTTGGTGTGACTTTTGCCTATGCCGATGATGAACCATATGGCATGTGCAGGGCTCAGCAGCTGATATACGTTACGACAGCCGGCGGCCCGATCTATTCCGATGAACTGGGATACGGCTACATCAGGGAACTTTGCGAGAAGTTCTACGGCATTAAGGATACAAGATACATCAAGGTCGAAAATCTGGACCTGTATGGGGCAGATGTTGAAGGCCTGATGAATGAAGGCAGAGAAAAGATCAGAAACATGGAGTTCTAGAATGGTATATCTGAAGGAAGCCAATTACGAGGATCTTGAAGAGGAATACAGAGCCATAAAGTGCATTCCGTTCTATGAGAACGGCTATGGCAATACGTTCTGCTTCATGGACAGAGAGACATTCTTTGACGTTGGAATAAGGAAGATGATCGATTCCGGCAGGGGCATAGGCCTTAAGGAAGGCCATGTCCCGGAATCATATTTCTTTCTTTGGGATGACAACAGGATCGTCGGTCTCTTTAAGATAAGACATTATCTGAGTGAAGAGTTAAGAAACGGCAGCGGGCATCTGGGCTTCGGCATCATCAGGGATTTCCGCAACATGCACTACGGTACGGAGGGGCTGAGACTCACTCTGGAAAAGTGCAGGGAACTGGTTGAGGAAGATGAGGTCTACATGGCCTGCTTCAAGTACAATAAGCCGTCACTGGCCGTAATGCTCAATAACGGAGCAAGGATCGTCAGGGAAGACAGTGAGATATATTACACCAGAGTCAGAATAAGGTAACCAACATGAAGAAGATGGAAAAGACAAACGTGATGCGTGTCCTTGATCAGATGAACATTACTTACAGGGAACATACCTATGACAGCACCGAGGCCATCAGTGGCACGGAAGTAGCTTCCATTCTTGGTGAAGATCCTGACCAGGTGTTCAAGACGCTGGTTACGGTCGGTGCCAGCAGGCAGAACTACGTATTCGTCATACCGGTAACCAGGGAACTGAATCTTAAGAAGGCGGCCAGGGCAGCCGGGGAGAAGAGCATTCAGATGATCAAAAGCAAAGAACTGTTGCCGCTGACCGGATATGTTCACGGTGGCTGTTCACCGATAGGAATGAAAAAATACTTTGGCACATTTCTTGACGAAACGGCAATGTTGTTTGATACAATATTATTCAGTGGGGGCAGGATAGGCTTTCAGGTTGAAATGAATCCTGAAGACCTCAGGGCAGTCATTCCGTTTGAGTATGCGGATCTCTGTGATTAGGAAGGCAGCTTATGAAGAAGTTCAAGTTAGTATTATGCGACAATGACGGTACTCTGGTTGATGATGAAAGAGTTCTGACGCCAAGAGCCAAGAGAGCAATTGAAAGATTACACGAAGAGGGATACCTGTTCGGCATAGCCAGCGGCAGAACCTATGATGATCTGTCGGCGTATCCGGGAAAATGGGGTCTGGATTTTGACTTTGATGTTTACGTGTGTCTCAACGGGGCTCAGTTATATGACGGTCTGGAGGGAAAACTCTACAATTACAATTTTCTGAAGCCGGATAAGCTCAAGGAAATCATTGAGACGACAAAGGACCTTGACTACGTTGCCACCCAGATCATCGTTGATGACAAGTACTATTTCAACAGAGTGGATGACAGAGTCAGAGAATCGATCTCCCGTAACAACAGGCACAAGATCGCCATCATGGACATTGAGAAGTTCTATGAAAAGGAAGCTCCGAAGATCCTGCTCAGAGTTCCTGAGGAAAGAATGGCGGATCTGGAGGCGTTCGTAGCTGCTCACCCGATTGAGGGTGTAGAAGGTTTCAAGACTCAGCCTGTCTGCTTTGAATTCATGGCAGCCGGAACGGATAAGACCGTCGCCATGAAGCTGTTCTGCGAAAAGCACGGCATCGCTCTTGATGAAGTCATCAGTTTCGGCGATACTACCAATGACAATGGCATGCTGAGAGACAGCTATGGCGTCTGCATGATCAACGGGTCCGATGATACCAAGGCAGTTGCCAGGGAGATCACGGAGTATTCCAACAATGAGGATGGCTGGGCCAGATACGTTGAAAAACACTTATTAGGAGAATGAGGAAGGCAGAGGTCTTCCTTTTTTCATAAATTGGCATATATTAATATATAAGGATATATAAGCCATGAAGAAGAGTATTAAGAAGTTAAGCGGTATCGGCCAGTACTACCTGGAGAGTGTACCGTACGCAAATGGCAGATGGTATTATGCCATTGATTCAAATCACGGTGACATCTATGAGGCGCAGGAGATCTTCGAACAGGGCCATGAGCTGAAGGGTGATGTTTTAACCCTTGTCAGCTATCCTGAGGGGGAGATTCGCTATCAGAGCGGACGCAGGAAAAATGTAAGTTATGTGTCGCCTGTTTTCAATGATGGCTGTGTTTTCTTTGCGACCGTTGACTTCAATGAAAAAGAAATAAGCATATGCAGGTTTGATACTGGAGAAGGAAAGATTAACATTGTTGAAGAACTGTCCCTGGATAAGCTGGAGACATGCTATAATCTTAATCTGTTCGGTGAACCATTGACTTTGTCGGTACAGTACAGCAAAGATGGTGAGATGTTTTTCCACATCGTCTATCCTGAAAATGTTACGATTAAAGGAGAATTAAGAGAGAGCTTCTATCACAGGGAAGGGGACAGGCTGTATTCAAGCCGCTGGCATGAGGATGACCAGCTGAATTACTACGAGGATACCGTCATAAGAAGCGTTAAGAACGGTGAGATCATTGAAGAAATTGAAGGAGACATCACCGTAATGCCGGACGGGCAATTGTGGCTGATAAAATGATCAAAAAGAGGTCAAAAATTGTTGACACCTCTTTTTTTCTGGGTTAAGATAATAGGGCTGAAAGATGGCTCCTTAGGGGAGCTATATTAAATTGAGCAAAAAGACGCACCCGGAAGTGTGTGCAAATGAAAGGAGAAAACAGATGCCAACTATTAACCAATTAGTTCGTAAGGGACGTGACAGCAAACAGTGGAAGAGCAATTCACCTGCATTAAACCGTGGTTACAATTCTCTGAGACGTCGTCCTACTGACACAACAGCTCCTCAGAAGCGTGGAGTATGCACACGTGTTGGTACAATGACACCGAAGAAACCTAACTCAGCATTACGTAAGTATGCCCGTGTACGTTTAAGCAATGGTATGGAAGTTACAGCTTACATTCCTGGTGAAGGACACAACCTGCAGGAACACAGCGTTGTTCTGATCCGTGGAGGACGTGTTAAGGATTTACCAGGTGTTAGATATCATATTTTACGTGGAACTATGGACTGTGCTGGTGTAAACGACCGTAAGCAGGGCCGTTCACTGTACGGAACAAAGAGACCTAAATAAACCGTTGATTGTGAAAGGAGGAAAATAAATTATGCCAAGAAAAGGACACATTGCGAAAAGAGACGTTTTAGCAGATCCGATTTATAACTCTAAGTTAGTTACTCGTTTAATCAACAGAATCATGATCGACGGGAAAAGAGGAACAGCTCAGACTATTCTTTATAACGCATTCGAAATCGTAGAAGAAAAGACAGGCCGTCAGCCTATGGAAGTATTCGAACAGGCTCTGGATAACATCATGCCTGTATTGGAATTAAAGGTTCGCCGTGTTGGTGGTGCTAACTACCAGGTACCAGTAGAAGTTTCTCAGGAGAGAAGACTGACATTAGGTTTAAGATGGTTAGTTAACTACGCAAGATTACGTAACGAAAAGACAATGGAAATCAGACTCGCTAACGAGATCATCGATGCATCTAATGGTGTTGGTGGTGCCGTTAAGAAGCGTGACGATACCCATAAGATGGCCGATGCCAACAAGGCATTCGCTCATTTCCGCTGGTAGTAGAGGATTAAATTTATGCCAAGAGAGTTTGATTTATTGCATACCAGGAATATCGGAATCATGGCACACATTGATGCCGGTAAGACGACTACTACAGAACGTATTCTTTACTATACTGGTCGTACGCATAAGATAGGTGAGACTCATGATGGCACAGCTACAATGGACTGGATGGAGCAGGAACAGAAGAGAGGAATTACCATTACTTCTGCTGCTACGACAGCTACTTGGAAAGGTTGCAGAGTTAACATTATCGATACACCAGGGCACGTAGACTTTACTGTTGAGGTTGAAAGATCATTAAGAGTTCTTGATGGGGCTGTAACGGTACTCGATGCCAAGGCAGGTGTAGAACCGCAGACTGAAACAGTCTGGAGACAGGCTACTACATATGGCGTACCCAGAATCGTGTTTGTAAACAAGATGGACGCAACCGGAGCTGACTTCTACATGTCAGTAGACTCAATCGGCAAGCGTTTAGGCGCCAAGGCTGCACCTATTCAGCTTCCGATAGGAACTGAGGCCAATTACACCGGAGTCATTGACCTGGTAGAAAGAAAGGCCTATCAGTTCTCAAATGATGTTAATGAACCTGACGAGGAAATCGAAATTCCGGCAATCATGCAGGATGAAGTTGAGATCTACCGTGAAAAGCTGGTTGAAGCCGTTGCTGATTACGATGATGACTTCATGATGAAGGTTCTGGAAGGAGAAGAGATAACTGCTGAAGAGCTTAAGGCTCAGATCAGAAAGGCAGTTATCACCGGTGAATTCTTCCCGGTAATGTCAGGTGCCGCCTATAAGAACAAGGGCGTTGTTCAGATGCTCGATGCAGTAGTCGATTATCTGCCGTCACCTGTTGAAGTACCGCCATACAAGGGCGTTGACTCAAGAGGTAACGAAGTTCTGGTTCACGCTGACGACAATGCACCATTCGCTGCACTGGCGTTCAAGATAATGACTGACCCGTTTGTAGGAAAGCTGACATACTTCAGAGTATATGCCGGCACTGCCAAGGCAGGATCCTACATCTACAATTCATCTAAGGGTCAGAAGGAAAGATTCGGAAGAATCATGCAGATGCATGCCAACCACCGTCAGGACATCGCTGAGGTAAACGCAGGTGACATCGCAGCTGCCATCGGTTTCAAGTATACTTCTACCGGAGACACTCTGTGTGCCGAAGGAAAGGACATCAAGCTTGAATCCATGGTGTTCCCGGAACCGGTTATCAATCTGTCAGTTGAACCAAAGACCCGTAATGACCAGGATAAGATGGCCATCGCCTTATCAAAGCTGGCTGAAGAAGACCCTACATTCAAGACCTATACCGATATGGAAACAGGTCAGACGATCATTGCCGGAATGGGAGAACTCCATCTCGACATTATCGTAGACCGCATGAAGCGTGAGTTCGGTGTTGAATGCAACGTAGGAAAGCCGGAAGTAGCATATCGCGAAACCATTACCAAGACTGCCGAATGTGAAGGCAAGTTCGTCAGACAGTCAGGCGGACATGGTCAGTATGGTCACGTATGGATCAGATTTGAACCAAATGAAGACAAGGGCTTCGAATTTGTCGATGCCACAGTTGGCGGAAGTGTTCCGAAGGAATACATCAAGCCTACGGAAGAAGGCCTTAAGGCAGCTCTCAGCAGCGGCTTGCAGGCCGGCTATCCGGTAATCGACATCAAGGCAGTTCTGTTTGATGGATCTGCTCATGAAGTAGACTCAAGTGAAAATGCCTACAAGATAGCTGCCAGTCTGGCGTTAAGAGAAGCAGCTAAGAAATGCGCACCTGTGATTCTGGAACCGATCATGAACGTTGAAGTAACGGCTCCAAGTGAGTACCTTGGTTCTGTAATGGGTGACATTACTTCAAGAAGAGGTCAGATCGTTGACCAGATCGAGAGGGGAAACGCCATCGCCGTAAAGGCCATGGTACCTCTTTCAGAAATGTTCGGATACGCTACGGCGTTACGTTCATTTACTCAGGGCAGAGGCAATTACATTATGCAGATGGACCACTATTCACAGGTTCCATTCAGTATCACACAGGAGATAATCAAGCGTAATGCTGCCTAGCCGATATTTATTGATTTATTAGTATTTATGCTATAAAATGTTTATTGGATAAGATTTCAAGGAGGAAATAAACTATGGCAAAACAGAAATTTGACAGATCTAAACCACATGTTAACATTGGTACAATCGGACATATCGACCATGGTAAGACAACCTTAACATCTGCTATTACCAGAGTTCTGGCAAAGCAGGGCAAGGCTGAAGCTAAGGCTTACGACCAGATCGACGGTGCACCAGAGGAAAAGGCTCGTGGTATCACTATCAACACAGCACACGTTGAGTACGAAACAGACAAGAGACACTACGCACACGTAGACTGCCCAGGGCATGCTGACTACATCAAGAACATGATCACTGGTGCTGCTCAGATGGATGGCGCTATCTTAGTAGTAGCTGCTCCAGACGGACCAATGCCACAGACAAACGAGCACGTATTATTAGCTCGTCAGGTAGGCGTACCTGCAATGGTAGTATTCCTGAACAAGTGCGACATGATGGAAGGTCAGGAAGAATTCATCGACTTAGCAGAAATGACAGTCCGTGAATTATTAGACAAGTATGGATTCGATGGCGACAACACTCCAGTTATCAGAGGTTCAGCTCTGAAGGCTATGGAAGGCGATCCAGAAGCAGAAAAGGCTATCTTAGAGCTGATGGATGCAGTTGACGAATGGATCCCAGACCCAGCACGTGAAGATGACAAGCCATTCTTAATGGCAGTAGAAGATACAATGACAATCACTGGCCGTGGCACAGTTGCTACAGGACGTGTTGAACGTGGTAGAATCAACCTGAACGACCCAGTTGAAATCGTTGGTATCAGACCTACTCAGAAGTCAGTTGTAACTGGTCTTGAAATGTTCAGAAAGACTCTGGAATACGCTGTTGCAGGCGACAACATCGGTGCATTACTCCGTGGTATCTCTCGTGACCAGATCGAACGTGGTCAGGTCTTAGCAAAACCAGGAAGCGTACATCCTCATAGCAAGTTCAAAGGTCAGGTTTACGTATTGACAAAGGAAGAAGGCGGCCGTCATACTCCATTCGTAGCTAACTACCGTCCTCAGTTCTATTTCCGTACAACTGACGTTACAGGCGTTATCGAAGACTTAGGCGGACAGGAAATGGTTATGCCTGGTGATAACGTTGAAATGACTGTTGAACTGATTCACCCAATCGCTGTAGAACAGGGAACAAAGTTCTCAATTCGTGAAGGTGGACGTACAGTTGGTTCAGGTTCTGTTACAGAAATCCTCGGCTAATTAGTTTAGTATCTGTATATAAAAGCTGTTCATGTGAACAGCTTTTTT
>JAFWGU010000025.1 GCA_017512285.1 Erysipelotrichaceae bacterium | reverse complement strand
TATCAAAAATTGGCTATCAAGGATAGTTGTTTTCAGTGTACTTTTTATTCACGATTTCAAAGAACTCTCACTATATGTCAGATAACTTGTCTTTTATTCACTTTCCCCGGGGAAAGTGCTTGATTTCTTTATAGTTATCTCTATAATAGCTCGTCATGAAAGGCGAGTCATTATATGAAAATAGACATTATCGTTTTACTTATACATCTGCTGGTGATAGCCATAATTGATTACAAGCAGCATTCACAAATAGCTATACAGAAAACTTGAATAATCTGGGTTATGACCTACTGATATTTGTGTAGCTATTGTTAGTGACGGTAGAGTATGAGGAAAAGCTGGGGAACAGGGTGCGAGCGGTGGTGATTTATAACAATTAAGCTACTACCCATAACATAAATATTATTCTAATAAAAGTCCAAATAATTAGGCAAAGGCACTATCTCTATGATCTTCAGATAGTGCCTGTTTTACTTACTAATGCTTTCGTTGCTAAGATAGATTACTCTATCCATTTAGCTGCTTTTGTTTGTGCCATCCTAAAAATTCTAATACGATCGACGGCAACAGGAATACTGCATACATAACGAACACGATTGCTGATACTGCATACAGTATTGCGGCTGTAAGTGAAAGTGGTGTTTTTCTTGTCAGATACCCTATCCAGCCTAATAGTACTCCAAAAGCCAATATTCCTATATGTGGAAATACCAAAACTGCTGCTATCGATCCTGCAGTTGTCTCAATATCCTCCATAAAATACCCAACTATGTATATTAGATATATTGTGGCAAAAATGGAAGCTATTAGAAGCATTATACTTCTCTTTTTTTTCATTATTTTTCAATTTCCTTTACTGAGGTATATTCATTAAGATTGAACTTTACTTCACCACTACTGATTTCATGATAGCTGTCTGAATCAAGAATCTTGTAATCCATTTCAACTTCATAATTCTGTTCTGCCAGGAAATCCTCGCCTTTTATACCATTGATCCATTCACTGTCCAAAGATTTTTTGTTCCCTGATAGATCACTTGCATAAACAAACATTGCTTCATCATAACCATTTAAAAATGTTTTTTCGACGTTGAATGTACGCTTACTGTCACTGGTTCCTTCAACTTCTACATTCATGGTCACTGTAGCCCATCCATCGACTTCAACATTAAGTAATGTAACCTTGATTCCGCCTTCATCAACAAGTACCTTATCGTAAACATACTGCAATTTAGATACTGTACCTTTTGATACTTCCTTTTCACAGTCATTGCATGTAACACTCTTCTTAATGCTTAATCCGGATATTTCATACTTGGTTGTTGTGTTGGCATGTTCACACTTTGGCTTGCTTTCGCCACATCCAAATAAGCCAATAATAATCAAAGCACATAAAATCAATTTCAATAAATTCTTCATCATTATTCCTCCTTGATATCTACTAAATACTAACAAGAAAAAAAGAATGCCGTTGCCACCTCAAAGGGGCACTGCATTCTTAATCTAAAGCAAATGAGTATAATTCATTAAACCCGTTTTTCTTCAGTAAGTCATTTACCTCATCAATATTTCTAATCTTTGAATTGATTGCCACAATTATTACTGCATCACGAGGAATCCTGGAATATAATTCTGATAGTCCGTATAGCTTCAGTGCTCTGTTTGTTTCTGCCTTATCAAATTCGGAAGCCATACACAATCTGATGATTACATCTCTCTGTACTGTATGTTTTTCCATGGAAATGATCTTATATCCATATCTTTCAGGCATATCAGCTCTCAGGAATACTTCCTGCTGTGTATAGCCTTTGATTCTGAACATGTCTTTCATATATTCTGAAAACGCAAGTTCATCATTATAGATGTTGTCAGAATTATTATCAAAATATTCCTGTATCTTATCAGGGTTCACGTTTCCCAGTACCTTATCCAATTCTCCTGTTTTCTTTTTTATGATCATTGACTAATCCCCTCTCTTATAATTAATCCTAATGTGGATGCAGTCGTCAGTCCTATAAACAGAATACCTATTATCATCATGAAAATAACCGTTATCTTTACCAACCTGTTTTCTACACGACTGATTCCAACCATATCCCATATGTTTCGATAATTTCTGCAGAATAGAAATGCCATCATGAATGTAATGTAATACGTAAATCTGTAAAACCATGTTTCATACATGTTGGTAACACCCTCAAAATGCGCCGCCAAAAACAGTAACATGAATGATACATACCCCATTGATGCCAGTAATTTCTGCCATAGTTTATCTGTTCTGAATCCCGGCAGCTTATCATAATCAACGGCACTTAATATATCTTTTCTGTTAAGATCTTTCATAAGCTCATCAACAGACTGATATCTGTTCTTTGGATCCATTTCAGTACACTTATCAATAATAATCTTTATACTTCCTGAAGGTGCCGTATTTATATCGCCTGTAAGCATCTCATTAAGTACCTTACCTATTCCGTAAATATCTGATGATATACCCGATTTGCCAAAGCCATACTGCTCAGGTGCGGCATAACCGTATGTCCCTAACAGATAAGTATCCTTAGTACTGTTCTCATCAAAGAACTTAGCAGCATTCATATCAAGCAGGACCACAGTACCATCTTTCTTTAGAATAATGTTTTCCGGTTTTATGTCACGATGAATAATTGGCGGATCACATTCATGAAGCTCCTTGATAATACTACATAGTTTCTTCGTTATATCTATCGCTTCATCAGCTGGTAGTGATCCATACCTCTTTATATACTCTTTCAATAAGGTACCAGTAACATATTCTTCGATTACAAATAGTTTTCCTTTTTCTTCTGCCATTTCATAGATTACAGGTGTGTTTTTAACATGATTGTCCTGCAGATACTTATATACATCCAATGAATATATATCAAGTTTCTTCTCTATGTAGAGTTTATTGTTATACCTATTGCGTACCAGAAAAACACCCTGGTTGTCACCAAGCTGCTCTATTTCTTTATAATCTGACAATTGATACTGATACCTTCCACTCATTTACAAACTTAACCTTGATCTCCTGTGCTAACCACACAATACCCCTATCATATTATACTAATCAGGCGTGATGTCTTTTCACCCCTAATAGGGTCTATGCTCATACCATTTCCTCATTAGTCTCTTGTTTCTTATGCCCTTTTTCTAAACAGTATCCATGCGCCAAACAATCCATAAGTATTTAATACACTATTAATGTATATGCATATCCCTATCAGCAATAACACATTAGGTAATGATGCTCCACTTTTGATAATACCTACTGTTAACCATGTTTCAAACACCAATACCGGTCCAAATATAAGGCAGGCAATTGTTACCAGCAGAGCTATTCCCTGTATCTTAAGCGCCTCAGGATCTGCTTCGGCAAGTATATAAATATAAAAACTCAATAGCAGAACTAATATAACCTGCAGAATCCTGCATACTATTTTCTCTGCCTTTGAATGATAATGAAATATCTCAAACTTATTCTTTTCTTCCATACTTAACTGCTCCTCTGTTAACAATTCCTTAATCCAACTTATCTGCAATCCTATCATCCCATACCTTAAGTACAAAAAAACTGCCATATGCAGTGCTCATGTCATAACAGTTTCAACCTAGTCTCATTTTAGTTTCAATATCGTTTCATTTTCGTCTCATTTTCCACCAGGTCATGTGGATAACTGCTTCCGATAATATACATTATGTAATTTAACCCCTTAGTTCACTTGTGAAATAATTAGAAACAATATCTTGCGCAATTTTTCACATTTAATTATTTTCGGGCAGGCTTTACAATATAATTGCTTATATAATAAAGCTATCTCTTTGACAAGGGACTGGATAAGATCCTGAAGAAGGTTGGAGAGGAAAGCACTGAGATCATAATCGCCGCCAAGGCGCAGGACAGAAAAAAAACTGTTTACGAAATAGCCGATCTGGCTTATCATACAATGGTACTGATGGTTGGAGCCGGCATTTCTCTTGAAGACATCAGAAACGAACCGGCCTCACGTCATGTCATTGACAAGAAAGTAAAACAGGAAAAGATGACTTCATGAAATACGACCTGCATACCCATACGACATTCAGTGACGGGGAAAACACTCCTGAGGAAATGATCGAGGCTGCCATTAAGGCCGGTCTGGACCGTTACGGCATCTCCGATCACTCATATACCTTCTTCGATGAAAGCTACTGCATGGCCAGGGGCCGCTATGACGAGTACTTGGCCCACATCAGCGAACTGAAGAAGAAGTATTCAAGTAAGATAAATGTTCTGTGCGGCATTGAACTGGATTACCATTCCGCTTACTTGCCTCAAGGCTTTGACTATGTCATAGGCTCGATGCATTACCTAAGGTGCGGTGATGAATACCCGCCAATCGACTTCGATAAGGAAATGTTCAGTAAGATCGCCAGCGACTACTTCAACAACGACTTCTACGCCATGTGTGAAAACTACTTTGAGACCCTGGCGGACTATCCCAACAGATACCGGATCGACATCGTCGGTCACCTGGATCTCATAACCAAGTACAATGAGGGCAACTGTCTGTTCGATGAGGATCACCCCCGTTTCGTTAAGGCCTGGCAGAACACGGTTCTGAAGCTCTTACCGCATGTTAAGACCTTTGAAGTCAATTACGGGGACTATAACAGAGGACGCAGAAGCCAGCCCTATCTCACTGAGCCAATGCAGAAGTTCGTGCTGGAACATGGCGGCATCATCATTAAGTCATCCGACAGTCACACTGATAAGACAATTGGAAAATTCAAATAGAAGCCTACAGTCATCTGCAGGCTTTTCAGATGCGTCTGACTGAAAAGGCAACTGATACTTGCTTGTCAGTGAACCGGTTCAAACAGATAATGTAATCAGCTTAATAGAAGGAGGAACGATTCATGAACGATAAAGCCAGTGTAAGAAATGTATTTTCCGTCAGAAACTTCCGTCTTGTCTTCTTCGGAGCTCTGGTCTCTGAAATCGGATCGGTATTATACAGCTTTGCGGTCAGTTTTCTGATCCTTGATCTCACCGGCAACAACGCCTTCCTGCAGGGTCTTTACCTGGCACTTGGCAGCGTTGTCCTCTTACTGGTGACCCCCATCGGCGGCATTCTGTCCGACCGTTACAATAAGTCCCGCATCATGGCAGTCTGTGACGGACTGTCCGGCATTGTGATCATCCTGGCCACTTTGGGCATGTATCTGTTTGCTGATGCAAAAGTCCAGCTGATATTCCTGTTTGCGGTTGGCATTCTGAACAATCTGTTGGCCGGACTTTTCACACCGGCTTCCGGTTCCCTGCTTCCCCTCATCGTGGAAGAAGAACAGTTCCAGCAGGCCAACGCCTATAATTCCGCCCGCAGTTCCCTGCAGAGCATCCTCGGCGTGATCCTGGCCGGCATTCTCTATGCGGCCATTCCCGTCAAACCGCTGTTTCTGATCGTTGGCAGCTGTTACCTGATTTCCGGCATCTCGGAAACCTTCATTCACTATGATCATAAAGCCAGCGGCGGCAAACTTACCCTGAAACTGGCCTTAGGCGACATGAAGGACGGTTTTCACTACGTCACCTCTCAGAAATCACTGTTGGTACTGATGGCAGCGATCATGTTCGTAAATTTCTTCATAAACCCAATCAACAGTAACTTCCTGCCGGTATTCATCCGCTCCGATCTCGCTGGGGCACCTGAATATCTGCTTGAGAGTATCCTGACCCCGGAACTGTGGTCATCCATCATCTCGATGCTGATGGCCGTAAGCATGTTACTGGCTTCCCTGATCCTGTCGTCAAAGACCCCGCCGGAAAAGTGCGGCCGCTACGTTGCCCGCTGTCTGGCTGTCATTGCCGCAACCATGATCATCTTTACGATCAGTTACTGGCTGTTTGCCTCAGGGAACATTTCCATCAACGCCATTCTGATCATCCTGTGTCTTTTTGCCCTGATCCTGGGCTATGCCATATCAAACATCAACATTCCGCTGAATACCGCGCTGATGAAGATCGTTGACCATGACATGTTAGGCAAGGTCGTCAGCATCACCCGCGTCATCTCCATGGGACTGATACCGATCGCTTCCCTGATGGCCGGGGCCATCCTGCAGTATTACAGCCCGACGGCCTTACTGATTGTCTGTTCACTGGGCTTTACGGCTACGGCACTGTTTGTACTGCTGAATCCGGAAACCGGAAACATATGAAAAAGAATCCCGTCTGACAGTTCAGGCTGCCAGGCGGGATTTTATTATACAGTTTCTTATCTGATCATCCGTTGGCCTTCTTACCAACCTTGAACTCATAGACCTTACAGCGCATCTCATCATCCATGTTCCACAAAAACTTAAATGCGCCCCAGGAACCAAGTACCAGTATTCCCGGTAACAGTACCGTCAGAACCTTGATGCCGTTAATGGTCGAAGCTTCCTGAACGGTGGCTGCGCCATTGTAACCGATCCAGCCAAGCAATAACATGGCGGCTGAGTTGCCGATGGTCTGACCAACTCTTCTGCTGAGATTGAAGGTGCCGTAGATGGAACCCTCAGTCCTCTTGCCGGTGATCATCTCATTGTAGTCGATGGCTTCGCCTACCAGACCCCACTGCATGTAAATGGAAATGCTGGCGACGCCTAAGGCGGTATTGCTCCAGACGGCATAGACCCATGGATTGATGTTGGTAAGCATCATCGTGGCAAACAGTGACAGATACAGGAAACAGCTGGCTAAAAGACCATAGCGGATAAGCTTTTCCAGTCCGACCTTCCTGGCAACCATCGGTCCGCAGATGAAGATCACAAGCATGAACGGAGCACTTAACAAGGTGCCGTATCCGGCAATGGAAATGTCACCCAGCACGTCTGAATACATGTAGTTGCTTAAGGTAGATCCCACATACTGCATCATGCAGATGAATAACCCATGTACACACAGGGCCACAAACGGACGGTTGACCTTAACGACCTGCAGAATGTCCGTGACCTTGATGTTATCGCCATCCTGAGGATTCGTATTGTTATTATGTCTTTCTTCCGTCATGTAGTAATGTGCCAAGCACATCGCAAAGCCGATGATGGCACATACGGCTGCGCCGATGGCATAACCCGTCGGGTTGTTTTCACCGAATTTCTTCAGAAACAGCGGCATGATGAACAGGGATATAAGCGTGGCCAATGCACTGCCTATGCCTCTGGCTGATGACAGGGAAGCTCTCTCCCCATCCGTATCAGCCATCGCTGAAAGTAATGAACCCATCGGAATGTTGAACATCGTATAGGCGCCCTCATACAGGATCTTCAGGGCAAACAGCACGCACAGTCTTGTAAGTCCCTCAACCAGACTTGGTACTGACCATAGGGCAATGAATGTCACTGCCAGTAATGGTGTAGACCTTAATATCCAGGGACGGAACTTGCCCCTGGGATTGGTGCTTCTGGCAAAGGCCTTGTCGATCCAGGCTCCCATTAACGGGTCATTGATGAAGTCCCAGACATTCCATATCAGTAACAACAGTGCCAGAGTAGAGGGATTGATGCCCAATGCATCAGTACAGTACATTGAGAAAGTACTGCCCATTAAGGCGAAAGTCATTACGCCTCCGCAGTCTCCCAGACCATAGCCAACCTTATGCTTAAGTGTCAGCGTATTTTCATTGTTCTTTTCTTTCATGAATATGTCCCCCATCTATTCCTCGGTAAACCATACCGGCAGTTCATTAATGCCGCAGCTTACCTTAACCTCTGTTTCTCCCTTTAGTACAGGTCCTTCTCCTCTTAACCGGAAGCCCCTGTCACTCTTTGGCAGCCTGACTGTCATTTCATTTACGCCTTCATCAAATACCGGGCACGCCAGTATCTTATCACCAACCATGAACCAGTCGGCTTCCCTGTCGTAATCAGGATCTCTTAAGAAGACAGGTGTGATCAGCGGTTCATCGTTTTCAACACATTTATCCATCTGTTCCTTAAGATAAGGAACCAGTCTTTCTCTTAAATCAAATATCGGCCTTACCACATCCATCATGTCCGGGTAGAGCCAGGGCATCGTGGACGGTTCACCCGGTTTCCAGGAATGCAGGACAAATCTCGGCAGAAAGACACCGTACTGCAGCCAGCGGACAAACAGTTCCCTATTAGGACTCGGTCCGGCAAAGCCGCAGATGTCCGGTCCGAAGAAACAGAATCCGGATAGCGCCATGGTCATGGCCTGGTAATGGTTATATCTCAGTTCCCTGAAGCTGGTGTAGTTATCTCCTGTCCAGGTGGTACAGATCGACTGACTTCCCGCCATCCCGCATCTGCTGATCACAAACGGATCATCATTGAACTCCTGGCAGGCTTCCCTGCTGGCCTTCGTCATAAGATAGGAGAATAACGGCTTTATTAATCTGGCCGGTACCTCCTTACCAAAGCCATGGGCATATACTTCCCTGTCATGAATGTCATATTCATTATTGTCATTCCAGATGTCCGTGTAGCCCTTTTCCGCCAGTACTTCCCTGATGCACTTCTTCCAGAATTCATAGGCACCGGGATTGGTGAAATCCAGATAGCTGGCATTGCCGCCCCAGAACGGGAACCTGGCAACCGTACCATCCTCATAATGCAGGAACCAGCCGTTATTGGCTATGTATTCATACAGCGGATGATCGTCAAGGAATGCCGGCTTTACATTAGGCATTATTCTTAATCCCTTGCTCTGGAAATACTCAGATAATCCTTCAGGATCAGGGATCTTGTCCTGATTCCAGTGGAAGACGTAGCGCCTGTCCCCTATCTGGGTATAGCCGCTGGACATGTAGAATCCCCCGGCCTTAATGCCGTATCTTTCACAGTTATCAATGAACGATCTTAACTTCTTGTCGGCATCAGGCGCATCGGTATACTCCATCGTTGAACCGCAGTATCTGAAAGCCCACTCAGGTACTCTTGCGATGCCTCCGGTCATGTGCACGAATCTTCTGATTATCTCCCTGACGTTTCCCAGGATGAGATAGAAGACCATGTTCTCTTCTTCATATATTACCGAATTGAACCATTCGTAGTAATTGTCGTGTTCTCTGCCGAAGTCTATTTCACCTTCACTATAGGTATCGTAGTACATCCCATAACTGCCATTGCCGTTTTCACAGATGTAGAACGGCAGATGCTTGTATAAGGGATCACTGTACTCAGCCCTGTAGCCCATGGAATCATCGGTATCCAGGATGTAGCGCTGATGATTCTTGTTAACATTGCCGGACTTGTCACCCAGGCCGTAGATGTACTGATTTTCCTGTCTGGAAGTATAGTGAACACTGCCGTCTCCAAGTTCCCCAGCGAAGTTATAGGCCAGGCCATTACGGTCCTGATACAGTATTCCTCTTTCATTTCTGACGGTCATGCGGAAATTCAATAATTCTATTTCAAAGTCATGGCCGCAATGAGTGAATTTTACGGTCTTATCATCTTCTGTTACTTCTGGGGAGCACAGCTTAATGCCTTCAAGAGAGAGCTTGCTCCTTCCGGTGCTTCCTAACTCTTCTTTATCAGGATTGATGCTGAAGGTCGGCAGTAAGTCCATGTTTTTGATTAATGCCACCCTAAGCATGTTCTCAATGAAGTCAATGCGCATGAAAACGCCGTCGCTTTCATAGACGCGGGTATTGTCATCAGCTTTTCTTAAACTGAACAGATGTCTGAATTTCATGCCTTCGGATCTCCTTTTGTTAACATGTTTCTGGTCAGCTTTATGTAGGACGGCTTTCCCATCCCGATCTCAGCATGACTGAAACACATGACCTTGTTCTCTTTGGTGATCTTATCCCATTGCGGCAGGCCCCTGCTGTTGGGGTTGCCGTTACGGGCAAAGTTGGCCAGATATCCCTTTATCATGTCAGATATCTCCCTGTCCCTGTTGGTGAAGGTCCGCCAGGAAGTATTCAGACGGCCGAACATGTATCTTAAGTCACTGGAATGGAAGGCCGCGTTGTCATCGCCCGGCTGGTCAACGTCAAAATAGTAGACATAGCCGTCATTAGCTCTGGCAAACTTATTTCCAATATACGCCATTACCGGGGCATACATGTCATTGTTCGTATAGCCGATCATGTATCCGATCTTCAATGGCTCCTTTATCAGCTTATCAACGCCGTCCTTCAGCAGATATCCGTCAATTACCGGCATCATGTTATATACGTTATCCTTGCGGCGGCTTCTTATCGTCTCATAGGCGTCATGAACCTTCAGAATGTCCAGGTTCCTGAACTCTTCAAAACTCTTACATCCGGCAATGTCCATCATCTCATGCCAGTAGTCATAGGTATCTTCCGCCTTCTTAGGCGATGCATACTTCGGGAACTGACCGCCTCCTGACATCATTACCGCTCTTTGGAACAGACCTTCATTGTCATGGTTAAGACAGAGATACTGGATGGATATGGCCCCGGCGCTCTGACCCATCAGGGTAATGTTATCAGGATCCCCGCCGAATTCAGCAATGTGCTTTCTGACCCATCTTATGGCCTGCAGCTGATCATCCAGACCGAAGTTGCCGTTACGGCCGTATTTCTTCTGAATCTCCTCATGACTGAAGTAGCCCAGTACTCCTACCCGGTAATTGGCAAAGACGGTTATTATTCCCCTGCCGGCCAGTTCAAACCCTCTGAACGGTTCCTCGCTGTTGGCACCCGAATTAAAGCCGCCGCCATGGAAAAACAGAATTACCGGACATTTTACAGGCTTCTTTGACGTGTATATGTTAAGATTCAGGCAGTCTTCGTCATACCGGAATTCAATGCCTTCCCTGAATTCTTTGAAGTAGAAAAGGCGTTCCGGGACATCAAGATGAGGATGACTCTGCCGGTATTGCGGACAGGCATTGCCCATCTTTCTGGCATCCACGGTTTTCTCATAGCTGTCGATCAGCTGACAGTATTCAAAGCGTCCTGCCCTCGCATATGGCACACCTGAAAACTCCAGGACATTGCCATGATCATTGCCCAGAAACGTTCCGATGCTTGTATTAAGTGTAATCTCATTCATTATTATTCATATTCCTGTTCTCTGTCATTTTAACACATCGGTCCTGACTCGTTAACCCCCGTCATGTTTTATCAGGCAGCCATAGATGTTATAATGATTACTGTAATCATTAAGGAGCAGCTTATGAAAGTAACATTCTTTGGAACAACGACACTGTTATTCGATGACGGCAAGGATCAGATCTTCTTTGACTGTCATTTTACCAGGCCTTCACTTGCCAAATACATCGGCGGAAGTGAATCAACCGATACCGTTCTGGCGGATAAAATGCTGAAACTGCATCACATTGACAGGCTCAAGGCCGTCTTCGTATCGCATACTCATCATGACCACGTCATGGACGTACCATATGTTGCCAACAAGACGGGCGCTCTGGTATACGGATCTTCCAGTGCCATGAACGTCTGCAGAGGCGGTAACGTAAATGAAGATCAGCTCATTGAATTTCACGAGGAAGATTCATTTGAAGTAGGAGACTATAAGATCAAGGTCATAAAGTCCCTGCACTCCAAGCCAACCATCCTGAATAATGACCTGGGGCAGACCATAGATGAACCGCTGCCGCCGACAGCCAAACTAAGAGACTACAAGGAAGGCGGATCATACGACTTCATCGTTGAAGCCCAGGGAAAGAAATACATCATCCGTCCAAGTTTCAACTACATCGAACATCAGCTTGATGGCTATGACTGTGACGTTCTGTTCTTAGGCGTAGCCGGACTGGCCAAGGCCGATGAGGAGACCGAAAGGAAGTTCTTCGCCGAAACCGCGGAAAAGGTCAGACCTCAATTGATCATTCCACTGCACTGGGATAACTTCTTCTCCAGACTGGACAAGCCAACCGTGGGCATGCCGTCCCTGATTGAAAAGACCGAAGTTGTATTCTTCAAGATGGCCAACTATTGCGAAGCCCATGACATCAACTTCCTGGTTCAGATGCCAAGAACCAGCATAGAACTGTAAAAGAAAAGAGACTCATGTCTCTTTTTTCGTCATTATTCAACGTCTATCCAGTAGCGCTGGATCACATCTCCATCATCATCTGTCAGCTCGTTTTCCAGTACGCCGCCATTATTGATGATCGTTCGGGCTGATGCCGGATTATCCCTGTCACAGACCATCAGTACCCGGTCAATGCCCAGCTTACGGCATTCTTTCAATGCCAGCCTGATCATTTCCGTGGCATAGCCCTTTCCTCTTTCCGAAGGCCTGATCCCGTCACCGATGTGCCCGCCTTCCTTCAGAAGGTACTCATTGAGGTAATGCCTTATGGCAACCGCTCCCAATAATCTGTCTCTTTCATCATCCAGCAGAAAGAACACTGATTCCGGAACCAGCGAATCCGTCGGTTCTCTTACGGCCAGATGATCAAGATAGTAGTCGAAGTCATGCCAGTCGTTCTTGAAGATCGCCCATGGTGAATGGTTGGTATGGTTTTCTTCCTGATCCTTCTTCCATTCCTCGATCATCTCTCCAAGCTGTTCCTTATGATCCTTTGTCAGTTCTATCAACCTAAGTGTCATTTGTTCCTATCCTCATTCAATGCTCAGTACCACGGTAACATCACCGTTGGCTAACAGCTGCCTCATTTCCTCCTCATTAAGATCCACGTGTCCAAGTCTTGTATAGGACCAGGAATTGGAACCGTAGAAGATGACTATACTACTGCCGGAATACAGGACGATGTCTCCTGAAGAAGTCGTAGTCTGCCTGTCATTTCTGGTGATGCTACTGCCCAGATCACCAACCTGTTCAAATCCCCCGTACATTGACATTTCAACCGTCAGTTTCTCATTACTGACAATGTTCTTAAGTTCACTGACTGAAGGATTATCCTCCCAGGTTACCGGAAGCTTCCGGTCATTTATGTATAAGCACAGATCCTTTTCCACTTCAATTGCCTCCTGGCTTTCACTTTCCGGTTCCGGTACAGCCGGTTCCTCTGCCGGATCCTTCTTACAGCCGGTCATCACTGATCCCAGCAACAATACCGACAATAATATCTTCATATTCATTTTCATGTTCATGAATTACCCTCTTTCCTTTATTCTATCCTTTTGGGACAAATAAAGAATACTCCGGCACTGTGAATGTTTACTTAACATGGACTAAAACTTTCCTAAATCAAAGAAACAGATGCGGTAATCCGCATCTGTTCAATACACACTAAATGATTCCCAATGGAATCAGGGTAACCAGCAGGATCGCCACTGCGCCCCATATGATGCCCAGAAACTTCATCTGTGCCTTCTTATTCCAGAAAGGAACATAATTACAGGCCAAAAAGAACGGAATGTATGTCGTTACAAATACCGGCAATACTCCCCACCACTTATAGACCCACATGAAGGAATGATTTGACGTACCGGCCAGAAACGATTCAACCAGGGCAAACAGAGCCGCCATGCCTAAGGCTCCATATAACTTCTGCTTACCTGTAGGGTTTTCCGGCAGCATCTTGTATGAAATGATGCCAGCCAGCGAGAACATCATTGACAGTTCCCAGCATACTCCTATTAACAGTATGAAGGTCGTGGAGGCATTACTGACCGACCACAGCGGATACTCAAAGAAATGAGCAATTATCGCATTGCCTATCTCATACAGCCAGTGAACGCCATACAGAGAAAAACCGGCAACTATTGCCTTATAGTCCCTGTTCTTGACCTCTGTCCAGTAAACATAGAACACCACAGCCAGTATGAAGATGAACGTCCAGTTGAAATTCTCCGTACTGCGCACCAGTATTGATCTTACAAGCTCCTTTATTTCTTCAGAGCCGTCACCCCAGAAAACAAACATGTCATTACCTCTCTATCTATTTTATTTATCAGTTTTACTTACAGAACTTCCGTAAATTCTTTTTCCAGTTCGTGATATTTCTCAATCACCCTGTCACACCATCTGTCAAAGTCTTCATCTTCCTTCTTCTCCTCAGGATGAGCATTCATGTATTCCACATACATCTTAGCGCCCTTACGGATGTCTATCTCAAGTTTCACATCAGGAGAGAATGAACGGGCCTTGCTGATGTCAAAGATGCAGGAGAAGTGCTTGTCCCCGTGCATCGTTGAGCGGAAGTCATAGGTCTTACTCTGATCTAGGAGATACTCACTGATGTAAACAGGCTTATATTCCACGCCAAGGGCATCAGCCAGTGCCTGATATATCATGTCCCAGGTACATGGTTTCGGATTCATCACCTGATATGTTTCGCCAATTGTCTTATCATTACCGACCAGCGGATTGAACAGTCTGGCAAAGTCACTGGCATGCGTGCATGCCCATACCCCCTGCCCGTCGCCATGGACGATTACTTCCTTTCCTCTTAACATTCTGGAGGCTACTGACCAGTAGGTCTTTCCCTTCAAACTCAGAGGATACCTGGAATCCGAATAGGTCTGCGTCGGACGGACAATGGTAATTGGAAAGCCGTTTTCTTCGTACTGTTTCAGGAAGAAACGCTCACACTCTTCCTTTCTTCGGCCGTATTCATAGTAACGGTTGCCCCATGGCATCTTCTCATCGACATTGCAGGACACGGTATGATCCAAAGCACATACCGTGGAAATGAAGATGAACTGCCTGGTCTTTCCATTGAAGATCTCATAGTTAGCCCTTGCGTCCTCAATTGTCATCAGGATGAAGTTGATCACACTGTCAAATTCCAGGTCCTTTAATAACTCTTTCACTTCATCCAAGTTCCTGATGTCTCCCTTAAGCTGATGAACACTGTCAGGAAGACTGTTCTTCCTGTTGCCTCTGTTAAGCACGTACAGTTCAACGTTCTCATCATTTGCCAGTCCAAGGGTCACGGGAGTTGAAATGGTTCCCGTACCTCCGATGACCAAAACCTTCCTCATATTATTCCTCCGCACTTCTTATCATCTAAATAATACCATAAAGGAAACTGATTATTCACGCGCACAGGAAAAGAAGGTTCCTTAGGAACCTTCTGTTGATTATTAACTCATGAATCAATGTTTCTGTAATATGTCGTCCAGACTCTGGATCCTGGCATCAGATGCTGATATGATGATGACCTTGTCACCTTTTTCAATGGTGCTCTTGCCGTCAGGTATCTGCACGACACCCTTACGGATGATGGCAGCGACCAGGATGTTGGGATGCAGCTCTCTTGCCATGTCCTTAAGCATGACGCCAAATCTTGATGCCCGTAAGCAGGGAAAAAGCCACCAGGGCAATGTCCGGTGGCGTGTGAATAAAGCGGTTATTTATCATCCCGATTATGATTACAATACTGAGTATGATAACAAGTAATAATAACATTGTCATGGTCGGGTCTCCTCATCAGCAGACATTACTGCCCGGGGATTGCTGGATAAGCGTTAACACTGGTGTAGCAGAACATTATCAGTATTCAACAGTTTAACTGTCGGGAACATTACACCACATCTGCCGTCCGAATTGATGTACTGCTGAACCATCTGAATGAGTCATTCCGATTGTGCAACAGCCATACTGCCCCTATAATTTACTTAAGAAACAGGAGAATAACATGAAATACATAACACTGGCTGAAAACATCCCGGAAGTTTCCGTGATCGGAATCGGATGCATGCGCATTGCCGCCAAAAGCAGGGAGGAAGTTGCAGACATCATACACACCGCCCTGGATCAGGGCATTAACTTCTTTGACCATGCCGACATCTACGGCCGGGGAGAAAGCGAACGGGTGTTTGGTGAAGTACTGAAGAACGACCCTGCATTAAGAGACAGAATGGTAATTCAGTCAAAGTGCGGCATCAACATGGGCATGTATGACTTTTCCCGCGAGCACATAATGGAAGCGGTCAACGGAAGTCTGGAAAGACTCAATATCGACCACCTGGATTCATTACTATTGCACAGACCGGATGTTCTGATGGATACCGATGAGGTCAGAGAAGCCTTTGAGGAACTGTATGAAAGCGGCAAGGTCAGAAGTTTCGGCGTCTCCAACATGAACCGCTATCAGATCGAACTTCTGCAGAGTTCCATCCCGTTCATCCTTACCTCAGATCAGCTGCAGCTGTCACTGGCTCATACTCCATTGATCAATGAAGGAATCAACGTCAATACCGGCTGGGATAACGGCATAGTCCGTTCTTCGGGAACCCTTGAATACCTGAAGCATAAGGACATGACCCTGCAGACCTGGTCACCACTGCAGTACGGCATGTTTAGGGGCACCTTCATAGACAATGAAGATTTCTCAGAACTGAATGCCATGTTACAGAACCTGGCTGACAGGTATTCCGTAACAAAGGATACCATTGCCTACAGCTGGCTGTTACGCCTTGCGCAGAAGGTACAGGTAATTACCGGTACGACCAATACCGGACACATCATAAACGCTGCCAGAGCATCTGAAGTTGAACTGACAGCCAGAGAATGGTATGAACTTTACAAGTCTGCCGGAAACAGACTGCCATGATGATAAAGGAGAATCACACATGAAAACAATAGGATTCATCGGAACAGGCAACATGGGCGGTGCCTTAGCCAGGGCTGCCTTCAGAAGCAATAAGGCTGACGTCATACTGCTGGCCAACAGAACTGCAGCCAAGGCTGAAAAGCTGGCTGAAATCGTAAACGGTACGGTATGTGAGAATAAGGATGTAGCCAGGAAGGCTGAATACGTCTTCCTGGGCGTTGAGCCGCAGGGACTGGCAGAACTGTTGGAAGAGATCCTGCCGGTACTTAAGAAGCGTAAGGACCGCTACATCATCGTATCCATGATGGCAGGCAATACACTGGCGCAGCTCAGAGAAAAGATCGGTGACGTACCGATCATCCGCATTACGCCCAACATGCCGGCAGCGGTCGGCAGCGGCGTTTCCCTGTATGTGACAAATGACAAGGTTACTCAGGAAGAAAACGATTATTTCTACCAGCTGATGGAACCTTCAGGACTGGTTGAAGAAACTGACGAACAGACCATGGCTCATGCCGGCGGTGTCAAGGGCTGCGGTCCGGCCTTTACGGCCATGTTCGTTGAAGCGCTGGCAGACGGGGCTGTAACCATTGGCTTACCAAGAGACAAGGCCTACCGCTACGCAGCTCAGATGATCAAGGGCACGGCTGAGATGTTATTACAGACCGAACAGCATCCTGGTACTCTCAAGGACAGCGTTTGCTCGCCTGGCGGCAGCACGATCCAGGGTGTGAGAACTCTGGAAAAGTCAGGCTTCAGGTCAGCCGTCATCGAAGCCCTGATCGCAACCTTTGAAAAGAAATTCTAGAAATACAAAAAGGCTTCTCCTGACGGAAAAGCCTTTTCTCATGCCTTATATTCTTTCCAGCTGTTCACCAAAAGCCTTCTGGAATTCTTCCTGTTCCTTCTTCAGTATCTGCGCATCTGCTCTTTCTATCCTTTCAGCACGCAGCCAGCGCAGATTCCTCTTTGCCTTCTCGGTCTTGATGGCTACCTGAGTGTATTCAAGGCCGACCATTAACAGTTTCAGGGCCTGTTCAGAAGTCAGAAAGCAGCTGGTGATGATGCCGAGAGTATCAAATATCGTATCATTGGCAATCGGACCGATTATGACATCTGCATCAATGGTGTCCTGTAATCTGCGGTTATGAAAAATGTATTCAAACCATTCAACGCTCCGTTTGAAACAGTAAACATCAAGACCGCTCTCATCGAATTCATATTCATTCACCACGGCATTCTCCCTGGCCCAGCGGTAGGTAAACTCCCGGCCAGGAGTCAGATAGAATCCCCAGCCAAAGTCGGCATTTTTGCGTCCGTGATGAATGTCAGGATCCCTGATTATCTGATCTGAGGTATGGTACAGGATCATGTCATTCTCCTC
Organism: Erysipelotrichaceae bacterium; assembly: GCA_017512285.1. GTDB lineage: Bacteria > Bacillota_I > Bacilli_A > Erysipelotrichales > Erysipelotrichaceae > RUG521. Next base: position 10,933 of record JAFWGU010000025.1, on the reverse strand, counting down.
CCGGCTTCCATCCGCTGCTAACAGGCCTGCTCTTCTTCGTTAATGTTCATGTGCATGATGTTACGGTACTTTGAGCCCGCCGTTCTCTCCAGTTCAAACGGTTCTCCCGGTAATACCGGATAGCGGTCAACGAATTCTCTCAATCTGTTCAGTTCTTCATCCGTAAGCGTAAAGGAGAAGATCCTTGCATTGTCATCCACGTGACGGGAATTACGCACGCCGATCACGGCAGCTGCCACGGCCTTCTGCTGAAGAATGAATCTGGTGGCGACCTGGGATATGCCGACGCCATGACCGTCCGCGACCTCCTTGAGAATGACCAGCAGATCCTGATATCCCTGCCAGCCCAATGAATCCTCAATGACCTGCAGGTACTTTACCTGCGATCTGGTTTCCGGAACGATGTCCTCCCTTTTCTTTCCAATGTATCTTTCAGAGAGGAAACCGCCGGCCAGAGTGCCGTAACAGATCAGCGGAATGTCGTTTTCCAGACAGTATGCCTGTAATCCCTTCTCAACCCTGCGGTCAAAGAAGGAATACTGCGCCTGACAGGAAGTAATCTCGATTCCGGCATCCACCAGCATCTTGAGATGCTCGGTATTAAAGTTGGTTACGGAGACGTGTCCGATCAGCCCTTCTTCCTTTAATCTCTGCAGATAAGAAGCGGTTTGTACCATGCCGTCAACCTCATAATCCCACCAGTGGAACTGCACTACGTCAAGCTGCTTCTTGTTCAGCCTGCGAAGACTTCTTTCTATGATGCTTCTGGTAAAGTCATAATCTACCCTGGAAAGATATTCCAGATCTGGAACGTATTTAGTATGGATCTGAATGTCCCTTTCATCAAAGTCAGGATCCTTCTTCAGTTCACTGATGAACGAACCTATGAACTCCTCAGCCCCCGTATAGATGTCCGCACAGTCAAAGGTGGTAAAGCCGTTTTCCCTTAACCGGTAAAAGGCCTTCATCACATCGTCAGGATCAAGCGGTCCGTTGAGACTGTGCCCCAGGGAAAGCTGCCAGCAGCCGTTCAGCACTCTGGAAATGCGGTAGGAATCTGAAAAGGTATATTTTTCTGTCGTCATGCCGATTACCTCTTTTCCAGCGGTACGACCGTTACTTCATGATGAGAGAACACTCTCTTGCCGATGCGCTTGATGTGAAATCTGGCTCCGCAGTTTGGATCCGGGCAGGCAATGTAGGCATCGGTATGCATCCAGTCGTTTTCATCAGTAACTCTCTGCTTTGCCGGCAATAAAGGCAGAAGAGCTGCCAAGGCGTACATTGAAAAGGAATTGTTCTCGGGAAAGACCAGGTTCTCTCCTTCCACCAGAAAATAATCACCTACGTGATGAGAACAGACAAAAGGCCTGTCCCCTTCTACGACTTCAACCTTCAGGTCATATAATTCAAATCTGTCATCCATGGTGTTTTGTCCTTATAGCTTTCGCTGTTGATTCATAAGACCATTATATTCGCTTTGATCCATGAATGCCGTCATCATGCCCTCACGAAAAAAGGGAATCATCAATTCCCCTTATTCTTTGTTAATGATTCGGTGATCCTGTCAAACCACCCGCCGATGATCTCTGCTATTCGTGTATGTCTTTCAATCAGCAGGAACGCTTCAGCATACGCTACTCCGCCGATGATGTCGATGAAATAGTGCTGCTTGACCAGAACCGTGCTGGCAAATACCAGTAATGACATTAACAGCTGAAGCCAGGTGATCCATCTTCTCTCTTTTGGCTCAGCATCAAGGCTGTAGCGGAATGCCAGCCAGCTGTAGAAACAGTGAATTGAAGGCAGGGCTCCAAGCGGATTATCGACCGTAAAGGTCATGGACAGTGCCCATTTCCAGAATCCCGTAAGTCCGTCAACAGGCGGACGGTTAACAGCCGTCGGCCAGATCATGAAAATGAAGAACAGTATGATCTTGGAAATGATATCAGCACTGAAATACCTGTTTCTCAGTTCCTTGTCACCGAAGCTGACCTGCAGAAAATAGTTAAGCCACTGAACAAACGCCAGATAGTAGAATATGACAAACCACGGCACAAAAGGTATCAGGCGGTCGATCTCCATGTCAATGAATATGTATCTTGAAGGAGGTACGATCTGCTTTGGCACCATGTAGGCAAACATGTTTGCTGCGAATGTGATGATTGCCGGCAACAGTATTACCAGCGTATTTTTAAACCATTTTTTATTCATCTTGATCTTTCCCATGCCTTCTGATCAGCTTTCAGCCGGCACTCGCTAATTATATCACATATCGGCGTTAAGGTATCGCGCTTTATGGATTAATTCGCACTGATCAGCGATAAAAAATCCCAGGCTTTCACCTGAGATCTGATTTCTAGAGCTTTTCTCTGACCATTCTGATCAGTTCTTCGTATTCCTTTTCATTTAACAGCGTTCTCTGCGGGTTCATTGCGAATACCCCACCCCATTCATAACCGTCTTTATACTTTGGTACCAGGTGGAAATGGAGATGATGCATCGTATCGCCATAGGCACCGAAGTTGATCTTGTCCGGCTTGAACAGTTCATGCATGATTGAAGCCACATGACTTACGTCTTCCATGTACTGTGCACGTTCTTCCTTATTAAGATCAGAAATGTCATCTACATGCTTCTTGCAGGCAACGATGATGCGGCCTCTGTGAGACTGCTCCTTGAAAAGAATGACCTTGGACATCGGCAGTTCACCGATCTTTATACCAAAGGCATCCAGCAGGGCACCTTCAGCGCAATATGAACAGTTTTCATCAAAAATATTATCAGTCATAACTACTCCTCACTCTATTCATATTATACATTAGCACTCGGCACTTACGTACCAGGACTTACTTATTAAGATACTTTCTTATTCTCGGCGTTATCAAACAGACAACTGCGATCTTTACGATGTCACCGGGTAAAAACGGCAGTACGCACGCTGCCAGCGCCTTACCTACTCCGGCATTAAGATAGATCATGAACCAGACTATCCCAATCAGATAAAGTACTGCGTTTCCAAGTACCAGACCTGTTATCATTGACTTCAGATCATCATTCTTCTCACAGAAATGGCCACTGATAAATGCCAGCGGCAGATACCCGAAGAGAAATCCTCCCGTCACGCCAAAAAGAACGGTTAGCCCGGAACTGTAGCCGGCAAATACCGGCATTCCTGCCATGCCCAGAAGCAGATACATCAGCACACTGAGAGTACCGTCTCTCTTGCCAAGCAGTGTTCCTGATAACATAACGACCAGTGTTCCCAGTGAAATCGGAACAAGCGTACTCAGAGGAGCTGATACAGGTGCCAGTACGCAGATCAGGGCAGCCATTATGGCACATCTTGCCATTTGCCTGATATTCATAAAACAAAACCTCAAATTCATATTCTCATCATATTGATGACAACATTTATTAGTTTAATACTATGTATTTTTATTTCAAGTCATAAAAAACCCGGCAGCTGCCGGGTATGATTCATAATAATTAAGCTTCCCTGACGATCTTACCGGTGATATGTTCCGGGACCAGCGCAAACATAAGCGTGCCTGGTCCGGAATGGGTGATCTCATTTCTGATGTATTCATCATCATCCGTGAACTTGTGGCAGAGTTCCTCAGCGATCTCACAGACCTTTTCCTGATCTTCAATGAATCCGATCCGGCCGAAGACTATCACTGACCTGATGTTCAGTGCCCATTCTCCCTCCCTGCGGAAACCTTCATCGTAAACGCAGAACGAGGCTTTATCATTTCTTCTCATGGCGTCGATCTTATGACCTTTCTTGCCGCCATGAAAATAGAGCTTTCCATCGTTCTCGCAATAATAATGGTTAATTGGAAACCCATACGGGTAGTCATTATCACCAATTACGGACAGAACACCTCTTAACTGTGTCTTCAGTATTTCAACGCATTCAGCTTCTGAAAGCTGCTGTTTCTTTCTGAGCATTTCTCTGAACATGTTATCAATCACCTCACATGATATTAATTGAAATCATTATATCATGAGAATTGACATTACTATTTCTTCAATGACTGTTTCCTGTCCATGATGCAGCAAACGTTGCCGGCAACTAAAAGGACAGAAGATCAACTCCTGCCCTTATCGTTTCATTGTATCTATTTGCCAAGATGTTCCGTATGAGTATTGAAATACTTCTGATCCGGCAGAACCATGTCCTTGAACAGTGGAACCTCCACACCCAGATGTTCAGCCAGTCTGTAGGCCAGCAACTGAACAAATGGAGCAAACTCCAGAGAAAGGAAGTTTTCAGTAACGAAGTCAAGTTTGAAATCACTGTCGTCTACGACATTCTTTCCGGCAATGTAAGCCGTGCCTACTTCATTTTTGATATACCGGGCAATTCCATGTGCAAGCTGCTGGTCAGAAACACCATCTGAAAGGACTATTATTCTTGTCTTATCTGTCATGCCCATGTTAGGTCCATGCAGTCCATCATCCATTTCATAGCCTACAGCACCAAATTTCTTAACGACTTCCAATATCTTAAGCGCACCTTCCATGGCAACACCATAAAGGCTCTTAGGTCCAAAAATCATGTAATTTTCACCGCTGGAAAGACTGTCGAGATGTCCTTTGATCCATCTGTCTGCCGACTCGATGACCTTAGGAACGTTATCACACATTCTGAACGCTTCCGCAACATAACCATCGTATTCATTCTGAGAGATATGTCCATTGATCAGTCCCAGTTCCAATCCCATCAGCATTTCCGTCAATACTGTTGCACAGAATCCGATGGTTCTCTGACCATACTCTTCAAACCCGGATCCCATGTTTACAAACAGATCAGCTTCCTTTGCTACCTTGGTATCAGGAGCTTCACTGATTGCCACTGTTACACAGCCTTGTTCTCTGGCACGGATGACAGCTGACTGAGTCAGGGCTGAAGAACCGGTCTGCGAAACGAAAACATAAAGAGCATTACGGTTATAGACCGTCTTATTCATGAACAGATTCGGCATCATGGTATTGGTGATGATTCCGCTGAACTTCTCAATCGTTTGGAATGCAGTAACAGATGAAGTATTGCTGGATCCTGAACCTACGATGATGATTTCATTGAAACGGCTGACATTCTGCCTGTAGTAGTCACTCAGCTGCCTGAATGTTTCCTTGCGATTTTCAACAATGCTCCTGTTTACCTTATCTTCTCTTAAAATGCATGGTAACATCTTCTTACCTTACCTTTGCTGCCTGCATCAGCAACTCTGCAATATCTGTTGGATCAAGTTTTCTGAACTTTCCCTTGGTTGGTGCATTCCAGCAGCATCTTTCAGCCAGCATTCTTGCTGTTGCCTCATCAATTCCAAGTGAGCTCATGTCTGTCTTCAAACCGATCTTTTTCTCAAAGTCTTCCAGAGCTTCAGCTACCTTCAGACAGGCTACATCATCATCATATCCAGCCAGATCAATGTCAAAGACACGGCGGCCAAACTGTCTGATACGTTCCGGATTACTCTTATAGACATACCTTATCCAGGTTGGAAACAGCATGGCCAGACCTTCGCCGTGAGCAATATCAAATTCACCTGAGAGCTCGTGTTCGATCTTATGGCAAGCCCAGTCGCCATCTCTTCCCGTAGACATCAGATTGTTTTGAGCCAGTGTTGCTGCCCACATGATCTCAGCCCTGTAATCGTAATTATCAGGATTCTGCTGAGCAAGCGGTGTAAAGGCAATGATCGTCTTCATCAGTCCTTCGCAGAGACGGTCAGTAACATCAGTATGCTCAACCTGTGTGAAGTATCTCTCCATGACATGAGTAAGAGCATCAAAGCTCCCGCAGGCTGTCTGATAACTTGAAACCGTATAGGTCAGTTCAGGATTAAGGATGGAGAAACGTGGTATGATGATCTGATTATCAAAATCGCGCTTCAGTTTTTCGTCTGCTTTGGTAACAACGTTGCTGCAGCTCATTTCTGATCCTGCCCCAACAACTGTAAGTACCGTGCCGATAGGCAGGGCTTTCGTCGGCTTGCATTTTCTCAGATAGAAATCCCATACATCTCCATCATATGGTACACCTACGGAGATTGCCTTGGATGTATCGATGACGCTTCCTCCTCCAACTGCAAGTACGAAATCCAATCCGTTTTTCCGGCAAAGATCGATTCCTTCATAGACCAGATCCATCTCCGGATTTCCCTTTACTCCAGGCAGCTCCACATACTCTATTCCCTCTGCCTTCAGAGAGTCGCATATCTGGTCATACAGACCACTTGTCTTAATGCTGTTACGACCGTAAACCATTAAAACGTGACTTGAATATTCTTTTACAAGCTTTCCTACCTGCTTCTGTTCATCTTTTCCAAATACGATCTTACATGGATTCTGAAAAGTGAAATTCAACATAAATAACCTCCTAAAAAAGGCAGGCGTCAGAACAGTGACACCCGCCGCAAATTTATCTTTATACTAGCAAATGCCCAGAACTGATAACAGTGTTCCAACAACAAACAGGATGAGGATCAGAGCCATCGGTGAGACTTTCTTCTTAGTTAATAACCAGTAGCAGAACAGTGTTATTCCTAAAGGAAGCAGTCCCGGAAGAATGCTGTCAAGAACATCCTGAACAGCTGTTGAGTCAGCATCAACGACGTTGATGGTCAGTGATGTAGATAAGCCAACATATGTAGCTGTCAAACCGCCAATGACGACCAGACCAACAGTAGTAAGACCTTCAACCAGTCTGTTCATGGCTTCGCCATTAAGTACAGAGATAGAATCAACGCCTAATTCATAGCCGCGCTTCATTAAGAACCATGAAATACCGACAGAAATTGGTACCCATGTGATCATATACAGAATAGGTCCAAAGACATTGCCCTGATAAGCAAGTGTCATGGCAATTGACATCAGAATAACTTCAATCAATGAGTTCATTACTGAGTCGCCAATACCGGCTAACGGACCCATCATTGATGACTTAACAGAAGAAATTGCTTCAGAAGGAATTTCCTTGCCAGCTGCCTTTTCTTCTTCCATGGCATTTACGATACCCAGGATGGCACAGCCAACTGTAGGCTGAGTGTTGAAGAATTCCATGTGGGCTGTAAGTCTTTCTGCAAAGGCCTTATCATCATTCTGATAAAGTTTCCTTAAGGTTGGAGCCATTGCCAGAGCCCAGTCAATGTTCTGCATTCTTTCCCAGTTGTTTGAGCAGCAGTCAAACATGATCCATGTGAACCATGACTTTCTGAGATCAGCATCAGTTAATTTGTAATTTCTTTCTGACATTGTTCTTTCCTCCTATTCCAAACTCTCCAGTGAATCAACTGAAGTGTTCTGGCCTCTGACGCTGTCAAGAACGACAGCCAGACCAATGGCCAGGATAGTTAATGGTACGGAGCCGATTCCCAGTACGGCAAATGCGATGAAGCCGAACAGGAAGAAGCACCAATGAGAAGGCTTTGTAACCATAACCTTTAACAGCAGAGCCATACCAACGGCTGGCAGGATACCACCGACTACGCCCATGGCATTTGTAACTACCTCAGGCATCCAGGCCTCTATGGCAGCAGAATACTGTGCACCATAGTAGATAACCGGGAAAGTGGTAGCAAAACGAATTACGTTGAAGATGACTGCAGGAATGATGATTCCATAGAGCCACATCTTTTTGGTGTCTCCTTCAGCAGCGTACTTGTCGCACCAATGACAGACAAATACACATACAGCATTCTGTGCAGTAAACAGCAATGCACCAAAAATGCCGATTGGAATGGATAAAGCCAGTGCCATGGCAGTATCACTGCCACCAGCCATAGCCAATGCTGTAGCCGTATAACCAGCCATGGTTACGTCTGAAGACATGACGTTACCAACAGCCTGAGAGTTCATGTATACGGCATTCAAAGTTGCACCGATAAGCATACCGGTCTTAACATCCCCAAGAATAAGACCGACGATCGTACCGGCAACAAGCGGTCTGCCAATACCGAAATAACCACCGATATCACCCAATAATGGGAACATCAGGTTTGACAGCACGCTGAACAGAGTAATCATTACAGCTTGCATTAATGTAATCTCCATAGTGTTTTCTCCTTTCCTTTACTATTTCTTTTACATTTTCTCTAGTACACTGCCAATGCTGATTTTAGGTTCGCTTGGCAGTAATTGGATGTTCATATCAACCTTTTTATCATTGAGATATCGGGCTGCTTCAACTTCTTCCGGAGAGAAATAAGTGTTTTTAGCCATCTGAACTGTTCCCTCCTTATTGGAAGTTGGCCCAATGACCATTGTTTTGATGTCCAGACCCAGTTTGACCATCTCCGCGGCTGTTGCAATTGTTTTGAAAATCACCAGCGTACGGGCATTTGGCTGTCCGGCATCCTTTGCCAATAATCCCATTGCCCTGTCCGTTCCGCAAATAACCAAATCAACGTGTGGAGGTTTGGCAATCTTTAGAATCTGAATGGTCAGCGGTTCATTAATGACTTTGTCGTCAATGACAATTATGCGGTTAACCTGATACTCCCTGATCCACGATGTCTGAACCTGACCGTGAATAAGACGGTCGTCAACTCTATACAGAACTACCATTTTTTCTCCTCTCTTTTTGTTGGATCACAATAGATTTATCATCGTATCGCAATTTGCGATACAACTATTTATACTTTGATAATACCATATTATTACCATATTGCAACTGTTTTATGTTGCGATTCCACATTTTTTATAACAATGTCACAATTATCATGTTGTAATCGAACATATTTTCCGTCATAATATTATTAGCAATTGGAGAAAACACCATGAAACTGGAAAGAAAAGACTATATACTCGATACTCTGCGCAAGGACAAAAAAATCAAGGCACAGGATATTGTTCAGCGCTTTAGTGTAACCATGGAAACTGTTAGACGTGACTTGGAAGAGCTGGAGGAACAAGGCCTATTACGCCGTGTATACGGTGGTGCCATTGAAGGCCGCATATACGAACCAGAGCCTTCTTATGACAGCCGTTCCGTTACGCGATTGGCAGAAAAGCAAGCCATTGCCCGCAAGACCGTAGAAATGATTGAAGATGAAGAAGCTGTCTTCATTGACGGTGGCACAACCGCTTTGGAAGTTGCCAAGGAACTGGCTTCCAGCGGTAAGAAGGTAGTATGTGTTACAAATGCTCTAAGCGTTGCTCAGGTACTGCTTACAAGCGACAGCATCAAGGTCATCATTCTTGGTGGACTGCTGAACAAAAATGATGGAACAGTCACAAACATGCTTAACAGTTATGACATCGGAGTTTTCAACTTTCAGAAAACGATCATGGGCGCCGCATCCATCTCCCCTTCTCAGGGGGTAACCGACTACTCACTGGATGTAACGATTCTGAAAAAGTACATCATTGACCAGTCGGACAAGGTAATCTTTGTAGCTGATCACTCAAAATTCAACAAGCGGGTTCGATATACAGTTGCATCATACCGTGACATTGACGTCATAGTAACTGACAGTAAGACCTCGGAAGATGATATCCGCAGTTGTCAGGCTGATGGCATCGAGGTAATCATCGCCGATTAATCCTCCAGCTAGAAACCTGAACCATTGAACAGGTCATGGCGTAAGCGAACCGTAAGTATACTCTACAGCAAGGAAAAAGAGGTCTTCGACCTCTTTGTTTTCTATGGCAGAACATGTTCATTTATTGTCCTTACCCAATCCATCCGGCATACCTCCTTTCACTTTAGATTTAGCGATATGCTCAACAGCAATCCTGTCCTTGATTGCTTTGTTTTGTCTGCTTCAGTTTCTATCCTTATTGTAACTTCTTCACAGGCACAAGTTCTATATATCCTCGTTCTCCAATAGGTTCAAGCTGAATTCTGGGATTCATCTCATCCCATTCATAACCTATAAATGCCGGATCATATCTTTTCTCAGCATTCCAGATCTCTTTTATTGCTTCGCCATAATAATCCTCTTCAAAAGGCTCACCTCTGAAAAGAAGATATGAGGAAGCCGGTAATTCTATGATTTCAAACCCTTCAGGAACCACGCCGGAATAACAAGGATCTACTTCTACTCCCTGTACATATTCATTCGTTATCGGCCTTCTTAAATGCTTTGGTAACCACAGACATACCGGTTCTCCGCTTATGGATTTTATGCTTTTCAACAGTCCCCAGACATCACATCCAACTTCTTCACAATATGTCCAGTAATCAGTGGCCTTTATTCCACGTTTGATGATTACTTTTCTGGCAGGCTTTTCAATCACCTGAATAAATATATTCCTTGTTTCGTTCATGTTATTTGCTTCCCTTTCTTTGTTATTTAAACGATAAGGAGTGAAAAGCCAGATGGGTACTGGACTGTTGGAATACTCTTTGGGATTACAGCCAAATTCACGTCTGAAAGCCCTCTGATATCCGTCTGCACTTCCAAAGCCCATTTCCATGGCCACATCCAGAACCTGACAGTGTTCATCACGTAGTTTCAGAGCTGACTTTGACAGTTTAAGGCGCCTTATATAAACCGCCGGTGTCATGCCCAGATATTTGATAAAGATTTTCCTTGCGTACGATGCAGAATATGATGCTGCTGCAGCGATAGTATCAATTGAAATATCTTCGTGGATATGTTCTTTAATATAATCCTGCATAATGCGTACAGCTTCTTTTTGATGATTCATCAGATTAACTCCTTATAAACAGATAATAACTGAGTTGTGTAAAATAATACTCGACTATTTTTACCCTTTTTATCACTACGGTGCCTAAGGCGCCTAGCATAAGGTTTTTATATCAAAAAGTGGCTTTCTGAGGTGAACCCTCAAAGTTGGACTTAACAATTCAATTGTAACTGAGATAAGGATTGCTGCCTATACTCCAAAGGCGACAGTCCTTTTCTTTTGATGTTTATTCTTTCTGTATTGTAGTAGATGATGTATTCTTCCATCG
>JAFWGU010000024.1 GCA_017512285.1 Erysipelotrichaceae bacterium | reverse complement strand
TCGCTTCTTTTTCCTCTGGCGTTCTCATGTTGTTCTTCTTACTTGTTCTGCTCACTCGATCACTTCCTTTCTTCCTTCATTGTACTAAAAAAAGTAGATGGGTGTTTTTTTACACCTGTCTACTTTTAGCGTATCACTTCAAGGGAATCTTTTTTAGTTGTACCATTCTTGATAAAAACAGGTAATTACGTATAAAAAAAACTATAAATCGAAAGAGGCAAATAATCATGACGGTCAAGCATATGAAGGTCGGCGTCGGCAAGGAACTCGTTCACTTCGGCATGACTGATCCTGACCTGTGCATTGAGAATCCAAGGATCCTGAACTTCTTAGGCTGGACACTTGAGGCGGATGAGGACTGGGATCCCAACATGTTCCCGACAGCTACCAAGGATGTTGATCTGTACGGCCAGTACATTGAGTTCAACACCATCATGCTTGACGGCAACGGCGGCATCTTCAGAATGCTGGGAGGCGGCACGACCAGCTACATGAACTATACCGAAGGGGAAGTGTTCCTGTCGGATTATGAACCGCTCACCATGGAAAGAAAGGTCAAGTTCGGCGGCTGGGCAACCGATCCGAACCTGCTGGATCCTAACGTATTCGAAGGTGAGACCCCGATGATGGAACTCACCGAAGTATACGCCCTCTGAAGAGAAAGAGAATAAGTAACAATAAAAGCCAGCTCACTGGCTTTTTTCATATGTTATGACAGTATACGAGATGGCCGTTGGCCCTGTCCTGACGTTCGCATCTTTCCCTGAAGCACTTCTCCGTACGGAAGGGGCATCTCGGGGCAAACGGACAGCCCTGAGATACGGTGTCATCGTCCAGTACCTGGAATTCCTTTTTCTTTTCAAAGGGAGCCGGCACGGCTGATAACAGGAACTTCGTATACGGGTGCAGCGGACTGTTTATTATTTCATCGGTATTGCCGATCTCCATTATCTGACCGCCATACATGATCATGATCCTGTCGGCAATGTGTCTGACCACGGCCAGGTCATGAGATATGAACAGATAGGTCAGCCCTTCCTCTTCCTGCAGATCCTCAAGCAGGGAGATGATCTTGCTCTGGTAGGATACGTCCAGGGCTGATACCGGTTCATCGCAGACGATGAAGTCCGGATTTGTGGATAAGGCCCGGGCAATGCCGACTCTCTGCAGCTGTCCGCCGGAAAGCTCGTGAGGATAGCTGTCCTTTTCATTGCGGCTCAATCCGACCTTTTCCAGTAACGTGATGGCATCCTTTCTGTCTTTGAGTCCCTCGGCCACGATCCTTTCAATGGTCCAGTAGGGATCAACGGAGTTATAGGGATCCTGGAAGATTATCTGGGAACCTCCGGCCCTGCTGGTGATCGTTCCGGAATCATGAGATTCCAGGCTGACCAGGCATCTGCCCAGAGTTGTCTTGCCACAGCCGGATTCCCCGGCGACACCCAGGGTTTCTCCCTTGTAGAGGTCAAAGCTTATTCTGTCAATGGCCCTGGTGGTTCCCTCGTCTGAATGGAAGGTCTTGGTCAGGTCGCGTACTTCGATAAGTGTTTCCTTCATTACCATTTTTCCTCCATTTCGCAGGCGCATTTATGGCCATTGTATTCTCTGACTGCCGGAGCCTTGTTGAAACATGACTCTCTGGCATAGGGGCATCTTGGCGCAAAGCTGCAGCCCTCGGTTTCATTGAGGAAGCTGAATATCTCGCCTTCGATCGGCATCAGCTTTCTTTCATTCTTGCCATATCTTATTGAAGGTATCGTATTCAGTAAGGCCTGGGTATAGGGGTGTAATGGGAAGCTGAACAGATCATCCCTTGTACCCTGTTCCACGATCCTGCCGCCATAGAAGACCGTTATGCGGTCAGCTATCTCAAAGGCGATGTCCTGGGAGTGAGTAATGAACAGTACGGTAAGCTGTCTTTCCCTGGCCAATGTCCTCAACAGCTGCAGTATTTCCTTCTGAATGGTCACATCCAGAGCAGTGGTAGGTTCATCGGCTATGACCAGTGTCGGGTCATTGATCAGCGCCATGGCGATCATGACCCTCTGTCTTAAACCGCCGGACAGTTCATGAGGATACTTCTTCATGATCTCTTCGGCATTCTTTATGCCGCAGGCCCGTAACATGGCTGCGGCCTTGTCATGGGACTCTGCCTTACTGAGCTTTTCTGTCAGCCTTATGGTCTCGTGGAACTGCTTTTCAATTGTATAAAGCGGATCCAGAGCACTGAAAGGATCCTGGAATACCACTCCCAGCCGGTTACGGCGGACGCTGCTAAGCTCGTAGCTGTCAGCGTTGGTAATGTCCTTGCCATCGATGATGATCCTGCCGCTTTCGATCATGGCATTGGATGGTAGAAGGGATATTATCGTATTTACCAGCGTGCTCTTGCCGCAGCCGGATTCACCTACTACGGCCATAATTTCGCCTTTCTTCAGTTCAAGTGAAACGTCTCTTAATACGTGGCGTCTGCCCTCGGGAATGCGGTAGACAACATTAAGCTTTTCTATCTCAAGTATGTTATTCATGCTGATACTCCTTAGGGTCAAGTGCATCCCTTAAGCCATTGGTGATCATCGTAATGCATAAAACGCTTACGGATATGAACAGACACGGTATGGAAACAAGATGGCCGCGGCTCTGGATCAGATGGAAGTAGTCGGCAACCATTCTGCCCCATTCAGGAACAGGGGAGGATATGCCGATCTCCAGATAGCCTAATACGCTGCAGGCAACGATGCTGGCACCGTATGTTGAACAGAACTGAACCAGGATCGTTGAGTAGACGTTTCTCATTACGTGTCGGGTAATTATGTACCAGTCGCTCTTGCCAAGGACCTTGGCAGCCGAGATGAATTCCTTTTCCCGTACTGACAGTACGGCAGCCCTGATGGTCTGAATGACGGAAGGCATCCTGGCAATGGCTATGGCCAGGGAGAAATATCCCTTGCCCCAGCCCAGGGCAACTTCAATGATGATCACTATGAGAATGTAGGGCACGGCAGAAAGAGCCTCGCAGAGACTTACGACGATCCTGTCAAGTAAGCCGCCCTTATAGGCTGATAACGTGCCGATGACGGTTCCAAACAGTACGGCCAGTACCGTTGATACCAGTGACAGTCCCAGAGTATAGCGTCCGCCTACCATCATTCTGGTAAAGAAGTCCCTGCCCAGATTGTCCGTAGAGAAGGGATGCTGCAGGGATATCGGCGCATACTGCTGATCCAGGTGCAGGGACTCATAGTCGCTGTAGCCCAATAACGGGAAAACGACGCAGCTTAAAAGCAGCAGAGTGAATATGATGAGGGCAGCCAGTGCCACCCTGTTATGCAGAAATCTCTTCATCGCCCGTCTAAACATCCTGACTGTACCCCATTTCCTTACTGCGCATCTTCGGATCGAGCAGACAGTAAACAACATCGGAGATGATGTTGAAGATGATGATGAATATGGCGATTACCACCGTGCAGGCCAGTATGACGCCGTAGTCACGGCTGTTAATGGCCTTGATCATGTAGTAGCCGATGCCGGGTATGGCGTAGAACCATTCGGCAATGAACGTTGACATGAATATCGTGGCCGTCATTTCCCTGATCACCGATACGGTAGGTATCAGGGCATTCTTCAGGGCATGCCTGAACAGAATTACCGATTCCCTCTGGCCTCTTGACTGCAGGTTGCGCACATAGGGCTTGTTGAGTTCCTCAATTACCTGGAAACGGCAGATCTGAATGACGTTGGCTAAGGCTGCTGCGCTTACGGTAACGGTTGGCAATATGAAGTTTACCGGCTTGGCATAGCCGAACACCGGCAACAGCTTTAGACCCAGACAGAAGATCAGAGCCAGATAAATGGCCAGGCAGAACGGCGGTATGGAGGCCAGAAACATCGATGCGCCGGAAATCAGACGGTCGATCCAGGTACCTCTCTTATGAGCGGCGATGACGCCCAGTATAATTCCAAACACCACGATGAAGACAAAACCTAGTACGGTAAGTAAGAGGGTGAGTCTTGTTCTTGTCAGTATTTCCGCTGAAAGGTCATGATGGCGGAAGTTACTGGTGAAGTGGAATCTGGTGATTATGTTGTACATGTACCGCAGGTAACGGGTCAGAAGATTGGGAGAGGCCTTGATGAGCGCGAAATAGCGATCCAGAAGATCGTTTTCACCCTGAATCGGCAGGTATCTAAGTCTTGAGCCCGGGAGATAGGTCAGTATGGTGAATACGGCAAACACGGCCGCAAACAGCACACCGATGGCTCCCAGAATGCGGTTTCTGATGAACTTAAACATGTAAAGATTATATATCTAATGTCAGGAAAAGAAAAACCTTCTGCCTGAGTGACAGAACGAGTAATATTGCTTCCGAAAAAGATGACTGCTACCGTTGAAGCTGAGTACAATGTCAGCGGCAATACCGTTGAGTTCACGGGAACATCAGGTTCAGGTGTTTTAGGCGTAGATCTGGTACTGGAAGATGACCTTGGTACCAGGAAGATGGGTGAAGCCAGCATGAGGCTCAGAATCGAAGACGGTAAGTTTGTCGGCGCATATAACGCTGCGATGAAGATACTTGATGAGCCGGAAGAAATTGAAGGTTCTGATTGGTCTGACAATACCGATTATGAGGCGATCGATGCCTTCCTGGTAGATGCCTGGAGGGACGTTGCCAATGACCTCAACATGCTCATTCAGAGATATGATGAGCTGCAGCACGGTTATCTGGTAACCATCTATACACCGGACAATAAGACCATCGTCATGCCGGCATCTGTTCAGCCGGGCGGCCTGCTTGAATATTATGAGGCAACCATCAACGGTGAAAGCGTCGGTGAAACCTCCGGCTGGTTCTCCATTGACGGTGATACGTTACTGTGGGGTCATGACGACGCTGTTGGCGTATACGACAGTACCAACATATTCCAGAGACCTCAGGGTTAGAATTAATGACGGAACGTAAGTTCCGTTTTTTTACAGGAATCACTGAATTGGGATATAATTAGAAGAAAGGAGATTCAGCATGGAAATTGGAAAACTGATCGGCAGATTTTTCATGAAATATATGGCAGGCAACCGCAATCCAAAGGTACTGCCTGACAGAAAGCACATTGCCTGCATCGGTGACAGCATCACCTTCGGCGCCGGGGTAATGGGTAAGGAAAGCCTGACCTGGGAACACTTTCTCAATGAGATCATCGGAGATGAATACCAGGTCATCAATTATGGCGTAAGCGGCAGAACACTGCAGGATGAGGGAGACATGCCATATACCGCTGACAGGATCTTCAAAAGATCACTTGACTGTAAGGCAGATGTTTATCTGATCATGCTTGGCACCAATGACGCCAAGAGCTATAACTGGAACAGGGACAGATATGAAAGAGAACTGGAAGTATTTGTCAGAAGATACGTTGATCTGGATAATAAGCCCAGGGTCATTCTGATGGTGCCCCCGCGCTGCTTCCCGGACAGTAAGAGCGGTGTCGTGCTGTTTGAGATCGTAGCTGACAACATCGACAGTCAGATAACCGATATCGTTACAAGGACGGCAGAAAAGCTGGGACTACAGGTAATTGATCTGTACGGTCATACCAGTGGACATCCCGAATGGTTTGCGGATGGGGTTCATCCAAATGCCGAAGGCAACAGGGCCATAGCTGAATACATCGCAGAAAACATAAAGGAAGCGATCTGATGATCACTTCCTTTTACTTTGCAAAAACATTATCGAAATTATGCTCTACGGCTGCGCACAGTTCTTCCAGGCTGATGCCGTGGATCTTACTGATTTCCTCATATATGTTAACTACGTCCGCCGGTTCATGGCGGTGGTTAAGAACGGGACTCTGATAAGGTGAGTCCGTTTCGATCAATAGACGGTCCAGAGGAATCTGAGAGGCCACTTCCCGTGGTCTGCGGGCGTTGGGAAACAGTACGCTGGCTCCAAAGGAGATGCAGTAGCCTTCCCTGATGTAGAGCCGGGCCATTTCAATGGAGCCGCTGTAACTGTGCATGATACCCTTACAGCGGTGAGATTTCAGGATGTCCAGGGTATCGGCACTGGCCTTACGGCTGTGAATGTTGACGGGAAGGCCGTATTTCTCAGCCAGCTCAAGCTGAGAGATGAAAAAGTGCTTCTGCTGTTCTCTGGTATGCGGATGGGAATAGTAGTCCAGACCGGTCTCGCCGATCATGTCGGGATGGTATTCATTGATAATTCTTTCGATTTCCTGAAGTCTGGCTTCGCTGTAATCGTCTTCCAGATCCTGAGGATGAACACTTACGGCCAGCTTAAAGGCGGGATGCTCTTCACGCAGTCTGAGGCTTTCTAACAGGTCATGACTGCTGCAGCAGATCATGATCGGCTTGTTAACACCTGCATTCAGCATCCTTGTGATCATCTCTTCACGGTAACTGTCAAACTGTCTTGAACCCAGATGGCAGTGTGCGTCAGCAAATACCATTTTCCTTCCTCACTTTTCATGTTCATTATAACTGAAAACACGCAGTCATTGGTTATTCACACATGGTAAAGATGTGCTATAACGTTTTGAGTTAGCAAAGGCTAACCAAGGGGCAGACGAATATGGAGAAGTATCACATTGAAAGAAACACGGTACAGGAAACACTGGTAATACCGTTATACGGACGCAAGGTCTGTGCAGAACACTATCCTGAACTGTTTGAAGCCAGGGAAGCGGCCAGGATCTGTGACAGTCTGGATTACGACTTTACGGAAAAGGGCAAGGCCATGGAAAGCGTAGCCGGCTTATTCGGCGCCATGGAAGTAGCTCAGCGTCACTATGATCTGTTATGGGAGGTCAGGGACTATCTGAAGGAACATCCCGAGGCGGCAGTCGTCAACATGGGATGCGGGCTGGGTGATTCCTTCAGCAAGGCTGATAACGGCAGCTGCAGGGGTTATAGCATTGACTTTCCCGATGTGATAAAGATCAGAAACGACATTCTGGGACAGGGTGAAAGGGAAGATAACATTGCCTCTGACCTGCTGGATTTCAGATGGATGGATAAGATTGACAGCAGTAAGGGTGCCATATTCCTTGCGGCCGGAGTCTTCTATTATCTGAAGAACGCCGACGTCATCCGCCTGATCGGAAAACTGAACGAAAGGTTCCCGGGGGCAGTGGTGGTATTTGACAGCTGTAATGAACGGGGAGCCAGATTAATGAGAAAGACCTGGCTGAAGGAAGCTGACATCGACGTATCAGCATACTTTTCCGTTAATAACAGCTCTGAACTGGAGAGCTGGAACATTGGATCAAAGAAGATTTCCGAAAGAAGCTACATGAGAGGATACAGAGACATCTTTAGTAAGGTGAGCCTGATCCATAAGGTCCTGATCATCTTCTGTGATAAGCTGGTAAGAATGAAGATAGTAAAGATTGAATTATTGGGGGAACAGAAATGAATAAGATAACATTGAAGATAGAAGGCATGGCCTGCAACATGTGCGAAGCCCACATGAATGAGACGGTAAGAAAGGCAGTTCCTGGTGCCGGCAAGGTGTCATCGTCATTCAGAAAGGGTGAGACCGTATTTCTGAGCGATGAGCCTGTTGATGAGGAAATGCTTAAGAAGGCAATAGGAGATACCGGTTATGAGATGAAGTCCATGACCGTTGAACCGTATGAAAGCAAAGGACTGTTTGGTATATTGAGATGATCACCAGGGAAGTAATTATCGGATTACTGATACCTCTGATCGGCACGGCTGCCGGTTCTTTCTGCGTGTACTTCATGAAGAAGGAACTTAACGACAAAGTCCAGAAGTCTCTGACCGGCTTTGCCTCAGGAGTCATGACGGCTGCTTCAGTATGGAGTCTGCTTATCCCGGCCATGGAGCAGTCGGCACATCTTGACAAGTGGGCATTTCTGCCGGCAGCCACCGGATTTGCCGTCGGCATAGCCTTCCTGTTATTCCTGGATACGGTTACCCCGCACATGCACATGAATTCTGACGAACCGGAAGGCCCGAGCAGTTCGCTGCACAAGACGATGATGATGTTACTGGCAGTGACCCTGCACAACATTCCGGAAGGAATGGCTGTAGGTGTCGTCTATGCCGGCTTCATCAGCGGTTCAGCGGAAATAACGGCAGGCGGGGCATTGGCTCTGGCCTTGGGCATTGCCATCCAGAACTTCCCGGAAGGAGCGATAATCTCCATGCCGCTGCATGCTCAGGGTAAAAGCAGGACCGCAGCCTTCATAGATGGGGTACTGTCCGGGGCAGTTGAACCGGTATTCGGACTGCTTACGGTCATCGCCTCATCGTTCATCGTATCGGTAATGCCGTATACGCTGAGCTTTGCGGCCGGAGCCATGATGTATGTCGTCGTGGAGGAACTGATACCGGAAATGTCTTCAGGTCATCATTCCAACATCGGGGTAGTCATGTTCTCGCTGGGCTTCATTCTGATGATGGCTCTTGACGTGGCATTGGGATAGAAGGTGAAGCATTCATGGTTACGTTATTGTTATCGTTTGTCATGATGGCAGCGCTGTTTCTGTTACTGTATGCGGCAGTCGCCCTGGTTCAGGACCGGAGGTTCTTTACCACCGCGCCTAAGGACATTCAGGAAAAAGTACTGGATCACAAACCGCGTTTTGCCGGACAGAAAATGCTGGGATTGCTCTTAATGAGTCTGGCCATCTGCATGTTTCTGTTCTCATTCATCTATGCAGGGTATGACGGGTTAAGAAACGAATTCAGTTTCTGCCGGCTGTTTTTGAGATATCTGATCATGTTACTGCTGATGAAGGCCTTTGACATCGTGTTCTTCGACTGGTTCCTGCTGACCAGATCCCGCTTCTTTCAGCACTACTATCCGGAAACCGAGGGCAGTGAAGGCTATGACAGCTTCGGATATAATTACCGGCAGCAGCTGACGGAAACACTGGCGTACATCCCAGCATCGCTTGTGATGGCCTGGATCTGTACGCTGTTAAGATAAAGACAAAACCTCCGAGAATCGGAGGTTTTGTCGTCTTTAGAGTATTTCGTCTACGGCCAGGATCATCGTTACCAATAGCTTGATGCCCTTGATGTAGTCATCGATGACGATGAATTCATCAGGCTGATGGGCACCGCCGTGTCCGGCCGGCAGGAAGTCAGGTGTTTCGCCCCAGTTTTCACGGTATATGCAGCCGGTTGCGAAGGCATTCGGCAGTGTGCCGGCATAGGTGCCGCCCTTGCCGATCAGGATCTCACGGTCGGTATGACCTGAGAATTCCTGGTATACCTTGTTGATGGTCTGAATGATCGGACCGTTGACATCCAGGGCATAGCCGTACGTCTTTTCCTCAACGAAGGTGTCAAAATCCCATTCGTCAGCCTTTTCGGTAACGTTCTTTTCCAGACGGTCGCCGTTGTCAGTTACGCAGTAACGGCAGTCATTCAGTAAGGAGATGTTGCCGCCATTGAACTTCAGGACGGTTCCTGATGAAACGGTCTGGCCTGATACTTCGTCCTTGTTATCGATGCCTAGGAATGATCCGTAGTAATCGTTATTGACGTTGTCGATGAATTCGATGATCTTGCGGTCTTCCGGCTTCATGCCTTCAACCTTCATTAAGGCATTTGTCAGAACGTGAATGGCATTGACGCCTCTTTCCGGTCCGGCTGCGTGAGTCGTGACACCTGGAGCAACGATCTCGATTCCTTCTTCGGTTTCCGTTATGGTGAAGTCTTCCGGCAGATTCTTATAGTCAATTGCCGTATCCTTCTTCAGTACGACGGTAGCCTTGTTGGGAATGATGTTGAAGGCACTGCCAGCATACATGTTGACGAAGTCGTCTGACAGTTTCTTCCTGGAGGTCAGTACATATCTTAATCTGCCGAATTCACCGGCTGCGCCTGGGAATCCTGCATCAGGTACGAAGGTGAAGTCAGGAGCCTTGTAGTGGGCTGTGTAGTAGGCCATGTCCTTCATGCCTGTTTCCTCGTTGGTACCTAATAATACTTCAATGTTGTTTCTGATCGGGATGTTAAGTTCCCTGAAGGCCTGCATGATGTACAGTCCGGCAACTGCGCCTGACTTGTCATCACCGGTTCCTCTGCCGAAGAGCATTCCATCCTTGACGATCGGGTTATAAGGCTCGGTGATCGTCCAGTCTTCACCTGCCGGTACGACGTCCAGGTGAGCCAGGATGCCGATCCTCTTTTCTGCACCGATGTCGTAGGAGATGCTGCCGACATAGTATTCGTGGTTGGCTGTCTTGAAACCCTGTTCAATACCTTCCATCAGCATGTAGTCCAGCACGTTCCGGCAGGACTGGCCGAACGGCTTGACGTCGGAATCGTTCTGCGTAACGCTCTCAATGCGGCATACTCTGATGAGGTCTTCAACGATGTTGTCGCGGTTATCATCAATAAACTTGTAAATCTTATCCAAATATTCTCTGTTCATGGACACCTCCCATTTGACTATCATTTATTTCTATCAGTCCTATTTTATATCGGTTTTACTTTCAAATCTACAGATATGATTAACTGATATATCTGCTGAAAATGGTATAATTAAGTCAACTAAACAAACTGGTTAGTGAAAAAACAACGAACAGGTTAGCAATTCAACGTCTGAACGCTTCATATTGAAGCGCGAAAAACGGAAAATGACAGTGTAAGCAGGAGGTAACAACATGGAAAGCTTTGGAGCAAGACTTGCAGAGTTAAGAAGACAGAATAATCTGACCCAGAATGACATTGCCGACAGACTGAACATTTCCGCTCAGGCCGTCAGCAAGTGGGAGAATGACCTGACATCACCTGATATCGATACCTTGCTGAAGCTGGCAGACATATTCAACATCTCAACGGATGAATTACTGGGAAAGAATAAGATCGAACCGGTATATCTGCCTACTGAACAGCGCAAGGACATCAATCAGCTGGTCTTCAGGATCATCGTTGACAGCGTAGATGGCGACAGGGTAAGGATCAATCTGCCGATGGCCGCCGTTAAGATCTTTGTCAATAACGATTCAGTAAAGGTTTTCTCAGGGAACAAGGCTCTGGAGAACATTGACTTCAACCAGATCTTTGCCCTGGTCGAACAGGGTGTGATCGGGGAACTGGTATCAGTGGACAGTGCAGACGGAGATCATGTAAGAATTCTGGTTGAATCGATATGAAGATACTGGTAACAACGCCCGAACTGCGTTTTCCTATCAAGCTCACCTTCCCGATCGGCGTATTAAGATCGCGCTGGATATGGCGTATCGCCCTGAAGTACACCGATGATGATCAGAAGCAGGACATCATGATGTACAGCGGCATGATTGCAGAAAGTGTTGACATTCTTGAGGAATATGTCAGAATGAACGGCCACTTCAATCTGGTTGAGGTTGAGGCAAAGGACGGAACCAGAGTAGTGATCAGGATATGACAACGACCGTTTCCCCTGTGGGAACGGTTTTTCTTTGGATAAGAAAGCAGCAGTGCTAGAATTATATTAGCGTGAGGAATCAGGTATGAACATTGAAATAAGACCTTATACAGCCGAAAGAATTGAAGACGTCCTGCAGTTTGAAAGTGATCTGCGTAAGGAAGAGGATTTCTGGGGCTGGGAGATCGATGAAGATTATAAGAAGAGCGTAGCTGCCAGCTTTGCGGACAGTTCCTTTTCCGATTCCATTTCCTTACTGGCGTATGCTGACGGCAGGGTTGTCGGCAGGATCGACAGTTCAATGATCAGCAGTCACTTTGACGGTTCAACCAAGGCCTACCTTGACTGGATCTGCGTTTTGAAAAGCTACCGTCATCATGGCGTAGCGCAGAAGCTGCTGGAAGAGTTGAGAAAGAAGCTTAAGGAAAGAGGCGTCACCACTCTGATCGCTCTGACGGCAGCCAATGAGGAAGCCCAGCGCTTTTATAAGAACATACCTGACTCCCTGATGCGGGATATCGGCATCTGGATCGACATAAAGTGATGAGGTGATTCCATGAGAGAAATAACCATAAGGGAAACCGAACTGACTGAGGAAGTTCTTGAGAAACTGATAGAGATGTCAGTGGACTGGGAACAGGAAAACAGCTGTACCGGATACCGGAGAAATGAAAGAAGCGACATTGAGGGCAAGAGGATCTTTCTGGCTGAAATGAATGGAAAGACCGTCGGCTATCTTTTCGGCTGCGTGGAAAAGGCTGAAAGATCAACTTCGATCATGCCTGACGGTACGCCATGCTTTGAAGTTGATGAACTGTACGTCAGACCTGAATTACGCAGTCAGGGGATAGGAAGAAAACTGTTCGGTTGTCTGGAAGATACGGTCAGAAATGAAGTGGAATACATCATGGTAAGTACCGCTACGAAGAACTGGAAGGCAATCCTGCACTTCTACATTGAAGAGCTGGGGATGGTATTCTGGAGTGCCAGACTGTACAGGAAAATCTGAATACGCAAGCTGCTCAGGCAGCTTTTTTATCTGGTGGGACAATTTATATAATTATGAGACTGTATCGGCAGCTTACTATGTTATAATTATAGGGACGATAAGTGAACTAATAATAATCTATCACTGAGGGGGATACGAGATGCTTTTAGAAACATGGAAAGCTGCCGAACTGACAGTCGGAAAAGGTCAGAACCGTTTTACGATGAGCCGCGGCAGTTTTCGTTATCGTAAGAGGACCTATCAGAAGATCAGACTTACCAGAACCGGCATTGAGGAAACGGAAAACGGCTTTACCGTTCTGTTTAAGGACAATCGCAATGCCAGGTACGGCCTGAACGTTGAGCAAAGGGATGGCAGGATCTTTGTCAGCTACGTCCCGTCAAAGAGCGGCCGGAAGTGGAACCGCTTCTGGGTAACTCTGCCAACGGAAAAAGATGAGCACATCTATGGATGCGGGGAAACCTATTCGGAATTTGACCTGAAGGGCAAAAGAACAAGGATCTGGGTAGCTGAACATCAGAATACCTTAAGGATCTCCGATAAGATTATCAGGGAAAAAATCGTGGGCAAGCGTCCGGATTTTGCTCTGCCATACCATCGGTATGAATCATATTACGTTCAGCCGACGTATGTTTCCAGCAGGGGATACTATCTGCACGCTGATCTGCACCGTTATGCGGAGTTTGATTTCCGTGATCCGGGCAGGATCATTCTGCATACGCAGGAAGAACCGAGATTCATCTGCGAAGAGAAGAACAGCTATGAGGAGATCTCTGAAAGACTGACTGATCTGTTAGGAAGACAGAGGCAGCTGCCTGACTGGGTCTATGACGGCGCCATACTGGCCATGCAGGGCGGTACGGAAACGATTGAAGAGAAACTTAACAGGGCACTGGAGAGCGGGGTAAAGGTCTGCGGCATCTGGTCACAGGACTGGTGCGGATGCCGGAGGACCGGATTCGGCTATCAGGTAATGTGGAACTGGCAGTGGGACAGGGAACTGTATCCAGACCTTGATGAAAAGATAAGGGAATGGAAGAAGAAGGGCGTACACTTCCTGGGTTACATTAACCCGTTTCTGGCATTGGAAAAGGATCTGTATAAGGAAGCTTCTGAAAAGGGGTACTGCGTCAAGACCAGGGATGGGCAGGATTATCTGGTCAAGATAACGACCTTCCCGGCTGCCATGGTGGACTTCACCAATCCTGAGGCTTATCAGTGGTATAAGGACATAATCAGAAAGAACATGATCGAACTTGGCTTAAGCGGCTGGATGGCGGACTTCGGCGAATATCTGCCGGTAGATTCCGTGCTGTACAGCGGGGAAGACCCCGCAGCCATTCATAATGACTGGCCGGCCATCTGGGCCAAGCTCAATGAGGAAGTAATAAGGGAATGCGGCAGGGAGAATGAGATATTCTACTTTACCAGAGCAGGATATACCGGAACACTTAAGCATTCACCGATGATGTGGACGGGAGACCAGCATGTTGACTGGTCAATGGATGACGGCTTGCCGTCAGTCATCCCGGCAACTTTGTCACTGGCCATGAGCGGCTTCGGGGTGACCCATTCCGATGCCGGCGGCTATACGACGATAATGCACATTAAACGCAGTAAGGAACTGCTGATGCGCTGGGTGGAAATGAACGCCTTCTCACCGTTACTAAGAACACACGAAGGCAACCAGCCGGTAAATAACGTTCAGTTTGACGCTGATGAGGACACCCTGACGCATATGGCCTGGATGAGCTGGCTGCACTATTCACTTAAGGAATATCTGCAGAAACTCATCAGGGAAAATGCCGAAAGGGGAATTCCGGTAATGAGACCGGTCTTCTATCACTACGATGAGGAC
The DNA here is from genome assembly GCA_017512285.1 of Erysipelotrichaceae bacterium. Taxonomy (GTDB): domain Bacteria; phylum Bacillota_I; class Bacilli_A; order Erysipelotrichales; family Erysipelotrichaceae; genus RUG521. Next base: position 70,534 of record JAFWGU010000024.1, on the reverse strand, counting down.
TGGGCTTATGAAGAAAAGACGGAATACCTGCTGGGCAGAGACATGCTGGTGGCACCTGTTTACAGAGAAGGCGCCAGAAAGAGAACGGTAAGATTACCGGATGATGAATGGATACATCTGTTCAGCGGTAAGGAATACGGCAAGGGCAGTCATAAGATCGAGGCACCGATCAGCTGTCCGCCGGTATTCGTCCGTAAGGGAACCGAAATGGAACAGTGGTATAGATCAATACAGGAGGAATTAATCAGATGAGTGAACAGAAACCGCGCGAGGAGCGCCTTTGGTCAAGAATCAGCTATGGGTTTGCCGATATCTACGGAGGCGGTGCCTTTGTCGTAATCAGTACATTCTTTACGGTATTCTTAACAAAAGCCCTGGGAATGCCTCCGGCACTGGCCGGAACCATCCCGCTGATCGGTAAGGCCTGGGATGCAGTTAATGACCCGCTCATGGGCGCCATTACCGATAAGACAAAGTCCAGGTTCGGAGCCAAGAGATTCTGGATCCTGGTCGGCAGCATCGTTTCCGCCATTACCTTCATCGCCTTATGGATCCCGTTCAGGGCCGGCGGTTCGGTAATGGGCATGTATGCATTCTACGTTATCATGTACCTGCTGTTTTCATCAGGATCTACGCTGGTAATGGTACCATATAACGGCTTACTGCCGGACATGGTCGATGACTATACGACAAGAGCCAGGTTCTCTTCAGTCAGAATGATCTTCTCATCATTCGGCGCCATCATTGCCGGTCTGATTCCGACACTTCTGATCAAGGACAATACGAACGCTGCGCAGTATCTGACGGTGGCGCTCATCTTTGCCGTCATCTTCTCAGCTTCCGTATTACTGACATTCTTCGGAACCTGGGAACCGCAGAAGGAAGTAGAAAAGTTCTCAATGAAGGAAGCCTTCATTGAATCAATAACCGTATTCAAGAGCAGATCATTCCGTCTGTTTACTCTGATCTTCATCTTCGGTCAGGGAGCAGCTGACTTCCTGACAGGTCTGGCCGTCTATTACATCGATGACGTACTGAATGCCTATGGCGGCGGTAACTTTACCAAGTTAATGGGTGTATTGCTGGTGGCTCAGTTCTTAGGCATGATCTTATTCGGACCGATCATGGCCCGTACGTCCAAGAAGTTCCCGATCCTGATTGGTACTCCGGTAAGGATCGTGGCCACACTGGCAATGTTGGCATTCTCTCATGAAGGAGCCAACTTCATGATCATCCTGGGTCTGGCCTTCATTGTCGGACTGGGCATGGCCGGTACTTCAACGACCATCTTCTCGATTCTGGCCGACCTGGCTGACATTGATGAACTAATCACCTCAGTCAGCCGTCCGTCTACCTGCTCAAGCATGGCAACCTTTGCCCGTCAGCTGGCCAACGGCCTGACTTCAGCCGTGATCGGCTTCTTGCTGGCAATGGTAGGATACAGTGAAGTCATCGCAGCTGCCGGCGGCCGTCAGGCAGCCTCAACTCAGCATGGCATATCCCTGATCTTCGTCTTTACGCAGGTCATCTTCATGGCCATTGCCGTATTTGCGACCTGGAAGTTCCCGGTTACCAAGAAGGAATTTGACATCGTCCGCAAGGAAATTGCCAGAAGAAAGGGTGAGGATAACTCACCAAGGAGCAATGAGGAGATCGCCGTATGTGAAAAGGTCACCGGTTTCTCATTTGACCGTCTGTGGAATAAGGACAACGCATACAAGATAAGGTAGTAAAAATGAAGATAGGATTTGTAGGATTAGGCATCATGGGCGAATCGATGTGTGAAAACATCATCCGCAAGCATGATGATAAGGTATTTGTATTTGACCTGAACAGAAAGCAGGTTGACAAGCTGGTTGAGATCGGTGCCATCGGCTGTAACAGCAGCCGGGAGGTAGCGGAAAACGTGGATGTATTCATCACCATGGTTCCGAAGTCCCAGCACAGCCGTGCCGTCTATGATGAGATCATACCGGTACTGCATGCGGGGCAGACCTGTATCGACATGAGCACGATTGATCCCAGCGTCTCCGTGGAAATATCTGAAAAGGTAAAGGCTACGGGAGCTTCCTTCATCGATGCCCCGGTCGTCAAGAGCAAGCCGGCTGCCATTGCCGGCAAGCTGGGAATCTATGTAGGCGGCGATGAAAAGGACTATGAGGCCATGAAGCCGATACTGCTTTACATGGGTGAAAACGTCATCCGCATGGGTGATAACGGCAAGGGTCTGGTAATGAAGATCTGTCACAACGCTCTGGTATCGCAGATCCAGAACGGTGTCAATGAGACTTCAACCCTGGCTAAGGCCAATGGAATTGACATTCTGACCTTTGCCCAGGCCATTTCCTATGGCGGAGCCGGCAACTGGTATCTGGATTCCAAGAAGGATGCTCTGGCAAGAGAGGATTACACAACGGCATTCTCCGTTGAAAATGAGCATAAGGACGTTCACATCTGCCTGGATCTGGCTAAGCAGTGCGGTGTGTCAATGCCCGGTGAGGAAAACGCCGCCAGGGTATATGACAGGGCACTGAAAATGGGATTAGGCAAGGAAGACTTCTGTGCAACGATAAAGGTGGTGCGCAATGACAAAGATTGAAGAATTAAGAAAGAAAAATGACTTCCCTATCTACGATTATAGGGATGAAAGGTTTAAGAAATACTGCAGTATCATCGGATTCCTTGATCCTGAGGAGATCATCAGCTACATGAATGAGAACACTCCGATTCCTGAGGAGGGCAACATCTACGTTCCTTCCGTAAGTGAACTGGAGAAGTTCCCGATCATTGAGGAAATAAGAAAGGTCTGCTTCGGCGGTCTGGACATTCAGGCCGGTTACTGCAACGGCCGTAACAGCACGTTCAACGGCTTTGAATATCATAAGGGTTCAGAGGTTAACATCGCCTGCTGCGACCTGGTGCTGATTCTTGGCCAGCGTTCGGACATCAGCGATGAACTGACCTATTCAGTTGAACAGCCTGAGGTGTTCTTCATTGAAAAGGGTACGGTATATGAAATGTACGGAACCACTCTGCATCTGTCTCCGTTAAGAGTATGTGAAGAGGGTTTCCGTGATGTCATCATCCTGCCGAGAGGAACCAATACGCCGCTGTCCGAGGAAGAAAAGGCAGCGCGTCAGGATGCCATTGAAAAGGGCGATAAGGAAGCCAGACTGCTGTTACTGAAGCAGAAATGGGTAATATCTCATCCTGAGAGAGAACCGCTCATTAAGCAGGGAGCTCACCCGGGAGTTACAGGTCCTAATAAGGAACTGTTCTATTAGAATCAGGAGGAATGAATCATGAGACAATTTCAGGTAGCCTATCTGCCGATCGGCGTTCCGACCTTCCATCTGGAAAGCGCCCAGAAGGCCTTTGACGCATCAGCAAACCTGTTGCGTTCACTGGAACTCAATACGGCAGTACCGCAGGAAATGTTACTGTCAGTTGACAAGCTGTCCGCCTTCATGGATGTCATCGATCCTGATCTGATCGTGCTGCAGAACGTGACCTTTGCCAACGCGGCCTACGCTTCCGAGGTACTGCACCGCTTCAAGGACGTACCGATATTACTTTGGACATTGAGGGAACCGGTCATCGACGGCGGCAGATTACGCCTCAACTCCCTGACAGGTGCCTATTCAGCAGCCAATGCCATCAGGCATTTCAGAAGCGAACCGTTTACCTACGTATATGGCGCTCCTGAAGAGGAGAAGGTCATTGCCAAGGTAAAAGCCACGGTAAGAGCAGCCAGGCTGCGCCATGAGATGAGATCACTGAAGATGGCTGCCATCGGCCATACCCCGCAGGGCTTCGGCTTCGGCAGGGCACTGGATCTGGAATTACTGGATACCTTCGGCGTTCATCTGGAATCAATTGAGGCCAGGGAACTGATCATGAAGGCGCAGACATATACTGATGAGGAGTGCGAGGAATATCTCAATAAAGCCTCTTCATGCATGGTTGGTCTGGATAAGACTCCGGAAAGAAACAGAAAGGACTTTGCCAGACTGCTTAAGGCCTATGAGGAATATGTCACCACTAACAACATCGGTGCCATCGCCTCAAGATGCTGGCCGGACTTCTTTACGGCATACGGGACACCGGTATGCGCCGTACTGGCCATGCTCAATGACATGGGCGTAGCCGCCAGCTGTGAAACGGACGGGTATGGGGCATTGTCAATGTATCTGGGCATGAAGCTCAGTGACAGCCCGGTATTCTTCGGTGATCCGGTCTCCATGAATGAGGAAGAAAACACCATTTCCTTCTGGCACTGCGGCACCGCCGCCTGTTCCTTAGCCAGAACTGATACGGGTGCAGTAGTTGGCGAACACTGTAACCGTCACATCGGACCGACCATGGAATTCGGCTGTAAGCCAAGTGACAGGGCAACGGTATTCAGGATCGGCAGAACACCTGAGGGAGCCTTCCGCTTCTTCTTAACGACCGGTAAGATCCTGGACAAGCCTCAGCAGTTCTTCGGAACCTCACTGGTGGTTGAAACTGACAGCAACGCGGAAGAGATCATCAATGAAAGTGTAAGAGACGGCTGGGAACCGCACTATGTCGTAGTATACGGTGACGTAAGCCAGGAACTTGAAATACTGGCAGACATGCTTGATATTCCGGTCTGGCGTTATTAAAAAACAGGCAAAAACAGGGAAAAAGTTAGACATTGATTGAGAATTGCTTAATTTTCAGTTAATGTCTTTTTCAATTTGCCGTTATTCTGCTAAAATTACTGGTAGAGTAAATAGAGGAATTCCACTGTGAAGAAACATCTGGCTAACATCATTACATCATTACGTATCGTCGGTGCACTGATACTGACAGCGTTCAAGGCTAATACGGTCCCGTTTCTGGTTGTCTATGCCTTAAGCGGTCTGACTGACTGCATTGACGGTTTCGTTGCCAGAAGGCTCAACATCATCAGTGAACTGGGCAAGAAACTTGATTCAGTATCTGACCTGTTACTGTATGGGGTAATGTTATGGAAAACCTGGCCGATCCTTACAGACGTCTTACCAACGATGGCCCTGTATGTAATAGCCGGACTGATCCTGGCCAGACTTCTTTTGTATGTGATATACGGACTCTTATATCATAAGCTGTTAAGTACCCATGCATTACTGAACAAGGTGACAAGCATATTGATGTTCTTACTGCCGTTTGCTTTGATGTTCTCAACGGCCAGATACTACTGCTACTTCACGATGACGGTTGCCGGTCTTTCCCTGATCGATGAGATGTATCACATGCTTAAGTCAGCCGACCCTGCCAAGCAGTATGCCAACCAGCAGTAAGCACTGACAATTATAGTTGCGGATCAACCATAAGACAGTTAAAGCCTGAGATGTCTCAGGCTTTTGTTATGTATTGAACAGGGGTGATTCAGGGGTTATCCGGTAAAAGATATGGCATGAGAAATGTCGGTATTGTTATAATAATTCTGTGAACTGAAAGAGAGGGACCGACATGAACAAATACTGTCTTGAAGTTGCCGGATTGAAGAGATATCTTTCCTACGTGGACATCAATGATGAACTGGCCTTTGCCAGCTTCGTGGTCATATCCGATACCGAACTGGTAAGCGCAGCGGCACCGTTACTGGCAGAGAAGATCGGCAGATGCGATGCCATCGTTACCGCTGAAGCCAAGGGCATTGCCTTAGCCTATGAGATCAGCAAGATATTGGGACTTAAGGAATTCATCGTAGCCCGCAAGTCGGAAAAAAGCTACATGAAGGACACTCTGGAAGTGGCGGTCAAGTCAATTACAACAAGTTCCGTTCAGCATCTGTTCCTTGACGGTTCCGACAGGGAAAAGATAAAAGGCAAGGAAGTATGCCTGCTGGATGATGTTGTTTCCACCGGAGATTCCCTCAAGGCCATGGAAGAACTGGTCAGGGAAGCCGGAGCGAAAGTGGTAAGAAAGGCTGCCATACTGGCTGAGGGAGATGCCGCAGACCGTGACGATCTGGTCTATCTGGAATATCTTCCGCTGTTTCATAAGAATGAAGACGGCAGCTATGAGGAGATAAAACGATGAACATACTTGATTATCTGAAGAATAATAAGTATCCCGGCAGAGGGATCATTGCTGGTGAACATGCCGGTAAGATGGTCATTGCCTACTTCATCATGGGCAGAAGCGTCAACAGCCGTAACCGCATCTTTGCGAAAAAGGATGACATCATCTATACCAGGGCTTTTGACGAATCAAAGGTTGCCGATCCCTCACTGATAATCTACAACGCCATAAGAGAATTCGGCGATAAGACAATAGTAACCAACGGTGATCAGACTGATACCGTTTACGAATATCTTTCAAAAGGGAAGAGTTTCAAAGATGCTCTGGATACCAGAGAGTATGAACCCGACAGTCCCAACTATACACCGCGGATATCAGCCCTGATCGATCAGAACGGTTATGATATTGCGATCCTGAGAAAGAACGGTGAGAATTGCGGCAGGGACTACTATCATTACACAAGAGAAAATAACAGGGGTCATTTCATTTCCACCTATGTCTGTGACGGCAACCCGTTACCGGCATTTGAAGGCGAACCTTTTGAAATCATGCTTGATCTGCCGTTTAAGGAGTTTGCGGAAAGACTCTGGAAGAGCCTTGATCCCAGTAACAAGGTAAGTCTGTATATCAGATTCGCTGACAGAGAAGTTATATTCAACAGAAATCAGGAGGATTAACATGAACGAGATCCAATTGAAATACGGCTGTAATCCCAATCAGAAGCCGGCCAGGATATACATGGCAGACGGCAGTGATCTGCCTCTGGAAGTACTGAACGGCAGGCCGGGCTACATCAACTTTCTTGATGCCCTGAATTCCTGGCAGCTGGTCAGGGAGCTTAGGGAAGCCACGGGTTTGCCGTGCGCAGCCAGCTTCAAGCACGTTTCGCCAACCAGCGCCGCCTTGGGACTGAAACTTGATGACAGACTGAAGAAGGCCTGCTTCGTCGATGACATTGAGTGTCTGGATGATTCACCACTGGCCTGTGCCTTTGCCAGAGCCAGAGGTACGGACCGCATGAGTTCATACGGCGACTTCATAGCCTTATCCGATAAGTGCGATGTTACTACCGCCTTACTGATCCGCCGGGAAGTATCCGATGGCATCATCGCTCCGGACTACGATGAGGATGCCCTGGCCATTCTGAAGGCCAAAAAGAAGGGCAATTACAACATCATTAAGATCGATCCGGAATATGAATGCGCACCTGTGGAAAACAAGCAGGTATTCGGCATTACCTTCCAGCAGAACCACAACGACTATAAGATCAGCAGGGAACTGCTCAATGAGATCGTCACCGATAACAAGGATCTTACCGAAGAGGCCGCCAGAGACATGATCGTAGCTCTGATTACTCTGAAGTACACTCAGTCCAATTCCGTTGTTTTCAGTTATGACGGGCAGGCAATCGGGGTAGGAGCCGGGCAGCAGTCCAGGATCCACTGTACCCGTCTTGCCGGCAGTAAGGCTGATACCTGGTTCTTAAGACAGTCAGACAAGGTACTGAATCTGCCTTTCAGAAAGGACATCTCAAGACCGGACAGAGATAACGTCATTGACGGATACATCAATAAGAATGAGGAAGACGTAACGGCAGAGGGCATCTGGCAGAAGTACTTTACTTCCAGACCTGAACCTTTCAGTACTGAGGAGATGAGAGAGTATCTCTCCGAGATCGACGGTGTCACTCTGGGCTCCGATGCCTTCTTCCCGTTTGGCGACAACATTGAGAGAGCTCATCGCTCAGGTGTAAGATATGTCGTTCAGCCGGGCGGTTCGATCCGTGACGACAACGTCATTGAGACATGTAACAAGTACGGCATGGTAATGTGCGTGACGCACATGAGGCTGTTCCATCACTAAACACAGGACCTGAATATACCGGGTCCTTTTACTTTGTGAAAATATGCACTGTTACTGTCTTAATAGTATTGCCAAACAAATGTATAATTAAGGTAGATAGAATAGAGATGACAATATGAAAAAGAAGACCATCATTACCTTTGCGGCCGGTGCCGTAACGGCATCAGTGGCCGGTTTCCTGGTACTGGGAAACATGTTCATCGATGCTGCGCTTAATACGGACAGAATAAAGACCAAAGGCAACAAGACCCTGAAGAAGAACAGAGGCGAGGAAGACCTGCCAGAGTATACTCCCGGCATCAGATGCCAGGATCCAGGCAGATATTCCGATGACCCGGAAAACTATCAGAACGCCTACATCGTTCAGGACACCCTGACCCTGCACAGCCGTTTTTATCCGAGCGACTCACATTCATATGTGATATTCCATTACGGATATTCCTCAAATCTGACCGTCATGGGCCCGATAATCCACAAACTTCATGAACACGGCTACAATGTGCTGGCCGTTGAACCAAGAGGACATGGCGAATCACAGGGCCACTACACCTCAATGGGCTGGTATGAGAAGGATGACATGGTACACTGGATACAGTACCTGGTTGAGCGTGATCCTGAGGCCAGGATCCTGCTCTACGGCATATCCATGGGTGCTTCAACCGTAATGTTAACACTGGGCGAAAAGCTGCCTGACAATGTCGTAGGTGCCGTTGAGGACTGCGGCTATACCTCACTTATGGAAGAGTACGTCTATCAGTGCCATACGACGACGCATTATCCGACATTCGTCTTACTGGCAGGGGACGTGGTGACCAGGATGAAGCTGGGCTTCTCCTACTTTAATGTCAACTGCACCAGGGCGTTGCAGAAAAACAGCAGGCCGTTACTGGTGATCCACGGTACGGAAGATACCTTCGTGCCATATGAGATGGCGCAGAAGAACTACAACGCCACTACGGGGGAAAAGAAACTGCTGGCTGTTGATGGTGCGACTCATGCCCGCAGCAGTTCCAAGGATCCGGAGCTGTACTGGAAGACCTTCTTCTCCTTCGCAGACAGACATCTGGGATAACGATTCATTCATTTTTAATGAACTGATCCCTTCATGGTGATATACTTCAGTTAATATTTCTGAAGAAAACAGGAGGATAATCACATGATAATTAGGAATGGATCAGTTAATGATGCAGTAAACCGGGAGGCTTACGTTGCCGACATCCGCATAACTGACGGAAAGATTGCTGAAATAGGCAAAGATCTGACCGTTAATGAAGGTGAAGAGGTGATCGATGCCACCGGTTTAAACGTATATCCGGGCTTTGTTGAAGCCCACTGTCACCTGGGTCTTGATGGCTATGGCATCGGCTTTGAAGGTGCCGACTACAATGAACCTGGCGACATCTGCACCCCGCACTTGCGTTCCGAGGACAGCTTCAATCCATTGGATCCGACCGTAAGAAGCGCAGCCAGAGGCGGTGTAACCAGCGTAGCTACCGGTCAGGGCAGCGCCAACGCCATTGGCGGTACCTGGATCGCCGTAAAGACCGTTGGTAACTGCGTTGATGACATGATCATCAAGACACCGGTTGCCATGAAGTGTGCATTGGGTGAAAACCCGAAGCGCTGTTACCGTGAAAAGGGCAACGCAGCCAGAATGTCCACGGCATCAGTGATCAGAAACATGCTGTTCAAGGCCAGGGAATATCTGAATAAGAAGGAAAAGGCCGGAGATGACATCTTCAAGCAGCCGGCATTTGACTTCAAGTGCGAAGCCATGATTCCGGTACTTAAGAAAGAGATCCCCCTGAAGATACATGCTCATCAGGCCAATGACATCCTTACCGCCATCAGACTGGCTAAGGAATTTGACGTTGATCTGACGATCGAACACGTTACCGAAGGGCATCTCATCGCTGATAAGCTGGCTGAATACTCATATCCATTAGCCGTAGGACCAAGCCTGACTCATGCCAGCAAGTTCGAACTGCAGAACAAGTCCTGGACGACCCCGGGCATTCTTGCCGCAAAGGGCTGTCAGGTATCCATCGTTACCGATTCACCGGTAATTCCACAGGAATACCTGCCATTATGTGCCGGTCTGGCTGTCAAGGCCGGCATGGATCCGTTTGAGGCATTGAAAGCCATTACCATTAACCCGGCTAAGCAGATAGGAATTTCTGACCGGGTAGGTTCAATAGAAACCGGCAAGGACGCTGACATCGTAATTACCGATGGTGATCCGATGGTAAGCAGCACTGCCATTAAGAAGGTATTCATCAACGGCCGGGCCGTTGATTAGCCTTTTTCAGGCAAAATGCAACTTCAGGTTGCGAAAATGCAAACTGAGGTTGGTAGAAACTGTGCGGTTTCGGATTTATACTTCCCTTAAAAGGAGGATGTTAACATGAGTTTTGGAGAAAACCTGCAGGCGATTCGAAAGAAGAATCAGCTTTCACAGGAAGAACTGGCAGAGATGCTGGGTGTGAGCAGACAAGCCGTCTCAAAGTGGGAGCTTGGAGAAGGATATCCTGAAGTAGACAAGCTTTTGGTTCTGTCAGGAAAGCTCAATGTTTCATTAGACAGCTTGCTGGCAGAAGAAAAAACCACGACTGAACCCAGGGACAGTAAACCATCAGATACGATAAGGATCATTTCACCGCATGAAGGCGTGATCATGAACGTGTCAAAAGTGATGCGTTCCCCGCAGTTTAAGGGAGGCAAGAACAGCCCCAAATATGCATTGTTCGCTTCTGACGGAAATAACCAGTCAGTATGGGGTGAGGAGAGGACGTTCCTGGCCTGGTACAGAAATCTTGAAGACGTAACCAGAGAGATTACCAAGATACAGGATGCAATGAATGCCGGAACTGCTTCCTATACTCTGCAATACAGTGTAAAGTGCAAACAGAACCTGTTCAGAACAATAGAAGACTGAATAAGGAGAGTCAGTTTTCAAATCCTTTTATGAAAGCAATTGCAGCTTTAAGGCAGCTTCCTCATGAAGTTCTGCCGGAAAGCTGCTTTTTTATTGTTTGAATTCATATTGTCGCTAAAACAATGTAAAATTATATCAGTAGAACTCCTGAGGTGATAATATGGAACGCTTGGAAGCTTTTGAAAGAATGCTTGCTGACATGGTCAGACAGGCTGAATATGAAGAAACAAGACTTAAAGAGCTTAAGGAACAGGGGAAGGAAAAGACCGCAACCTATAAGCAGTACTTCGGCAACCGGATGTTTTACCGGTTCATGCTGGAAAAGTACCGGGAATACGGTTTGCTGGATAAATAGTATTATTAATTTATGAGACACGGTCTGTCTCATTTGTCTGAACAGGGCATTTGCTCACTTTGTGTCCTGTTAAAGAATCATCGGCAGCGGTATGCTGAAGCCGAAAAGGAGGTCATTGAACCATGAATCTTATCAAAATCGGAGAATTTCTGCAGGAACTCAGAAAGGATAAGGGACTTACTCAGGAACAGCTGGCTGAGAAGGTTGGAGTGGCAAGGAGAACTGTTTCACGCTGGGAGACAGGCTACAACATGCCAGACCTGGATGTTCTGATCGAACTGGCAGATCTTTACGATGCAGACCTCCGCGAAATTCTTAGTGGAGAAAGGAAAAGTGAGCACATGAACGAAGAATTAAAGGAAACAGTATTACAGGTAGCTGATTACAGCAATGAGGAAAAGACAAGATTATTAAGGAGAATGCACCTGATGTTCATTGCCGGTCTGGTTGGAATAACGGCATATCTGGCGACAATATTCCTGGAACTGGGCGATAAGCAGCCATATGAATTCATCGGTAGCTTCGGATTAGGCATAGCGATGGGCATGATCATCATCGGCATCATCTTTACCAGCAGACATGCCAGCAAGATCAGAGAGTTCAAACTGAGATTATTAGGCAGAATCAAATAGAAAGCATTGTTTTGGGGGATTTGAGAATGGCAAGAATAGTTAACAATTACAGTGTCAGATACGATGACAAGGATATTGGAACATATTATGAGTTGAGCGACGGAAGCATACAGTATTACCCGGGCTGGGGCTGTCCATGGGACATTGAAAAGGAACTGAAGGCTCTTAAGCTTGATAAGGAAATATCCGGCAAGAAGAAGATCAAGGCATTCTCAGATCTCATTAAGGAAGAATACCGTGTGCAGGGCAGAAAGAGAAAGATATACCGCAACGGTCCGTTGGAACTGGAACGCAGGCCTGAGGAAACAGATGAACGCTTCAGCGTCTACAGACGCAGTGCCGAAAAGAAAGATCCGGACTATTCTCCTCTGAATCATGATGCCCCGCACAATGAGGGACCTCATACTCCTGAAGGCATGAGAGAATGGTGCTCATGGTACGCTTTCAATAAGATGGATGACGGCACCTATGAAGCCGAACTGGATGAGGCCTGGTGGTGGGGAGGCGGTCATAATGACGGCGGTACCATCCGCAGGGAAATACCGGAGGAATGGTTTGAATTGCCCTATGAAGAATTTCTGGATAATGTCGTCAGCCTGGCAGCTGCCCGGCACTATGGCTTTACGGCTGAGATATTGCTTGAGAAGGAAGGATTAAGGGAATTCTTCGGCTATGAACAGAAATGAAATACTGGAACAGTTAAGGCAGTTTCCCTATGATCCTGCGCAGTACTGGATCATAACCGGAGCAGCCATGGTCATATACGGCCTAAGGGAACAGACTCATGACATAGACATGGGCTGCAGTAAGGAGATGGCCGATCTTCTGGAAAGAAACGGACATCTGCATAAGACAAGCCCTGACGGCAGAAGAAGCTTCAGATACGGGGAACTGATCGAAGTGTTTGAAGGCTGGATCTGTGATGAACCGGTTGAAATTGAGGGGTATCAGGTGATATCCCTTAAGGGCTTGCTGGAAATGAAGAGAGGTCTCGGCAGGGAAAAGGACCAAAGAGACATCAGATTAATTGAAGAATACATGAAGGAAAATGAGGTATAGCTTATGTCAATGTTAAGCATGGCCATCCGCTACATGTTTGCCCGTAGCGATAAGAAGAGAGATGCAGGGCTTACCACGCCGAAGGACATTCAGCGCTTTGATGACATTCAGTATGGCAATGATGCTGAATGGAACGTCCTGGACGTCTACAGACCAAGAGGCGTCGAAAGCAAACTGCCGGTCATTGTCAGCGTTCACGGCGGAGGCTGGGTATATGGTGACAAGGAACTTTATCAGTACTACTGCATGTCTTTGGCTCAGCATGGTTTTGCGGTAGTCAACTTTACCTACAGACTGGCGCCAAAATACAAGTATCCGTCTTCAATGGTGGATATGGCAAACGTGTTCAGATGGGTTCAGGCCAACGGTGAGAAGTACGGCCTGGATACCGATAACGTCTTTGCGGTCGGCGACAGCGCCGGCGCCCACATGCTGGGACTGTTCTGCTGCCAGTGCCTGGATGAAAGACTGGCTTCAACCGTTGGGGCAGAAATCACCAGGGATCTATTGCCTAAGGGTGTGGCTCTTAACTGCGGCGTATATAAGATAGAAATAAGCAAGAAGAATGATCTGACAGCCAGATTAATGAAGGATTTTCTGCCGAATAAGGGAACTGCTGAGGAACTAATGATGATCAGCGTCATGGATCACCTTCAGCCCGGTTTCCCGCCGGCATTTGTCATGACGGCAGAGGGAGATTTCCTTAAGGAACAGGCCAAGCCCTTATATGAAGCCCTGAGAAAGCTGAACGTCAGATCGGAATACCGTTACTATGGCGACAGGGATCATGTTCTGGGACACGTCTTCCACTGCAACATGAAACTGCCTGAAGCTGCCCGGTGCAACAGGGATGAATGTGACTTCTTCAGACGTCTCATTCAGCAGGAGGATCATAAATGATTCAGGACATAGCTCCTCATGTATTCAATAACCATTATGAAAACAGACAGCCTTCCCTTGACAGCGTTGTACTGAGCGTCAGGGATGGGGCTGTTCTTTGCGTGCTGAATACGGCAGAAAAGGACATCAGGTTTCCGAAGGTAAGGGAATATCCGCAAGGCTGTGAATTTCAGTATCTGTTTTCCATTGACGAAGATGATTACTTCATGTGTGACAGTGAGGATTGCCCTGAAGGATATCAGTTTCAGAAGATAAACGGTTTTCTCAGAGAAAACGTTGCGGACAACTACAAGGTACTGGCTGTGTTTACAGCCTACCACCTGGAATGCTGGTACGGTGATAACAGGTATTGCGGACGCTGCGGTCACAAAACGGAATACGATCTTAAGGAAAGGGCATTAAGATGTCCTGAGTGCGGCAACGTGATCTACCCCAGGATCAATCCGGCCGTGATCGTCGGAGTCAGAAATGGGGACAGGCTGTTACTGACAAAGTATGCTCATGGCTATGGGCATAATGCCCTGGTAGCCGGGTTCACGGAGATCGGAGAAACCATGGAAGAAACCGTCAGAAGAGAGGTAATGGAGGAAACAGGACTGCAGGTTACTAACATTACCTACTACAAGTCTCAGCCCTGGGGCATTGCCCAGGACATTCTGATCGGCTACTATTGCGACGTTGAGGGGGATGACACCATTAAGATGGATCCTTCCGAACTGAAGTATGCCGAATGGGTCAGAAGGGAAGACATCGTCCTTCAGCCAACAAATCACAGTCTCACCAATGAGATGATGACCATGTTCAAGAACGGCATGAAGTGATTTTCATCTGAAACATATTCAAATGAAAACATTCATTATGATAAAATAAATTTTAGGGGAAATATTTAGTTTCCAGCAATAATTCTCATAGAGGTACGAAACGATGAAGAGAACAAGCAAGTTATTATGCACCTTACTGGCAGTATTCATGTTCCTGTCTCTGGTCACCGGATGTCAGAAGCCTGTTGATCCTGACAAGCCGGAGCCAACACCATCAGAAGATGAGGGTGACAAGGAACCTGAAAAGATAGTTTATACCATTGATAACATCAGACAGTACGTAGTCGGTGTTGACGAACCGGTACAGCTCAGTGACGGCACTACTCAGCCGCTTATCAACTTTGACAATGCCGCAACCACACCGCCGCTGGTGCCTGTAATGGAATATGTCGACAATGAAATGAAGATGTACGGTTCAATTGGCCGTGGCTTCTCTCAGAAGTCCAACCATTCAACCGACATATACAATGAAGTACGTGACAAGGTTCTGAATTTCGTTGGAGCCGATCCTGATTACCATACCGTATTCTATGCCAACAGCACGACTGACGGCCTCAACAAGCTGGCCAGCGCTCTGGTTGAAAGTGAAGACGACCTGATCCTGTGCACCAGAATGGAACATCATGCCAATGACCTGTCATGGCGTGAGCGCTGCAAGGTCATCTACGCTGAAGTAGATGAGCAGGGCAGAATCATTTACGATGACATCGAAAGACTGCTGACAGAAAACGAAGGCAAGGTCAAGTACGTTTCCGTAACAGCCGCTTCAAACGTAACCGGTTATGTTACCGATGTTCACAGGATCGCCAGGATGGCTCATGCCCATGGCGCCAAGATCATCGTTGACGGAGCTCAGATCGTTGCTCACCGCAAGTTCTCAATGAAGGGTGAGACACCTGAAGAAACGATCGACTTCCTGGTATTCTCAGCTCATAAGATGTATTCACCTTATGGCGGCGGCGCCGTAATCGGACCATGGGAAGACTTAAGCGCCCACATGCCTGAATTCTATGGCGGCGGCATCGTCAAGATCGTCAGAGACTCTGAAGTCAAGTACAAGAACGCTCCGGAAGTCTACGAGGCAGGTTCACCGAACTATGCCGGTGTAGTAGGCATGGCCAAGGCCATCGATATTCTGGAAGAAGTCGGCTTCGATGCCATTTCCGAACATGAACAGAAACTCATCCGCAGAATGATCGACGGACTCAAGACAATTGACAACATCATCATCTACGGTGACTATGAGCATACTGAAGACAGAGTCGGTGTCGTAACATTCAACTTCGCTGACATCAACTCATACATCCTGGCCAGAGAACTGGGTGAAAACACAGGTGTGGCTACCCGCCGCGGTGCCTTCTGCGCACATCCGTACGTCTGGAGAATGATGGGCATTTCCGATGAGGAAGCTGCCGCATTTGAAAACTGCATTGACAAGAATACTCCTGGCATGATCCGTGTCAGCTTCGGCATCTACAATACCGAAGAAGAAGTGGACAAGTTCATTGAGATCCTGGCCAAGACGGTTGAGGCAACCAAGAACAATTCACTTCTGATGTCTGATCCGGAAGCCGTCCCTGAATATTAACAGGTGGTCTGAATGAAGAGAACGGCAGTTCTGTTACTGGCTGTTCTGATTGTCATGAATCTTGTCGGCTGTTCATCAGAAGAACCCAAGACGGCAACCGATGCAGCCATGGAATTTCTTGACGGCATAAAGGAAGATCCGTCTTCTCTTTCTGCAGTATTACAGCTCAGCGATGAAAGACTTGAAGTGATCAACAGGATGCTGTACAAGGTTTCCTACGAGATCATCGCTGAAAGTGATACCGACAGGGAAAACGTCAAGGATGTTGTCGTACGCTTCAGCGGCTACGACATTGGCAGATACATGGAATTATATCTTAACAGTCAGGAGGCAAGCTTACAGAAGCGAACTGAAGTGCAGAGACTGATGAGAAATGATGGCTACAGTGAGGAGTTCGTTTCAGAAATAATCTATGGTTACATTTGGGGTACATTGAACAAGGAAGACTCAGAACTTATTAATGAATACCTGGCCAGGGCTGATCAGCAGGTCTATGAAGAATCCATGACGGCGTGCAGAAGAGCCGGAAAGACTTATGATTCCGGTAATTATCCTGTCAGGGTCTTCAATGAGAATGGTCAGTGGCTGGTCAGCAAATCCTATGAAGACCTTCTGGATGCCATGACAAATCAGCTGTATACAATCATGAAGAGATACCATGACTCAACAGGTCAGTAAAGAAAACAAAGGATCACGTCGGTGATCCTTTTTCATTTTCTTAATGATTTACTGTTATTGGGAAAGTCGAAGTAGGTATCCGGATACGGTTCATCGGCTAAGACGAAATGCCACCACTCGCACTCATACGGCTCAAAGCCGTTTCTCACCATCGTGTCCCTCAATAACATTCTGTTGTCATACTGCTGCCGGGTGATGCTCTGACAGTCCGGATGGGACAGTTCACTGAAGAAGTCAAATGGTGAACCCATGTCGACTTCCTTGCCGGTATTCATGTCCAGCAGGGTCAGGTCAATGGCACTGCCGCGGCTGTGTGAGGATTGTCTGGCGATGTAGCCTCTGGAGAAAAGTTCCTGCTTGTCCAGATCAGGATAGAAGAAACGCTTCATGCGCATGTCCTGATCCTCAATGCTCCAGAGAATGAAGTGTCTTACGGCTCTGGCCGGGCGGTAGGCGTCAAAGACCTTGAGCTGATAGCCAAGGGCGAAGAGTTCATTGCTGGCGGCCTTGAGAGCTCTGGCAGCTTCCAGAGTCAGAATGGCGATCGGTTCCTCATAGCCGTCTATGCGCTCACCGATGAAGTTGTAGGTTGAGTGATAGCGGATCTCCTGAATGACGTGGGGAACGTATTCAGCCAGTAAGACAAATCCTGATGAATCGTAAATCGTATCTGTTTTATTCATGCTTCTTACCTTTTCTTCATTATACTAAATTGCGGGTCTCCTGCGCCATAGATTATCTGCCATGTGGTAAGATGGTAATAGGAAATGAGGGATCATCATGAAAGTACTATTCGTCGGTAACAGTCATACCTTCTTCAATGACATGCCTGAGCTGTTTGCCGGATTCGTGGAGAAGACTACGGGAGAAAAGCCGGAAGTGGTAATGCTGGCATATGGCGGCAGGGACTATCAGTGGCATCGTAAGGAATACTTTGCGGTAAGATTCAACCTGATGTATGGGGGTTATGATTACTGCGTACTCCAGCAGGCTGCTCATCCGTATCCGGAAAAGGAATCAACCATGGAATACGGCGGCATGCTGATTGAGTTATGTAAAAAGTATGGAGTCATGCCGGTCGTTTACATGACCTGGGCTGAAAAGAGATTCCCGGAAAATCAGCAGAAGATGATCGATACCTGTACTGAACTGGCTAAGAAACATGATGCCTTGCTGGCACCGGTAGGCAGAATATGGCAGAAAGTCCAGCAGAAGTACCTGGACATTGAACTGTACTTCCGGGATGGGGAGCATGCCGGTCCATACGGTGACTTCCTGATCGCGGCTGTGTACTGTAAACTTCTGACCGGGAATGTCAGTGATGAGATCATCGGGCAGGGATTTGACTTCCTGCAGGATGAAGCGATGAACAGGGAAATGGTAACGGTAATCGAAGACAAAGAAAGAATTCCGGTAATGCTGGATGCAGACAAAACCGGAAGGATCCTGGAAACAGTAAATGAAATGATGTAATGAAAAGGCACTGAACAGTGCCTTTATTCGTTTTCCTTCTGTACGGCATTCATGTGGGCGTACTGGCCATTCAGCCTGACGAGTTCCTCATGAGTGCCTCTTTCAACCACGGTGCCTTCCTCAATAACCAGGATCTGTTCGGCAGATCTGATGGTACTTAACCGGTGGGCAATGGCAACGATCGTTCTCTTGCCGGCCAGGGAGTTGATGGCATTTCTGATCTGTTTTTCCGTTTCAACGTCTACGGCTGCCGTTGCCTCATCGAGCACGATGATCGGTGAGCGGCGTATGATCGCCCTGGCAATGGCTATGCGCTGTTTCTGACCGCCGGAGAGCTTTACGCCTCTTTCACCGGTAACGGTATCGTAGCCCTGAGGCATTGCCTCGATCTCCTGATCGATGTTGGCAGCCTTAGCCGCCTGCCTTATTTCCTCCATTGAGGCATCAGGTCGGGCATAGCTGATGTTCTCGGCTATGGTACCGTTGAACAGGAAGGTATCCTGCAGAACCGTTGAGATGTTCTGTCTCAGACTTTTCAGCGTTATGTTCTGAATGTCCTGACCGTCGATAAGTATCCGTCCTGAATCAGGTTCATAGAATCTTGACAGCAGTTCCGTAATGGTCGTCTTGCCTACGCCGGTAGGTCCAACCAGCGCCAGCATCTCTCCCGGCTTGCAGGTGAATGAGACGTCGTTCAGTACCGGTATGCCGTCAATGTAGGAGAAGCTTACATGATCAAAGGTTATTTCTCCCTTAACATTCTGTAAGTCCATGGAGCCCGGTTTGTCGACTATTTCACTTGGCGCATCCAGAATGGTTATTACTCTTTCCGCCCCGGCTAAAGACTGCTGCATGTTTTCAACCAGATTGGCCAGTCCGGTAACCGGCTGATAGAAGAGACTCAGATATAACAGGAAGGCAACGATGTCTTCCACCTGTAATCCCTCCGCATAAGCCAGATAGCCGCCGAAGCCTACGACCAGTACCGTACCAATCGATGAAATGAATTCAACGGACGGATGGAATACGGCTGATACCTTCAGAGCCTGTAACATGGCTCTTACATGTTCAAAGTTCTTTTCATTTACCCGTCCGACCTCATAATCCTCACGCCCGAATGACTGGATCTCGTGAGTGCCGGACAGATTGTCCTGCAGTTTGCCATTGAGTTCCCCCATCTTCTGCTGGGAAATACGGAAGAAGGGACTGACCTTCCTGCCGAAGGTGAAACTGGCAAAGATGATCAGCGGGATCGGGGCACAGGTTATTAATGCCAGCTTGGGATTTATCGACAGTAAGGTTATTAACACTCCGGCAAAGGTTACCAGATTGGTAATGGTCTCCGGAATCATATGTGCATAAAGTAATTCAAAGTCCCTGGTGTCGTTGACGACTCTGCTCATCAGATCGCCTGTCTGCTTGTCATGGAAGTAACCCAGATGCATGTGAGCCAGCTTGTCGTATACCTTGGTACGCAAGTCACCGACCAGATACCAGGCGGCCTTGTGGGACAGATAGCTGCTCATGAAACGGAATACGATTCTTAACAGATATAGTAAGACAAGTATGAGAGCCAGATTTCTGATCCTTACCAGTCCCTCGTCAGTGACCTGTGTCTTGACGATGGCCGTCATCGATGAAAGAACTCTGGGCGCTGCCAGATTGACGACGGTAAGTGAAAGAGTGGCCAGAATGGCCAGAATGTACAATGTCCTGTAGCGAATGGCTTCCTTGCTGAGCTTCCATAATATCTTCATGATTTATCCCACCTGTATATACATAATATACCAGAATGGGAAAAGTCATAGATATATTGCCTGTAAATAATGTCAACTAAGCAACAATTTTGTATAATATTCATCAAAGGGGATAAGAACAATATGAGTACATTATGCGGTGCTGACTGCAGCGGATGCAGCTTCAAAGCCAGCTGTAAGGGGTGTGCGGCAACCTGCGGCAGTCCCTTTGGCGGAATCTGCACAGCGGCTGAATACATAAAGAAAAACGGCAGGGAAAGTTATGGCGGGTATAAGGCTGATCTGTTAAGAGAGATTAATGTTTTTCTGCGTAATAACGGCCTGCCGGAAGCCACGGTTCTTTTTGAACTGACCGGTTTCATGGTAAACATGGCATATGAACTGCCAAACGGAGAAACGGCAAAATTTCTGGATGACCGCAACGTCTATCTGGGAACGCAGATGGAATACGGGGACAGATTCCTTGGCGTGATCAGTGACGGCAGTTTCATTCTGGTAAGCAGCTATGGTGCCAATGGAAGCGATCCCGAGCTGATTGCCTATGTTACTGGAAAAGAGTGATGCACATGTTTTTCAGGAAAGTGACAAGAAAGAAATATGATCCGGAGATCAGAAAGCCGGCGATCAGGGCAAGCATCTGCATCGGCGAAAGAGTTGCCGGATTCATCAATAAGGAAACCGAGAAATTTGAAGAGATAATGTTACTGAGAACTCCTGCCGATCTGGAGGAGTTCAGGGAGACATATGGAATAAAGGAAGAAATAAAGACCATCTATTGATCTCAGAGGGAAAAACCATGATTAACAACAACTGTCTGTTATGTAATGACGCCAAGTGCACCAGGGCCTGTGGGGTAATGGACCCGGCAAGGATCTTAAGAAGTCTTTACTTTGACAATGAGGAAGTCGTAGCCAATTATCTGGATGATGACGTTGCCTGTAATTACTGTGACGAGAGGTGCCGTGACGCGTGCCCGGTAAAGGTAAACATCAGGGACATCGTCACAGGCATTAAAAAGCCTGAGAAGAAGTATGAGATAGACTATGAATGTCTCAGATCTGAATTCTGCGGCCTGCCGCTGGAGAATCCTTTCTTGCTGTCTTCATCCGTCATTTCCTCAACCTATGACATGTGTGCCAGAGCCTTTGAGGCCGGCTGGGGCGGCGCTGCCTTCAAGACCATATGCCTGATGGACATCAATGAGGCTTCTCCGCGTTTCTCAGCCATCAAGGGAGACAATCAGAGGATCATCGGCTTCAAGAACATCGAACAGCTTTCTGACCATGCCCTGGTTGAAAACCTGGAGATATTCAGAAGACTGAAGGATAACTATCCTGACAAGTTCTTACTGGTATCCATCATGGGACGCAATGACGAGGAATGGGCATATCTGGCTGACGTGCTGAATGACAGCGGCGCCGATGCTCTGGAACTTAACTTCTCCTGCCCCAACATGACGGAAGGGGAGACCGGCAGCGACGTAGGGCAGATACCCGAACTGGTCGAGCATTACTGCCGCATTGTAAAGCAGCACACCCGTCTGCCGTTCATTGCCAAGCTGACTCCCAATGTCACCGATATCACCGAGAGTGCTGATGCGGCCATAAGGGGAGGCGCAGATGGCGTGGCAGCCATCAATACCATCAAGAGCCTCATTGAAGTCTCCATAGACAGGGATGAGGAAGTAATATACGCTTCGATCGGCGGTTACTCAGGCAAGGCCGTAAAGCCGATAGCCTTAAGATTCATAACCGAACTGGCAAAGGACAGAAATCTGCAGGACAAGCACATCAGTGCCATGGGCGGCATTGAGACCTGGAGAGATGCTTTGGAATTCATCGTTCTGGGTGCTGATACCATACAGGTAACAACGGCGGTAATGCTGTACGGTTACCGGATCATTGATGACATTAAGGATGGGGTTGCCCTGTGTCTGAAGAAGAATAACATCCCCCACATCACCGACATGGAGAAGATCACGACGGATAAGATCATTCCGACGGACAGTCTTGACCGCTCCTATATCATTTATCCGAAGTTTCTGCGCGATAAGTGCGTAGGCTGTCAGCGATGCTACATATCCTGCATGGATGGCGGTCACCAGGCCATTTCCATCGTTGAGGACAGACCGGTGCTTGATCCCAAGAAGTGCGTAGGCTGTCATCTGTGTGTACTGGTATGTCCGCAGAATGCCATCATTTCTTCCGGGATCAAGGTTCCAAAGAAAAGATGATCGCGGTCACCGGAAACGAATGTTTAATCAAACTGATTTATAATTAATTCAGAGAAAAGAGGAATATGATATGAAAGATTGCATGGAAATAATCAATACCCGCAGTTCCATCCGCAAGTATACGGCAGAGCCGTTACCGTGCGAGACTGTCAGAGAACTCGTTGAAGCAGGCCTGAAGGCTCCTACCGCTGCCAACAGACAGGAACTTCACTTTACCGTAGTAGGTAAGGATGATCCGGTACAGGCAGAGATCCAGAAAGATCTGAATCCTGATGCCGCCGGCAATTTCTACTACAGCGCTCCGATCACCATTTACATTTCCGGTGATGAAGCCTTTGGCTGGAGTGCCGTGGACGCAGGCATTGCCGTGGAAAACATTCATCTGGCCGCTGCCGCAATGGGACTTGGTAGTGTAATTCTCGGCTGCATGAAGAAGGTCCTCAATGGTGAAAAGAAGGCTGAATACGCTGAAAAGCTGGGATTCCCTGAAGGATATGGCTATCAGGTAGCCATCGCCGTTGGTTATCCTGACACCACCAAGGATCAGCACACGTTTGATTACGAAAAGAACGTAACTATTCTGTAGAAAGCAGGGGAAGTTGATCGACTTCCCTTTTTCTTTGGGGCACTAATATGTTAAAATTACTATTGGAAAGTACGTTAGAAATAATGGGGAAGGAAGTGCGTTATGGATATTGAGATCCTGGAACTTGAAGATGGAATATGTTCCGTTGCTCCAAAAGGAAGAATAGACACTCAGACAGCTGGGGATTTTTCCGAGGCCATGGAAGAGGCGTGCGGAAGATCTCAGAACATCGTTCTTGATCTGACTGATACTGAATACATCTCATCTACCGGCTTGAGAGTCATCCTCTCTGCCAAGAAGACTCTGGGCAATCACGGTACACTGACTCTTACCGGCGTCAATGAAACCATAATGGAAGTACTGGACATGACGGGATTTACCGACATGCTGGACATTGTTCAGGCAGGAGTCGACGCTTCCGACATCAGGGCGATCTTCTTTGACATCGACGGAACGCTGCTGTCCCATACTACGGGCAAGGTTCCTCAGAGCGCCATTGATGCCATTCATGCAGCTCAGGCCAACGGCATCAAGTGCGTCATCGCTACCGGCAGAGACCTGACGGAGATGAGCAAGCTGCCGGTAATGGACATCGGCTTTGACGGTTATCTGACGCTTAACGGCAACATCTGCTTCGATGAGAATCAGGAAATGTTTGCCGGTAATGAAATTGACCCGGGTGAAGTTGAGATCCTTGTTTCAATCTTCCAGGCAGGAAGACTGCCGTTCGTACTGATTGGCGAGCATAAGCGCTACATCAACTACGTTGACGATGTCGTCATACAGACGCAGGCCGCTACTCACGGTACCATTCCGGACATCGGTGAATACAAGGGCGAAAAGATCTATCAGTGTCTGGCCTTCGTAAACAGCGAAGTCAGAAAGAAACTTGAGGACCTGCTTGACCAGTGCAGCATTACCAGCTGGAACGATACAGGCATTGACATCATTGCCAAGACCGGCGGCAAGGCGGCCGGCATAATGAAGTTCCTTGAGAAGGAGGGACTGAAGCGTTCACAGGTAATGGCCTTCGGCGATGGTGAAAACGACATTGCGATGATCAAGTTTGCCGGTGTCGGCGTATCAATGGGCAACGGCAAGGATGCTCTCAAGGCCGCAGCCGAATACGTTACCACCTCGGTTGACGATGACGGCATCTACAATGCCCTCAAACACTTTGAACTTATCTAGAACATGTTTAATTACATGTTCTTTTTTATTGACAATAAAAATATATTTGATAAAATATAATTGCATAAAACAGAAAGGAGAAGCTAAATGGAGAAAAAGAACATGGAATACATGAAACTGGCCAATCAGCTGTGTTTCCCGCTGTATGCCGCAAGCAGAAGCGTGATCAGTCTTTATACACCGGCTCTAAAGGAACTGGGACTGACCTATACGCAGTACATCCTGATGCTTGTCCTCTGGGAAACGGACGGTATTACGGTAGGGGAGATCTGTGAGAGACTCATGCTGGATAACGGAACGGTATCACCGTTACTGAAGAAACTCCAGAATGAAGGTTATCTCGAAAAGAAAAGAAGCGAAAAGGATGACCGCATCGTCATCGTCAGTCTCACCGAAAAGGGCAGAGAACTGCAGGATAAAGCCAGCAGGGTTCCGGAAACGGTTGCCCGCTGCATTGACCTACCGGCAGAAAAAGCTGCACAGTTATATCAGTTATTGTATGAATTAATGGAAAATAGTAAGGAAAGGAATAAATAACATGCCAACAGTATACGATTTCAAGGTTAAGGAAAAATCAGGAAATGAAAAGAGCTTAAGAGACTATGAAGGCAAGGTCCTTCTGATCGTCAACACCGCAACAGGCTGCGGATTCACCCCACATTATGACCCGCTGGAAGCCATGTACAGAGAATTCAGAGATCAGGGCTTTGAGATCCTGGACTTCCCATGCAACCAGTTCGCCAATCAGGCTCCTGGCACAGATGAGGAGATTCATCAGTTCTGCACGATGAAGTTCGGAACCGAATTCCCGCAGTTCGCCAAGATCGATGTTAACGGTGAAACAGCTGATCCTCTGTTTGTATACCTGGCAAGCGTCAAGCCATTCGTCGGCTTCGGCAAGGGCATCAAGAACGCTGCTCTGGACAAGTTCGCCAAGATCAACAACAAGCAGTTCGGTGACAAGACATACATCGGCTGGAACTTCACCAAGTTCCTGGTTGACCGTGAAGGGAATGTAGTTGCCAGATTCGAACCAACGGTTGACATGGACGAAGTAAAGGCTGCCGTTCAGGCAATCCTGTAAGAATGACAAAAGGGACTTTACCAGGTCCCTTTTTTCTTTGTTTCAGTTAACAGATATTTATCATGTCCGCCTTTCATCGGTTCCGTGAATACTACCGCAAAACCGTTACCGACGATTATCGCAGCGTCCTGACATAGTATTGCCTGCCTCACGGCTTCCATGAACGGCAATTTCTGTCCGTCAACGTTTCCGTTTGGTGAAAGGATCGTACAGGTTTCATCATGGGTCTTCATGAACATGACGAATCCCGGCAGATTTTCCAGATTATTGGCCTTCATGACTACCTTTTCGGGATCAAGCAGATCGGCTGCCTGATGGCAGAATCTGT
Organism: Erysipelotrichaceae bacterium; assembly: GCA_017512285.1. Taxonomy (GTDB): domain Bacteria; phylum Bacillota_I; class Bacilli_A; order Erysipelotrichales; family Erysipelotrichaceae; genus RUG521. The sequence goes on along the minus strand of JAFWGU010000024.1, from coordinate 45,018 downwards.
CCAGACCGTCGTAACGTTTCCTGGGATTTGTCAGTTCAAGCATGATCCTGTCCCTGCGGTTCTTTCTGATAAATGTTTCAACGAAATATGCTTCTATGCTCTTATCCATTAGTCCACCTTCTCTATGATCAGCTCAGCTGATCCTTCCTCAAGGGAATTATGTTCATCCAGATGAAAGTGATCATTTCCTTCCTGATCAGCCAGCGTGGCGAGATGATTGGCCAGTGACAAAAGTCCTTCCTTATTGCCGGAAATGACGACTGTTCCATCTTCTACTTTTACACTTAATTCAAAACCGTCTACCCAACTGAATATCATTGTAAACCTCCCGGCAGATCATTTCTGCCTGACATAATATGATTCTACCAGACTGTTTCTGCTCACTGTTCTTCTCTCTTTCTGATTGGATGGCGGACCACCGTCTTAAGTTTTGCGGGATCCGTTCTCCTTGGATCAGAGAGATAGATTTCATGATGCATGCGACCGGATTCAAAGTCCTCTTCATAACCCAGGGCTTCAGCATGCTGCTGCATGGCCTTTACGGTTGCCGGTTCATCGTCATAGCTTCCCAGATGCATACATTGCACGCACAGTCCTTCATCGTATGTCCAGAATTCCACCTTGGAAAAATCCGTCTTCTTCTTTCTGGTCGCTTCCTCGATTGCCCAATCAAAGTCTTCCTTCTTAACGAAGTCAGGCAGTCTGATCACGGATATGAAGTTGAAGTCTTCCTTATGACTGTAATCTATGCCTGAGACTCCTTCCTGCCACCAGAAGCCTTCCAGAGGCGGAACAGAATAGTCAAAGTAGCCTTCAATCTGATGAGAACCCTTCCTGCTCATCTTGATCGTGTAGGCTATTCCATACAGAAGCGCTATGGACTGCTTGTATTCGCTGTCCTCATCGTTTGGATTGCCAATACCCCTGACAGCCAGGTAATTCATCCTGGGTATTTCGATTATCCCGGGAGTGGCAGCTGGGAGATAGAACTCCTTGTATTCCTTCTTGAAATCAAATGCCATGTTTATTCTCCTTACAGTACAAAATGAACCAGCAGCGCTGCCAGAAGGCAGACGACAAGGGCAAGAGCTTCACCGATGAAGAAACCCCTGATGTGGAACATGTAGTCATGATAGTCATCCACCATGTCCTCCGTACCCTTGAAGACGAAATACGGATCGTGGCAGAACCAGATGATGTCCAGAACGATGGCGTCATAGAGATTTACGACTGTCCATAATATGAAGCCGTTGATGAAGGCATCTCTGAACGTCGTGCACTTATTAGCATAGCGCAACAACAGCGCCATTATGACCGTAAACAGGACCAGTGCACCAAGCTTGGCAGTGATCTTGTTTTTCTGAGTAGGCACCTTGTCCCGGTATTCCTCCAGACTTCTTACCCGTTCCTGAATTCTTGGCGGGTAGTTATATAAGGTGTTTATCGGCTTGCGGCTCATGATGTAGACCATTGCCGTAAATGCCAGACACAGTATAAGTGATTCAATTGCCAAAACCATATGCTAAAACTCTTTTCTGTTTATATCATTCTACCACATGAACAGGTGACTTGAATCCGCATAATGCCTTTGTATTTATTCACGGCCTCATATAAGGTATAATCAGATTATAAGCAGTACTCTTTAGTGAAGGAGGAGACGAATATGAGAATAAGGAAGATTCTTCCATGGATAATGGCGGTTTTAATAGTAGCAGGCGGAATAATATGGTACATCGGCACTCATAACGGCGATGGCGGCAATCAGCCTTATGAACCGCCGTATCCTGCCCCCAATCCTCATGAGGGGCTCTTTGAATCGGAATACGGAACAATGGAGTTCAATGGGGACGGCAGCAGTATCAAGATAAACTTCAATGCCACCTTAGCCCAGCTGGCAGGACTGCCAGAGGGTCCGCAGGAAGGCACCTACAGATTTCTTTCCGGCAACCTGCCTCCTAACGGCAGCGTTGAGGTACGTTATGATACGGCTCATGAACTGGAGATAACCATAGGTGAAACCAGAGCCGTGCTGAAGATCGGTGAGGCCAGTGCTGACGGCAAGAGCGCCACCGTGGGTATCGGTACCGTAAAGGAAGACAGAATACCTCTGGTATTCAATGACGGCAAGAACTTTACCGTTGAATTCATCAACAAATAAACCGGTTCATGCCGGTTTTCCATTGGTTTATAATTAACTCAGAGGTGTTACCATGAGCAGAAGATCATTCAGAAACATGATGGCGTATGAGATCTATCCGACTTCCTTTCTTGACAGCAACAATGACGGTACCGGAGATCTCAGGGGCATAATAAGCAAGCTTGACTACATAAAAGACATGGGATTCAATGCCGTCTGGCTCAATCCCTTTTACCGTTCACCGTTTAAGGATGGCGGTTATGACGTTGAAGATTTCTTTGATGTTGATCCCCGTTTTGGTACGCTCCAGGATTTTGACGAGCTCATAAAAGAAGCACATGAGCGAGGAATCAGGATCATCATTGACCTTGTTGCCGGTCATTCAGCCCTGAATAATAAGGATTTTCTGAAGAGCGCCCGCGCAGATAAGAATGAGAAAAGCGATCTGTTCATCTGGAATGACAACCCATGGGATAAGGGCAGTAATCTTTTAGCCGGCATGTTTGACCGCCACGGCTGCTACATGGTTAATTTCTTTGCTCATCAGCCGGCTTTCAACTATGGTTTTAAGGATATTGACCATCCTGAGTGGCAGATGTCCTACAAGGATAAGAGAACCCTGGCTGCCCGTAACTACATGCTTGAAGTCATGAGATTCTGGCTGTCCAAGGGAGCGGACGGCTTCAGAGTTGACATGGCTGATTCTTTGGTTAAGAACGATGAAGACAAGTCAGCTACCATTGAGGTATGGAAATGGATGTTCAGAAGGATCAGGAAGGAATATCCGGAAGCCTTCTTCGTAAGCGAGTGGTCGAACCCTCAGCGTTCGCTTGAAGCCGGTTTTGACGCTGACTTCGTACTGGATCACTGGGACAACTTCTATCACCGGCTGTTCAGAAGTGATGAGAATACCCGCGGAAAGTCAGTGATTAACGGCAATAACGATCTGGGTTTCACTCTGAAGGACATGAGGGAAAGATTCAATGAGGCAGAAAAACAGAATGGATATCTGGCTCTGATCAGCGGCAATCATGATAGCTGGAGAATTGCCAATTACCTTAATGATGAACAGTTAAGAATATTCTACATGATGCTGTTCACGTTGCCGGGCATACCTTTTGTTCTGTATGGTGATGAGATTGGCATGAAGACGGTCCACATTCCTTCAAAGGATGGGGGATATCAGCGTACCGGCACAAGGCTGCCGATGATCTGGAATGATGAGGAACCTAATCACGGCTTTACAGGTGATGCCGAGCCTTATCTGCCGTTCTGCAGGGAGAATGACATGTCAGTTGACAGCTGCATGAAGGATGAAAATTCCATCTATCATTTCATCTGCAGGCTGACGGAGTTAAGAAGAAAGACCAGAGATCTGACTGATCCGCATGTGGAGATAACGGAAAAGGACAGAGTACTGTATTTCACCAGAGGCAGGCATGTTCTGATCGTTAACCTGTCCAGGAAAGCTTATGAATTTGAGGGCAGGGTGGTGTTCAGGTCAAGGGAATTCAAAGGCAAGCTGCCGCCGCAGACAGCTGTATTAATTAAGAAATGAAAAAACAGACTGAGTGATCAGTCTGTTTTAATTCCAGTCAAAGTTTTCCCGGCCGGCTGCCAGTTCAAAGTGGCACTTTACAATGCCCAGATCTATCTTCAGACATGAGCCCAGGATTCCCGGCTTGGCACTAACCTTGTTACCATCCAGCGTGATCCTGAACTTCTGCTGATTGACGGCTGTCGGTGCCAGTAAGGCTGCTTCTACGCCTCTCTTGAACCAGGCAGGAGAATCTTCCCTGACATTACTGACGGCTGAAGCTGACTTGTTTTTACTGGGGACACCCTGAGTTTTGCCATAGCCCAGTGCTATGACGATGACCTCGGTTTCATCCGGGTTGATGACGGCCTTGCTCTTGCCGTGGGTCATCTTGGCCCAGCAGGTATTCAGTCCCAGTTCCTGAGCCCTGAGCACGACCATTTCGCCATAGAAACCGCATCTTTCCTCCAGGTCTTCAGCGTTCCTGCCTATTACGGCAATGTAGTTACTACAGCCGCTGAACCTGCCATAGTGAGCAAGCCGGCTGCTGAAACATTCAGGTTCATCGTAGATGATCTGCATGTGCAGGTTGCCCTGTCTGTTCATTTCCTCAGTGTATTCATCAAGAAGCTTTCTGATGTCTTCAGGTATTCTCTTATCCGTATACTGTCTTACGCTGTGACGCTGCTTCATTAGTTCAATTATGTCGTTCATCTTATTCTCTCTCCCGTTTATAGTCTGTGGAATACCGGCTTCATTCTTTCAAAGGTGCAGAATTCCTCAAAGCCGATCTCCTTAAGTATCTTCATGGCTTCATCGATGTGATCGCCCAGATAGCGATCGTAGTGGGCATCTGAACCTATGGCTATGATCCTGCCGCCAAGTTCTTTATACAGTTTCAGGATTTTCCTGGATGGCTGGGTGTCATTTAATTCATAATGCCATGAGGAAGTATTGATCTCGATTCCCTTGCCGTCGGCTATGGCTGTCTTAAGTATTTCCGTTATGATGTCCCGTACTTTTTCAAAAGGATAAACGCCGTTATCGTCGTATCTGGCAATTAAGTCAAGATGAGCCAGAACGCTGTAGTTCTTAAAGGTTCTGATAACCTTGAGAATCTCATTGTAATATCCTTCATTGTATTCCTGCTGGCTTTTGCCGCTCTGATAGCTCTGATCCCATAAGGTCAGGTTGTCTACCTGATGCATGGACAGAAGGACAAAGTCCAGTTCATTTTCATATCTTTCAAACAGGCTTTCAAACTTACTGACAGTAGATGACTGAATGCCGAACTCAAGACCTTTCTTAATGCGTATCTTTCCCTTGTAGGTTTCCTGCATTCTGGATAGCTTGCTGAAGTATTCGGGATAGTTGACGTTGGCCAGAGGATTTCTGCTGTTTGGATCAAAACCCTTTTCATTGGTGACGATCCACTCAATATTGCCTTCATCCCAGTCCTTCTTGATACCGTAGTCAACATGGTCAGTAAAACAGATCTCGTCCAGTCCGAGTTCGATCGCTCTTTCAATCTGCGTTTCCATTAGTTCTTTGGAGTCATCAGAGAATTCAGAATGAATGTGGTAATCTGTTCGCATTATCCGTTTCCTGCCTTCAACCATAATTCTAGCACATAAGTCCTGCGGTTTTTTCCCCGGTTGCCTGAGATAATGTTCGGAAAATGCGGCAGGTTGTTAAGTCAGCAGCTTACAGCCGTGTTATAATCTAATTGAAGATAGCCTCTGAAAAGGCCAGGGGCATGGAGAATAGTATAATAATGAAGAAGAGAGTAAGACTTTTTACAGTTCTGTTGTCAGTCCTGTTGGTTTTCTCGTCCTTCGCAGCAACGGCAGAAGTTCACGCAGCAGGTAACACCGCAACCTTTACCAACGCTGCTCAGCTTGCCAACTACGTTAGCGACGGTTATAACCAGGGCACAAAGGGACCGATCACCATCACCAAAGGTACACTGAAGAAGACCTTCTCCAGCAAGGAGATCTATCTGGTTACCCTGTCAGGAACCGAATGGGTATTCAATCAGTCAACGGAAGCTCTGACCGACCTGTTTGCCGGATTCAATCTGGGGAATGCATATTACTATAATGTCGTCAATGTCATTCTGCAGAACATCCCAAAGGGAGCCAATCTGGTACTGGCCGGACACTCATTAGGCGGCATGATAGCTCAGCAGGTAGCAGCCGACGCAACGATCAAGGCTAAGTACAACGTTCTCAACACCGTAACATTCGGTTCACCGTTACTGGCAGCCGGCTTCCGTGAAGGAACGGTAAAACGTCTTGGTGACGTATCCGACATCGTGCCGTTACTGTCAGGCAATCTGTTTGTCACACCGATCAGAGCGCTGTTTGGTCTGAACCGTGAAAACGGCGGCTATTATCTGAAGCCGATCACCGCTCACAAGGAAAGCTACAAGCGTGAGGATGTCTGGGGCAGCTACGACGCAACGGGAACAAAGTACGGTGGAGCAAGACTGATCCTTGATCTCGACACCAGAAAGTTCTATCAGTCACCGATCATTGACTGGTAATAAGTTCTTACAGTTAACATGAAAATTGACAGGGATGTCTGAAAACAGATGTTCCTGTCTGTTTTTTTGTTATAATGGATAAGGAAATACATATATAAATAATCTGAGGTAAGTTATATGAAGACAGAATGGTTTAAGAACGCCGTGGTCTATCAGGTCTATCCTTTCAGCTTCCGTGACAGCAATAATGACGGCTGGGGAGACATTGAAGGCATCATATCCAAGCTTGACTACATTAAGGATCTGGGAGTGACGGCGATCTGGTTTTCACCGCTTTACAAATCTCCCGACTATGACTATGGCTATGACATCGCTGACTATAAGGTCATAGATGAGAAGTTCGGCACGATGCAGGACTTTGAGCGTCTTGTTGATGAATGCCATAAGAGAGATCTCAAGTTCATCATGGACATGGTAATGAATCACTCATCCACTGAACATCCATGGTTCAAAGAAGCCATTGCCAACCCGGAATCCCCATACAGGGACTATTACATCATCCGCAAGGGCAGATGGGAAAAGGACAAGCTTTTACCGCCGACAAACTGGATCTCTTCATTCACCGGCACCGCCTGGGAGAGGATAGGGGAAACTGACGAGTTCTATCTGCACCTGTTCTGTAAGGAACAGGCTGACCTCAACTGGGAGAATCCGGAAGTAAGAAGGGAATTCGTGGAAATACTGAATTACTGGATGGATAAGGGCGTTGATGGCTTCCGTTTTGACGTCTTCAACATGATATCCAAGGTCTATCCGTTCGCTGATGACTTTGACAGGAAGGCCTTCCAGAGAGGCGGCAGATTCTTCATTGACGGACCGCGCATGCACGAGTTTCTGAAGGAACTCAATGAAAAGGCTCTTTCCCATTATGACAGCTATACGGTCGGGGAATCATACCACCCATCCAGAGAAGCCGCTCTGGCTTACGTCAGGAAGAGCAATAAGGAACTGGATACCATCTTTGACTTCAATCACCTCGATGCCGATAACATTGACGGCAAGAAGTTCTTCTGGAAGCCGTTTGATCTGCTGCAGTTCAAGAAGGGACTGTTTGAACCTCAGTCCTCCACTTATGGCTGCGGCTGGAATACCCTGGTACTGGAAAATCATGACACGCCAAGAAGCGTGAGCCGTTTCTCAATCGATACCAGACACTACCGCTATGAAGCGGCTACACTGCTTGCAACGGTGACCTACATGGGCTTTGGTATTCCGTTCATCTACATGGGTCAGGAAGTAGGTCTAACCAACTGTCAGTTTGACAGCATGGATGAACTCAAGGATCCGGTAAGCCATTTCGTTTATGACCTGATGACCGGTTACGGCATGCCTAAGAAGCTGGCCTTCAGTTTCATCAAGTACGGGGCCAGAGATCATAACAGAGTACCAATCGCCTGGGATGACAGTGTAAACGGCGGTTTCAATGAAGGCCATGAAACCTGGCAGAAGGTGAATCCGAATCATAAGGAGATAAACGTCGATGCTGATCTGAGCAGTGAAAAATCAATATACAGGTACTACCAGCAGCTGCTGAAGATCAAGAGGACTGATGAGGCAGCCATATATGGCGAGACGGTTGAATATGACCATGCCAACAGGAAGGTCATCGCCTACAGCCGTCAGTACAACCGCAGAAGACTGTTTGTAGTCGGCAATTTCAGCAAGTCCACCGTAAAATATGAACTCCCTGTATGGGTAAGGGACGCTGACATACTGCTGGATAACTATCCTGGTCTAGAATGGAAGGGATCCGGGGTAGTTCTGAAGCCTTATCAGGCTCTGATATTTGAAGAAAAGCAGGTGTAACGATCAGATGAACATGAAAAAAGTCGGGCAGGAGATGAGCGTCTTCATGGGGCTGTGCATGAGTTTTGTTCTCACTGCAGTAGGTCTCATCACTTCCGGCCACTTCACACTCATAGACTTTCTTCTTAACTTTGTCATCAGTTTTCTGCTGGCGCTGATCCTGGGACTGGCTATTCCGGTCCGCAGCATCGTTGAGGTTACGATCAGAAAACTGGGACTTGATCATGAAGGCTTCAGAGCCAAACTGCTGGATGCCCTGATCACCAGTCTGATCTATTCGCCGATAATGACCTTCCTGATGGTCTACATTGCCTACAGGACGGCAGTGGCACATGGGGCCAGGATAACACTGGGACCGATGCTCATGAAGGCTGAGCTTATCTGCTTGCCGGTTGCCTTTGTGCTGAGCTTCATTCTTTCTCCAATCATTCTTAAGTTCGTGCTTAAGAGAAACGGAATCAGTACGGATAAGTGATGAATGATACAGTAACCGTTAATGACAGGTCATACGTGATCATCAGGCTGCTTGGCCACGGCAAGGGTGGATACTCCTATCTGGCTGAATGTGATGGCATGTACTTTGTCGTAAAGAAGATACATCATGAACCGTGTGACTATTACGCCTTTGGCGACAAGATCGAAGCGGAATGCCGGGATTACGAAAGGCTCAGAAAGATCGGCATCCCGATGCCTGAAATGGTGGATGTTGACCGCGATGAGGAGATCATCGTCAAACAGTACATTGAAGGTGAAACGGTCTCAGAGATCCTTGAAAGAGGAGATTCGGTTGATAAATATCTGCCGCAGATCAGGGAAATGGCGGAACTGGCCAGGAAAAACGGTCTGAACATTGATTATTATCCAACCAATTTCGTCGTCAGTGACGGTAAGATCTGGTACATAGACTACGAATGCAACGAATATATGGAAGAATGGAACTTTGAAAACTGGGGTAGCAGATACTGGTTAACTTAGGAGAATAAAAATGAAATTATACGCGATCATAACAGGAACAGTTGCCCTGATCATCGGCATCTATGCCAATGCCATAAACAGGGGCAATACAAAATACATAATGCAGTATCATCAGAATAATGTCAGTGAAGCTGACCGAGCAGCCTATGGCAGGGAAATTGCCAGAGGTCTGTTCATGCTGTGTGCGACGATGGCCTTGAGCGCACTTGGTGACCTGCTTACGGACGTGCTTCTGGTGCCGCTGGGGATTCTGGCTGGCGGTTTCGTAATCTCCATGATAATGCTTGTCAAAACGCAGAGGAAGTACAACGGGGGAATGTTCAGTTAATATACAGGAACTGGGAACAGTTCCTTTTTGATGAAAAAACGGCACAGTTATCTGTGCCGTTTGTCTTCATGGTCGGAATATCGGGATTTGAACCCGAGACCTCTTGAACCCCATTCAAGCGCGCTACCAAGCTGCGCTATATTCCGGTCATGACCATTGTAAGACATTTCCGCAAAATATTCAAATAAACACTGTATAACAGTTGACAACAGTTATATACTGTTATACACTGTTTATGAGGCTGATAAATATGCGCATCATTATAAACAACAACTCAATGGTTCCAATCTATGAACAGGTGATATCTCAGATCAAAAATGAGATCATTGCCGGCAATTTGCCGGAAGGGCAGATCCTGCCGTCAGTAAGAGCCTTAGCTGCTGAACTGAAAATAAGTGCCCTGACGGTAAAGAAGGCCTATGACATGCTTGAGGCTGAAGGCTTTGTCACCACGGTTCATGGCAAGGGAACGTTTGTCAACGCTGCTGACCTGCAGCTGGCCTATGAAGCCAGAAGAAAGGCAGTGGAGGATGATCTCGCCAACGCCATCCAGCAGGGCATCTCTGCCGGATTAAGCAAGGATGAAATCAGGGAGATCATCGGCATCTTAATGGAGGAATTGTTATGATTACGATTGAAAATCTGGTAAAGAGATACCGGGATTTTGAACTAAATGTTTCCCTTGAGATACCTGACGGTCAGGTCTGCGGTCTGGTCGGCAAAAACGGTGCCGGCAAGAGCACGACCATCAAGTCCATACTGGGACTGATCAAGCCTGATTCAGGTAAGGTAGTCGTAATGGGAAAGAACACTGCCGACATGAAGGCAAGTGATAAGCAAAACATCGGAGTAGCCCTGGCAGAGTCCGGCTTCAGCGGTTATCTGACCGTTAATGACGTGATTGCCATTCTGAAGAACATGTATGATGACTTTGACGAGGAATATTTCCGTCATCTGTGCATCAGATTTGACGTGCCGTTAGGCAAGGTTATCAGAGAGTTTTCAACAGGCATGAAGGCCAAAGTAAGGGTATTAAGCGCCATCAGCCACAGGGCGAAGCTGCTGATAATGGATGAACCGACCAGCGGTCTGGACGTCGAGGCCAGAAATGACATTCTGGATATTCTGAGGGAATATCTGAAGGAAAACGAGGACTGTTCAATACTGATCTCCTCACACATCTCCTCAGATCTGGAAAACCTCTGTGATGACATCTATCTTATCCATGAGGGAAAGATCATACTGCACGAGGATACCGACAGGATCCTTTCCAGCTACGCCATTCTCAAGGTTGATGAAGAGACTTACGGAAAGATGGACAGAAGCTATGTCCTGAAGGAAAAGAAGGAAAACTACGGTTACCGCTGTCTGACTGATCAGAAACAGTTCTACATGGAAAACTATCCGGAAATAGTCGTGGAAAACGGCAGCATCGATGATCTCATTCTGATGCTGACGGGGAGGTAGGAAAGATGAAGGGATTATTAGTCAAGGACATGCGGCTGACACTGCAGCGCAAACAGACATTGCTGATCTTTCTGGTTGTAAGCGTGGCTTTAGGTTTTTCATTTGATGGCAGTTTCATAGTTACCTATGTGTCAATGTTAATGATGATAACGGCCATGGGAACGATAAGCTATGATGAATTCGACAATGGATATCCGTTTCTTTTCTCACTGCCAATAGACTGTAAGACCTACGTAACGGAGAAATATGCGTTCTGCTTCGGCATGGAACTTGCAGGAACGGTTGTGGGACTGATCATCATGTTCATTACGTCATTTTTAACCGGCAAGCCGGTTGAAATGGATGGCATGATCTCAGGTGTTATCGGATCATTCCTTGGCATGTCCATGGTCTGTGCCGTACTGGTTTATTTCCAGCTGAAGTTCGGCATTGAGAAAAGCAGGATGGTTATCTTCGGAGGATATGGCGTCATTGCCGTGATCCTGCTGATGTTTAAGAATTACTTCAATTCACACTCGATTTCAGAAGCAACAGGTCTGGTAAGGGCAGTCATTGACCTTGCCGTCAGAAATCCGGCGCTGTTACTGGTGATCATTACTGCAGTATTACTGGCAATAATCTATGTCATGTATGTCCTTACGGTAAGAATGATGGAGAAGAAGGAATTCTAGAATGATTAAATATGTTACGCTGAGACAGGTTCCGGAAATAAAACAGCAGGCTGCTGAATGGTTCCATGAAAAATGGCATGTGCCGACGCAGGCCTATCTGCAGTGCATGGAAGACTATCTTGAAGGCAGAACTGAACTGGGATGGTATCTGTGCCTTGAGGACGGTAACATTGTCGGAGGTCTGGGAGCAATAGAAAACGACTTTCATGAAAGAAAGGATCTTGCGCCAAACATATGTGCGGTATATGTTGAAGAAAAATGCCGCAAAAAAGGCATTGCCGGAAAACTGCTGAACATGGCGGTGGAGGATCTCAGGGAAAAGGGGATTTCTCCGGTCTATCTGGCGACTGAACACACCGGTTTCTATGAAAGATACGGCTGGCAGTTTCACTGCATGGCTAAGGAAGAGGATTCTGATCATCTGACCAGAATGTACGTTCACAAATGAAAACAGGGAGGTAACTCCCTGTTATTTGTTGACGGGGAAAAACAACGTGGTAAACTGAAGTTGCAGAGGTGAACATGATGAAAAAGATAATGAAAGCACTCTTATCCCTGCTTATGATCGTTCCGGTTTCCGGCTGCAGCGGGGAAAAGACCGTCGGCAGGGACATAAAGATCGATGACATAACGGAGTTTTACTACACGTATTCATCATCAACAAATCCCCCGGACTATCAGAGATACCGCTTCTATGTTGAGGATGGCACCTGCATGTTCTACCATGAGGCCAGAAAAGGTGATCACTGGCCGTTGACGGAAGATGACATAACCGTATCCGGCAAGGTTGAACTCACCGAAGAACAGTGGAAGGAATTCTTTGAACTGCTCAATAACGGAAAGGTTAAGAAGAGGGAAGAGCATCTGGAAAGCGGTGATCCCGGTCCATGGCTGTATCTCTACTGGAAGAAGGATGGCGGCGAGGTTCAGGAATTCAGCTTTGAGACGGGCGGAAGAGTCCTTGAATTCGTCGAATTCTGTAAGAAGCTGGCTGCACAGTAAGAAAACAGGAACCGCACGGCGGTTCTTTTTCTGTATGTAGCCAGAAGTGCTGGAGAAATGTTATAATTATAAATAAGGAATACGAAAATGAAACAGGATAATTTGCAGATGATCAGAAAGCTCATGTTCAGACTGTTGCCGATACAGGTTCTTTTGGCTGTGGTCGGATCAGTTAATGACATTGTATCCAGCTACTTTGCCAGTAACTACTGCGACATTGAAGTAATGAGCGCAGTAGGTCTTTTCGGACCGGCTGACATGTTGTTGGGAGCAATCAGCACCATGCTGGCAGGAGGCGTAGCCATCATCTGCGGCAAGTTATTAGGCCAGAATGAAATCGATAAGATCCGGGATGTCTTTGCCCTCAATACGATGGTAGCGATGATCATAGGCCTTCTGTTTACGGCAGTGCTCGCATTCATGGGGGCGACCGGCATGACCGGTTTCTTTACCCAGAATGAAGCCTTACGACCGACGTTCAATCGCTTCTTATTGGTAATGTCGGCATCGGTGATCCCGACAATACTTGGCAACCAGCTGCCGGCGTTTCTTACCATGCAGAACAAGAGCAAGCGTACGATGTACGCCAGCATCGCATACATTATCACCAATCTCATTCTCTGTTACCTGTTTGTATGCAGGCTGGACTGGGAAGAACTGGGACTGGCCCTGTCAAGCGTCATTGGCATGTGGGTCTTTCTGGCGGTAGAGTCATCGTACTTTCTGTCAGGAAAGTCTGAATTCAGATTCAAGCTGATGAAGATCGACTGGAAGGAAGTGTTCAGGATCATCGCCGTAGGTTTCCCGGGCGCAGCCGGATTACTTTACATGACGGGCAGGGGACTTATCGTCAATAAGCTTCTTGACATCCATACCGGAAGTGCAGGACTGTCAGCCTTCACGGCTGCCAATAACCTGCTCAGCGTATTCTGGGCAATACCGGGCGGCATGATGACCGTATCAAGGCTGCAGATGAGCGTCAGTATCGGCGAAGAGGACAGACAGAGTCTCTGTGACATCATGAGAGTAATGTTCAGATACTTCATCCCGCTGATGTGTGCCATTGATGCCGTGATCATCTTGCTGGCAAGACCGCTTGCCGGACTGTTCTTCCATGACACAGGGGCACCGGTATACGGGATGATGGTATCCGGATTAAGAATACTGCCACTGTGCATGCCGTTCAGCATCATCTGCCAGCACTTCACCAGTTATGGGCAGGCCAGCGGCAAGCAGCTGTTTGTCAACATACTGTCGCTGCTTGACGGTATCATCTGCGTTGCAGGGTTCTCAATCTTACTGACCGGATGGCTGAAGGTCAACGGTGTCTACATTGCCAATGTACTTAACGGCATCGTGACGACACTGTTCATCATCGGTCACGCCTGGGTGAAGAACAGGCACTGCCCACGCAACATGGAACAGCTGATGGTAATTCCGGCTGATTTCGGTGCTGCCGAGGATGAGAGGATCGACATTACCGTAATGAACATGGAAGAAGTCATTAATCTGTCGAAAAGGATCATGGATTTCTGTCAGAGCAGAGGAATTGACAAGAGACGTTCATACTTCTCAGCTCTTGCTCTGGAAGAGATGGCTGGCAACATCGTTGAACACGGCTTCACCAAGGACAATAATAAACATTCGATTAACGTAAGAGTCGTTCATAAGGATGACAGCATCATCCTGCGCATAAAGGATGACTGCATACCATTCAACCCGGAAGAAAGAAGAATGATCACGGAGAATGATGACATAACCAAGAACATGGGAATCAGAATGGTCTACAGCATCTTCAAGGACATCAATTACAACTATCTGTTTGGCATTAACTGCCTTACGATCAGAATATAAAAGAGGAAACACATGAAAAACAGGGAAAAGATACTGGGCATGATATCACTGACCGCCGGAATCCTCTTTCTGGCAGTGATGATCTTCAACAGCGTCGTGGCCGTAAGGGGACTGTCTGAGGAATATCAGAAGGTTATTAATTACAACGGGACTGATGAGGTGATACTTACACTTTCATACGACGACGGATTCTACGGGTCAGTCGGTTTCGGCATGACTCCCGAAGTCGGCAGGCAGTCCGTAATGACGGAGATCAGCCTCTTTGCCAGAAATTCACTGAAGGCAATTGACAGAAGGATCATCTCTTGCGGGATCACTTATACACTGTTCGCAGTAGCCCTGATGGGATACGGTCTGTATGTGGCCGGAAAGGATGATCCAAAAAAGCAGGTACTGAAGACGACGGCAATTGTGATCATCATGTTTACCGTGTTCATGATAACGGTGATAATTGCCCATAATGTACTGAAGGTAGCATTCTATCCACCGGATGGATTCAGTCTGTTATTACTGGAAACAAGTCTTCTTTCCGTTATCGGCGGCATGTGCGCCGTTGGCCTGGCAATCAGAAATGTCAGGTTTCATCTTGTAACAGCCATCATAGCCGTTCCGCTGGTATTCGTTCTGTTTCTGTTCTCAACGCAGTTTGAGTTCAGACTGAATGTTCCTGACAGGATCTATCCGGCTGAATACCCGTATGATCAACATGGGCCAGGCTACAGTGAAATAATTAGCAGCCAGTACACCGGGAAAAAGGAAGAGACTGAGTATCCTGAAAACCCAGATGCTTTGACAGGCATTGGCAGAATAGGGGCCATCGTATATGAAGCGGCTGATCCGTTCTCCGGAAGTACGCTGTTCACGGCTGATGAGATGATGGCCGTTGACGGGTACGTGAAAAGGGTAGGGTTAATACAGCCGATGCTGTATGCTCTTAAGGCCATAGCCTGGATAGCAGCGGGTCTGTTTCTGAACAAAGGTAATAAGTGAAGAGACTGAGAAGTCTCTTCTTTCAATATGTGGTATGATAATGGTAATCGGAACAGGAGATGATGCGGATGAAGAAGATAATGAGACTGGTACTGGCACTGACGGTTCTGGTGTTTTCGTTCGGTCTTGTGTTAACTAAGACAAGCGCTGATGAAACCCTTAAGGCAACAAACGTCAGAGTTGAGATCATGGTCAATGAGAACAATGTCTATGAGATCACGGAAACGATCGACATCGAGTTCGCGACACCTCATCACGGCATCATCAGAAGCATTCCGACGGATAACAGCGTCTACAGACAGGATGGCAGCTACAGCCATAACCACGCGATCATTTCTTCCATTGAGACAAACGTTGATAATTCAGTCACCTTTGAATACGACTCCTGCAACGTCAGAATGGGCAGTGCCGACGTTCTTGTGGAAGGCAGCCAGCGCTACATTCTGAGTTACAAATACGAAATAGGCAATGATGAATGGAAGGGCGGCGATGAGTTCTATTTCAATATCATCGGGGATTCCTGGGACTATGACATAGAACATCTGCAGGTCATCATTCACTTCCCCAAGGACTTTGACATGAACAGGTTCGGTGTGACTCATGGCTATCCGGGATCAACGGATTATCATGACGTCATGGAGAAGAGAGAAGACAATACCGTATATCTTGAATACTTTGAGACTCTGAAGCCGGGAGAAGCCTTTACGGTCAGATGCGAGTTTGAGGAAGGGTACTTCAAGAAGGTCTGGCCGGTCAGAAGCATTCTGACCTGCGTATTTGCTGCAGTGCAGGCAATAGTCCTGACTTTCATTAACCGAAGAAACTATGTCAGACATGGCAAACCGGACGTTGTGGTAACACCGGTGGAATTCTATCCGCCGGAAGGACTGACGCCTCCGCAGATGTACAATGTCATGTATGGCTATGCCGGCAAGACGTCAATAAACGGAATGTTGCTGTTGCTGGCTGACAAGGGCTATCTGAAGATAGAGGACATTGAAGAGGATAACTACAGGTTCGTGCTGTCAGACAAGAGCACTGAAGGTCTGAGTAAGGAAGAAATCATGTACCTGGAAGGCCTGGAGAAATACGCTGAGGAACAGGACGACGGTACTCTGATCGTCACCAGAGACAAGCTCAGACACAGATTCTACAGGACGATAAATGACATAAGCGATTACATCAGAAAGCATGGCATGAAAATGTACGAAAAGAAGAGATGGATATACATAACCATCAGCGTACTGTCTGCCCTGCATCTGGCAATCATCGTACCTGTTAGCATACTGATCTCCAATCTGGAACGTTATTTCCGCTGGTATCATCTGGCGGCCATAGGTGTTGGCATTGTATTCGGCATTTATCAGTTCTATCTTGCATGCAGATATAAGAAGAGAACGGAAGAAAACAATAAGCTGTACGGCAGGATCCTTGGATTCAAAGACTTCATTGAAGTAGCTGAAAAGGACAGGATCATCATGCTTGTTGAGGAAAACCCGAATTACTTCTATGACATCCTGCCTTATGCCTATGCCTTAGGCATTACCGACTTCTGGATCAGCAGGTTTGCGGACATTGCGATTCCGCCGGTAAGCTGGTATGAAGGCACTGATGTCGTCTACTTCATGGACAATAACATGAACAGTTTCCAGGAAGACTCTACAGGCTGGGCCGAAAGCCACTCGTCTTCAGATGGCTGGACTGATTCCTCAGGATGGTCAAGTTCATCTGACAGCGGCGGAGGCTCCGGTGGTGGCTATTCCGGAAGCGGCTCCGGCGGTGGCGGCAGCAGCGGCTGGTAAGCTATGAAGCTCAGATCAGAAACAGTAATGATTCACTCTGCATCAGGGAATTCCCGCTTACCCTGGAATGCAGGATAATATATGCCAGTGATCAGGATCTGGACAGGATCCCTGAGCCGGCATAAACCGTTACTATGGAAATGGCTCTGATGTTGGTGACTATCATACCGAATACATCGGTGAGATCGTTGATGCCTACCTGATCAGAGAAGACTGAGACATTCATTAATGAAAAATAAAACTCTTCTGAATTCAGAAGAGTTTTTCTTTATTCTTCAATGATGGTGATCGTAACGTTGTCCGGTCCCTTGATGCTGTAGGTTCTTAAGCCGGTATAACTGTCTTCGGAATATTCGCTTACCTCAATTCCCTTATTGAGAAGTCTTTTCTTAAGATATTCGGAATTGTTGCAGGCGATGGTTATCGTCTGCGGCTTGATCTTCAGGCCGGGAGTACAGATCAGCTCCAGCTGACTGTTGCCGTATTCCAGCAAGTGTCTGGTCGTGTTCGTCTTCTCATCATACAGAGTATTGAGCGGGTACATTCCCAGCTTCGTAACATAGAAGTCAAGAGCAGCAGCGCTGTCGGTACCGTAGATGGTTGACCTTACCAGATGCAGTTTCCTGAAAAACGGGAACATGGCACTCTTTACGGCGTCCTTACGCCACAGACGGTAGAATCTGAATCGATCACGCCAGTCCGGGTGCGCCAGAATGTAGGCTACTGCCATGTAAAGGTAAACACCTATTATTCCGCCTAACGTATTGGCAAACAGATCGTCGACATCGTAGAAGCCCATCCTTGTCAGTAACTGGACGTTTTCAATGGCCAGTGAAGCAAGGAAACAGGTTATGATGGTGCGTGGCTTTACTCTTCTTCTGAACCAGTCAAATATGTATGGCAGCAGATATCCCATCGGGATGAACATGCAGATGTTCATGTATACCTGAGCCAGGTTTTCAAAGTGCTGGATCCTGACATGGGCCAAGGCCTGTTCAGGACCGTCCATGAATATGGAGGCAATGAAGCCGAGAATGCCGAAGTCGATGTTGATGGATCTCTTAAGACCTTCAAACAGTTCGGCGTTGACCTTATAATCTTCAGCAGCGCTTCTGGACAGGAAGGTCACATACAGTACCAGTAAAAGGTATACCCCGAACATGATGACCAATAACCACTTGCGCAGATGAAGCAGCCGGTCTGCCTTGGGATTGGTACTCAGACGGTCATTAAGACTCAGTCCGAGCTTATTGCATACCGTTCTGTCCAGCCAGGGCAAGGCGAAAACCATTACCAGAGTAAGCAGTGTTACAAGAATGTTGGTTGATAGACTGTTTGGATTCAATAACATTGTTTTCTGCCTCCGAATATTACTCATTATACTATAAAAATACCTCTATAAAGTGTTAAAATGGAAAAAAGAGAGTTTTCGTGTGCTTTGTTAAAGCAGATAGAATAATAGATGTGGGAGGTTGATCCTGTGACAGAACCGAAGAAGAGTAAGAGAATACTTAAGCTGCGTAACGTACTGGTTTTTGAAATGATCGTGCTTGCCATAACCGGCATGCTCCTTTTCCTGGTGGAGACAGCTTTTACTGAATATAATCAGAAGGCAAATCTGATCCGCAGACTGGATAAGGTTACGGAAACCTTTAACGTTTCCTACCAGCACACCAAGGATCTGACCAGAATGTATGACGGCAACATGCAGGCCAAGGCTGATGCCGTTGCCTACCTGGTAGACCATGATCCGGACTTCACTGTAGATGATGAACTGATGGACCTGTTTGTCGTTGACCAGATCATGATAGGATATACACCGGAGATCAAGGACGTAGGTTTCAGATATTACACAAGTACGGCTGAAAACGGAACGATGGTATGCATCAAGAAGAATACGGCTGATCTTGATCAGGTGCTTAATAACATCTATACCGAAAACAGGATCCTGCAGAAGGTCATCAACAGTAAGGATCTGTTCTTTGTAGTAACCAATAACATCGGCAAGATAGTTTACTATCCGGACCCTGAGTTCATCGGTCAGAGCATCACTACTCTGGGAATCAGACTCACGGACCTTGTTCAGAAGGATGCCAAGTGGTTAAGAATAAACAAGGAACAGTATTACACCTCGAGTGTTGTTAATGAGCATCTGGGCATAACCATTGCCTGCGGCATTTCAGCACGTAACATGACCATGAACAGCCACGCTGCCGTTGGCATCATCTACATTGCCATCTGTATTGTGTTTACCGTACTCATTACCTACGGATATTTCGCAAAGCAGGATTTCGGCAGATTCAAGGGTGAAAGGAAGCATGAGCTCATCGGTCTGACCAGAAGAAAGCTCATCATATTCGGTGTGATCGGTCTGACAGCCATTGGCCTGACGGCAAATTACGTTCAGACACTGTTCTCACTCACCATGTACTCAATATCAACCAACAGTAAGATAGCAGAACTTTCCAGCAGCATTGACGAAGCAAGCTACAGCTCCGAGCAGCTGAAAAACGTATGTGACATAAATAACCTGAACAAGGCCCAGATCGTTGCTGAGATCCTGTCAGATAATCCTGAACTCAGAACAAAGGAAAACCTGAAGGACCTCTCCAGAATATTCGATCTGGAATACATCATGCTGTTCAACGGGGATGGCGTAGAAACCCTCTCCGATTCACCGATTTTCGGCTTCGTCATTTCTGATGAGCCTGAGGATCAGTCATATACCTTCCGCATGCTGAAGCATGGCGTACCTTATGTAATTCAGGAAGCTCAGGAGGACGAGCTTACCGGAACCTATCATCAGTTCGTCGGTGTTACCATGCATGACGCCAACGGTGAATACGATGGCTTCCTGCAGACGGCCAACAATGTTGAGGAGCTGGAGCAGGTTCTTAAGGATACCGATGTCAAGTACATCGTCAGCAGCAACATGGCCGGCGAGAACAACGAAGTGTTCATCATCAGCAATACGGACAAGACCATAACCTACTCAAGTCTGGGAGACCATGAAGAAGAACTGGCCGTTGATAACGGCATTGAGGATGCTCAGATCAGAAACAAGTACTACGGGTACATCAACTTTGACGGTGAAAGATATTATTCTGAATCATTCCAGAGCGGTGACAGCATCATCTACATCTGTGAGAACGTCAAGACGCTGTTCACAGGCAGACTGTCAATAACTCTTACCACGGTGCTTTTGAGCACCATAGGCATAATAGCCATATTCATTTACATCTACAGACATGATGTGGAACCGATCAAGATCGCAGAAGAAGATGACCCATACATTGATGTCACTGTGTATGGCGGTCAGCAGAAGCGTACTCTTAACATCATTTCCAGAATGTTAAGGGAAAGAGTAACCTGGGAGAAGAAGACGGCTGAGGAAAAGACAGCCATGATCGTTCAGATCGTCGTCAGCATTCTGGCTGTGTTTGCCCTGGGTGCCATTGCCTTTAGGAACGTGCTGTATACGGAGGATTCCATCTTCGGATTCATCATGAGCGGCAAGTGGGAAAGAGGACTGAACGTATTTGCCTATTCTGAAGTCCTGATGGTTCTGTTCATCTACTTCATGGCAGTTGCCGTATTGAGAAATATATTCAATGAAGCGATCAAGCTCGTTACTCCGAAGAGCGAAACGATGCTGAGACTGTTAAGCAGCTTCGTTAACTATCTGGCAACGATCTTCGTGATCTTCTACTGTCTGTCATTATTAGGCTTTGACTCACAGTCATTACTGGCCAGCGCCGGCATCCTGACTCTTGTCATAGGCCTTGGTGCCCGTGACCTGGTTACTGATATCCTGGCCGGTATATTCATCATCTTCGAGCATGAATTCCAGGTTGGCGACATCATTGAGATCAACGGCTACAAGGGCAGAGTAATTGAGATCGGCATCAGAACGACAAGATTAATGAGCGTTACTCAGGATATCAAGTCAGTCAACAACCGCAACCTGACCAACATCGTCAACAAGACCAAGAGGAACTCATACTGTGACGTCATCATCAACGTTCCGTTCGATCAGGACATCGCAGCCATTGAGGAAATGCTCAGAAGTGAGCTGCCGAAGATCAAGGAACTGTCACCGTACATCCTTGACGGTCCTAACTACGGCGGCATTGACGACATGAGCGGCAGGACAATGAGACTGTCAATCAGAACGGAGTGTCTTGAATCACACAAGTTCGACGTAAGAACTGTTGTTAACAGAGAAATTAAGAGATTATTTGAGGAAAACGGCTTTAAGCTGACATAGTAGAAAATGAGAAGTGAAGTAGTTAATAATGAAGTAACAGTCAGATTTCCTGACAGTTACGAAATAATGAGCAGTGAAGAGCTGCAGCAGGCCTATGGCAGTGTAAACGGAGAATTATGGGGCATCTGGGATAAGGAAGCTCACATCATCGTTACCCTGTTATGGCAGAAGTACAACGGTCTGTTGCTTGCCATGGCGGACATGAAGGCAATGGCCAGAAAGAATGAAAGCATGGCAGCTGACCTGTACAGGAACAATAACTATTCTGTCAAGGGCTTCTTCTCGGAGGATGTCGATGGCAGAAATGGGGAAGGCTACTGGTTTGAATACGACGTAGCCGGTATCAGACAGCAGGGAGCTTCGGTGCTGTTCAAAAACAGAAATACGGTATACAGCCTGTCAGTATTTGCCAGGGCTGAAAACCCGGAGTTTGAGGACATACTGAAGAAGGCTGTCGGCTCAGTAAACATACAGTAAGGAACTAAGGCAATGTTAAGGAAGACCAACATACTGACAGGATTGATTCTAGCGGTAATGTGTTTTGCGTGCATTGCCTTTTTTGGCCGCAGTTATACGGCTGAATTTGACCTCAGAAAGGAATACGCCTCTGCCGACGAGATAAATCTGGTCGTGGACAGGGAAGGTGTCGTCAGCATCACCGAGAAAAGACTGGATGGGCTTAAACTGTTTGTAAGGTTTGAAGCCGTTGCCAGGGGTACGACGCTTGTGGGAATCTTCGATGAAGTGACATCCTATTCCAAGGTGTTCTATGTTCATTTGCTGGGCATCATTACCGAGGGAGACTTCTTCGGCAACTGCATGGGAGACATTGTCATTCCACTGGCTGCCATCATGTTTCTGGCTGTCCTGATCGATGATCTTTCAAGAAATTATAAGGCAGGAGTGAAGGAAAACATGTATCAGTACCGCAATGTCAGTAACCTGGGCATGATCATCTTCCTGGACTTCCTGTTGCTGGAACACATATTTGCCCTGTTAAATAACAGGGGGCTGATCGGCATCGTTGAAACCCTTCTCAACTCTGCATCGTCATTTTCCATCGTGTCACTGCCGATAATGCTGATAACATCAATCGGGGTGACCCTGAGCAACATCAGGCTGACGAGAAATGAGGGAAGAAACTGGCGCAACATGCTGGGCGTAATCCTGGGCTTCATGTTCATCTTCCTGACAATACTGCCGTCAATCGTTGAAGGCATACTGCAGGGGACCTACAGCGGACCAATCGACATTCACAATCTAAACAGGCCGGACTATTACATCGTATTATTCCTCGGCAGTGCCGTTTCAACCGTCATCACCTATCTTGAGTGCCTGTTAATAGGAACCATCGTAATGGGAATTACGGCTGCCAGACACATTCCGGAATTCAACAAGGACTACATCATGATTCTGGGCTGTCAGGTTGGGGAAGACGGCAGGCCAACCCCGTTATTGAAATCCAGGGCTGACCGGGCTGTTCAGTTTGCCGAGATGCAGAAGAAGGCAACAGGCAGTGACATCATTTTCGTTCCTTCCGGCGGCCAGGGAAGTAATGAGATCGTTTCCGAAGGTGAATGCATTGGCAATTACCTGGAAAGCATCGGTATTCCGAAGGAAAGAATAATCGTAGAAGGAGAATCAGCCAATACCTTTGAGAATTTTCGCAATTCATATGAATTAATGAACAAGGAGAATGGTGTTCCGAAGGTTGCCTTCTCAACGACAAATTACCATGTGTTCAGAGCCGGCATGCTGGCAAATTCCATGGGCATAGCTGCTGAGGGCATCGGGGCACCGACCAAGAGCTATTTCTGGATCAACGCCTTCATCAGGGAATACATCGCGACGATCAGTGAGGAACGCAGAAGACACACCAAGGTCATTCTGACCCTCATGATCCTCATAGCCATGCTTGTCATGATCATCTACTTCAGCAATAACACCTGAGCAATAACCACTTGCCATGAAACTGACTGGTGGTAGAATAGTATTGTTATTTTAGGAGGTAATAGTCTTATGAACATTAAGAAAGCCATAAGTTATATCGCATTCGGATTCCTGTTTACGCTTGTAAACATCAATCTTACCCTGAACGGGAATACACTGAACGTCACTCCTGACTTCATCGGCTGGATCCTGTTCTATCTGGCAATCGGCTGTCTGGGAAAGTATGTCAGTGACAAGCCATATCTGAAGGTCGTATCCCTGGTGCTGGCTGTCGTCAAGGCAGTGTTCTGGATTCTGGAATTTGCGAAACCGGACGTTGACATCTGGGTAATAAAGACCGTCGTTGGTGTTGTCGAAGCCGTATTCATGTTCATCTTCTTCGGCGTTATCGAAAGGATCGCTGCAGATCATGGTTCATCACGCGCTGATACCATCAGGATCCTGAAATGGATCAACATCGTTTCATATGTTGCCTTAGAGATAATGGCCATCATGAAGGATGTCCTGAGCATTGAGGCCATGGCAACCATATTGCTGGTATTCGGTCTTGCCTTACTGGTATGCGCCATCATCACGATGTTCGTGCTGTTTGGCTTACGCAGGGAAATAAACGAAAAGTTAGCATAGAAATCTGCCACCCGGCAGATTTTTACTTTTTTATAACTGCTGAATTTGTAATTTAAAGATATGCCTCTGATTATCAGCTAGAATGATAGGGAAAAAGGGAGAATTAACAATATGACAGCTATCAGAAACATTGAAACCAGAAAGATGGCCAATGGCGGATACGTCAGCACCATTGTCATTGACGGACACGACGTACTTGTATATCAGCCATTGGATAAGATGGAATCAGACATAATCAACTACGGTTATTCAGCACCGTTATTGCTGGTATTCGGCAAAGGCAGATTTACGGAAGAAGAAGCTGCCGAACATGCTGAAAGAACGCAACTGGCTCTGATTGCTCAGGAAAACGGCGGTTCAGTGGTTTACGTCAACCCATTGACTGAGTGGGACAGGGAGGAACCGGGTCTGTATGAAAAGGTCATTTCCAAGACCAAGATCAAGCAGGAAGGCTTTGCCCACGGCATGCTGTACGATGACAAGGTCTTAAGAGGACCGTTTGCCGAAAGAATGAGACAGAATCCAAACTGGGATCCGGTACCTGAATACTTCATCTTCGGTTCACCGGTTGCCTGTTACGTCTATGGTGAGGGCAGGGGAGCTGACTATCTGGCCAGATACTACATGAAGGAAGTCAGCGGCAAGTCATCAATGGGTGATCTGGGCTTTGCCGACATCACCATGACCGGTGTTACATTAATGAATCTGAGCGTTGTCCCGGAGGTTGAAGTTGAGGACATCAGCATCGTATCGATCGGCAACAGCGCTGAAATCAATGAAGCATTCCGCTTGAGCAACAACCGTGTTGCCGTCTGCGATGAACTGGATGTCATCAGACAGTATGATGACTATCTGGGTGATTACAAGAGATGGGCCGGAAAGATCAGAAAGAGCGTTAACTTCCGCAAGGAAGGCATCGTCATGAAACCGGAAAGAATGGCTGTTCATACCTCAGCTGACAACCGTCACTATCCTGCAGGAACCGAAACCCATGAGGCAGGTTATGTCCTGTTCTACAATGAGAATCTGGACCTTGACGACATAACGAATCCCGCACCGCTGGTACTGTGTTTCCATGGCGGAGGCGATACCGCAGTAGCTACGGCAGCCATCGGCGAGTGGCCGCAGATCGCCAGCGAGAATGGCTTCGTGTTATGTGCCATTGAGATGCATCTGAACGTTACCGCAACCGAGACCATCGAGATCGTTGACAGCCTGATCGAAAGATACGCAATTGATTCTGAGAGGATCTACGCAACGGGATTCTCCATGGGCGGTATCAAGTCCTGGGACTTCTATCAGGAATATCCTGAACGCGTCGCAGCCATCGCTCCGATGGATGCCACGGTAGACGTAGGCGAGAATACTCAGTTCTCCAAGAGCTTCAGAGTCAATGACAGCGTCATGGTACCGGTATTTTATAACGGCGGTGAGAATTCACCTCTGGCTGAACTGCCGTGTCAGGAACCGAAGTGCGTCAACCGCATGGTCAATCTGTTTAAGATCAATAAGGTTAAGAAAGCCTACAACTGCACCTTTGAAAATAAGGCACAGTGGGAAGATCCTGTCTATGGTGTCAAAGGCGAACATGACGAGATCCTGCATGATCCGGATTATCCAAACAGCGTTACCAACATCAGGCGCTTTGAAAGCGAAGACGGCAACATCTATACTGAATTATGCTCCATCAGCAATCACCAGCATGAGATCAGACCGTTTACCTGCCGCAGAGCCTGGAAGTTCATGAAGCAGTTCAGAAGGACGGCTGAAGGAAAGATCGAAAAGATATAGGAAAAGGTTCTTCGGAACCTTTTTTTCACAGTTGGATGATATAATATCCTTAAGCGAGGACGAACATCATGAAGATCAACGAATATCAGAAGCTGGCAATGAAGACACTCAACCCCGAATTAAGTGAAAGGGATGTGCTGATAAACGGCGTAATGGGCTTATGCGGGGAATCCGGTGAAGCCATTGACATCGTCAAGAAGCATCTGGCTCAGGGCCATCCGCTGGACAGGGAAGCACTGGCTAAGGAACTGGGTGACATCTGCTGGTATGTGGCTGAGACGGCTCAGGTTCTGGGCTATGACCTGGAAACGATAATGACGATGAACATCGAGAAACTGAAAAAACGTTATCCGGATGGCTTCAGCAGGGAAGATTCAATTAACAGAACAGAGGATTTGTTATAAAATAAATAGGTAAGGATACAGGAGATAATAGAAAATGAAAAAGTACATTGGTATTGACTTAGGCGGAACTAACGTCCGTGTCGCCGTAGTTACCGAAGACGGCGAGATTTTAGCGCAGTTAAAGAGCCCTTCATATGCCAAGGAAGGCAGGGAAAAGGTCTTCAATAACATGATCGATCTGATCAAGCAGCTGCCCGGCTGGCAGGAATGTGCCGGTGTAGGCGCCGGTGTCCCGGGCCCATGTAATCAGGTTACCGGTTCAATGATGCTTGATACCAACCTGCCGGGATTTAAGGATTTTCCGTTTGCACAGGCCATGACGGAAGCTTTGGGCATCCCGTCATACATCGATAACGATGCCAACGTTGCCGGTCTGGCCGAAGCACTGTTAGGTGCCGGCAAGGGATTACCAATCGTATATTACGTAACGCTTTCAACAGGCATCGGCGGCGGTCTGGTAATCGATGGCAAGTGCGTTTCTGGCAAGCATGGCTTTACCGGTGAAATTGCCAACATCATCATCGACAGAAACCGTGAGAAGATCAACTACCTGGCAAAGGGTGCCGTTGAAAACGAAGCCAGCGGTACGGCCATTACCAGAAAGGTAAAGGCACTGTTAGGCGAAGGTGCCGTCAGACATGCCGGTGATGTATTCCAGCTGGCAACTGAAGGCAATGAAAAGGCCAAGATGATCGCCGATCAGGCCATTGGTGATCTGGCACAGCTGTTTGCCACCCTGGCTGCAGCGGTTGACCCGGATTGCTTCGTATTGGGCGGCGGCTTAATGGCTTCAGCAGATTACTTCATGGAGCCAATGATTGAAAAATATAAGGAAATTACCCATGAAGCTCTCCATGATACGCAGTTCTTCAGAGCAGAGCTCGAGGAACCGGGCATTCTTGGAGCAGCCATGATACCAAGGAGCAGAGGTCATTAGAAATTGACTAAGAAGAGGACAGCAGTCAGAGAAACGATAGCTGAAAGGCTATCGGAAGATCAGCGCGAAAGATACGGCGAATTTCTTAAGGATGTCGACCTGCATCTGAATCTGTCACGCAAGCAGCACGACATACTGGTGAGTGACTTCAACGATGCGATCGAATACTACCTGGATAACGGCGTATCCTTTGAGGATGCCTTAAGCAGACTAGAACCTTCCAATCTGGGAGGTTTTTATGCTCACCCGGCAAGCACCTGGTTCCCGCTTGATAATGCGGCCATCATCTATCCGCTGTCCATGCGTTTCGGCCAGATGCCGATGTTCAGACTGTCTGCCTACATGAAGGAAGAAGTCGTTCCGCAGTTACTGCAGATGGCACTTACCTTCACCATCAAGAGATTCCCGAGCTTTGCGACGGTAATCAAGGCCGGCGTCTTCTGGCATTATCTGGATTCAACAAAGAAACGCTTCTCAATTGAAGAAGAGAAGGTCATGCCGTTGATGCCGATTTCATCCATGCGCATTCAGTCCTTCCGCGTTCTTTATTATCAGAACAGGATCAGCATTGAATACTTCCATGTCCTGACGGACGGCTATGGCGGCAGCGTATTCCTGAATACTCTTGTAGGGGAATACCTACGCTTGCAGGGACATGACATACCATGTGAAGCCACGGTCTGGGACATCAGTGAAACACCTCACGAAAGCGAGATGAGCAATGAATTTGCCAAGGCAGATCTCTATAAGGGGGCCTCGGGCTTCATGGGCAGAAAAGCCCTGCAGATGAGCGGCAGGATCGCCAACGTCATCCCGGCCCGGGTCCTGCATTTTGAGATGGACGGGAAGAAGGTCGTTGAGGTAGCTCATGCTCACAACGCCAAGGTCTCAGCCTTCTTACTGTCAAGGATGTTCATGGCTCAGAAGTTTGCCACTGAAGCTCACAGCGGTGAGATAAGAATGCAGATACCGGTCAACATGCGCAAGTTCAACGGCTCAAGGACAATGCGCAACTATTCCATGTACTTCAGCTGCGACATGACTACCGATAAGATAGGAACCAACGCTGACGACATGATTCCTGACATCTCCAGGCAGATGGAGGAAAAATCTTCGAAAGAGGAAATGAGCAAGATGATGTCAACCACCATCAAGCTGGTTCAGTCCGTCAAGTACGTACCGATCGTCATCAAAAGACCGGTCGTCAAGATGGTTTACGGCTTTCTGGGAGATAAGATATTCTCAAACTATCTGTCCAATCTCGGAGTCATGAAGACTCCGGAAGCTCTGCATGATTATGTGGAGAAGTATGATTTCATACTGGGCTCAAGCACGGTCTGCAGGGCAAACTGCGGACTGATCACATACAATGACAGAATGGTATTCTCCATTACCAAGTCCACGGCTGATCCGACCTTTGAGGAAAAGCTGTATGAACTGCTGACGGAGGATGGCATTGACGTGGAAGTAACGGGAAGTGCACTATATGGTCGTTAAGGAAGTCTACCCGCACATTGACAGGCAGATAAGGATATATCAGACGGTGAGAAACATCGCCAGATATGTTTTCATTGCGGCTGCACTGGTATGTCTGATCACCAACTATCTGACCGGAGGCAAGTTCTGGAGTGCGGTAGTCGTATGGTCGATCATTACGGCCTGGAACATCTTCTTCTCACCGGACCGCTTTGAGTTCAATGCCATATCGCAGACCGTAAAGGTCATCTTCCATGCCGTGGTATTACTGTGGCTGATCGATCTGTGCCTGGTTCAGGCAGGATGGTACAAGTTTGTCATACCGATCGTCTGCTTCGGAGCATTACTGTTAACGGTCGTATTCCTGTTCATTGACGTCAAGGCGCAGATCCATAACACGATGCCGATGATCTGGCTGATCATTTTCTCCATTGCCCTGTCCATTTTCCTGATAATCAGGTCGGAAACCGAATGGCCGGTAATCGTGCTGATCTCCGTTGCGGCAGGACTGTTGTGTCTTAGCCTGTTCTATCACGAAGAATTCATTCTGGAAATAAAGAAAAGATTCCATACACATTAAGGCCATCAGGCCTTTTTTCATTGACAGTAAGAGTCCGTAATAATATAATGTCTAACTGAGTTAGGTATTATTATGGATTATGCAAAGTCAGCTGAAAAGCTTTTATTAAATCTATATAAGATAAGCAGCCTGCCCGATCAGAAGCAGTTGATGAATCTGAGCAAGGGTGAGCTGTGTGTTTTGTTTGCGCTTACCCGTCATGGCGATCTCAAACCGGGCGAATTAATGAAGATAACGGAAACCAGCAGTGCCCACATGGCCAAGATCCTGCGCAATCTGCAGGCCAAGAATGAAGTCATCAGAAGCTCTGATCTTTCCGACCGCAGAAGCTACGTCATGTCAATAACCGAAAAGGGCAGAAAGCACGTGGCTGAAGTATATGGCCATGCCGTGGAAAAGACGATCTCCGTCATGAAACGGATGGAAGAAGAGGACATCGAGGACCTGTTAAGGATAACTGACAGGCTTTTGAGCATGAAGGAAGAGGTGGTTTCTGAATGATCGAGTTAAGAAGCATCTGCAAAAACTACCAGACCGGTGACAATGTCGTCAAGGCACTGCACAATGTCAGCGTTTCCTTCCGTAAGAATGAGTTCGTAGCCATTCTCGGTCCTTCAGGCGGCGGCAAGACGACCATGCTGAACATCATCGGCGGTCTTGACCAGTACACCTCAGGTGATCTGATCATCAATGGCGTTTCAACCGTTAATTTCAAAGACAGGGACTGGGACAGATACCGCAACCACAGCGTCGGTTTCGTCTTCCAGTCATATAACCTGATCCCGCATCAGAATGTCATTTCCAACGTCGAACTGGCACTGACCATTGCCGGCATCAGCAAGAAGGAAAGAACGGAAAGAGCCAGGGCAGCCCTGGAAAAGGTCGGCCTGGGCGATCAGATATACAAGAAGCCAAATCAGCTTTCAGGCGGCCAGATGCAGAGAGTTGCCATTGCCAGAGCTTTAGTAAACAATCCGGAGATCTTACTGGCTGATGAGCCTACGGGAGCTTTGGATACTCAGAGTTCATTGCAGATAATGGAACTGTTGAAGGATGTTGCCAGTGACCGTCTGGTCATCATGGTAACCCATAACCCTGATCTGGCCGAACAGTATGCCAGCAGGATCGTCAGGATCAGAGATGGCGAGATAATCTCCGATACCGATCCGTATAAGGAAGAAGTGCCGGACAGAAGCGATGACTTCGGCAAGGCCAGAATGGGGTTGCTGACGGCATTTGGTCTGTCTCTGAATAACTTAATGACCAAGCTTACCAGAACCCTGCTGGTATCATTTGCCGGTTCCATCGGCATCATCGGCATTGCCATGATTATGTCATTAAGCAACGGCGTTAACAAGTACATAGATGACGTACAGAAGAATTCACTTTCTTCCTATCCTCTGACCATTGAGAATTCCGATGTGGACATGACGACATCCATGATGAACATGATGGGTGAGATCGCCAGTGCTCCAAGGGAAGAAGGAAAGGTCAACGAGACCCCGATCGTTTCCGGCATGTTCAACCAGGTCGGTTCAAACAACCTGAAAGCGTTCAAGAAATATATTGTCAGTAACAGCGACAGGATCGATCCGTTAATGACGGCGATCCAGTACAGCTACGGTGTTTCACCGGTAATATACAAGTCCGATACCAGCAAGGACGTCATACAGTTAAGTCCTTCAACGGTATTCTCCAGTTTCATGAATTCATCCTTTGCCTCATATACCTACAGGGACATGTTCCAGAGGATGATCGATAACAGGGAGATCCTGGAATCACAGTATGAAATATTGAAGGGCAGATGGCCGGAAAGCTACGATGAAGCCGTTCTGGTCGTCTATGATGAGAGCACCATTTCCGATTTCATGACATATTCATTGGGCTTGAGAGATCCAAGGGAACTGCAGGATTACATTACCAAGATGATGAACGGGGAAAAGGTCGAGATCAGAAATGAACCGTTAAGCATTACGCTTGATGACCTTCTGAAGCTTACCTTCAAGGTCGTCATTCCGGCGGATTACTATCAGTATGATGACCAGTTCAACGTCTGGAAGGACATGAGTGACGATAAGGAGTATCTTAGGAATGTCGTTGATAACGGCATTGAGCTGAAGATAACAGGCATCATCTCGCCAGCTCCGGGAACCAATTCAACGGTTCTTTCTCCGGGAGTAGCCTATACTGAAGACCTGATCGAGCATCTGGTCCGGGAAGTCTCCCAGAGACCGATCGTAAAGCAGCAGCTTGCCACTAAGACCGTTGACGTCTTCACCGGCAAGACCTTTACCGAAGTTAATTCCGACAGCAAGCAGGAAAAGATGAACTTTGATGACATGGTAACCATTGATGAATCAATGCTGGCAAGGGCCTTCAGGACCAACGTCAGCGCCTCTGAGATCAACAGTAATCTCAATTACTTCATGAATCAGGCCATGGATTCTCTGATAAATGACACCGCAAACGTCGGTGAGGAACTGACGGCCTTCATCAGAACCAACATGCAGGAAATGATCGAGGATTATATCGCCGAGCACGGTACGGCTGACTTTACGATCCTGGATGAGGAAACCGTCAATAAGATGATCGATAATCAGCTGGCCAAGGAATCAACTCAGAAGCAGATCGCTCAGCTGGAAGATGATCTGGGTGTGGAAAGAGGCTACATGAAGGAAGTCCTCAGACCGACGCTCAAGCTGATCATTGACAAGTACGCCACCATCATTGAGGACGGTACGCCGATCTCCGGCGATAAGATCGGAGAACTGATCAACGCCTTGATGAACGATGAGGAGAACAAAAAGCTCATCAGCGATGTGGCCACGGGATTACTGAAGTCAATAATCCAGAAATCCATCAGTTCAACCATGGGCAACATGTCCAGCTATCTGGCCAGTGCCATGAGCAACATGATAACCATAGACGTCAATGCTCTGCAGAATGCCTTCCAGTTCAATTTTGACGAGGAAGAATTCTCCAGAGTAATGATGACTTACATGAATTCTCAGCAGAATGACATTTCCGTTGACACCAATCTGCGCAAGCTGGGCTACGCTGATCTGGACAATCCGGTCAGAATAGCCTTCTATCTGAAGGACTTCGATTCCAAGGAGACCTTCAAGGACATGATCGCTGATTACAACAAGGCGGAAGAGAAAAATGGCAACAGCATCGTCTATACCGACATTACCGGCATTCTCATTTCTTCCGTGTCAACGATCATCAATGCCATCAGCTACGTGCTCATCGCGTTTGTTTCCGTATCCCTGATCGTATCAAGTATCATGATCGCGATCATAACCTACATTTCCGTACTGGAAAGAACCAAGGAGATCGGCATACTGCGTTCACTAGGTGCCTCCAAGGGCAACGTTGCCAACGTATTCAATGCCGAGACCTTCATCATCGGTCTGTTCAGCGGACTGTTCGGTGTTGAACTGACAAGACTGCTCTGCATACCGGTCAACATCATCGTCCGCAAGGTAACCGGCATTCCATCCCTGACGGCCTATCTGCCATGGAAAACGGGCATCATTCTGGTCATCATCAGCATCGTGCTAACGGTCATTGCCGGTCTGATACCGTCCGGAATGGCCTCCAGAAGAGATCCGGTAACGGCCCTGAGGACTGAATAAAGATTTGGATTTGTATATTCTATTGTGGTATCATTTTACTGGTAATTATTTATGAAGAAGACGACAGCTAGCAGGAAGAAACCTGACATTCTATTCATCATTACAGTGAGTGCCTTCGTAGTACTCCTTTTCGTCGTCAGCTTACTGGCCAAAGCGGAAAGACAGGTCGTTCCTTCCGGTGACTTGCCGGATGACGGGACAAACAACATCCATGAGCTGGTCATTTCCGAGATCATGAGCAATAACAGCGGTGTCTATGTCAATGACAGAAACGAGAGCACCGACTACATAGAACTTTATAACGGAACTTCCAGAACCATCAAGCTGGACGGCTACGGTCTTTCAGACAGGACCGATGCCATCAAGTGGGCTTTCAGCAATCAGTCCATCGAACCGGGTCAGTACCTGGTAGTTGCCCTGACCGGCAAGCTGGAACCGGGCTTGAATGCTCCATTCAAGCTCAGCTCAAAGGGCGGGGAAAACGTGATCCTGGTCAACTCATCAAGCAAGGTAATTGATGCCGTTGAGACGACAGCCATGGAAAAGAACCATGCCATGATGCGTGACGCTGACGGCAAGTGGTTCGTATCTGAATACGGTACTCCGGGCTTCTCCAACAGTCTGGAAGGACTTGAACAGTATCATCAGTCATTAATGGGTGATGAGGAACCTGAGATAGTCGTAAATGAACTGCTGGTACGCAATGAAGGAAACTTCCGCAGCGAACAGGGAACCTTTGACGGCTTCATTGAATTTAAAAACGTATCCGACCATGCCGTAGACATGGCAGACTATAACATCAGCGATGACATCAAGGTACCGTTCCGCTACCATCTGGAAACAAAACAGCTGATGCCGGGAGAAGTATTCTACTACTACACCGGCAAGGTCACTGACAGCCGCTACATCGGCTTCAATTTCATCAGTAAGACCGGTAACATCATCCTGAGCAGAAACGGCCGCATCGTCCAGGACATTCCTTACACGAATCTGGCCAATGGCATGGCCATGGTCAGAAATGATGACGGCACATATTATTCCAGCAACATCGTATCACCGGGTTATCAGAACGATCCTGACGGCATTGCCGAATTCCAGGAGAAGTTCATGAGCTCCTACAACGGTCTGGTAATAAATGAAGTCATGAACAAGAATGACAGCTACCTGCCGCAGAACGGCAATCAGTACTATGACTGGATCGAATTCAGGAACAATTCATCCGAGACCATCAACCTGGCTGATTACTACATCGGCAAGAACGACGGTGCTCAGAATCTGTACCAGCTGCCGGAAGTAGAACTGGCCAGCGGTGAGTATTACCTGATAATGTGCTCAGGCAATGAGAACCTGTCCAACAATTCCTATCGGCACATGGGCTTCAAGCTGGGCCAGGCTGATTCATTATATCTCTATAAGGGAAGCGAGATCGTTGACTCAATGAATTTCGCTGACATTCCATACGGCTACAGCTACGGCAGGGGAAGCAGCAACGGCTTCTTCTACATGTCTTCACCAAGCCCGGGCTTGGGCAATGAATCAGGATACAGATCTGTTACCACTACACCTGCGTTCTCACTGGCTGCAGGTGTTTATAATGATGTGGACTCTCTGACCGTGAGCATCAGTGCTCCGGGAACGATCCACTATACTCTGGACGGCTCCATGCCGACGACCTGGGACCCGGTCTATGAAGGACCGCTTACGATCAGTTCAACCACGGTAGTCAAGGCTAGGGCGTATGTAGACGGGGCAATCACCAGCAAGCTGGGATGTGCTACCTATGTCGTTAATGAGCATCATACTGTTCCGGTAATGTCCGTATCGCTGGATGCCTCGGATTTCCGTTACCTCAATAACAATGCCGGTGTCATCGGTCTTGAGGAACAGGCCTATGCGGAACTGTTTGAGGAAGACAATTCCTTCTCGATCCCGTGTTCAATGGCCTGCTTCGGCGGAAACACCAGATCACATCCCAAGAAGTCATATGCCCTGAGGTTCAATGACCAGTGGGGGCAGAACCATTTGGAATACCCGCTGTTTGACAGACGCGACAACAGCATCTACGAATCACTGGTATTAAGAACAGGTTCCAATGACTGGAATCTGGCCTACATCAGAGACATCCTGGTCTCCGAACTTGTTGACCAGAAAACCAACATTGACGTACAGGCCTACAAGATCTGCGTTCTCTACATCAACGGGGAATACTGGGGACTGTACAACATCAGGGAAAAGATCAATCCGGCCTTCATCAGTGAGAACTTCAACATTGACAAGGAGGGCATCAACATCGTCAGAATTGACTACGATGTCACTTCCGGAAGCTACTGGGGCTATCAGCAGGTGAGAAACTTCTGCAACAGCCATAACCTGGCCTATGATGAGAACTTCGATGCCTTATGCGAAATGATCGACATCGATAACTTCATCGATTACTGGATCGCCGTATCCTATACGACTAACAACGACATCGTCAACTGCCGTTTCTGGAATTCTGAGAACTACAACGGCGGCCGCTGGCGGTGGATATTATACGACTCCGACTATGCCTGGTATAATTCAAGGATGAATTACTATACCAACTATCTGGTCAACCCGGCCGGGATCGGAGACGGGGCGACGTTTGAAAACGACATTCTGATCGCCGTGTTCAGAAATGACCGGTTCTGCGAAATGTGGCTGGACAGACTGTCCGTACTGGTCAAGGAGATCTTCAACGAAGAGAATGTCGTCAATACGATAAACATGCTGCATGACCAACTGCTGCCGGAAATGCAGAGAAACCAGAGTGAATGGGGCCTGACCGTCAGCGAATGGGAAAGCAACATTCAGGATTTGAGAGGCTACGCCAGCCGGAGAACCAACTACCTGTTGTCTTCAACAAAGAGTTTCTTCGGATTAAGCGATGCCAGAATGAAGGAGCTGTTCGGTGACCTATGGTAGACACTGAATACAGATATGAACTGAAATACATCATTTCAGATCAGGCAGCAGAATTACTTAAGCAGCAGCTAAGGGCTCTGATGGAACTGGACAGCCATTCCATCAGCGATGAATGTTCCTACTCGATCAGAAGTCTCTACTTCGATGACATCAATTCCTCAGCCTACTACGACAAGCTGGACGGCATTGAGTACCGCAGCAAGTACCGCATGAGGATCTACAACGGCAGTAAGGATGTCATCAAGCTTGAATGCAAGCACAAGGACGAGAACATGACCTACAAGGAATCAAGCTCTCTGAATTATGAAATTGCCAGGGCAGTCATTGACGGCAGATACGGGGCCATAAGGACCAACGATGCCTTCATGAACAGATTTCTGGCAGAGGCCATGGCCAGAAGCCTACGGCCGAGCATACTGGTAGAATACAAGAGACTGGCATTTGTCTATCCGGTCTCTGAAGTAAGAATAACGTTTGACAGTGAATTAAGAAGCGGCAGGTATGACATGGATCTGTTTAATGCAGACAGTTCCACATTTGAGACCTTCGATGAGGGCAGGCAGGTCCTGGAGGTCAAGTGCAATGAATTCATACCGCAGCACATCCTGAACGTTCTGTCCTCAGTACCGCTGTTGAGACAGGCCGTCAGCAAATTTGCGATCTGCAGAAGCATGAAGTAAAGGAGAATGAAACATGGAAGAGATCAAGAACTTATTATCGGAACAGTTTAACGGACCGGTCACCATCACAATGATCGTTACCTCTCTGTTAGTAGCCTTTGCGATATCACTGTTCATCATACTGGTGTACAGAAAGACATTCTCAGGCGTCGTCTATAACAGAACGATGACCCTGTGCATCCTGTTACTGTCAATGGTAACAGCCATGATCATCAGAACCATCAATTCCAACCTGTCACTGTCCTTAGGCATGGTCGGTGCTTTGAGTATCGTCCGTTTCAGAACAGCCATCAAGGAACCGGTTGACACGGCCTTCATGTTCTGGGCAATCACTGCCGGCATCATGAGCGGTGCAGGACTTTATGTCATCGCCATCGTCGGTTCACTGTTACTGGGCCTTGCCTACTATCTGATGTATCTGACCGGCTCAAAGGCAAAGACGCAGTACCTGCTGGTAGTCAGGTATTTACAGCAGGCTGATGAAGCCGTACAGGCAGCACTGGGTTCCGTAAAGAACAGAAAGCTGAAGAGCAGGACCATGAATGATCAGAAGATCGTTGAAGTGACCTATGAGATCGATTACGCCAAGAACACTGACACTCTGATGAATGAGCTGCAGGCGATCGAAGGCGTCAAGAACGTCAATCTCGTCAGCTACAACAGCGAATTCGGCTTATAGGATCAATGAAGTCAGGCACGGGACACCGTGCTTTTTTTTTGTTTTTCTGATAACACATTGTCTTTTTCAATGAGGGTGGGATTTGTTATAATCAGTATTGGAGGTGCACATGGATAACATAAAGGCTGTATTATTTGACTTTGACTATACGCTGGGAAACAGGTACAGGTATGCCTACCTGTCTTACAGCGCCTTCATAAGGGAATATCTTCCGGACATAACGGATGAGGTATTCATTGAGGCACTGCGTCAGGACATGATGTACTTTGATGAATACGGCAATGCCGGACCAAGACATGTCATCAGGAGTCTTGAGAACAAGTATGGCTTTTCCTTCCCGGGAGTGGACTTCTGGCAGTGGTGGGTCGAGAACCAGGGCAAGTATGCCTGTCTCTATGACGATGCCGTTAGTACTCTGGACTATCTGAAGAAGAAATACCGTCTGGGAATCGTTACCAATGGTGTTACCTATTCACAGCGTCTGAAGATCAGAAACTGCCACATCGAGGACTACTTCGAGCACATCGTCGTATCCGAGGATGCCGGCATAAAGAAACCTGATCCGGGCATATTCGAGTACGCCTGCAGACAGTTTGGACTTAAGCCGGAAGAGTGTCTGTACATAGGAGACATGATCTCAAATGACGTTTATGGGGCTGTGAAGGCCGGTATGAAAGCCATCTGGATCTGCAAGGATGAGATGAGAGAAAACATGTCCAGCATCCCCAGGATCAGTACTCTGAAGGAATTAACTGAAATGCTGTAAAAAAGAACATCGCGTGATGTTCTTTTTTGATATCGTTACTTACCGGTCAGTCATTCTTCAGTGTGATTGACTTGATACGGTCCGTTCTCTTGTAATGGATCTCGTTTTTCTTCCTGCTGTCTCTTAATTCAAACCATTTCCTGTCAAATGAAAGCAGTTCACCTTCAAGTTCCAGGTCGTATTCATCGTCCAGATATACCTTGACGTTTCTGCCCACCAGTTCCTTCAGGTTGACCTTTGTCTTTGGCTTGTTTTCCAGTTTGCTCTTTATGGAACTCAGTTCACCGGACAAAGAAACATATGCGATGATTATCGCAGCTAATATTACGTATTCCATGATTAATTCTCCTCTATGACCTTAATGGAGTTGACCAGATTCATGTCGATCAGCTTGCTGATGGTCTGCTTTCCCTTGTTGATCTCAACCTTTATGAATTCATCATCAATGGACAGAACCGTCACCTTGCCCTGGTATTCAATGTCCATGTCATAATAGTTATCATAGTCAAAGTTCAGGATTACCTTCCTGCCAACCAGCTTGCTTAATACGCTGCTGGAATTATCCCTGACTTTCAGTTCCAGTTCATTGTCCAGCAGATCATTGATATTGATTCTCATCTCCTTACACAATAGGCTGGCCTGATTCAGGTCAGGGCTTGTGATGTTGCTTTCCCAGTTAGAAATCGTCTGTCTTGTGACTCCGATCTTTTCTGCAAGCTTTTCCTGCGTATAATTGTACTTCTTTCTTAATTCAGCTATTTTTTCTCCGATTACCATTTTCTTCACCTCGTCAACATGATAATATGATGCCCGTTTTCATTAAACAGAATTAACATAACATCATGTAAAAAAGTCTTAACATCTACATTATCTCCTGTTTTCAACAACAAAAAAAGACGATAATTTCGTCTTTTAATGTTCAACTGGTCCGGATGACAGGACTTGAACCTGCACGCTCGCGCATATGAGCCTAAATCATACGTGTCTGCCAATTCCACCACATCCGGTGCTTTACGCTCAATAATTATACAAAGAATGTCCTCTTAATGCAAGAATCTGAATGGGGGATTGTTATGGAAAAGGAAAGGGAAAAATAGTAAAATGTTGATATAGCGGAGGCTGATATTATGAAAAAGTTACTTATTGCGCTTGCTGCACTGTTAATGGTCCTGGGCATGTTCGGCTGTTCAAAGGAAGTTAAGACGGCTGAATATACCAACGGTGAGATCGTACTGCAGCTGCCTGAAGGCATGGAAGAGGAATTCGGTGATGGTGATTTCGAATACACCATCAGCAAGAATGACATGATCGTTTACGTTTCCAGCATCACCAAGCAGGAGCTGGCAGATGATTATGGATTCAGTGACATTGACCTTAAGGACTTTACGGATCTGATCATTAACGGGGATGAGGTCATTCTGAGGAAGAGTTACAGCGACTATGAAGTATTCGCGTACACTTCAAAGGTAGAAGGCGATGAATATTACTACCTGATTAGCTGTTACCAGACGGATGCCAAGTTCTTCATCGTAAACTTCGTATGTTTTGCCTCTGACAGAAAGAAGTTTGAAGATCCGTTCCTGGATTACGCTTCAAAGGTAAAGTTCAAGTAAGATGAAGGCATTGTGTTTGCTGGCGGAGGGCTTTGAGGACGTTGAGGCTCTCTCACCTGTCGCCATACTGAGAAGAGCAGGAATAAAGACTGACCTGTGTTCACTTGGTGATCTGGTTGTCATCGGTTCACACGGGGAAAGGGTGATCGCCGATCTTACCCTTGATGATGCAAGTGAAGATGAATATGACTGTCTGATGCTGCCGGGTGGCAGGGGACATGTCAATCTGGAGAAGGATGAACGTGTCTTAAGACTCATCAGAAAGTTCTTTGCGGAAGACAGATACGTAGGCGCCATCTGCGCTGCCCCGACCATTCTGGGCAGGATGGGATTATTACAGGGCAGGGATTATACCTGCTTCACCCCGCAGAATGGGGACTTCGGCGGCAATTATCACCATCAGCATGTAGTCGTTGATGGAAAGCTGATAACGGCCAGAGCCATGGCGGCTTCAATCGACTACGGTCTGAAACTGGTGGAGGTTCTGGGTTCTCCTGAACTGTGTCAGCAGGTCAAGGAAAGAATATACTACTAGAAAAAAAGAAACTATGACATCATGGTTTCTTTTGTTTTGGTGAAGTTCTGGATCAGGTATGGCTTGCATTTCATCCCCGTCAGCAGGTTGAGCTGTCTTTCGTATGTCAGCTGATCCCTGTTTCTGGCAATTTCCAGAAGTGACTCAAGCCAGCGGATCTCATTCTGAAGCTGCAGAGGCTTGATGATGAATTCGGCAAGCATGGCCTGAAGCTTTGTGACTTTCTTCTCCGCTTCATCATATTTCTCATCCTGGATGTTCAGATAGCCCCGGCACAGAATGATGGCGAAACGGTCGGAAAGACTCAGAGTCCCGCGTGACTCCTTTATCTGGGTGAAGAGATCCCGGTGAATGCCGATAACGCCCATGAAGGTCAGTATCCTGGCTCTTAACACCAGCAGATGAAGCTTTGCTGAATCATCCATGTCCTTCCTGTCGCAATAGAGCAGGTCATCCAGGGCATTGGTAAACTCAGCCTTGTACATGTGCAGCTGCGCTTCCATCAGATGAGCCTTGTAGCTGTCGGAAAGAAGCCTGTTGGTGGCCTTGAATTCCTGAATGGCTTCCAGCATCCTGTCCTCATCGCCATCTTCCGCATATTCAGCTTCGGCCTTGCGCAGCTTGAGCATCGGCAGGTGATCACGGATGAAGAAACTGGCGACGATCAGAATGATGACCAGGATTATGCCGGCCTTGATCAGGTTTTCCATACTCAAAAGATCAGGATTGTTCATCATTATCCCGAAGAATATGAGTATGATGGCTAAAAACATGTCACCAGGTCTCATGGTCAGTCTATCTCTGTCTTCGTGTATTTCCTTACTCTGTCTTCTGCGGCTATCTTGCCGATGATGTCGTGAAGGACATTCATCAGTTCGCTGCCGTCACGGTAGTCTGCCTGCAGGGCAAAGTTTACCCTGTCTTCATTTAACAGTCTTCTGACTGTGGATTTCTTTTCCTTGTAATATACGCCGATGGAGTAGCCGCCGTTGGCCTTGACCAGACGCATGCACGGTACATCCGTCATCCCATCTCCCAGATAGATCATGTGATCAAAGGGGATGTCCCTCTCACTTGGAGCGATGTTGGTATTGACCTTGTTGGAGTCATAGATCTCCAGGGCGTTCTTGTTGATCCTGAAGAGGAACTGGGTCTTGCCGGTGTAGTTGATGGCTAATGCCGGCCAGTCAGCGTTGCCGTTTTCATCGTAGTGGAATTCACTGGCAAATACCTTGGTGAATTCATCATAGATGGAACAGCCCTCGATGATTTCCTTGGTGCCGGAGGATATGATGAAGTGCTGGATCTGCATGCCCTGACTTCTGCCGTATTCATTGATCTTATGGAAATAATCCTCAACACCGGGGTAGTACTCAATGTCTGCGCCAAGTTTCTGGAATTCCTCTCTCTTGATCGGATAGTTTCTCTTCTTGGCTTCTTCGATCATCAGATACATGTAGGCCAGGGTCGGATCCATGTTGCTTGTTCTGGCCAGATTAACGACACTGCCCCAGAATTCATCCGGGTTCAGGTTCAGATGCGGCAGTAATGAATATTCCTGCATGTTCCTGGTGCACAGGGTCTCATCGAAATCGTACATGATGGCTATCTTATCTGACATAGGCTGTACCTCGCATATATACTACAATTATAGTTCAGCATAGCGGCAAATGTCACTAATTTGAAACTGTCGGTTGTCTTACTGAGGTTCCATGAGTTAAAATTTGATTGTAAGGAGTTTTACTATGGCTAAAAATACAATATACGTTACCGGACATAAGAATCCTGATTCTGATGCCATCATTTCAGCGATGGCCTATGCCTATCTGAAACAGCAGATGGGATATGACGCCATTGCCGTCAGGGCAGGAGCCGTCAATCCGGAGACTGAATACATACTTAACATGTTCAACGAGTTCGCTCCGCCTCTGGCAACGGACATCAAGACCTGCGTAAGAGACATCGACTTTGACGACGTCGTTATCTGCAGGAAGGAAGATGACATGAAGACCGTTCTTAGGCTGATGCTCAAGAATGACGTGAAGGTAGTGGCCGTAACCGATGATGACCGTCATCTGATCGGCGTCGTCAGCATGTCTGACCTTACCAAGCCGACCGTCGTAGACCGCCACCTCAAGCACATAATGCTTTCCGAAACTCCATTAAGTTACATAGCCAAGGCCATAGACGGCACGATACTGCACGATGCCGGCAATACAAGCAACGGCAAGACCTACGTTGCCAGCTATCATCATCTTAACTGTGAAGGAAGAATAGTCGTAACTTCCGACAACCCGTCAAGAGAGAAGCAGGTAATAAACAAGGGTGCCAGAATGATGATCATCTGCGGGGAGAAATGCGGTGACGACATCATTGAACTGGCCAGGAAGAAGAACTGTACGGTAATCATTACCGATAACGACATTTATGACGTGTGCAAGGAAATTGACAGGTCAATGCCGATTGAAAGACTGATGAGCACCAACATCACGACCTTCCGCTACGACGACTACGTTGATGACGTCAAGCTGAAGATCAACAAGTCAAAGTTCCGTGCCTACCCGGTAATTGACGCCAGGGATCACGTAATCGGCATGATTTCCCGTTACCATGTCTTCCAGCACACCAACCGCAATCTGATCATGGTTGACCACAATGAATTTGCCCAGAGCATTGACGGTGCCGAAAACGCCAATGTCATGGAGATAATAGACCACCACCGGATCGGCGGCATCAAGACGTCTTCACCGGTATTCTTCCGTACGGAACAGCTGGGAAGCTGCTCAACGATCATCACCAAGATCTTTGAGGAAAACAACATACCGATTCCCGAGGATCTGGCAGGGATGCTGTGCTGTGCTATCTTGTCAGACACGCTAAACTTCAATTCCGTGACCTGTACGCAGGAGGACATCGACATTGCCCACAAACTGGGCAAGATCGCCGGATTGAATGTAGAGAAACTCGGGCCGAAGATCTTAAGCGCCGGAGCCAACCTCAGTAACAAGAGTGTCGAGGACATCTTCCACCACGACCTCAAGTTCTTTGAGATCAGAAAGCTGAAGGTGGCAGTGGGCCAGATCAACATCGTCAGCTTTGAGGCCATCATTCCGCTGAAGAACAACATGATCAGACATCTGGAGCAGTATGCCGCAGCCAACGGCTGCAACATCTGCATGATGGTATTTTCACTGATCGACGGCACCGGTTCATATGTCCTGATGAGGGGCAGTGAGAGAGCGGTTGCCGAATACGCCTTTGAGGATATGGCCATCAACGTTGACGGCTACCTGTTCCTTCCGAAGGTAATGAGCCGCAAGCTGCAGATCATACCGAGACTGACGGCAGCGGTAGAGGAGAAATGACAATGACCACAGAAGAATTATGGAAGAAATATGAAGAACACATGTTCAGAATATCAGCCTACAATCTGGTGCTGAGCATGGTGTACTTTGACAATGATACGATAGCTCCTACCAAGGGAGATGAATACCGCAATGAGAGGATGGCCTACATGGATGGGGAACAGTTCTCCCTGCAGACTGATCCTGAATTCATTGCCTTGATGGAAGAGCTTAGTAAGAGAGAAGACCTGGATGATACCAGAAGAAGGATCATCAGCTGGCAGCTGAAGGATCTTGATGCCATCCGCAACATCCCCAAGGAACTGTTTGTTGAATACAGCCAGCTGTCCATGGAATCCCAGCAGGCATGGGAAAAGGCCAAGAATGCCAACGACTACAAGCTGTTTGAACCTTATCTGCTAAAGATAATAGAAATGAGCAAGAGGATGCTGACATACAGACACAGCGATCTGAAGGGTTATGACATCCTGCTTTCCGACTTTGAACCGGGAATGACCATTGAGAAATATGATGAGTTCTTCTCATTAATAAAGAGGGAACTTGTACCTCTGATCAGGCAGATCAGTCTGAAGGAGAAGATCGATACTTCCTTCACCAGACGTCACTATCCAAAGGACCTGCAGAAGAAACTGATGTACAGGATCCTGGAGTACATGCACTTTGACCTGGAGGCCGGATTACTGTCTGAGACCGAACATCCGTTTACCAATTCCATCAGCAAGTACGATAACCGCATCACCACCCACTACTACGAGAACAATCTGATGAGTTCCATCTATTCCGTAGTTCATGAGGCCGGACATGCGACCTATAACTATCAGGTGTCTGATGAACTTGCAAAGACCTATGTCTTTGACAACATGAGCAGCGGCATGCATGAATCCCAGTCGAGACTGATGGAGAACTATCTGGCCAGAAGGGATTCCTTCTGGGATAACCTGTTCCGCGACATGAAGGAACTGTTCCCTGAACAGCTGGAAGGCATCAGTCAGGAGGAT
Organism: Erysipelotrichaceae bacterium; assembly: GCA_017512285.1. GTDB lineage: Bacteria > Bacillota_I > Bacilli_A > Erysipelotrichales > Erysipelotrichaceae > RUG521. The sequence goes on along the minus strand of JAFWGU010000024.1, from coordinate 655 downwards.
TTCGTCAGGGCAGCCAATGCCACGGAATGCTCACTCATCAGAACGGAAGCCGATGAGCTTACCTATCCGCTGCACATTCTGATCCGCTATGAGATAGAGAAAGGCATCTTTGACGGTTCGGTTGACGTTAATGATCTGGAGAATGTCTGGAACGACAAGTATGAGGAATACCTGGGAATCAGGCCGCAAAAGGCTTCTGAAGGAATCCTGCAGGATGTTCACTGGTCAGGCGGAAGCTTCGGTTATTTCCCGACCTATGCCCTGGGCAGCGGTTATGCCGCTCAGTTCATCAAGGCCATGAGCAGGGATCTGGACATTGATGAATGCCTGAGCAATGATGAGTTCATTAAGATCAAGGATTGGCTCAGGGAGCACATTCATAAGTACGGCGGTCTGTATTCACCATCAGAGCAGATAAGGATCGCCACCGGCGAGGATTTCAACCCGCAGTACTACATTGATTATCTGAAGGATAAATACACAAAACTGTATGACCTATAAAAAAGACTGAACCGTGAAGTGAACCCCATTATTGGGACAGAATATTAACTGTATGATAAGGCTTGATTCCTTGCCTGGCAAGGGGTCAGGCCTTTCAATTTGGTTTTGATCCTTGTGTTGTTGTAATACTCTATATATTCATCAATGGCAGTCT
>JAFWGU010000023.1 GCA_017512285.1 Erysipelotrichaceae bacterium | reverse complement strand
TACCGCTTCTAAGTGAATTATACACCAGAAAAATAAAACATGGAGAATTTCTCCATTTTTCGTTATGGCTTGCCATGCGGAACGTAGGATTCTCCATGTTTCTTCAATTTTGGGCTTGATTTCTATTATCGAATTTTTGTGCCTGAAAAATAATGATAAAATATGTTGATTATTACAGAAGAAAGAATATAATTAAACCTGTTAAATGATATTAAGCAAATTGTTTAGTATTATTAAACTGAGGTAACAGAAATGGATGTAGGACAGAGAATCAGACAGTTAAGAATGTTAAACGGTCTTACCCAGGAAGAGCTCGCATCAAGATGTGAACTCACCAAGGGATTTCTTTCACAGCTGGAAAACAATCTGGCAACACCGTCACTACCGACCCTGATGGACATCGTCGAAGCCCTGGGCACTGACATGTCAACTTTCTTCAAAGAAACGGATGAGACACAGATATGTTTCAGCAGGGATGATTTCTTTGTGGATGAAAGGGACGGCTACACGATTAACTGGATCGTACCGAATGCCCAGAAGAACTCCATGGAGCCGATCATCGTAGAGATTGCTCCTGGCAATAGCTCGCAGGTAATGCTGCCGCATGAAGGCGAGGAATTCTGCTATGTTCTCAGCGGCAAGGTGACCCTGGTCATGGGCGACAGGGAATACGAGGTACGCAAGGGAAACACATTCTACATCAATGGAGAAAGAGAACACTACCTGAAAAATGATTCAGCTCACGCTGCTCAGGTACTCTGGATCTGTTCACCGCCACTATTCTAGGGAGGATAAAGTCATGGGAAAGTTAATTGAATTCAGAAACATCGTAAAGAGTTTCGACGGACAGGTAGTTCTGAAGGGTATCAATCTTGATATCTATGAAAATGAGTTTGTTACGTTGTTAGGCCCGTCAGGATGCGGCAAGACCACTTTGTTGAGGATACTGGGTGGCTTCCTTGATCAGGATGAGGGATCAGTCATTTTCAACGGTGAGGAGATCTCAGGAGTTCCGGCTTACAAGAGACCTATCAATACCGTATTCCAGAAGTACGCATTATTCCCACATCTTAATGTATATGAGAACGTTGCCTTTGGCTTAAGGATCAAGAAGATGTCAAATGACCTGATCAAGCCGAAGGTAGACAGAATGCTCGAACTGGTTGGCCTTGGCGGCTATCAGGACAGAGACGTTACGCTTTTATCAGGCGGCCAGCAGCAGCGTGTTGCCATCGCCAGAGCTCTTGTCAATGAACCTGACGTACTGCTTCTGGACGAACCGTTAAGCGCTCTTGACGCCAAGCTGCGCAAGGAAATGCAGCAGGAACTCAAGAGGATCCAGGAAGAAGTAGGCATTACCTTCATATTCGTTACTCACGATCAGGAAGAAGCCCTGACAATGTCAGACAAGATCGTCGTAATGAAGGACGGCAACATTGAGCAGATCGGTACACCTGTAGAAATCTACAATGAACCTGCAAACAAGTACGTTGCCAACTTCATCGGCCAGTCCAACATCATGGACGGCATCATGAAGAAGGATTTCCTCGTTAACTTTGATGACCAGGACTTTGAATGCGTTGACCAGGGATTCAAGCCAAATGAACCTGTAGACGTTGTAATCAGACCTGAGGACATCAAGATCAAGAGCAAGTCCAGAGGCAAGATGAACGGACAGGTAATGTCAGTATTATTCAAGGGTGTTCACTACGAGATCATCATTGAGACCAAGCGTGGTGCTGCTAAGACAATCAAACTGCACGTACTGGGCAATGCCGATGTATTCAATGAGGCAGCCAATGAAAAGATGTCAGCTGCTGACTTCTCAATGGACATTGAAGACGTACCGACCCTGACAGATCAGGAACTGATCCTGCGTGCAAATGCTCAGGCCTGGAAGGCTAATGAGAATGAAGATGAGATCTCCATCAGCAAGGTCATCCATGACATCAAGCCACAGGCAGGAAAGTATACCGTTACCTTTGAAACAGCCAACGGCACAAGCGTAAAGGCTGACGTAAACGTAGTATTACCGAAGGTCAACGAAGACAAGGAAGAAAAGATCGGCATTCAGGCCTTTGACGTATACAAGTCAATTGATGACATCAAGGAATCAATGGCCATTTCCGTAGACCTCAAGAACTGGGCAGACGCCTATGCCTGGGACCTGGAAACGGAAAATGAAGTTGAGATAGATGATACACGTTTTGACTTCGATCCAATGGAAATCGAAGAAGGCGACTATGACGTAACATTCGTTACCGAAGGCCGCACATACAAGATCCACACGACTGACTTCGTAGAAGAAGGCAGCATCGTTTCACTGGACTTCACACCTGAAGACATCCATGTAATGGAAAAGGAAGTGCAGTAATGAAGAGCTTTAAGAGATTGGTATATCCATACCTGATCTGGGCCGCAATACTGATCGTTCTGCCAATGCTGATCATCGTATTCTACGCCTTCACGACTCAGGGCAATGAGGTAATACCTGTAAAATTCACCCTTGAAAGCTTTGTCAGATTCTTCTCAGACCCGATATTTGCCGAGGTTCTGTGGCGTTCTCTGAAACTGGCTTTCTTTACAACACTGATATGCATATTAATTGGCTATCCGGCTGCCTATTTCATTTCACAGCTGAAACCTGATTCACAACAGGTAATGGTACTGATCGTTACGTTACCGCAGTTAATAAACATGCTGGTAAGGACCTATGCCTGGAGAGGCATTCTGTTAAACACTTCATTCTCACCGGAACTGAAGGTTTATGTAGGCATGGTGTATAACTTCCTGCCGTACATGATATTACAGATCTATACATCATTATCAAAGATGGATCCTTCACTGGTGCCGGCTGCTCATGACCTGGGCTGTGATGATACGATGGCATTCCTGAAGGTAACCTTACCGCTGTCCGTTCCGGGAATCATTTCCGGAATCACCCTGGTATTCTTACCGGCAGTATCAAGCTTCTTCATTCCGAAGCTGCTTGGCGGCGGTTCATTCGTTCTGGTTGGTAACCTGATCGAAAACTACTTCGTTACGACAGGTGACTGGAACTTCGGTTCAGCCATTTCGCTGATCATGACCATTGTCATCCTCATTTCAATGTACTTCACAAAGAAGTTTGACTATGACAAGGAGGCAGTATAAATGAAGCATAAGACACTAAAGAAGCTGTATCTGGCTCTGATCATTCTGTTCTTCTATCTGCCGATAGTATATGTTGTATTCTTTTCATTCAACAGTGCCCGTTCTCTGACCAACTTTGCAGGATTCTCCTTAAGGTGGTATCAGAAGATGTTCAGGACACGTTCAATGATGGAATCAATTTACTACAGTCTGGTAATCGCGGTCATTGCCACAGCCGTTTCAACGGTTGCCGGCACGATCGTGTCGATCGGCTTAAGCAAGTCACACCGTCTTGTCAAGCAGATCGTAACTCAGGTAGATAACCTGCCAATGCTGAATCCGGATATCGTTACGGCCATCGGCTTGATGCTGTTCTTCTCGACATTAAGCATTCCTACCGGTTTCTGGACTCTGTTACTGGCGCACATCATATTCTGCATACCGTATGTAATACTGTCCATCATGCCGAAATTAAGACAGCTGGACGACAATCTGGCTGAAGCCGCACTGGACCTTGGCTGTACGCCAATGCAGGCCTTGTACAAGGTAATTCTGCCTCAGATCAAGGAAGGCATCGTCTCCGGCGCATTAGTAGCCTTTACAATGTCATTTGATGACTTCGTAATTTCCTACTTCACGACCGGTCCGGGCATCAACAATATTTCTACATACGTATATTCAACGACCAAGAGAATCAACCCAAGCGTCAACGCTCTGAGTACTCTGATCGTCATCGGCATTACGATCGTTCTGGTCTTTGCCAATGTCATACCAATGTTAAGGGAAAGGAGAAGGAACCGTGAAAAAGCTGCTTAGTTTATTCATCAGCGTTCTGCTGCTCGTTTCTCTGACCGGCTGTCTCAGCAACAACTACGAGAATGGTGAACTGTACATCTTCTTACCAGGTGAATACCTGTCCGATGAAGTCGTTGAACAGTTTGAATACGAATACAAGATCAAGGTCTCAGTTACCACATTTGATTCCAATGAGTCAATGTATACGAAGTTACTGGGCGGAACGGTCTATGACCTCCTGATTCCCAGTGACTACATGATTGAGAGACTCATCAACGAAAAGATGATTCAGAAACTGGACAAGTCAAAACTGCCCAACATGAGCGCCCTTGACCCTCAGGTTCTGGACATGGCATTTGACCCGGGCAACCAGTACTCAGTACCGTATTTCTGGGGCAATGCCGGAATCTGCTACGACACCACTCAGATCGACAGCGAGGATGTCGAAAGTGAAGGCTGGGCTGTTCTGCAGAACACCAAGTACAAGGGCATGATCTACATGTACGACTCCATCAGAGATGCCTTCATGGTTGCTGAAAAGGCTCTGGGCTATTCAATGAATACGGATGATCCTGATGAGCTTAATGCCGCCTATGAATGGCTGTTACAGATCTCAAAGACAATGGAACCGGCATTCGTAACCGATGAGATCATCGACGGACTGACTTATGGTGAAAAGGCCATGGGTATGGTCTATTCAGGTGATGCTGCGCTGATACTGTCTGAAAATGAAGATATGGCATTCTGGGCACCGGAAGAAGGTACGAACTACTTCGTAGATGCCATGGTAATCCACAAGGATGCCAAGAACGCTGAAAACGCCTATAAATTCATCAACTACATCATTGAATACGACGCAGCATTTGAAAATGCCACATTCGTAGGCTATACGTCATCAAATGCCGAAGTAGTCAAGGACATTACGATGGAAGGCGGCGACTTTGAGGACAACGATGCCTACGTCCCGCGTGAGATGAATGAAAACGATGAAGTATTCCACAGCAATGAGGAACTTCTCAAGATCATTTCCGAACTCTGGGTAAAGGTAAAGAACACAAAGTAATGAAATGCAGAGAATAATCTCTGCATTTTTTCTTTTTTGTGTTAAACTGTATGGCGGCAGGAGGTAAGGCAATGTTACAGGATTTTAATTTTCATACCCATACAAGCAGATGCGGACACGCTGTTGGCACTGATGAAGAATACGTCAAGGCTGCCATTTCCGCAGGTTACAGGAGAATAGGCTTTTCAGATCATGCTCCTTACAAGGGCAGTTCCATCAAAGGAATAAGAATGGACTGGGATGAGATAGACGCCTACATTGCCAGCATCAGCCACCTCAGGGAAAAGTACCGTGATCAGATAGAGATCCACATTGGCTTTGAGTCGGAATTCTTTCCATACCTTCTGGATGAAAAGAAGGAACTCAGTGAAAAGGTAGAGTACATGTTACTTGGCCAGCATCACAATGACCCCTATACCATAGCCGTTGACTATTTCAGGGAAAACAGCGAGGAAGACATCCTGGTCTATGCCGAACAGGTCTGTGCCGGACTTGACAGCGGTCTGTTTACCTATCTGTGTCATCCTGACGTCATCATGATGAAGCAGCGTCACTTCACACCTGCCTGTGAAAGGGCTGCACACATGATCGGGGCAAAGTGTGCTGAGACCCACACTCCGGTTGAAATAAATCTCAGAGGAGTACAGAAGGGCAAGAAGCACATTGATGACGGCATGCAGTACTACTATCCGAATCATGATTTCTGGAAGATACTGTCTGAGTATCATCTTGACTGTGTATACGGCGTGGATGCACATGCCCCAAAGGACTTACTGGATCTGTCGCTGTATGACAAGGCACATGAAGAACTTAAGGATCTTAATCTTAACTTTGTAGACATCATCATATGAAAAAATCAGCCGTGAGGCTGATTTCAGTTTTTAAAGGTATAATTGTTATCCGATACGACAAGCTGCGTACTGTAGAATTCGTGATGGTACTGCGATATGGCGCAGGCTACCGAAATGGTAACCGTAAACAGCACAATATAACGGCTGTAAGTCTCGTATTCGTCCCATAACCTTGGAAAGATGTAATCGCATATGGCCATGAAGGTAACGGTTATAAGCAGTATGCTTAACGTATACTTGTTCACGAATTTCTTCAGAGGGATCTTCGGGAACATTATCTTGCCGACCAGGGTCAGTACCACGAACAATACGATTCCCGCAATCAAAAGCCAGACGAAGTTGGTTTTCAGGTAGATGCTGCGGCAGACGGTTATGATGATCCAACCAATGAACCACAAAGGCAGGCCGATAGTAACTCTAACCCATTCCGGAAGGGAAGAAAGCCATTGCTTTATCATCTGTGTCAGCGTCTTTTTCTGATTCTCAACGTCTGTTTCGTCAATGGTGTCATTGCTGGCAGGATCCATCATTACCAGGGGCTTTGGATGCATCAATTCATCCGGAGTGGCATACATGCTGCCGACCACTACAGAAGCTCCGGTAGCCGCAATAACAGCTGCTTTTTCAGCATTTTTAACGATTTTCTTGGTCTCTTCTTTCATACTACTAATATACACTTTTATGTAAATCTTTCAAATAATTTGTTGCATTTGAAAAGTACATAGACTATAATAAATCGTGCTAGACGGATAAAGCGGTTCCATAGCCAAGTGGTAAGGCAATTGACTGCAACTCAGTGACCGCCAGTTCGAATCTGGCTGGAACCTCCATCGCCGGGGATGTGGCGAAATCGGCAGACGCAACGGACTTAAAATCCGTTGGATGAATAATCCGTGCGGGTTCAAGTCCCGCCATCCCCACCATTAATTGCAAGTGACCTTTCGTTTGAAAGGTTTTTTTATGTTAAAATATCGATAGACACGACACACAAGGAGGGTCTTATGAACAGGGAATTCCTTTACAGGTTATTAAATACTGTATCAGTAAGCGGCAATGAAGAGGCCAATCAGAGGCATGTCCTGGATTATACCAGGGACTTTTCAGACAGACAGTACGTTGACTCCGTTGGCAATGCTGTTGCCGTCATCAATGAAAATGCAAAGTGCAGGGTACTCATCACCGGTCACATCGATGAGATAGGCTACCGTGTAACAAACATAGACTCTGAAGGCTTCATTCATGTGCAGAAGGCAGGGGGAGTCAGAGGCAAGCTCTATGTCGGTGCTCCAATGCAGATAATACATGAAGGCGAGAAGGTGAATGCCGTCGGTGTTTACACTTCTGAATTACTGAAAAAGAGTGATTTTTCAGACAGTGACCTGATACTGGACATCGGTGCCAAAAACAAGGAAGAAGCGCTGAAAAAGGTAAGTGTAGGAGATTCCGTCTGCGGTGATACCACTGTCAGGGAAATGCTGAATGATTTCATCACCTGCAGGGCCTTAGATGATAAGGCAGGAGCATTTACGGTAATTGAAGCCGGTAAGCTGGCCAGGGAAAAAGGCGCTGAAAACGGCATTTACATCCTTTCTGCAGTAGGAGAGGAAACCAGTTCAAGAGGAGCATTCCATGGATCGGTAAACATTGATCCGACGTGTGCCATTGCCGTAGACGTTACCTGGGCTCAGGATTACCCAGGTGCAGATCCTTCCGAAACCGGTGACATCAGGGTCGGAGGCGGTCCGGTATTATGTCTCAGCGGCATGGTGAACAAGAAGATGAATGAACTGCTGAAACAGATTGCCAGTGAGAATAACATCCCGCTGCAGTATGAGGTTGCCGGCGGTGGAACATATACTGATGGTGATACCATTGTCAGAACCAACAAAGGCGTACCAATGGCGCTTGTTTCAATACCGGAAAGATACATGCACAGTTCTGCTGAGATAGTCAGTCTTAAGGATATTGAACAGTGCATTGAACTGATAAGTGAATTCTGCATCAGAATAAATGAGGATTTCGATTTTAATCCTCTTAAGGTATAATTGTGAGTGGGAGATTATTTATGGAAAACAATGTATTTAAAGTAGTTCTGTTACTGGCTTTGCCGGCATCAGGAAAATCTGAAGTCAGAAACTTCATGGCTAACATCGAACCGGAGAGACTGCAGAAGGAATTTCACATTGGAGAGAACCTGCAGCTTGACGACTTCCCATACGTCCACTTCATGAGATGTATCGACAATGAGATGGAAAGGATCGGGCAGCCAAGAGTATTCTATCCATCCGATGCCGAACCGTTCTTCAATGACTATGACTGGGGAACCCTGGTACAATTACTTAATGAAGACTATCACGATCTGATGAACAGACAGAAGATTGAAGCTGATTCACTCAGCAGATGGCTGTTTGCCAGGATCGACGCAGCTGCATTGAAGTGCGGCATCAGTCCAAGAATGGCACTGATAAGTGAGGAAGTTCTGGAAAAGATCGCTCCAGCCCTGGAACACGAAGCCAAACTGATCCTTGATCAGAAACTGAGTCAGTACCCTGAAGACTTCAATAACAAGACCATCGTCATCGAGGCAGCAAGAGGCGGACATGACGGTGCAGAGATGCCTCTTACAGGCGGGTTTGGGTATCAGTATTCATTAGCTCAGTTCTGTCCTGAGATCCTGAGAGATTCAGCAATTCTGTACATCTGGGTAACACCGGAAGAAAGCAGAAGAAAGAACTTTGCCAGAGCTAACCCTGATGATCCAGGCAGCAATCTCTTCCATGGCGTACCATTACCGGTAATGATGGGAGACTATGGCTGTGATGACATGGAATACCTCAGAAAGACTTCTGAAGTCGCCGATACCGTAACGGTAAAGGCATATGGTGCGACATATCATCTGCCGATCGGTGTCTTTGACAACAGAATTGACAAGACATCATTCCTAAGGGAAGACAAGGAAAAATGGGATGCCGAAATGGTCGCAGACGTGACTGAAGGCATCAGATCAGCAACAGACGCAATGTATAAAAACTACGGGAAATAATGGCAGAAATCCATTATTTCCCTTTGTTTTCCGTTTCTGAAAAAAAGTAAAAAACCAGTTGAAGTGTTTCCTATCTTGTGTTAATATTATTAAGCGTCACGGGATGTTGCACAGCTTGGTAGTGCACCTGGTTTGGGACCAGGGGGTCGCAGGTTCAAATCCTGTCATCCCGACCATGATGTGGCGGGATAGCTTAGTTGGTTAGAGCGTTCGGTTCATACCCGGAAGGTCGTGAGTTCGACTCTCACTCCCGCTACCAGTTTGGACCCTTAGCTCAGTTGGTCAGAGCGGTCGGCTCATAACCGATTGGTCATAGGTTCGAGTCCTATAGGGTCCACCATAAAAATCTGGAGGAATACCCAAGCGGTTGAAGGGTCCGGTCTTGAAAACCGGTAGGTCGGGAAACCGGCGCCTGGGTTCGAATCCCAGTTCCTCCGCCATTAGATATCGCGAGGTAGAGCAGTTCGGTAGCTCGTCGGGCTCATAACCCGGAGGTCGTTGGTTCAAATCCTTCCCTCGCAACCATGGATCCGTAGCTCAGTTGGTAGAGCAGAGGACTGAAAATCCTCGTGTCGCTGGTTCAATTCCGGCCGGATCCACCATCTGAAAAAACATGCAGTTCAACTGCATTTTTTTGTTGAAAGAGGTCTTTATGAAAATTGGAATCGTATCTTTAGGCTGCTGCAAGAACCTCATTGACACTCAGCTGGCAATGAAATACCTGGTCAGACAGGGCCACCAGTTCACAGATAACCCCAAGAATGCCGATGTCATCATTGTCAATACGTGCGGCTTCATTAACGATGCCAAACAGGAGTCCATTGATACCATTCTGCAGATGGCTGACTACAAGAATTACAGATGTAAGAAGCTGATCGTTATGGGATGTTTAGCTACCAGATACAAGGATGAACTCATAAAGGAAATGCCTGAGGTTGACCGCTTCATTTCAATAAATGAATACGGACATCTTGAGAACATCCTGCAGGAACTGATAACGCCGGAAAGGAAACAGACCTGTGACATCATCCTGGCGACCAAGCCATGGAGCGCATATCTCAGGATCGCTGACGGCTGTAATAACCGCTGTGCCTTCTGTGCCATTCCAAGGATCAGGGGCAACTACGTATCTGCTCCGATGGAGGAGATACTGGAGGAAGCCAGACGCCTGGAGGCAATCGGTGTTAAGGAAATCAATGTCATTGCCCAGGATACTACCAAGTACGGTCTTGACCTGTACCGTGAACTCAAACTGGGTGAACTATTGGAAAAACTGAATGAGATGAATTTCCACTGGATCAGAGTACTGTACATGTATCCTGATGAATTAAGTGACAGGCTCATAGAGAAGATCAGTCACCTGGATAAGGTTATTCCTTACTTCGACATTCCGGTCCAGCATGGCAGTAACCGTCTGCTGAAGGTCATGAGAAGGATGGGGGATACGGACAGGATCAGGCAGATCGTTTCCAGGATAAGAAGCACGTTTGATGATGCTACGATAAGAACTACCGTCATCGTCGGATTCCCGACAGAAACAGCTGATGACTTTGCTCAGCTCATGGACTTCGTCTCAGAGACAAGATGGGACCATTTGGGAGCCTTCATGTATTCACTTGAGGAAGATACCCCGGCATATGATCTGCATCCCAGAATCTCTGAAAGAGTCTCCAGAAGCCGCTATGACAGGATAATGACCCTGCAGAATCAGATATCCAGGGAAAACGGTGAAAGATATGTTGGAACCGTTCAGGAAGTGCTTGTGGAAAAAAAGGACTCTCTCAGAAACATCTATTTCGGCAGAAGCAGGCATCATGCTCCTGATGAGATCGACGGTCACATCAGATTCACTTCTGACCGTGAGATTGAACTGGGATCATTCGTGAATGTCAGAATTGAAAAGGCTGAGGCCTATGACTGGGAAGGAAAGCTCGCATGAGCTTTTTTTCATGCTGTTGTTGATTATTTGACATAACTGATGAAGACACGGATATACCAATTTGATATAATAAACAATAGAGGTGCACATAATATGGAAGATTTAAGACTTGTCGCAAATAATATGCGCAAAAACATTGTCAAGATGGTCCATAATGCCAAGAGCGGACATCCTGGCGGATCACTCAGCTGTGCTGATATTTTGACTGCTTTGTATTTCAACGTCATGAATATAGACAAAAACAATCTTAATGATAAGAAGAGAGACAAACTTGTAATGTCAAAGGGTCACGCTTCACCGGCGCTGTATGCAGTACTGGCCGAAAAGGGGTTCATCAGCGAAGAGGAACTCATGACATTCCGTCTGATCAATTCCCGCATTCAGGGACATCCGAACATGAAGAGCTGTCCTGGCGTTGACATGACGACCGGGTCCCTGGGACAGGGATTAAGCGTTGGCGTTGGCATGTCACTGGCAAACAAGCTTGATAACAATCCATTCAGAACATATGTAATATGCGGCGACGGTGAATGCGATGAAGGCATGATCTGGGAAGCTGCAATGGCAGCCAGTCACTACAAGCTGGACAATCTGCTGATGATACTTGACCACAACGGTCTGCAGATCGACGGCAGAAACGAAGACGTAATGAACAATGCTCCGTTAGGCGAAAAGTTCGCAGCGTTTGGCTGGAACGTATTCGGCGTAGACGGACATGATATTGATGCCGTTACCGAAGCCTGCAAGGCAGCTGAAACCGTAAAGGGCAAGCCAACGGTGATCATAGCTGAAACAGTGAAGGGCAAGGGTGTCAGCTTCATGGAAAACCAGGCAGGCTGGCATGGAAAGGCTCCAAATGATGAAGAGCTGGCAATAGCTCTCAAGGATCTCGGAGGTGAAGAGTAATGGCTAAGATTGCAACAAGAGAAGCATACGGAAAGGCTCTGGCAGCTTTGGCATTAAGAAATCCAGATGTTGTGGCACTTGATGCTGACCTGGCTGCTTCAACAAAGACCAATGAAGTTAAGAAGGTTGCTCCGGAAAGACATTTTGATTTCGGTATCGCCGAAGCCAACATGATCGGTGCAGCAGCAGGATTTGCCTGTAACGGCAAGATCCCGTTTGCCTCAACATTTGCCATTTTCGCTTCAGGCAGAGCTTATGACCAGGTAAGAAACAGTGTCGGATATCCGCATCTGAACGTTAAGATATGTGCCACTCACGCAGGCGTAACCGTTGGTGAAGACGGCGCTACTCACCAGGCTCTGGAAGACCTCGCTCTGATGAGAGTCATTCCGGGAATGACCGTAATTCAGCCGGCTGACGCAATCGAAACTGAAGCAGTCATCAACGCAATCGCTGAATATGAAGGACCGGTATACGTACGTCTTGGAAGAGCAGCCGTTGAGGAGATCAATACCTCTCCGGACTATAAATTTGAGATCGGCAAGGGCGTGGTAATTCATGAAGGTACTTCTCCGGTAACAATGATCGCCACAGGCGTCATGGTACAGGAAGCACAGAAGGCAATTGAGACACTGAACGAACAGGGAATCAATCCAAATCTCATCAACATCCATACTATCAAGCCAATTGACGAGGAACTGATCGTAAGATACGCTGAAAAGAGCGATTACATCGTATCTCTGGAAGAGCACAGTGTCATCGGCGGATTAGGCAGTGCCGTTAGCGAAGTTCTGGCCAGAAAGTGTCCGAGAAAGCAGCTGTTCATCGGAGTACAGGACGTATTCGGTGAAAGCGGCAAGGCAAATCAGCTGATGGAAAAGTACGGCTTGGCTGCTGACAGGGTAGTCGAACAGGTACTGGAATTCCTTAAGTAATAACACAGAAAAATAAGAGCCTCAGATGAGGCTCTTTTCATATGTCTTTGGATAACTCTGTCATCGTCGTATTGTAGGCTTTCAGCATGTGCGGATACTCGATGTCCCTGTATACCGGAATGCCCTTAAGTTTGAATACCGTCTTGATGAAGTATCTGGCGAAGTAAGGATTCTTTATCAGAAGTGGTCCGATCAGCTGTGTGCCAAAGAAGTTTCTGAGATGAATTCCGTCCTGCTCGCTGTTGGTATTGCCGACCTTGCCGACGACTTTGAACAGGGGATGATCATTGTCGATGACCTTACTGCACTTGTTGATGAAACCAACGCTCTTTTCCTTTATCTCCGCACACGATACGATGACATCTGAAGTATATCGTGTTTCCGACTGCTCAATTGTTCTGAAGTCAAAAAGGCCAATGCCTTCCAGAACTCCTTCAGGCGTTTCGATCGTCTTTCCCATCATCTCATAACTGTTGCCGGTAAACAGGAAGACCCTGTCGTTTTCGTAAGCCTTTTTCAGAAGATCCCTGTAAGGCAACAGATGTTTCAGACAGGCTGTGCGTCTTCTTTCTGTCGAAGAACCACAGTAGATGACGTCATACTGGTCAAGATCGTCAAGCGTATCGGTCAGGGTTTTTCTGGTGATCTCAACTTCCTGCTTCTGATCCTTAAGCGCCTTCTCCAGGAAGCGTACGTTACCGTTATCGCCATAAAGATTCATGATGTCGTAATACAGATGTAAGATCCTTATCATGATCCCACCTCCGTTCTGTCAGTAAGATTAAGGAATTTGTTCATGTCAGAGAAGCAGGTGATGACGTACAGATACTCATCCGTCTTTTCCTTTATGTATTCGCAGGCAGCCGGGATGTCGACAAACAATGATATTCTGTCTGCTGGGATGCCGGTGAATTCAAATCTGACTGCCAGGTCGTTGCAATATCTTCCCGCCAGTATGATTCTGTTTACACTGGAGAGCTTTTCAAAGTCAATGTCCCATAACCAGGATGTTTCCGAAGTGAAGTACTTCCTTGATACGGCATCAACGATGATCATGACGTTGACCTTATCGGGATTAGTGATGGCGACGTCGATCGAACGGTCATATGAGATGGAATTCTCATGCTTGCTGGCAAGCAGGGTTCCTCTGATCTTTCCCAGTTCAAATTTCTGGATCCTTCCGGAATGCAGCGAATAGCTGCTCAGTTCTCTGGCGATGATGCTTCTGTCAATTCCTGCCAGATCACAGGCTGCGAAGGCTGCCAGGGTATTATAGCAGTGATAGATGCTGGTGAATGACAGTTCGATCTTGTATTCATTGTCAATTACGATGTAGCCTTTCTCCAGGTCGGCTTCGGTAAGCGTCCATCTGGTTTCAGGACGGTGATAGTCACAGTGCGTGCAGTGATAGCTGCCGATGTGATTGTAGTGGTAGTAATCATATTTCATCGGATGGTAACATACCGGGCAGTACTTGCCGTCGTCATATATGCTGTCATTAACGGTTTTGTCTTCCTTGAGGTGATCAGCTCCGAAGTAGAATACGTTATCACGATGATAGCCGAAGCGGGTTACCAGTGGATCATCACCATTGATGACCAGGGTCATGTCATCGTATATGCTTTGTCCAATGACGTCATAGACCCATTCAGGATGACCGTTTCTGGTCAGCTGGTCACGGTACAGATTATTGATGATGTAATACTTCGGATGGAAGTACTTGAAGGTGTGTCTGGCGTATCTTTCATCCGATTCCAGTAACAGGACTTCACTTCTCATCTTTCCGCCAAGAGTACAGTCCGCAATGATGAGGGTGGTTACGCCCTCGATCTGGTTGGAGCCTTCTCTGTTATAGGCTACGGTCTTGCCGGCTTTTTCAATGACATTGGCGATCATTTCAACAGTTGAGGTCTTGCCATTACTGCCGGTTACGGCAATTACGGTCTCAGGCAGCTTTATCTGCGAAAGAATTGACGGGTAAAGCTTCAGCGCTATAGCACCAGGCAAAGAACTGCCACGTCCAATCAGCTTTGCCATGAACCGTAACAGCTTGCAGATAAGTATCGTTAAAAACAGTCTGAGTTTCTTCATAAAATCACCAAATCCATTTTAAACTAAATGAAGGCCAAAAAAAATAAGACATTACGTCTTATTAGGAAAACTTTATGCGGTTATGCAGGACCTTGCCAATGACATGTACGTTCTTGGCTTCCTGATCACGGGCAGAAAGCACGATCGGTTCATAGGCATCATTGGCAGGCTGAAGGATCATGGTATCACCCTTGAAGTATACGGTCTTAACAGTTGCTTCATCATCAATTAGTACGACACCGATGTCGCCGTTATTGAGATAATCCTGACGATGAACATAGAGAAGATCGCCGGGGAGTATTCTGGCATCCTTCATGGAATCTCCGACTACTTCCAGATAGAAACAGTCGCCATGGGCTGCATCATCGGGAATGACGTGTTCAAACCCTCTGTACTCCTGATTGGCCAGGATAGGGGGGCCGCCTCTGACCGTTCCCAGAACCGGGATCTCCGTATTGAGATGAAGGGAAAGATCGGTGTTCATCAGTTCATCAACGCTGACGTTGAAGAAATCAGCCAGCCTGGTGATCACTGAATAGGGAGGTACGGCTGATCCGTCTTCCCATTTCTGAATGGTGGTGAAGGACTTGTAGCCGAACTGTTCAGCAATATAATCCTGTGAAAACTTACGGGTTCTTCTTAAATAACGGAAATTCTTGCCAAATGACATATAAACACCTCCATACTCATTATATATGCAATATGAACGTCAATCAAGTAAAACCTTGAAACATAATCAAGTTATGGTTGAATGATATTCAAGTTAATGCTAGAATGATGATGTGAGGAAGATTCGTATATGAAAACCTATGTTGAAGTAATATGTTCATTTTCCTGCAATGGCCAGATAAAGCCAATGTACATCAGGTGGGGAAACGGAACAATATATGAAATCACGAAGATAAATAAAATCATCCCTCTGAAAAGGGATGATAGTTCATGCATTCAGTTTTCCTGTCAGATCGGCTCAAATACCCGTAATCTCTTTCTTGAAGAAGGAAAGTGGTATGTAGAACATCGATCCGCTCTTTATAACTGAGCTATAGTCTGTCAATGAGACTGCTGAATATGTTCAGTCCGCTGATGATCGAGCCAAGTGTACTTCCCAGATTGGCAAAGACGACTACAAGCAGTATTCTGGTAACCTTGTTCTTCCATAAGCCCTTAAGTGAATTCAGGTCTTCGTTAAGCCTGTCGAAATCTCCCACGGTCGGCTTGCGGAAGTGAGCTTCAGTCAGACCGGCGAACCAGCCAGCAGCCATCAATGGATTAAGTGAGGTTATCGGTGAAGCAATGAAGGCAACCAGTATCGACAGTATGTGTCCTCCCGCCAGCAGTACTCCCAGAGCACTCAAAGTGCCGTTGAATATGATCCAGGTCTTTATCTGTTTGAGCCCCATTTCCTTATTCAGGGAGAATGAGAAGATGATGGCGGCAACGATGATTACCGGAAGTATCCAGTCGATGATCTTGCTTGAAGTCTTCTTTGGCGGTATCTGATCAAACTCCTCTATTGAATAATTCTCGTTAATGTACTTCTGAATACCTATGGTGTGAGCAGCTCCAAGGATGGCTACTATGTTCTTCCCGGGAGCATTTTTTATCTTGTAAGCCAGATATCTGTCTCTTTCCTCAACAAGCACCTTGCTGATGGAAGGGAATTCAGCGCTGACTTCCTTCAACGCTGCATCAAGCATGTCCTTTTCCTGCAGTTTCATGATTTCTTCTTCAGAAATGTCTTCATCATCGAATAATGTTGATATGATCGTCGTCAGAAGCTTTATCTTGTCCTTAACGCCCAGGGCTGCCCAGACTCTCTTGAACGTCGTCTGGATCTTGCGGTCAGCCAGTACCAGTGTTGCACCGGTTTCTTCGGCCTTCCTGATTCCGATCATCATTTCCTGACCGCTCTTGGAATCCAGCTGCTTGGCCAGCTTTTTCTGGTAGTTGCCCAGAATGAGGTTGACAAGCATGAAGCCGACTTTCTTTTCCTTGATGATCTTGGTGATATTGTTGTCTCTGTATTTCTGAGGATTCTTGACATTCTGATACCTGTCTTCGTCCAGTTCTATGCAGATGCAGTCAGGGTTGATCTCGTCGATCGTTCTTTCCGTCAGTTCCGCACTTTCCTTTGAAACGTGGGCTGTTGGTATCAAGGTAATGTTCTTGTCCTGGTATTGCAGTTTGATAAGTTCTACGCTCATAAATAACTCCTGAAAGTATTATAGTACATATTTGATGAATTTGCTCCAGCAGTTGCAGGACGGCAAAAACGGGCCCAACATTTGGGGTTAACTTACACGGCTAATGTATGATATAATATCAAAATGAAAAGAGGTTGTATCAATGGATTTTTCTCTTACATATGAATCTATTATAAGATATATCCGCATTGGCATAGATATTCTGGTCGTATGGATATTGATAAACTATATCATTAAGGCTGCCAAGGCATCTCAGAGAACCATTCAGATTTTCCAAGGTGTCATTTTCATCCTTGTCGCTCAGGCTCTGGCAAGACTGTTAGGACTGACCACTGTAGAATGGATTACCAATAACATCGTGTCATGGGGCTTTCTTGCTATCATCGTCGTTTTCCAGCCGGAAATCAGATCAATACTTGAGCGTCTGGGTAAAAGCAATGCCTTTGCCAGAATATCCGTACTGAGTGCATCCGAAAAGGAAAGACTGGTAGATGAACTGGTTGCTGCCACGGCTAATCTGTCCAACAGCAAGACTGGTGCTCTGATCACTCTGGAACAGAGTCATTCATTAAATGAATACATCAAGACAGGCGTACCGCTGAACTCACTTGTTTCAGCCGAACTGTTATGTTCAATATTCGTAACTTCAACACCATTGCATGACGGCGCCGTCATCATTCAGGGTGACAGAATGGCATGTGCGTCAGCTTATTTCCCGCCGACAAACATGGAATTACCGTCAAGATACGGTGCAAGGCACCGTGCCGCCATTGGCATAAGCGAAGTTTCAGATGCTGTTACCATCGTTGTTTCTGAGGAATCAGGCAGAGTAGGCGTTACCTACAACGGCAAGATCTTCCAGATGAATGAGCAGAAACTTCGTTCATTCCTGACCAAGATCATCCTCAACAAGGAGACGGTAACAGTTAAGAAGAAAGACGTAACCGCTGCTGAAAGCGTCAGCATTGAATCACTGATTGAACAGAACAGCGTCAAGGAAGAAGTAGATTTCAAGGACAGCTCTTCAGGAAACCTGAAGCAGATGAAGACCTTCCAGTCAACTACATTCCGTCAGGAAGTTGAAGAGGAAGAAAGAAGGATCTATGGAACTCAAAACAATAAGCTGAAACAGCAAGCCAGTGCCATTCAGCAGGTTGTTAATGACATCGCAGCAGAAGCCAGGACTACGGTTCCTGTTCCGTCAAGCGAATCAGAAACAGCCGGAAAGATCAAAATAAAGACCGTTCAGGTTCCTAAGGAGGAGATCCACGAAGTTAAGGAGGAAACTCCTGCTCCCGATGATCAGCCTTCAGAAGGAGGTAATTAGTCATGGCAAAGAATACTGAAAAGAAACAGAGAGACTCAAAAGAAAAACTTGAACTTGCTCAGAAGATTGCCGATAATTCCCAGAAGGTCGTCAATACCTATGCAAACGTTGAAAATGCCGTTGTTTATTTCTTCAGAAGAGTCATGGGCGGGCTTAACAAGCTGATCTTTGATTCAAAGTTTTCAAAGATTGCCGCCTTGTTAATTGCCATAATCATTTACGTTGCGGTTAATGCTGACAATACAACTACGTTGAACGTAACTCAGGCTTCACAGATCAATGACATTCCGGTACAGGTAATGTACAACAGTGAGATCTATGAGATTTCAGGTATTCCTGAGAAGGCCAATGTCATCGTTACCGGTGACATGAGCGATATTACCTTGCAGAAGAGCCAGACAAACTCAAGGCTTACAGCTGATCTTTCAGGTCTGACAGAAGGTACATATTCAATCAAACTCACGCCGTCCAACTTTATTTCCAGATTGACAGTTAACGTCCTGGATACACCGACGGTTACAGTTACCATCAAAAAGAAGACCACAACGAGATTCAACATCTCATATGAGTTCATAAATACCAACAGCATGGACAGCATTTACTCACTGTCTGAGCCGACATTTGACCAGACCGAGGTTCTGATCAGAGCATCACATGACACGATCGAAGGAATATCATTCGTAAAGGCTCTGATTGACGTAACCGGAGTAAATGACAGCTTTACCAAAGCTTCAAAGATCGTTGCCTATGACCAGAACGGTAACAGAGTCGCCTGTGATATCATTCCTGATACGGTACAGGCTACCGTAGCGGTTTCATCACCGAACAAGACCGTTCCGATCATCGTCAGACCTGTTGGCACATTGCCTGACAATCTGGCAATTGATGACATTTCAATAGACTACTCAACTGTTACGGTATATGCACCTAACAGTGTTCTCGATACGATCAATGCATTTTACATCGATCTTGATGTATCAGGCATAACCAAGAATACGGCTGTATCAACGGCTCTGACGGTTCCAAGCGGTGCCAATAAGATCAGTGTTACCAAGATCAACATGGACATCACCGTAGCCGCCAGTACCTCAAGGATCATTGAAAACGTACCGCTAGAGTGGTTTAACAACACCTCAGAGTACAGGTTTGGAACAGTCAATACTGATGACTCATACATGGATGTCATCGTCAAGGGTACTGAAAACAACATTAAGGATCTCACCGTACAGGACGTAAAGGTTGAGTTTGATGCAAGTGGCCTGTCACTGGGCATCCAGGAAGTACCGCTGATCGTAACCGGCAACAACCAGTTCGTATCATATGCGATCCTGGATGGCAGAACAAGTGTTGAGATCCAGGTCGTAGCTAACAGTTAATTCCAAGTGCTTGCTTGATTGCATCAGATTCCTGATGCCGGCAGGTCATGTTAAAAAGCACTTTTCAGTGCTTTTTGTTTAAAGAGGTTCATATGGTAGATTATTCAATTGGAAAAATCAGTGAAATAGTACATGGCAAATTGCAGGGGGATCCTGACGTTGTCATTCACGGTGTCATAACCGACTCCAGAAAGCTCACTTCAGATGAGCTTTTCGTGCCGATCAAGGGTGAAAGGGTTGACGGACATGATTTCGTTCAGGGGCTGTTTGAAAAAGGCCTGAAGGCCAGTTTCTGGCAGAGTGACCACAGGGAATGCCCGGATGGAAACCTCATCATCGTTGATAACGTAGAGAAGGCATTGCAGCAGCTGTCTACATACTGGCGTTATGATATCAAAGTGAAAATCATCGGTGTTACCGGAAGCAGCGGCAAGACCAGCACGAAGGACATCATTGCCTCAGTTCTTTCCGTTAAATACAGAGTTCATAAGACATCTGGCAATCAGAACAATGAGATTGGCATACCGCTGACCTTACTGGCAACAGACAGAGATGACGACTTTTCCGTGGTTGAGATGGGAATATCAGACATCAATGAAATGATACCGATGGTTGACATAGTAGATCCTGACTATACCGTAGTAACAAATATCTCACCGGCCCACATCCTGAAGTTCAAGTCAATAGATACGATCGTAAAGGAGAAGTGTCTCATAAACTGCAAATTAAGGGACGGTGTCTGCTTCTTTGCCAATGAAGCATATGGCCTGAAAAAGGAAATCAGAGCGCAGAAACTAAGAAACAGGCCGATAAGCTATGGTTTTGACAGAGATGCCGATCTGGTTATTGAAGAATGTGAATTTGCTGAAAACGGCATGAGATTCAAAACAGACTGGTTTGATGAGTGGTTTGATATGCCGATACTCGGCAGACATCAGGTGATCAATGCCTGCTGCGGCATTGCCATTGGCAAAACATTCGGACTTTCATATAGAGAAATTCAGGAAGGCTTAAGCAAGGTGACCCTGACTGCTCACAGGCTTCAGATCAGAAGAATAAATGGCGCAACTGTGATTGATGACACCTATAACAGTAATCCCGGCAGTTTGAAAGCTGCGTTAGAGTTACTATCAGCATATGATGATAAGTATGATAAATACGCTGTTTTAGGCGACATGCTTGAGCTTGGTGACGAATCAGACAAGCTTCACGCCGGAATTGGCGACTCAATTGACTTCAGCATGTTCAAGGATACATATCTGCTTGGCGAGGAAATGAAAAACCTGGAATCAAACCTCAGTGATAAGAACATCAGCTGCCATCACTATTCTGAAAGAAGTGAGTTACTTGATGATTTGAAACAAATAACCAGGGAAAATAGTATAATATTATTTAAGGCCAGCAATGGTCTGAGATTCTATGATCTGATTTCAGATTTGGAGGCAGCGTATGGGAATTAAATTAGGTGTATTATTCGGTGGACAGAGTCACGAACATCCTGTCAGTCTGATGTCCGTATCATCAGTACTGGCAAATCTGGATGAGAAATATGACATATACATGGTAGGCATTACCAGAGATGGCTGCTGGCTTCATTACAGTGGCTCAATAGATAAGATTGAAAACGGAGACTGGGAAAAGGATCCGGAAAATGAGGAAGTAATTCTTTCAACGAATCCTGCTCATCACGGTTTCTATGAGACAAAAAGTAACAGATATCAGTATGTTGACGTCATCTTCCCGGTACTGCATGGACGTAATGGGGAAGACGGAACTATTCAGGGTTTGTGCCAGTTAAACGGCATCCCATGTGTTTCATGCGACATTACCAGCAGCGCCATTGCGATGGACAAGGAATTTACGCATCTGGTTGCTGAAAGCTATGGAGTACCTATGGCAAAATACATGCCATTGCACAGATCAGACCTCATTCATGTTGATAAGCTTTATGAAATGTTAACGGAAAAGTTCGGACTGCCGTTCTATGTAAAGCCGAGCAAGGAGGGTTCATCTTTTGGCGCTCATAAGATAACCGACAGAGAAAGCTTCGCAAAAGGCATCAGCGATGCCTTTGCCTATGATGAAAAGATCCTTGCTGAGGAATTCATTTCCGGTACGGAAGTAGGATGCGGCATTCTGGGCGATGATATAACAGGAGAAGTATTTGAAGTAGTTGTTGAAACGGAAATGTACGGCTATGAAGAGAAATATGACGGCTACATGACCAACATCTATGTTCCAAGCAAGAATCTTACCAGGGAACAGATGGATGAGGTCAAGAGACTTGCCAAGATCGTTTACAAGGCCTTAGGCTGTAACGTAATGGGCAGGGCTGACTTCTTTGCCGGAGACAGGATCGTATTCAATGAAATCAATCTGATTCCGGGATTTACGTCACACAGTCTGTACCCGGCAAGTTTCAAAGGAGCAGGAACTGACTACAGAACACTGCTCAACATGCTCATTGACGCAGCCATGAAGAGGGATTCGCATGAATAAAACCAGATGCTGGGTAGAAGTCAATCTCTATAACCTGAGACTCAATGTAAGAAACATGCTTGACTTCTGCAACCACAGAATGAAGCCAATCGCTATTGTAAAGGCAGATGGATACGGTCATGGTGCCGTAGAAGTTGCGAGAACAATGGCAGAAGAAGGCATTACCGATTTCGGTGTTGCCTGTCTTGATGAGGCTCTGGAATTAAGAAATGCCGGCATAACAGGCAGCATTCTCATTCTGGGATACGTAGACAGATCACAATGGCAGAACGCTGTGGATAATGATGTTATCATGACTCTGGCAAGTGCTGAACATGCCGAGGATCTCAACAACTGGGCTGCAGAACGTGGAATCACCGTTAATACTGAGCTCAAGGTTGATACAGGCATGAGAAGGATCGGCGTTGACTGGGATTGCGATGATGATGTGATCCGAAATCTTTTTGGACTTTCTCATCTGCATGTCAACGGCATATTCACACATTTGTGCTGCGCGGACTCATTTGCGGAAAGTGACAGGGAGTTCACTCTGGAGCAGTACAGTCGCTATGATTCATTCATTAACCGCGTAAGAGCGTTTGGCTATGAAACGGGAAGAAGACACGTATCAGCTTCCAGCGGATTCCTGAATTATCCTGATCATGAGTATGACGCCTTCAGACCCGGATTCATGCTGTACGGCTTCAATGTCGGTGAAATACATGACCGTTATGAGACAAGACCTGTCATGAGTTTCTATTCAAAGATTGAATACGTGAAGACCATAAGAGATCAGGAATCCGTGTCATACGGCAGAATATACCATGCTGAGGGAGAGAGAAAGATCGCAACCGTATCCTGCGGTTACGCAGACGGTTATCCAAGAAGTCTTACCGGCAACGCGTTTGTTCTGGTAAGAGGACATAAGGTTCCCGTTGTCGGCAGGATCTGCATGGATCAGATGATGATAGACGTTACGGGAATCGATGCTGAAAGAGAAGATATCGTAACACTGATTGGGACCGATGGTGATGAGACAATCACCATGGAACAGCTGTCCGAATGGGCTGGTTCGATCGGTCATGAAGTAGCTTCAAGGATCATGCCCAGAGCTACGAGATATTACATTGACGAAAGGAAGTAGTTTATGTTGGAATTCAAGTTTGATACGCAGTTACTGATTGCCGGACATGATCTTGATGAAGATGAGATCTTTGACTACATTGTTGAGCATTTTGAGGGCGACAGCCTCCTGGCCGTTGGTGATGAAGATCTGATCAAGATCCATTTCCATACAAACAAGCCATGGGAAGTGCTGGAATACTGTGCATCCCTTGGTGACATTCATGATGTTGTCATTGAAAACATGCAGCGTCAGGCTGATGGTTTAAAGGGATAATTCAGCATAAGTGTATGCAATC
Organism: Erysipelotrichaceae bacterium; assembly: GCA_017512285.1. Classification (GTDB taxonomy): domain Bacteria; phylum Bacillota_I; class Bacilli_A; order Erysipelotrichales; family Erysipelotrichaceae; genus RUG521. The sequence continues at coordinate 134,382 of JAFWGU010000023.1, read as the reverse complement.
TTCAGCTAATCTTCACTTTAAGTGTGTAAGATTACTGTGAGGTGAACAAGATGGCAAGATTATTGATTGTTGACGATGAAGTTAAGATCAGGGAACTGATCAGAAAATATGCCGTATTCGAGGGGCATGAAGTTGATGAGGCTTCTGACGGTTTTACAGCGGTCAGAATGGCCGAACAGAATGATTATGACTTGATAGTCATGGATGTCATGATGCCGGATCTGGACGGTTTCAGTGCCGTCAAGGCCATACGCAGGATGAAGGCTACGCCTGTCATCATGTTATCAGCCAGAGGCGAGGAATATGACAGGATCCATGGCTTTGAGGTAGGCGTTGATGACTATGTCGTCAAGCCGTTCTCCGTCAAGGAACTGATGATGAGGATCCAGGCCATTCTCAACAGAAGAAGCAGCACAGGTGCGGCTGAGGCAAATGACGTTGTCAGTTATGAAGGACTCACCATTGACTATACAGCCAGGATCGTTACCGTTGACGGCAAAAGAGTAGACATGTCTCCAAAGGAGTATGAACTTCTGTTCTATCTCTCCAGAAACCGCAACATTGCCTTGAGCAGGGAAAAACTGCTTACCGAGGTATGGGGATATGACTACTATGGAGATGACCGTACGCTTGATACTCACATCAAGCTGTTAAGAAAGTCACTTGGCGCCTATCAGAAATTCATCGTCACCGTAAGAGGGGTAGGTTACCGCTTTGAAGCCTGAAAACAAGGGGACCAACCTGCGTCGCAGGCTGTTTGGATACTTCTCAATATTTGCCATCGTAATGATCGTATTCATGTGGGTATTGCAGATACTCTTCATGGATACTACCTATAAGTTCATCAGAAAGACTCAGATCAGAAATTCTTCTGATGAGATCATAGGTATCATCTCTGAAAATCCCTATGAGAGTCTGAATAACTCAATGACCGATGCCTTCAGAGGCAATAACATATCGGTTGTCATCTACAACGTTGAACAGGACCGCTATCTCGTAGCGGCTGAAAACAACATGATGAATCTGATGGGCAGAAACTTCCAGTACAGGATCGCTGAACTGACGGACAATCTGCTCAACAGTACCAGTAAGACTCTGTATGTTTCAACCAGAGGCGAAAAAGGGCCAAACAGTACTGTTTCCTATTCGGAAAAAGATAATAATGATCCCAACTTGATAGCCTATGGGGCCTCAGCGGTAGACTATAATGGTGATGTGGTGTTTGTCGTCATTATCGGTGACCTGTTACCGGTAGATTCAACTGTATCTGCTATCAGGGTCCAGCTGATCATCATTTCAATCGGACTTGTCATTGTTGCCGGGATACTGTCCACAGTATCTTCGAGGATAATTTCCAAACCTATTGAACAGCTGAATGAAAAGACCAGGATCATGTCAACAGGCAACCTGAACGTTACCTTCGACGGCAAGGGATACAGAGAGATCGAGCAGCTGAGTGATTCTCTCAATGAAACCGTTACGCAACTGAAAAAGGCAGATCAGATGACAAAGGATCTGATTGCCAATGTATCGCATGACCTGCGTACGCCTCTGACCATGATTTCCGGTTATGGAGAACTGATCAGAGACATTCCCGGTGAAAACAACCGGGAAAATATTCAGGTGATCATAGATGAAGCAGAAAGACTGACTTCTCTGGTCAATAACATGCTTGACATTTCCAAACTGCAGTCAGGCAACATTGAACTGGCACCTACATCCATAAACGTAATGGACATGCTGGTTTCAGTTCAGAATACCTACAGCAAGTTCCTGGAAACAAATGGCTATAAGCTGATACTTGATGCCGAGGATAAGGATTACTACATCAGGGCAGATAAGCAGAGACTGGAGCAGGTTCTCTATAACCTGATCAATAACGCCATCACCCATGCGGGTGAAGACAAAACGGTAATACTCAAGGCAGCCGTCAATGATGGAATGATGAGATTTGACATCATTGATCACGGTGAGGGCATACCGAAAGATGAACTGCCGCTAATATGGCAGAGATACTACAAGGTAGACAAGACTCACGTCAGACCGGAAACAGGAAGCGGATTGGGTCTATCAATAGTAAGAACGATACTTGATCTGCATAAAGCGGAATACGGTGTCGAAAGTGAGGTCAGCAGGGGATCAGACTTCTGGTTCAGGCTGCCTTTAGAAGAAAATGAGGTATAGCATGTCAGCAAAGGAACAATTCAAGGCTCAGTTTTTGCTGAAGCCGAAAGAACAGAGCAGTATTAAGAAAATCATAGCCGTAGTAAGCGGCAAGGGCGGTGTAGGCAAGTCACTGGTAACATCACTGGCTGCCATTACTATGCAGAAGGCAGGATACAGATGCGCCATTCTGGATGCCGACATAACCGGCCCAAGCATTCCGCAGATCTTCGGACTTGAAGATAAGCTCTATGCAACTGAGGAGGGAATAATCCCAAAGGTCACATCCACGGGCATTCAGGTGGTAAGTGCCAACCTGATGCTTGACGATCCGAAGCAGGCGATCATATGGCGTTCACCGCTGATCACAAGTATCATCAAGCAGTTCTATACTGAAGTGATTTGGAAGGACGTAGACTACATGTTCGTTGACCTTCCTCCGGGAACAGGTGACGTACCTCTTACCATCTTCCAGTCATTGCCGCTAGATGGCGTTATCATCGTTACCACACCGCAGGATCTGGTATCACTCATCGTTGAGAAATCACTCTCAATGGCTGAGCAGATGGAGATTCCGGTTCTGGGCATCGTTGAGAACATGAGCTATGTGATCTGCGACGAGTGCGGACACAGAGTATCGCTGTTTGGAGATACCAGCAAGATAGCCGAAGAAAATGACATTGAGGTAATTGCCAGACTGCCGCTTGATCCAAAGATCGCCAGGGCATGTGATGCCGGCGAACTTGAAAAAGCCGAAGTTGAAGGTCTGGAAATCCTCAAGGCCAGAATTGAACAGCTCTAGGACATGAAAAAACCCGGATGACCATTCACCCGGTTTTTAATGTGTCTTTTAGTTATTCGTCTCTGGAACCCTGATAGACATAATAGCCGCCAATTCCAATGAATCCGGCTGCGATCACTCCCAGACCTGCCAGAATGGCAATGGTCATGCCGTTAAGCTTATTGGGATTGTCATGACTGTCAGAACCCGGACCGGCTGGGCTGTTACTGCCGGTTCTTTCAATTTTGAACACGTAAGAGTTTACCGATTCATCTTCAGCAATTACCGTGACGACGATCTGCCCGTTTAGTTCCTTGCCGATCTCTACCGTTGAACTGTCAAGTTCAGCCAGGGCAGTAATGTCTACAGGTTCGTTCTTCTTCGTTACTTCGATCTTATATGAATTGGTCAGCTTGTTGAATGCAGGGGTAAGAGTACCGTTTCTGACTTCAACGCTCTTGAGATAGCAGTTTTCAGAAAGCTTGGCAGTCACGTTGATGTCAATGTTGGCATCAGTGAAGTTCTGCATGTATTCATTGACCTGTTCTCTGTAAATCGGATCAGGAATGACGATGCTTTCAGCCATTTCCTCAGTCATGGCGTTGTCCTTGTTTCTCTGAGCTTCATCGATCTGATCCTGGTTGGTAATGATCCTCTCGACGACTCTCATGACTGACTGCACGTTGGTGGTGGTAACGTTTGTGAATGTCGTTCTCTCGTTGAATACGACAAACTTGACTGTGAAAAGAACCGTATCTCCGTTAATGTCATTTGCGGAACTGCCGGAGAACGATATCTTGGTAGGGGAGGATGTATTGAACTCCAGGTCCCAGTCTCTTAATTCCTCATTCTTTTCAATTGAGAAAATGGCCAGGTCATTGCTGGAGAAGTTTACGTCACCCTTGATGTTGTTGATGCCGCTGCCGTTGATGTGGACGTCGATGACGACCATTTCCTTGTTATGCGTCTCGGTCGTTCCGGTAAGCGTTGATTCATATTCATCAGCAGATGCAGGAGCAAACATTACAAGCATCATGACGCTCAATAATAAAAGCGATAGTGTTTTCTTCATATTTACCACCTAAAACTATGATAGCATTTACAGAATTTTTCCTCAAGTTTGCACACAGATGTTATAATTAAGAAAAACGAGAGGATAATATATGAAGTCTTACATCTTATCAATTGACCAGGGAACCACCAGTTCCAGAGCAATCATTTTTGACGAGGATCTTAACATCGTGACCATTGCTCAGCAGGAGATTCCCAACTATTTCCCGCATCCAGGATGGGTCGAAATGGATGCAGATGCTATCTGGGAAAGCGTAAAGTATGCCTGCCGCAAGGCTCTGGAAGATTCCGGCCTAAAGAATACCGACATCAAGGCAATAGGCATCACCAACCAGCGTGAAACGACGATCGTCTGGAACAAGAAGACGGGAATGCCCGTATACAACGCCCTTGTATGGCAGTCAAGACAGACAAATGATCTCTGCGAAAAGGTGATCAGACAGGGCTACAGCACTCTGGTACAGGAAAAGACAGGCCTTACTATCGACCCGTACTTCAGTGCCAGCAAGATCCGCTGGATCCTGGATACCATTGATCATGGTCAGTTGCTGGCAGACAATGGGGAACTGCTGTTCGGTACCGTTGACAGCTGGCTGGTATACAAGCTGACCAATGGTGAAAGGCACATCACCGACGTATCAAACGCATCAAGAACCATGCTCATGGACATTGATTCCCTGACCTGGGATGAAGACCTGCTAAGCATCTGGAACATTCCGGCCAACATGCTGCCGGAAATCAACGATTCTTCACACATCTACGGCTATACTGATTTACTTGGATGTAAGACTCCTATAGCTTCAGTCATAGGTGACCAGCAGGCTGCCTTATTCGGTCAGACCTGTTATGATGCCGGTCAGTGTAAGAACACATACGGAACCGGATGCTTCTTACTGTTCAATACCGGCAACATGAGGATCAACAGCAATTCCGGTCTGGTGTCAACTGTCGGCTGGAAGATCGGCGATGACGTAAAATACGTTCTGGAAGGTTCAGTATTCGTTGCCGGAGCAGCCATACAGTGGCTTAGAGATGGTCTCAAGATAATTAAGACAGCAGCTGAAAGTGAGGCTTTGGCCAACAATGTCAATGATTCTGCAGGAGTTTACGTAGTACCGGCCTTTACCGGCTTAGGTGCACCATACTGGAATCAGAATGTAAAGGGAGCGATCTTCGGACTGACCAGAGGAACTACAAATGAGCATCTGGTAAGAGCTACCCTGGAATCTCTGGCTTATCAGACATACGACGTAATTGAAGCTCTGATCGATGATACCGGAATGAGATTAAAGAGTCTGCAGGTTGACGGCGGTGCCTGCCGCAATAACTACCTGATGCAGTTCCAGTCTGACATCCTGCAGACAAGGATCATCAGACCTGTCAACTTTGAGACCACTGCCTTGGGTGCCTGCATGCTGGCTGGACTGGCAATTGGTCTGTTCTCGTCATATGCTGAGTTAAGAGAAAAGTATCAGGTCGATAAGGTATTCGAACCGGAAATGTCAATCACTCAGCAGGGCAAGCTGGTCGGTGGCTGGAAGAAAGCCGTAAAGGCTACAATGGAATTCTAAAACAAAGACGATGGTTAATTGCCATCGTCTTTTCTTATCATCTCAAATGCCTTGTCTATGCCCAAGTCCCTGACCCAGGTAAGATACTTTTTAAGCGTCTGATAGGTATGTTCGGGCATGAGCTTTCTTTCTTCACTGTTTTCCAGAAAGGCCAGGGCACTGGCATCGGTATACTTTTCCTTTTCATAGACCATGCAGGCAGCTATGCGGTCACAGGTCATTTCCTTGATGTATCTCAAGGGCATCTCCAGAGGTTCAAGATGACCTCTCTTTACCGTTATCCAGTACTGCCAGTGATGTTTGTTATGACCCTTGTGATGCAGCCAGCCTTCAGAATAACCGCGGTCCCTTATTTCCGCAACGATGGGGGACTTGTCACCCTGGTAATATCTGACACCGCTGATGAACTCCACCGGTGAATACTTTGAATTGTCATGAAGCAGTCCCTGAGCGTACAAGCCCATCTTAAAGCACAGCTTCATCACGAGAAGCTTATGGGTAGTAATGGTGTTGAAATGTCCGCTCAGTTTCTGCAGTGTGTTCATATAATCATCTTAGAGCAAATACCATTTAATTAACAAGTTTATTTTGCTATAATTGTTTGCAGGTAATTATATGAAAAAGTCAGAAATAGTCCTATTGATATTTACAGTACTAATTGACCAGCTGACGAAGTTCGTGGTTGAATCTAAAATGGCTCTTTATGAGAGCATCGAGATCATCAGCGGCTTTTTCCACATTACCTATACCAGAAATACCGGTGCAGCCTGGAGCATTCTGGAAGGAAAGGGAACACTGTTTGCCATAATGGCACTTATAGTGTCTTGCGGCATAATCTATTACCTGATAAAGAACAGAAACGCTTCCAAGCTTGAGAGAACCGCCATGATACTGATATGCGGTGGGGCGTTGGGAAACATGATAGACAGAGTCGTACACGGCTATGTCGTTGACTTTCTCAACTTTTACATCTTCGGTTACGACTATCCGGTATTCAACATCGCCGACAGTTTTCTGGTGATCGGCGTTGGAATGTTAGTGATAGAGACCATTTTCAGCAAGGAGAAATAATGGAAAGAATACAGTTTACGGTTGAAGACGAATTAAAGGGTATAAGGATCGACAAGGCTTTGCTTGGCAGGGTCGAGCTTTCACGTACCCGCATTCAGCAGCTCATTGATGAGGGGCTGATCTGCGTCAATGACGAGCCGGTAAAGAGTAATTATAAACTGCGTCTGGATGACGATGTCACCGTGGAAATACCTGACAGCGAAGAGTACCACGTAGAACCGGTAAAGATGGACCTGGACATACGCTATGAGGATGAAGACGTAATCGTCATCAACAAGCCCAGAGGACTGATCGTACATCCTACTGCTACTACCAGCGAGCCAACGCTTGTCAATGGCGTTCTGTATCACTGCAAGGACCTTTCCGGCATAAACGGTGTCAACAGACCGGGTGTCGTTCACCGAATTGACAAGGATACCACTGGTCTTATCATCATGGCTAAGAATGACAAGGCTCATCTTTCCTTGTCAGCTCAGCTGGCAGACAAGACCATGAGCAGAAAGTACTATGCGCTTGTCCATGGCGTCATTCAGCACGATAACGGAACCATCGATGCTCCAATAGGCAGAGATCCCAAGGACCGTCAGAAGATGGCTGTTACCGATAAGAATGGCAAGGATGCAGTAACAAGATTCTATGTAAGAGAAAGATTCAAGAAACACACTCTCATTGAATGCCACCTGATGACAGGACGCACGCATCAGATCAGAGTGCATATGGAATACATAGGTCATCCGGTCGTCAATGACCCGAAGTATGCACCAAGAAGAATGAAGGGCAACGGGCAGCTGCTGCATGCCTTTGAGCTGACCTTCATTCATCCTACTACAAATCAGAGAATGACCATAACCTGTCCGAGACCGGCAGATTTTGAAGAATATCTCGAAAAACTGCGGGAGGGAAATGATCAATGACCGATCAGAAGAAAATCTGGGAACTGCAGCTGATGAGGTATTTCATCACGCATAAGGGCTATACTCAGGTGAGATTCATCGCTGCCAATACCAACGTCTCACAGGAGAATGATATCTGGCTGGCCAATCCAAATGCCACCTATACCATAATTCACATAACGCAGAATTCTCAGGCAATGAACAACTCAAGGATCGACATTATCCGTCAGCAGGCCGCTTCTCTGTCCAACGTAATCAGAAGAGCGGGAAAGGTGCTGGACATAGCGCTTGATGTTACAGGTACGCATATTGAGAATTCAGAGATAATCAGCATAGCAGTATATCCGGGAGGACCGCTTCCGGATGACGTATTAAGGACATTCCCTGATCTGAACATGGTAGTATTTGAAGTGAATGATCCTGATGAGGAACAGTCAAGACTGGAAAAGCAGATCAGTGACTATGCGATGAAGAACAATACCCCGAAGAAGAGAGCTCAGAGGGAAGCTGCGGAGAGCATGTCAAAGACATTTATCATTGCCAGCACGATCTCCATAATCGTCTACATTGCCAACTTTCTGATTTCAAAGTACTTTGAAGTATCATCAGTAAGCGCATCGATATTCCTGGGAAGTTATTACAAGGCATTTGTGATCATCTTCTCAGATTACTGGAGACTGCTCACCGCCGGATTCAGTCATGGAAGTTTCTTCCACATCTGGTGCAACATCATGGCGCTGTTCAGTGTCAGCAAGATCGTTGAAGACAAGTACGGCTTCGTAAAGACGATGGCGATACTTATCATCAGCATCATCTTCGGCAACATCTGCGTATTCATCGGTGACGGCAATCAGGTTGCCCTGGGTCTTTCCGGAGGCATATACGGGCTGTTTGCCAGCATGATGGTGATCTTCTGGCAGGGGGGCTACTTCAGGATCCCTGCATTAAGAAGAAGCATCTTCAGCAACATCTACATGAACATTCTGATCAGTTTCTTACCAAATGTATCACTGCTTGCTCACTTGGGCGGGTTTGTGGCAGGCCTGTTTCTGGCCTTCATGCTTGACAAGGATACTGACAAGAGCCTGAAGATCAACTTCGCAGTATGTGCCGTACTGGCAGTAATAGCCATGGGCTACCTGGGCTATAAGCACTTCTACCTTGATAAGATCTATCTGGGAACCGACATGGAAGTTGCCAAGATACTTGATAAACTGGGACTTGATTCACTGTCCCGCAATCTGATTGACAAAGTAACTGCTTACTATGGGAGGTATTAGCATGAAGCGTCAGAACGTATTAGACTGGAATACTTATTTCATGGCATTGGCACATCTGAGTGCCGAAAGATCAAAGGACCCCAACACAAACGTTGGTGCGGTAATCGTTGATGACATGCACCGCATCGTCTCCATCGGTTACAACGGCATGCCGCGTAACTGCAATGATGACGAGTTCCCCTGGGAAAGAGAAGGGGGCTTCCTTACCACGAAATATGCCTACGTCGTACATGCTGAACTTAACGCAATACTGAACTCACCGAGAAGCGTCAGCGGCTGTACGCTGTATGTCTCTCTGTTCCCATGCAATGAGTGCGCCAAAGCCATCATTCAGTCAGGAATCAAGAGGATTTACTACGAATCAGACAAGTACGCCGAGACCGAAGGTGTCAGGGCCAGCAAGAAGATGCTGTCAGCTGCCGGCGTCGAAATGATCCAGCTGCCTTACACCTGTGAAGTAAACGTAACCGTAAATGAGAGATGATTCTCTCATTTTTTATTTGAATCCACTTTGTTGAATTAGCAGTTCATACGTGGTAAGATAAAATGCGTTAAGGGAGATGAAAAATATGAAAAACGATTCAGTTAAAAAGGTAGTAGCTACTGGTATCGGCGCCGCATTATTCTTTGTTCTGGCCCGTTTCGTAGCCATTCCAAGCGGAATTCCAAACACAAACATTGCCTTGCAGTACGGCATTCAGGCAGTATTCGCCGTTCTGTTCGGACCGGTTGTCGGTGCTCTTTCCGGATTCATCGGACACATTCTTACTGACCTGACATGGGGCAGCGTCTGGTGGTCATGGGCATTCGGTACATGCGTATATGGTCTCATCGTTGGCCTGTTTGCCAAGAAGATCAACATCTATGACGGCAATTTCGGCAAGTCAGAGATCATAACTTATGCAGTTGCCAACTTAATTGCCAACATCGTTGCCTGGCCGATCATCGCTGCAGTAGGCGACGTTCTGATCTACAAGGAACCATTCAGCCTGGTATTCGCACAGTTAATGGTCGCAGCTGTTGCTGACTTTGCATGTGCCATGGTCGTTGGCGGACTCATCCTGTTTGGATATTCAAAGACGATCGCCAAGTCCGGTTCACTGGATAAGGAATAAGTTCATCATATCAAGGCTTATCACAGCTCTGTTTGGGCAGATGGGGTGATAATGCCTTTTTTTGTTTATGTGGTGGAAACTATGGATAAAAAACCTATTATAAGTTTCAAAAACTTCAGCTTTCAGTACAATGCCCAGAAGCAGCCGACGCTGAAGAACATTAATCTGGACATCTATCCGGGTGAAAAGATCCTGGTATGCGGTGCAAGCGGCTCCGGAAAGAGTACGCTTGGCAACTGCATTAACGGTCTGATTCCTTTTTCCTTTAATGGAAAGATAGAAGGATCACTGGTAGTTGACGGCATTGAAACGAAGAATTCTTCGATTTTTGAACTGTCTACCAGAGTGGGTACCGTATTGCAGGATCCGGACAGACAGTTTGTCGGACTTACCGTAGCTGAAGACATTGCCTTTGCCCTGGAGAACGACTGCGTTGAACAGAGCGAACTGATCAGACAGACCTTCCTTTCAGCACAGACCGTCAATATTCAGGACCATCTGAACAAGGCACCGTTCGATCTTTCAGGCGGCCAGAAACAGCGCGTTTCCATGGCCGGCGTCCTGGTGGACAAGGTAAAGATCCTGTTGTTTGATGAACCTCTGGCTAACCTTGACCCGGCTACGGGAAAGAGTGCCATTGAACTTATTGAAAAGATAAAGAACGATACAGATACTACGGTTCTGATCATTGAACACAGAATTGAAGACGTAATGTGGGAGAGAGTCGACAGGATCATCCTGATGGATGAAGGCATTATCGTAGCTGACATGAACCCTCAGCAGATGCTGAAAAGCTCACTTTTAAGAGATTATGGCATCAGAGAACCGCTGTATCTGACTTCTCTGAAATATGCCGGCGTTGACATTAACGGCGTCAGAAATATCGATAACATCAGATACCTTGAACTGTCAGAAACAGACCGTTCAACGGTCAACAGGTGGTTCCAGGAACAGGACAAGCCGGTAAGAAAAAATGACAATGATTATATTCTGGAAGTTGATGGGCTGAACTTCGCCTATGAAGGCGGACATCAGGTTCTCTTTGACGTATCATTTAAGATAAAGAAGGGAGAAATGCTGGCGATAGTTGGTACCAACGGTGCCGGCAAGTCCACCCTGTGCAAGGTTATTTGCAACTTTGAAAAGGCATCTCAGGGCAAAATTGTCTTCGATCATGAAGACATTACCGAAAAGACGATAAGAGCAAGGGCAAAGCATATCGGCTATGTCATGCAGAACCCTAACCAGATGATTTCCCAGACCATGATCTATGATGAAGTAGCCATGGGTCTTGCTCATTCAGGACTGTCTGAAGATGAGATCAGGGAAAAGGTCTTTGAAATGCTGAAGGTATGCGGCCTGTATGAATTCAGAAACTGGCCGATCAGTGCCCTGAGTTTTGGCCAGAAGAAGAGAGTCACAATAGCTTCCATTCTGGTAATGGGACCTCAGATCATCATTCTTGATGAACCTACAGCTGGTCAGGATTACCGTCACTATACGGAGATCATGGAATTCTTAAAGAGCATGAATTCCAGAGGCATAACCGTAATCATGATCACCCATGACATGCACCTGATGCTTGAATATACTGACAGAGCCCTGGTGTTCTCCAAGGGACACCTTATTGCCGACGAATCAAGCAGTGCCGTATTATGTGATCCTGAACTGGTAAGGGAAGCCTCACTTAAGGAGACCAGCCTGTTCAACATTGCCGAGATGTGCGGAATTGATGATCCGGTCGAATTTGTTGACTGCTTTATTGAATGCGAAAAGAAGGGACGTGAATCAGATGAATAAGGTACTTAACTACATACCTAAGGACAGTTTCATTCACCGTCTTTCCGGCACTACGAAGCTGGTAATATTCCTTACCTTCAGCATTCTGTGCGGAGCTTCATTTGACACAAGAGTGCTCATCGCACTGTTCATTCTATCAGTAATAGGCTTTCTGCTCAGCAAGATCAGCCTTAGGGAAATCAGGGTCATGACCACGTTTCTGGCCGTATTCCTGACCCTTAACTTCATTCTGCTGTTCATCTTCAACCCGGAATACGGATGTGAGTTATACGGTTCCAGAACGGTTGTTGCTCATTTATGGGGCAGATATTACATAACTCTTGAACAGCTTTTCTATCAGTTCAATGTCGTATTGAAATATGTAATTGGCTTCCCGATAGCCATTCTGTTCATCTCTACGACTAATCCAAGCGAGTTTGCCGCGTCTTTGAACAGCATAGGCATTCCATATAAGGCCAGCTATTCCGTCTCTCTGGCACTGCGCTACATACCTGACATCCAGAAGGACTATCATGAGATATCTCAGTCCCAGGAAGCCAGAGGCGTAGCCCTGGGCAAGGACGTCAGATTTACTGAAAGAATAAAGAACTCAATCAAGATCCTGATGCCGCTGGTACTGACCAGTCTGAGCAGGATCGATGAGATCTCAAATTCAATGCAGCTGAGAAGCTTCGGCAAGAAGAAAAAGCGTACCTGGTACGTATTGAAGAAAATGACTGCTGCCGATTACGCCATGATCGTATTCTGTGCAGTTATACTGATAGGTGGTCTCATAATCACCAATCAGGGTGGAAACAATCTTTATAATCCGTTTGTGAGGTAATTTAGCATGAAGAAAATGTTGGTATTTCAGACAGACTTTACATATAAGGAAGGTGCGGTAGCCGCCATGTACGGCGTGGTCAAGAGCGTCGACAGTGACATTGAGATAATCACTGCTACGCATGAGATCCCGCAGTATGATACCTGGAGCGCATCATACCGTCTTTATCAGTACATTGACTTCTGGCCAAAGGGAACGATATTCGTCTCCGTAGTTGACCCGGGTGTCGGCACAAGCCGTACCGCCTGTGTAGCTGAAACGGAAAACGGCTATTACATCGTAACTCCTGATAACGGATCTCTTACCCATGTTGACAGATACTTCGGCATTAAGAGCGTCAGAAAGATCGACGAGACCATAAACAGACTGCACAGGGAAGATAACGGGGCCGTATCCATTTTCCATGGACGCGATCTGTTCGGTTATTGCGCAGCCAGACTGGCCGGCGGTATCATAAGCTATGAGCAGGTAGGGGAAGAATATGATACATCTATGATAGTGCGTCATCCTATCGCTGAGCCAAGAATCACTGAAGAGGGTATTACCGGCATGTTTGAGATCAATGACCCCAATTTCGGTAACCTGTGGACGAATATTCTGTTAAGTGACTTCCTCAAGGCCGGATTCAGAATGGGAGATGAGATCCATACCGTCATAACAAGAAACGGTGAAACCGTATTTGATCAGAAGATTCCGTACTATGATTCATTCGGCAAGGCACCTGATCACAGTGTAATGATATATAACAATGAGATAAACAAGATGGGGCTGGCGGAAGTCGTCGGCAATCTGTGCCAGGACTATGACCTGAGCTATGGAAAGGAATATGAGGTGAAGTTCCTGCATGAATAAGCTATTGGTATTCATGACCGATTTCGGTCTTGATGACGGGGCAATAAGCGCCATGGAAGGCGTGGCTTTCTCCGTGGACATCAATCTCAACATCAGACATCTGACCCATAACATTCCGCAGTACAACATCTTTGACGCATCCTACCGTCTGCATCAGGCTATAAACTACTGGCCGGAGGGAACGGTATTCGTATCAGTTGTTGACCCGGGAGTAGGATCAAGCAGAAAATCTGTCGTAGCCAGAACCGTGACAAATCAGTACATTGTTACTCCTGATAACGGTACCTTGACCCACATCAGCAGATTCATCGGCATTGATGAGGTCAGGGAAATCGAAGAGACGACAAACAGACTGAAGAATTCCGAACTGTCGTATACTTTCCATGGCCGTGATGTATATGCATATACGGGAGCCAGACTGGCATCCGGAGTCATCAGCTTTGAAGAAGTCGGATCTCTGATGAACAGAGATGACATCGTAGTGTTTGAACTGTTTGGCTGTCATAAGATCGATAACGGTGTTCTCGGTCAGATAGACATTCTGGATGTAAGGTTCGGTTCACTTTGGACTTCGATTCCATATGAAGACTTCAAGGCCTGCGGCTTTACTCTGGCTGACAATGTAAGAGTAGAGATCTTCCACAAGGGCGTAAAGGTCTATTCCAGCCTGATCAACTACGGCAAGTCGTTTGCTGACGTTGAGATAGGGGAGCCTGTAATTTACATGAACAGCGCCTATCACATGGCTGTGGCAATTAACCAGGAATCATTTGCCGAAGTATATCACATAGGCGTAGGCAAAGACTGGAAGATCACAATGACAAAGGAATGATACCTGATCGATTCAGGTATTTTTTCCGGTTTAATGACTATCATTAATTAACCAAATAAGTTAAAATATCACAAATAAACGGGGAAGGGAGGAGCAGCAATGGTAAAGACAAAGGACCTGTCCAAGGGCAGCATCAGCAAGGGACTGATCAACTTTTCAATACCGATTTTTCTGGGGTATCTGTTCCAGAACCTGTATAACAGCGTAGACAGTGCCGTTGTCGGTCAGTATGTCGGCAAGGCCGCATTGGGAGCCGTAACCAGTTCCTCCGTTATTTCCAACGTCGTAGTAGGCTTCTTTACCGGTCTGGCTACCGGTGTTACCGTCATCCTGTCAAGAAGCTTTGGCGCCAGAAAATATGATAAGCTGCATGTTGCGATCCATACCTGCATCATGTTCTCAATCATCTCCGGCATATTCATGGCTCTGGTAGGGCAGGTCATTTCACCGATGTTATTACGGGCTGTCAACTGTCCTCAGGACGTTTATGAACAGGCACTTATATACCTCAGGCTGTATCTGATCGGATGTCTGTTTACTTCAATATACAACGTATCAAGTTCAGTGCTGCGTTCCGTAGGTGACTCCCGTTCACCGTTCATCTATTTGGTACTGTCTTCGATCACGAACATCGTACTGGATATCGTGCTTGTTGCCTACCTGGGAATGGGTGTTTCCGGTGTAGCTACGGCAACTATCGTATCCCAGGTACTGTCATGTATCCTGGTATTCATAAAGCTGTCAAGAACAGATGACGTCTATAAGCTTGTAATAAAGGATCTTAAGATCGACATGAAGACGCTGAAGGAAGTCATCAGCGTTGGCTTGCCTGCCGGTCTGCAGACATGTATTATATCCTTCTCAAATGTCTTCATTCAGAGATATGTCAACATGTTCGGCTCTGACGCCATTGCCGGCGTTGGTGCTGCGCAGAAAGTCGACAACTTTGCCTCAATGCCTTCCCAGTCCATCGGTCTGGCGATAACTACCTATGTTTCCCAGAACCTCGGTGCAAAAAGACAGGACAGAGTTCATCAGGGCATAAGGATCGGTAACATCATTACGACAATTGCGGTAATAGGCATTGCCTTGCCGTCATTCATCTTTGCTCCCCAGCTGATCACCATCTTCAATAACGATCCGGCTGTCATAGAATACGGTGTCGACATGGTAAGAGCCATTGTTCCGCTGTACATCGTTCTGGGCATAAACAGCGTTTATACTGGCGTTGTAAGGGGTTATGGTTTCTCAAGGACCGTAATGATCATTTCATTAATGTGCATGGTAGTCATAAGACAGATATACCTGTTCATCGGAATGAAGATATTCAATTCAATCTACGTAGTCTATTATGGCTATCCGTTTGCCTGGGCCTTGACCTTAGCCGGTGTCTATGCCTTCTACATCATCAGAATCAGAAGAAGGGAAAGAGAATTCTAAAAGAAAAGCAGCGTGAGCTGCTTTTAAAGTATTCTGGAAATATCTGTCTTAAGATAAGTCGGATCCTGCGTCTTAAGATATTCAATGACGTTATCAGTAAGATATCTGGGTGTGCTGGCGCCGGAAGTGACGGCAATTCTTTCCTCTGGTGCAAATTCCATGCCCTCAAGTTCTGCGGCAGTTTCGATCTGAATGACTCTTCTGATGCCGTTCTTTCTGCCCAGGCGGGTAAGCTGAGCGGTATTGTTGCTGTTGGGATCTCCGACGATGATCAGGGTATCAGCATCCGTGACATTCATCACGGCATTCTGTCTCTGCTTTGTTGCATCGCAGATCTCCTCAAGTATTACTGCCTGAGGATACTTCATCCTGATTGCCTCTATGTATTCACTGACGTCATATACTGACATTGTCGTCTGATTGGTGACCATTATTCTGGAATTAGTGATGTTGAGCTTCTCAGTGTCACTCAATGAAGTGACAAGGTGAATGTCTTCACTGATGGAAAGGGCAGCCTCTGATTCCGGATGCTTCTTCTTGCCGATGTAGATGATCGAGTATCCGTCATTAAGGTATTCCCTGATAAGAGAAAGATTCTTCAGAACATACTTGCAGGCTGCGTCAACGACTGTAAGGCCTCTGGCAAGGGCTTTCTGCTTGATCTGGTCAGATATGCCGTGAGCGGTAAATACGACCACACCGTCCTCTATGGAGTCCAGAAGCTCTTCTCTGGTTTTGTCTGAATCATCAAGAGTAATAACATTCAGCTGTCTGAAGGCTTCCACGATGAAACGGTTGTGCACGATCATGCCCAAGACATATACTTTCTTATCCGGATACTTTTCAACTGTTTCCTGAACCTTTCTGATTGCCGAAACAACACCCTGGCAGTATCCTGACGGAACAACTCTTCTGACTTCCATATTGATCACCATCCAAATTATACAATATTTCAAAAAAGCTTCAATTATGCTAATATTACAGCATGGAAAAAGCGGGAATTTTACTGGTTGACAAGCCGTCAGGAATAACAAGTCATGACCTGGTGATGAAGATAAGAAGAAAGTTAAATACTCAAAAGGTTGGCCATACGGGAACACTTGATCCATTGGCCAGCGGTGTAATGATGCTGACGGTTGGAAAGGCCACCAAGATACTTCCGTACATAGTTGAACATGATAAGGAGTATGTTGCAGAACTGAAACTTGGCATCAGAACCGATACATCAGATATTACGGGTACTGTTGTTGAGGAAAGAGAAATCTGTCCGGTATCTGAAGAAGCCATCAGGAAGGCCCTGTTGGAAATGACAGGCCCTCAGAAACAGATCCCGCCTATGTATTCTGCCAAGAAGATAAACGGCAGAAAACTATATGAGCTTGCCAGAGAAGACATTGAGATCGAGAGAGATCCGGTCGACATAAACATCTATGAACTTGAACTGCTTGATTTCAATGGCAGAGATGAGATAAGATTCAGAATCAGATGTTCCAGCGGTACATATGTTCGTACAGTCTGCGAAGATCTGAGCAGAAAGCTGAACAATGCAGGCACCATGAAGTCTTTGATCAGGACAGCGATCGACAGATATACCCTGAAAGACTGTTATGAGCTTGAAAACATCGATGATTCCGTCACTTTCATAAGCACCTATGAGATACTCTCAGGCTATCCATACGTGGAAATTGAGGAGCTTAAGCCCATATATGACGGCAAGAAAATACAGATTGACTGCGATGAGGATCTGATTTTCATCGTGAACAGCGGTAAGATCATCGCTGCCTATGAAAGAATTACTGATAACGGCATTTATGCCAGCAAGAGAGGGCTTTGGTAATGAAGACTGTATACCTGGATTATGAAAACCCACAGCTGCTCAGAAGAACCGTCGCCTGCATAGGCGGTTTTGACGGCTTTCACAGAGGACATCAGGAACTGGTCAGAAGGGTACTTGAAGTTGCTAAGGAGAGAAACCTCAAGAGTGCGGTCATTACCTTCGATCAGTATTCTTCAGATCTGTTCAGGAAGAATGAAGATCCTGGCATCAGAAACAAGCATGTAATGAATCTAGACCAGAAGCTTGAATATATTGATAAGGCAGGAATTGACTATGCCTACGTTCTGAGATTCAACATGACGCTGATTGAAATGAAAACTGATAAGTTCATCAGGTATCTCAATAACATGAGCATTGCCTATCTGATCTTCGGATTTGACTTCTCGTTCGGACACATGGGAAGAGGCAATGCCAATACTCTTAAAAACAGCGAGATCAGACGCTTTGAAGTTGAGATGGTCGACCCGATTGAAGACGGAGGCAAAAAGATATCTTCCAGCCGGATCATTTCCCTGATATACCGCGGCAGGATCAATGAAGCAAACAGATTGCTGGGCCATAATTACGTAATTGACGGATATGTCAGGGGAAACAGATTCCTGAGTAAAGACAACGTCATCCCCAAGGAAGGGGTATTCAGCACCATCATAAATGGCGACAGAAGGATCACCGGCATAAAATGGGGCTACATAATGGTCAATGATGAGGAAAACATAAGGCGCATTGAATTCATCAATGAGGTTTAGCAAAATTGTAAACAGGGTCATAAGTATGATATTATTAATAAAGAGGTGATAACGATGGCAACAGAATATATTGTTTCAAAAAATGATGAAAAAACACTTGGCATTACCGGATTGTCCAAGAATGTCTTTGAATCAATCGCTGCTCTGTGTATCGAGGAAATAAAGGACGTCAGAATGGCTCCTACGGGTAAGAATTACTTCGCAAAGCCCGTCAGCTGCAAGGTCGTCAAGGATAACATCGTCGTAAACGTAAACATCCTGATATCTACCGGCGTCAACATCAATGAAATATCAAATGAGGTTCAGGAAAAGGTCCATGAGGCAATCGCCTTCATGACCAGTTTCAGGAACGTTGTAGTTAATGTAAATGTGGTAGGTTTCTACATCAAATAGGGATTTTTATGAAAAGACGTGATCAGAGAATAAAGGTTATGACTTGCATCTATCAGTATCTGCTGACGGAAAAGTCAATGGACGATATTTTCGATGACAATCTTGATATCGATGACAAGAAATCGATATCTTTTATTGTCGAGAATACCGTAAATACTCTAAAGGACCAGGATGAGCTGGAGGAAGTCATAAAGACGCACCTGACACCAACCTGGGATTATGACAGACTCGGCTACATTGAAAAGGCAATTCTTCTGATGAGTGCCGAGGAGCTGGTCCATGGAAATACGGACAGGGCAGTCATCATCAATGAGGCGGTGGAGATCGCCAAGAAATACTGCGATGATGATGCGCCAAAACTTATAAACGGAGTCTTAGATCAGATATGACAAATACCATATGGTCAATTACCCAGTTAGTCGGTTATGTTAAGAACAAGCTGACATTTGACAGTAACTTGCGTAATGTAAAGGTCCAGGGTGAACTGGGCAATTTCAGCAGTTACAGGGGAAGCGGCCATTGGTATTTTACTTTGAAGGATGCCGGGGCAAGCATCAAGTGTGCAATGTTCAAGGGCTATAACAATGCCGTTGAATTCAATCCCGAGGAAGGGGACACTGTTATTGTCACCGGCACTGTTAACGTATACGAAAACCGTGGGGAACTGCAGCTGGTCGTAACGGAAATGAAACTTGCCGGTCAGGGCATGTTCTACATCCAGTTTGAAAAGACCAGAAAGAAGCTTGAACCGCTTGGCTACTTTGATGAAAGCCGCAAGAAGAAGATCTGTGAATACCCTACCAGCATAGCCGTGGTTACGGGAGCCAACACCGCAGCCCTTCAGGACATCAGGATCACCGTATCACGCCGCTGGCCGCTGGCTAAGCTCAATGAAGTCTATGCCGTAGTCCAGGGCAAGGAAGCCATAGAAAGTGTCGTAAACGCGCTTAAAAAGGCTGATGAGACGAATTCGGATACGATAATCCTGGCAAGAGGAGGCGGTAGCGTAGATGATCTGTGGTGTTTCAATGACGAGAAGATCGCCAGAGCAATATATGAATGCCGAACACCGGTAATTACCGGCATCGGACATGAAATAGACGTAACGATTGCAGATCTGGTAGCTGACGTAAGAGCAGCAACGCCTACCGCAGCTGCTACGTTCGCAACTCCTGATCAGCAGGAAGTAAGAAACAGAATCGGCAATTATCAGAATCTGATGAAAACCGTACTGGAGAACAATCTGAGCAGTTTGTATCAGAATCTGGATTACATGAACATGAAACTGGACGCGTTCGCGGAAAGATTCAGCCAGCAGAAGATAAAACTTGATAATTACAGGAACATCATATATCTGGCCATGAGCAAGAATGTGGACAGATATACTGATGAAATCGCAAGAGAATGTGAATACATGCAGAAGGCGATTGAAAACAGGACCCAGAGAAATTCTGCTGATCTCGCCACAGACAGAAAGATGCTTGCCGGATCTGCCCGGAGTTTTCTGGACAGAAAGAAATGCGAATTCGTCAACAGCATAAATCTGCTGGACAGTCTGAGTCCATTGAAGACATTACAGAGAGGATACTCAGTGACCAGACAGGCTGACAGAGTTATCAGATCTGTCAGGGATGTTGACTATGAAAGAAACGTCACCGTTACCCTGGCGGATGGAACCATAGACTGCAAACCATTAGGAGGACATGAGAATGGATAGAGAACTGACTTTTGAGGAAGCCATGAAGAGGCTTGAGGAAATTACGGGAATCATTCAGAAGAATGAGTGTACTCTTGATGAGGGTCTGAAACTTTATGAAGAGGGTCTTAAGCTGGCTGAATTCTGCAATAAGAAACTGCAGATGTTCTCAGACAGATTGAATGATCTTTCCGGCAATCTGGAGAAGACGGATGAATAAGTCTGAATTTGAAGAATATCTTGCCGGATGCATTGGGGATGATGCTCTTGTCAGCGAAGCCATGAACTATTCGCTATTGGCTGGGGGCAAGAGATTCAGACCGCTTTTATTGCTGGATCTTCTTGAGGACTTCGGTGTGGATCAGAAAAAGGGATTAAATGCATCATGCGCTATTGAAATGATCCATACTTACTCACTGATACACGATGACCTGCCGGCAATGGACAATGACGACTACCGCAGAGGCAGACTTACCAGCCATAAGAAGTTTGATGAAGCTACGGCAATTCTGGCAGGAGATGCTTTACTGACAAAAGCCTTTGAAATAACGGCAGAAGCAGACATCGAACCGGAAAAGATCGTCAGGCTGGAAAAGCTTCTGGCTGACAAGGCAGGTTACAGAGGCATGATCAACGGCCAGATGCTGGACATGAAATATACAAACAGTAATGACGTTACGATCGAACAGCTAAAGGAAACGGATTATTACAAGACAGGTGAACTGATAACTCTACCGTTATTATGCGGCTGCGTGATTGCCGGAAGGGAAGAATGTCTGGACATGTTTGATAAGATTGGTCATGACATCGGCATCGCCTTCCAGATTCAGGATGACGTGCTGGACTATACCAGCAATCCTGAGGAAATGGGAAAGTCAACATCAGATGATGTGAACAATAAGAATACATACTATACGCTTCTTGGTGAAGAGGAAGCGGTAAGGGAATATGAAAGACTGTATGATGAAGCCCTTGGACTTCTTAACGGTTATTCTGAATGTGAATTCAGAAACATAACCAGGATCATCACGGAAATGAAAAACAGAAGGAAATGATCGATGGACAGACATTTTACTCTAAAGCAGCTTAAGATAAGTGAACTTTCAAAAGTATCACAGGACATTAAGAAAATATTGAAAGAAAAGAAGTTCAGCAACGGTTCTTCTCTTTTGAATATGGTTGACATCAACGTAGCCGTGAACTACGTCTTTGACTGTGAAAAGGATGACTACATCTTTGACATGGAGTACATGTATGACATCCAGAAGATCCTGAACGGCAGCTTTGAGCCAAAGTGGAAATCCATGCACCCGTCAACAGCTCTGACGGCCGGATATGCAAGTGCGACGGTAAGAGATGATACCAGAGACAACTACAACGTTATCGTTTTGCTGGAAGAAAAATCAGTCTTTACCAACATGTCTCTTGAGGCCCTTAAATCGATTGGCGAAAGTCAGAAGAGGATGATCATAATCGTCAGTGACAGCGATCATGAGAAGAAAACACATGGCAATCTCAATGCCGTAATCACGAAGATGCGCTATTCAAAGCCATATGTTGAAATGAAGAAGTCTGTCAAAAACTCGCTCAGTACCAATGTAATAGGCTTGCAGACGCTGAAGACATTGAGAGGAGTCAGGGACAGTTTCAAGCAGATGGTCGTAGCTGATTCACTTTTCAAGGAGTTTTCCCTTGACTACATCGGACCGATTAACGGTAATAGCATGACTGATCTGGTGAAGGCGTTACGCATGGCCCAGAGCAAGATGGGACCGATCGTGATACATGTCGTTTCAGACAGACAGACCGTAAAGAATAAACTTGATAACAATTTCGTCTATACCAATGAAATGGTACTGCAGTGGATGTCTGAACTATTGAAAGAAGATGAAAATGCCTATTTCGTCAATACGGATTTCCCGCAGTCATCGGTGTATGACAGTTCTGAAGATATATTCGCTGACAGATACGTTGATTTCGGCTACAGCTACAATTCTGCTGTTACCTTTGCGTCAGGGCTGGCAAACAAAGGACACAGAACTTTTGTTCTTTTACCGTCGGTAGCCGTACAGAGATGCTACGACCAGATAAACGACATCATCTGCCGCAATAATCTGCCGGTAACGATTCTCATAAATGATGCCGGACTGATTGGCGAAAAGAGCAATGACTTCGGCGTATACGATGTCAGCCTGCTTTCAACGATCTCCAACCTGACAATAGCTCAGCCGGCAAATGCCAGTGAGATGTATGGACTCATCAGACAGTCAATGGTATCTGACAGGCCAATGGCGATCAGATATCCGCTGATACTGGTCAGAAAGGATGAGAAGATAGGCAATGCAGATCTTAGTCAGAAATGGTCTGTAAGCGGTGATCTGGAAAAGTGCTCAGGGGTAGTAATAACATACGGGCATTACCATGACAGGATCGTATCAAAATGCATCAGCAATGACATGGATCTGGCAGTAGTTAATGCCAGAATAATCAAGCCAATGGATCTTGATCTGCTGGATAGGATCGCTGATGCGGATGTACCGGTATTCGTCTACGCAACAGACATCATTACCGGCGGACTCGGCCAGGAAATCATAAACTACTATTACGCCAGAGGAAGAAAGGTTAATGTCAGGAACTTTGCTCTGAACAATGACTTTGACAGCAGCACCAGTTCCGTAGATCTCAAGAGACAGGAAAAGATCGACATTAATTCTCTGTTTGAGGAAATTGACAGATGTCTGAAAAAGTAAAGCTGTCAGTATGGCTTGCTGACAGGGGATATTATCCAACCCGTTCCCAGGCAACCAATGCCATCAAGGATGGCAAGGTAAGAGTCAATAACCGTGTCATAACAAAGGCAGGATACGAAGTCAGGGAAACTGATCTTGTAGAGATAGAAAAAGAAGAAAACGAGTACGTTTCCCGTGGCGGATATAAGCTTGAAGCTGCTCTAAAGTCGTTTGAAATATCCTTAAAAAATAAGGCTATTCTTGATATTGGCGCTTCTACAGGTGGATTTACAGATTGCTGCCTGAAATATGGGGCTGAAAAAGTATATGCATATGACGTTGGTCATGATCAGCTAGCTGAAAAGCTCAGAAATGACCCGCGAGTCATAGCAAAGGAAGGCGTAAACGCCAGATATCTTCATAAGGAAGATCTTCCGGAAAGAATAGACTTCATCTGCATGGATGTCTCATTCATCAGCTGTACAAGGATAATGGGATCCATAGCGGATATATTGCCCGAGGGAGGAGAATGTGTGCTGCTGTTCAAACCGCAGTTTGAAGTAGGCAGGGAACACATAAATAACAAGGGCATAGTAACGGATCTGGAAGCCGTAAACTCCAGCATGGAAGAAGCAATCAGATTTGCAGAATCCATGAAATTACATTATGTGAATAAAATTGCCTCGCCTGTGAAGGGACAGGACGGCAATCAGGAATATCTCTTGTATTTTACAAAAGAATGAAGGGGGAGTCTGAATGTTACAGAAACTCTATGTCAAGGATTACATTCTCATTGATGAGGTAAATCTTTCCTTTGATAACGGCTTCAGTGTATTTACTGGAGAGACCGGAGCTGGAAAGAGCATTTTAATCGACTGTGTAAGCATTCTCATAGGGGAAAGACTGAATACCTCCATGATCAGAAACGGAGCTAAGAAGACGGTTATTGAAGGCACGTTTGATCTCAATGAAACAAACAGAGAACTATTAAGAGAAAACGGATATAAATGCGACTGTCTGACCGTTACCAGAGAAATCAGCACGGACGGCAAAAGCTCTACAAGGGTTAACGGCAAAAATGCCAGCGTAGCATTTGTAAGAAGTCTGCTTGAAGATCACATCGACATCCATTCACAGAGAGACAACCAGTATTTGCTCAATGACAAATATCATCTGAATCTGCTTGACCGTTTTTCTGGCATTCAGAATGAGCTGGAGGAACTGAAAAATCAGTATGATGCCTACAGACAGGCTGCCAGAAAGTACAGGGATCTTTCAGAAAACGAGTACAATGAAGCTCAGCTGGATATTCTGCGCTATCAACTCAATGAAATTGAAAAACTTCAGTTAAAAGAGGGCGAAGAAGATGACATTAAAGCTACTCTCAAGCACTTTGATGAGCGTGAAAAGCTTCAGGAAGCTCACGAAAAGATCAAGAAGCTGTTCTCTGATGACGAAGGCATTCTGAGTAATCTGTATGAATTTACAAGAATGAGCAGTTCGCTAAGTGAATTCAGTGAAATCAGCCAGAATGTTGAAAACATTGCCAATGCCTATTACGCCATAAGCGATGACTATGATGCCATAATTGATTTTTTGGGAAATGACGACATGGACATGAACACCATTGATGAGCTTAATGGCAGATTGTTTGAAATTCAGCGTATAAAGCGCAAATACAATAGCGACGTAAAAGCCATATTGCAGAAGGCTCAGGACATCAGGAATCAGTTAAAGAGCGTTGAGAACCGTGAAGAGGTTCTGAATGAACTTGAAAGCGAAATGAATGTCAGATACGAAAGGTATCTTAAATCTGCTGAAAAAGTCAGTGATATAAGAAAACAGAAAGCTATTGCTCTTGAAAAGAGCGTTATCAATGAACTAAAGGATCTCAATCTTGAAAAAGCTGTCTTCAAGACCGATTTTGAGAGAGGAAAGGATTCTGAGAAGGGATTTGACAAGGTGACCTTCCTTATTTCCATGAATCCGGGACAGCCGTTAAGAGAACTCTCAAAAGTTGCCAGCGGCGGCGAACTGTCAAGACTGATGCTTGGACTTAAGACGGTGTTTGCCTCATTACAGGGAACTGAACTCGTCATATTTGATGAAATAGATACCGGTGTCAGCGGTTATACGGCATTTAACATCGGACTTAAGATGCACCAGATATCTGAAAAGATGCAGGTCTTTGCAGTAACTCATCTGGCAAGCGTTGCTGCTCATGGCGATACACATTATCACATCACCAAGATGGATGATTCGGACATCACGACCACGGAAGTAACCAGACTTGACAAGAAACAGAGAATCAGTGAACTGGCAGTCATTTCATCTTCAAATCTCACTGATGCTTCTTTGAAGGCAGCTGAGGAACTGCTTGAAAAGGCCTCTGCATCACACAAATGATGTATAATTAAGACATGAAGATCAAGGAAGCAATTGATAATTACATCTATAGCATTTCGGTCATAGAACAGAAATCTCCGCAGACCATTGTGTCTTATAAGAACAGTCTGCGCAAGTATCAGAATTACCTGGATGAGGAAGGAATCAGTGAGATCAACGATGTCACCAATCTTACCGTTCAGTATTTCATTGCGGAACTGCTGGATTCCAGCAGCAAGACCACGGCAGCTCATGATCTTTCAGCGGTAAAGGGTCTGCATAAGTATCTGTTTCTTAATTTCAACATCGATAATCCGGCAACGGATCTGACTGTAAAGATCAACAAGGATCATCTGCCCACTTTCCTCAACGAGGAGGAAGTAAGTGATCTTCTTAACAGCTTCAATGATGCTGATGAAAACGAGAGATTTCAGAGACTGCTTCTGCAGACGATATACGCTACAGGGATGAGAGTAAGCGAACTCGTCAATCTGCAGACAAAACAGATCAACATAACGCACAGGATAATAAGAGTTACCGGTAAGGGCAACAAGGAAAGAGTGGTTCTCTTTGATGAAGATACCGCCGACAGAATGGAAGGGTACTTCCGTTACAGCAGACCAAGATGGCTTGACGGCCATACCAGCAATTACTTCTTCATCAATGAAAGAGGCAACAGACTCAACCGTCAGTACGTATACCGGATTATACAGGAAAAGAAGGGACAGGCAGGAATAAGTTTCAAGGTATCACCACATACCTTAAGACATTCATTTGCCACTCACATGCTGGAAAATGACACTGACTTAAGAACAGTACAGGAATTACTGGGTCACAGTGACATTTCCACAACACAGATATATACCCATGTACAGTCAAAACAATTACATCAGGCTTATGACAAGTTGATGAGAAGTAAGAAAAAGGAGGATGTCTAGCATGAATTATAAGGAAAAGTATCAATTATGGCTCGATAATCTGCAGGAAGGGGATCCGCTTCGTCAGGAACTCATTGAAATCAAGGATAACGTAATGGAGATAAAGGAAAGATTCTTCCTTGATCTTGCGTTCGGTACTGCCGGCTTAAGAGGCGTTGTCGGTGCCGGAACGAACATGATGAACAGATTTACCGTCGGCAAGGCTACTCAGGGCATCGCAGACTACATTAAAAGCTATGGCCAGGAAGCCATGGATAAAGGTGTTGTAATTGCCCATGACCCGCGTCATTTCTCTGATGAGTTCTGCAGGCTTACAGCCAGTATTCTTGCGGCTAACGGCATTCAGGCCTATGTTTATCCGGGATTAAGAACTACTCCACAGCTGGCATGGTCGGTAAGAAGGATCGGCACCATTGCCGGTATCAACATCACAGCTTCTCATAACCCGAAGGTATATAACGGTTACAAGGCATACTGGGAAGATGGCTGTCAGGTCTCAAGCAGCATCGCTGACGGCATGGAAGACTGCATCAGAAAGGTTGACATGTTCAAGGATGTTCTCCATTCTGATTTCGATGAAGGTGTCAGAACCGGCAAGATCGTCGTGCTGGGACCGGAATATGACAGAGAGTATCTTGATGTCGTAGAAGGCATTTCAATTCATGGCGGTGATGAGATCGACCTGGACATCCCGCTGGTATTCACACCTCTCAACGGTGCCGCTGCAGTCCCATTTACGACAATGTTAAAGGACAGAGGATTCAGAAACTGGCACATCGTTGAAGTTCAGAAGGATCCCGATCCGGATTTCACTTCAGTTGGATATCCAAACCCTGAAGATCCGAAGGCCTTCAGAATGAGTGAAGAATTAGGCAGGCAGACCGGTGCAGAACTGTTAATGGCCTGCGACCCGGATGGCGACCGCTTCGCCATTGAATTAAAGGACGATGACGGTAACTACATTCCGTTGAACGGCAACCAGACCGGATATCTGCTTGTTAATTACATCCTTGAAGGACACAGAACAGCCGGTACTTTGCCAGCTAACGGTGCAATGGTCAAGTCAATCGTTACCAGCACAATGAGTACGGTAATGGCTGAATCTTATGGCGTTAAGATGTTTGAATCGCTGACAGGCTTCAAGAACATCTGCGGACAGATCCCATGGCTTGAGGAAAACGGTTATAAGTATCTGTTTGGCTACGAGGAATCAGTTGGCTACGCTGCTTGTCCGGACATCAGAGACAAGGACGGAATTTCTGCCGGCATGCTGGTTGCCGAGGCAGCAGCATATTACCGCAAGCAGGGTAAGACGCTCTGGAACGTTCTGAACGACCTTTACGATAAGTACGGTTACTATAACGAATATGAGCCAAACATGGTTCTGGAAGGTCTGGAAGGGGCTGACAGGATCAAGAGAATGATGAGTTATGTCAGAAACAACCTGCCGACAGAAGTAGCTGGCTATAAGGTTGACAAGGTGATTGACTACATTAACGGCTATGAGAGGATTCCTGCCAGCAATGTACTGAGATTCTTCCTGAACAATGATTCATGGTTTGCCATCAGACCTTCTGGAACTGAACCGAAGATCAAGTTCTATTTCTACACGAAACAGGATTCACTTACAGCTGCAAGGGAAGTAAACCTGAAGATCAAGGAAGCAATATACGACATCGTAAACAGCGTTGCTTAATCAAGAAGAGAGAAATCTCTTCTTTTTTGTGAAAGAAGGAGAGGGGATGCTCTTTGTTATAAACTATCAGAAAACGATTTCCTAACTAATAAAAAAGGGTGTCTGAAATAACTCATTGCAGCAAAGAATAAGAAGAAACATGATTAAAAGAATTTGATTTATAACTATTAACATTAAAAATAAGAATTGATTTAACAGTAAAAATCTAAAACGAATGATAAGACAAAATTACAAGGATGCTGATTAACAAATAAGCTCTGAATGATTCGTAAATGAGTCTGAAAATAAATGAACATTGGTAATCATACGAGAATGATTTTTAAAATCAAATCTAATACAGTTATAAGCTGGATAAAAGATAACTGCAGAACAAAGAAATGATCAGGAGATCAGCATTGCTGAAGAGTTACGGGACAGCATTGAAGATGGGGACGATAAAAATGCTGCAGAATCGTTCGAAATGGCATAAGGGTGATAGATTATACGCTAAATCATTTAAAAACGGCCATAAATCCGTCTGCAAATATTACATAATATACATTATGCGAAGTAATTAGTTCAGATAAACGGAGTACAGGTTCTGCTGTTAAGCTCCCCTGTTACCTCGCTTTTATTGTAGCTTTATAAGATTATATGTGTGTAATTTTATAAATTACAAATAATCGTTTACTTAAACCAGTTCGTGTGTTTCTTCAGAAACCTGTACAGACTCTTTTCCTGTGGATTTATCTTTCTGACTGCCCTGCTCATAATATCGTTATACCTGGCGATGAATCCCGGAGTTATCTTATGCAACGTACAATACGCCGCCGCAAAGAAATCCGTTACAAATATAACGGCAATAATGATGCTCAGCCAGTGTGCGACATTCTGCGGGACCTTCAGGACCAGCGGTATCAGTAATGGATTTAGAACATATACGATCAGTACTGCCCCTATTCCAAATCCCAGTGAGGATAACAGTGATACTCTTCCTTCAATGTTAAACGGACCAATTGAATAATCCCACCATCTGGTGTGGAACACTTTTTCCAATATGAGCGATGTCGGATATTCAAGAACGGCTGACATTACAAAACCGATAAGAAATACGGTCAGCGGTGTGTAGTTCTTAATGAGATTGCCAAATGCCAGATAGCCCAACAGACAGCCTACGCCGTAAATCGGAATCGTCGGTCCAAGCATGTATCCGCGGTTTTCCCACTTGCCGCTCCATAATGCCATTGCGATGCATTCATATATGTAGCCGATAAACGCCGTTATGTTGAAATACAGATATAATCTTGCCAGTGTCATCTCTTGAACAGCTCCTCTGTCGCAATGATCTTATCACACAGACACACTATCCAGGCTTCCCTGGAATGCGGTAGCGTTCTTAACGTCAGTGGCCACATGTGGCTCTCAATGATGTTCTTTTCCATCCCTGTCAGTTCAAATCTTTCTGAGGCGTTCCTGCATGCCGTAAACGGATGTGTGTAGCCGTGCATCTTGAATAACGGTACGTCTATTCTGGCGTCATGCCAGTCATACAGATAAAAGTCATGCAGCAAGGCACCGGTGATCAGCTGCTGCTCATCCGCCTTCAGTTTCAGCCTTCTGTTCATGGCTAAAGCGCATCTGGCTACGCTGATGCTGTGATCAAATACCGTCAGTCTTCCATGAGCTCTGAGTTTCTTCATGCTCTGATAGTCAGGATGACTGATGATGCTTTCGCTTAATGACTTGAATGCTCTTTCCTCTGATTCCTTAAGCCTGAACACCCGAATACCTCCGATTGATAGTTCATATTATACCATCAGTCCACGTAGTTTATTCTTAAATTTGCGACATAATTAGTTGGATTTCCTACTAAGCAAGAAAAAAGAGATATGTGAACCATATCTCCCCTCTTTCTAATGCAGATATGCCTTGGCCATCTGGATCTTCTGATTCATTGACAGATTACGGAAGATCCTGCCGAAGTATACGCTGAGTATCGTGGAAATGATGCGGTAAATAAGATAAATCATTCTCAAACCTCCCTGATATACAGTTGGGTTGAAATGATGTTTTTCCTTGATTAATCGGAAATTGCCGTTGGCAGTTCGAAGTAGAAGGTACTTCCCTTTCCTACTTCGGTATTGACACCGTATTTTGACTTATGGTCTTCAAGGATGGCCTTGTTGATTGCCAGGCCAAGTCCGCTGCCGCTTTGAGCACGGGTATACTTCTTGTCATTCTTGTAATATCTGTCCCAGATGTACGGCAGCATCGCATCGTCAATGCCCGGGCCGTGATCTTCAACCTCTATCCTTATGGTATGCATGTCAATGAGGAATGCCCTGATCTGGATCAGCTTGTCTTCACCAACATGCTTGATGGCATTGCTGATGAAGTTGTAGAGTACTTCATTGATCTTTGATTCGTCACCATATGCTAGTAATTCAGGTTCACAGTCGATCTGAATACTGATTCCTTCCTTCTGAACCATCGTATTGAATTTTGCCACGGCATCATTGATGTTTGAACTCAGGTCGAATGGGGCAAAGTTGAAACTTGCCACGCCATCCTGAAGCTTGGAGAGGTCAAGCATGTCGCTTACCAGCTTGTTGAGAACGTCCGTTTCGTTAATGATGACATCCAGATGTTCATTTCTCTTGGCCTTGTTGCCGCCGGAAATGTCTCTGATCATCTCAGCATAGGCCTTGATCATGGTCAGGGGTGTCTTAAGGTCATGCGATACATTGGCAAAGAGTTCCTTTCTGGTCTCATCGATCTTGGAAAGATCCTTGGCTGCCTTGTCCAGTGTTTCAGATAGCTCATCTACTTCGTTTATGTCACTCTTTTCAAAGTTTACGCTGCCGTAGTCCCCTTCACTGAGCTTGAGAGCTTCCTTCTGGATATGAAGTATAGGCGTTGACAACAGCCGTGAGAACAGATATGAGATCAATATTGCCAGTATCATGACTATGGCAACGATGATCAGGAACTGATTCTGCGTGGTCTTCAGGACCAGGTCCATTGACTGCAGAGCAATGTTTGAGATGATGTAATATCTTGCCTCGTTATATGTGTACTTCTCGCCGTAAACCATTACTTCACGGTCTGACAGTTCAAGTAACTTGCCGTCGATGTAGAAGTTGTAGTTCTTGGTTTCATCCATCTTTTCGATGATGGTCGGGTTGACGTTTCCCTCCGAGTAAATGGCACAGCCATATTCGCCAAGTACGTCGTAGGCTGTAGCCGTTTCACTGTCGCGGTTGTAGATAAGGATGCAGGCGTTGTTATCGGCCGTCAGAGCAAACAGTGAGCTTGACTTGGCTTCCTCCTCCATCTCAGAGAATGAAATGTTGTATATCTGCTTGTTCAGATTGACGATATTGTTTTTTAGTGTGTTTCTGTAGAAAGGCTCAAACAGGATGACCTGACCAATGAGCAATATCAAAACGATACTTAATGCGAAAAGCATGAAGTACAGCCATGACTTGAAGCTGATTGAATTCAAGATCTTCTTGTTCTGCCTATCCAAACCTGTAACCTTCTCCTCTTACCGTCTTTATCAGATAACTGTATTCACCAAGATTCTTTCTGAGCATCTTGATGTGCGTATCCACTGTTCTTTCCACTCCATAGTAATCGTATCCCCAGATCCTTTCAAGAAGCGTATCACGGGAAATGACGATTCCCTGGTTGTTAAGGAAGTATACCAGCAGATCAAATTCCTTATTTGTCAGATGAATGTCATTGCCGTCGATCGTTACTTCATGTGAAGGAATGTTGACGGTTATGCCCTCATACTTGATGATTTCCTTTTCCTGCGTCTTTCTGGCTTTATTGCTGCGCTCAATGACGACCTTGATTCTGGCCATTAACTCACGGGGCGAAAACGGCTTGGTAACATAGTCATCAATGCCTAGTTCAAAGCCATACAGCTTGTCATCCTCCTGCTGACGAGCAGAGAGAATGATTATCGGTACGTTCTTTATCTCCTTGATCCTCTTGCAGGCGGTGTAACCGTCAAGATTGGGCATCATGATATCCAGAATAACACAGTCAAAATCATGCTTCTCGACCATTTCTATGGCCTGTAAGCCGTCACTGGCTTCCATGACGGAATAGTTGTTTATTCTTCCGTATTCAGCAATGACTTCTCTGATCTTAATCTCATCATCTGCGATCAACAGTCTGTACATATCAGTTGCCTCCTTCCAGAATTATCATGTTATTTACCTTGACAGATAATCTGTCATCTATGGTACCTTCCGCAAATACCACACAGCCTTTTCTGACCGTGCTGGAATATCTTGAGTAGACATTCGGCATCAGTACCATGTTTATTTCACCGAATTCATCAAATCCGTCAACGAAACACATCAGTTCACCGTTCTTGGTACGGTAATCTCTCATCTTCTGGATCTTGCAGATGACCTTGACGTATCCCCTTCTTGTCTTGAGAACAGAGGAATCTATGGCTTCGGGATACTGCTGACGGAACTTTTCAACCGGATGACCGCTGAGATAGAATCCGATCAGCTCTTCCTCATAGCGGCTGTTAATGGCACTGTTGTCAGGAATGATTTTGAGCACTGGCTTATCCACCAGCTGCAGGTCGATCTGAATCTGTCCATTTACATCTACCTTTACCAGATCAGCATAACGCAACGTCTCATCCAGTCCGTTTACCATCGTGCTTCTTGATAATCCGAAGCAGTCAAGACATCCTGACTTGATCAGAGTTTCAAAGATGTTCTTGCCTATTCTGAGAGAGCTGCATCTAACGACAAAGTCAAAGTAATCTCTGAAGAGTCCGTTTTTCCTTCTTTCCTCAACAATGGAACCGGCAACGATCTTGCCAATTCCCTTGATCGTATTTAACGGGAATCTGACGGTATCACCGTCTATAACGTATTCAACGTCACTCTGATTTATGTCAGGAGGCAGAACTCTGATGCCGTTTCTTCTGGCTTCGACTATGTATTCATTGGTCTTGCTGTCAGATCCGATGACACTGTTGAGAAGCGACAGATAGAACTGCAGCGGGAAGTTAGCCTTGAGATAGGCAAGCTGATATGCCAGTAAGCCATAGGCTACGGAATGTGACTTGTTGAAGCCGTAATTAGCAAACTTCTTGATGTCTTCAAATATCTCGCTTATGACAGCGCTGCTGTAGCCCCTTTCCAGTGCTCCAACTCTGAAGTCCCCTTCAAGCATGTTTATCTGATCGGGGATCTTCTTGGAAATTGCCTTTCTTAAAAGGTCAGCCTTTCCCAATGAGAACCCGGCTATCTTCTGAGCAACCTGCATGATCTGTTCCTGATAGATCATGACGCCATATGTTTCTTTCAGTATCGGGATCAGGTCAGGATGAGCATAACGGATATTACTGGAGTCATTGCGGGCAGCCAGATATACCGGGATGTTTTCCATTGGTCCCGGTCTGAACAGGGCGATAGTTACGGCTATGTCATCAAAGCAGTTAGGCTTGAGCTTTCTTAACAGATTCTTCATGCCGTCACTATCCAGCTGGAATACACCGGCGGTATCTGCCCGGCTTATCAGCTCATAGGTCTTTCTGTCATCCAGAGGTATCTTCAGGATGTCCAGGGGCTGTATCTTATTAACGTTTTCCGTTATCTCGGCAATTATGCTAAGGTTTTTCAAACCCAGAAAGTCCATCTTTATCAGTCCCATTTCCTCAAGGTATTCCATCGTATACTGTGTACAATAGGAATTGTCTACCTTAAGTAACGGCATGTTTACACTCAGTGGTCTATCACTCATTACGATTCCGGCAGCGTGTAATGAAGTATGTCTGGGCAGACCTTCCAACTTGAGAGCAATTTCATACAGCCTCTTGAACTCATTGGATGAGTTGACTGCCGTATTGAAACGCTTATTCGTCGCATAAGCCCGTTTTAAGGTCATCTTGGGGACATTGTCAACCAGCTTGGTAAGTAAGTCGAGCTGACTGGCAGTTACGTCCAGGGCCTTTCCTGCATCCTTAAGCACCGCTCTGGCTGCCAGGGTATTGAATGTAATGATATGGGCAATGTGATCACTGCCATACTTGCCTATGACATACTGAATGACCTGTTCCCTCTTGTCGTCTGGGAAGTCAATGTCGATGTCTGGCATGGATATCCTTTCCGGATTCAGGAATCGTTCAAACAGCAATCCGTATTTTATCGGATCAATGTGCGTTATTCCCAGGCAGTAAGCTACCAGAGAACCGGCTGCGCTGCCTCTTCCAACACCAACGTAGATGTTGTTTCTTCTGGAGAACAGTATCAGGTCCCAGACGATGAGGAAATAGTCCTCATAGTTCATTTCAGTTATTATTTTCAGCTCATAATTCAATCGGTTAGAGTAACTGTCAGGATATTTTCTGCCTTCAAATCTCTTTTTCAGGCCGGCGAGACACAGGCTTTTAAGGTATGTCTTTGAGTCTGCGCCTTCAGGTGTGATGAACTTAGGCAGACTGGCTTTGGGTATTTCTCCAAGGTCGACATTGCAGTCATTGATGATCATGTCGGTATTGTTCACAGACATGGCATCATAGAGATCATATATGTCCTGCTGCGCCAGAAGATGACTGTCGGTCTCATATGAGAACTTTGAGTCATTGACACTTGTCTGCAGCTTTATTGCCTTTAGCACCTTATATGCTTCTGCGTCTTCTCTTGATGCATAAAGAGAAAGCGGCATGGCCACTGTCTGCAGATGATTCTGCGCGGCAAAGCGTGATATCTTCTCATTGAGGTTACGGTAATAGTTATTGTTCAGCGGGCTGGAAAGTCCGATGAAGAAATCATCTCTGTTGGCATATCTTTTGACATAGGCAATCAGAGAGTCATGATCTTCTGTATTGATTATGTGTTCAAGGTATCCCTTGTTCTCGATTTCAACGGGAATAACATTGCGGTATCTGTCAAGATATTCCGGAGTTACGGTTTCAAGATCATCATTCAGTTCCGTGGACAGTTCAATGAGTTCCTGGTATCCGGCATTATTTCTGGCATAGAGAACATATGGGTATTTTTCTGAGTCAATGGTGACGCTGATCTCCAGGCCATAGAGAGGCTTTATACCGCTGCTTTTGCACAGATGGTATAATTCCATGGCCCCATACAGAACGTTCGTATCAGCGATTCCTACGGCCTTATAACCCTTTTCCACGCAAAAACTAACCAGTTGTTTAATTCGTAAACTGCTGGATAGTAATGTATTGCAGGTTCGGTTATATAGCAGTGCAACCATGATCAGGCTTCCTTCAGTAGTTTGACTATGTACTTGATGTCTTCTTCTTTCACGGCTGAGATGCCGCTGGCATTCAGATGCCCTCCCCCTCCGTACTTTTCAGCGATCCAGGAGATCGGATGAGTATGTGAGCGCAGAGATACGCCGTAGCCGTTTTCATATTCCACGAACATGGCATACTTCTCGATTCCGGCTATGTTGCCCATGATGTTTACCATGTCCTTGGCTTCGCGGTAAGTAAGATTCATTATCTTGAGATCCTTGTCTGACAGGACCAGATAGGCAATGTCGCCTTCAAATCTGATCCTTGTTCTTAACTGCGTTTCCTTGTTGAATAACTCGGTATTCTGGTCATAGATGGCTCTGTTGACCTTGTTAACGCTGAAGTGCGATTTCATGAGGAATGCCAGGTCCAGGAACAGTCTTTCATCGACTTTATCGATAGTCATCTTCAGAGTATCTGATGATATTCCGGCGTAAAGGAATTCGGCTGCTCTTGCCGACATGCTCCAGCCGCTGTCCATGGCCAGTTCAACGATCAGCTGAGATGCGCTTGATGCCGAGGGGTCAACCATCTCATGCTTGCAGATCTCCTCTGCATAAGGATGGTGGTCTATTCTTATTGAATTGCCTGAGAGGAGGTAATTCTTGTTTTCAACGCGGTCTCTCGTTGAGGTATCAACGATTATGCACAGCGATCGGGAAATTGTCTCAACATCCGGATTGTCCATATCATCAAGAAAATCAGGGTTTATGATGTCCCTGTCCCCTGCTGAATAGACTTCCTTTTCAGGATAATTGTTCTTTATGAGCTCCTTAAGGCCCAGCTGAGCGCCATAGGCATCGTAGTCACCGTGAATGTGCCTGAAGATGACTATGGAGTCATTTCTTTCAATGAATTCCCTTATTTCCTTATATGTGAGCATAAAATCACCACTAACATTTTAGCATATTGCTAAAGAAAAGACACCGAAGTGTCTTTAATTAATTCAGGTGTAATAACCTTACCGTATCTCTGGCGATGACCAGTTCCTCGTTGGTTGGGATTACCCAAACCTGGATCTTACTGTCATCTGTTGAGATCTTGCCGACTGTACCGTGTACTGTCTTGTTGTATTCCTTGTCGATCTTGACGCCAAGAGCTTCGGTGAGCAGATCACAGATTTCTTCTCTGACGCTGGCATCGTTTTCGCCTAAGCCGGCTGTGAATACGATTCCGTCGACATGACCTAACTGTACGAAGTAGCTGCCGATGAATAAAGCAACTCTCTGTGCATACATCTTTCTGGTCAGGATGGCGCGTTCATTGCCTTCCTTATAAGCCTTGTCTACATCTCTGGCATCACTTGAAACGCCTGAGATACCCAACATGCCGCTCTTCTTATTAAGAGTATCGATCAGCTGCTTGGCATCCATTCCTGTCTTTTCCATCAGATATGGAATTAATGACGGGTCGATGTCGCCGCTTCTGCCGCCCATCATAATGCCGGCTAACGGGGTGAAGCCCATTGAAGTATTGATGCACTTGCCACCCTTTACAGCTGCCAGTGATGCGCCATTGCCCAAATGACAGGTAATAACGTTGACTTCAGATGGTTCCTTGCCGACCAGTTTTGCAAAATATTCTGAAACATACTTGTGGCTGGTACCGTGGAAGCCGTATCTTCTGGCCTTGTACTTTTCATAGTATTCGTAAGGAATCGGATACAGGAATGTTTCCGGTGCCATGGTCAGATGGAAAGCAGTATCGTAGACTGTAACATGCTTTACGTTTGGCAGAGCAGTAGCGAATGCCTTATAGCCAATGTAGTTGGCAGGCATGTGCAGAGGTCCGAGATCCTTCATGTCCAGGATGTCCTGAGCAACTTCCGGAGTAACGACTGCTGAATCGCCATACTTTTCGCCGCCATGCAGTACTCTGTGTCCTACTGCATCGATTTCATCCAGTTTGTTTACGATCTTGTAATCTACAAGAGCATCCAGCAGCATGTTTACAGCCTGCTGATGATCCTTGATCGGTTCAACATGAGAGATCTTCTCACCGTTTACTCTGATTGTGAAGATTGCATCGTCCATGCCGATTCTTTCAACGACACCGTCTGTCAGAACCTTTTCTTCCGGCATCTGGAATAACTTGAACTTTAATGATGAACTACCGGCATTGACAGCCATTACCTTACTCATATTCTTCCTCCCTTTGAATAAGCTCATTAATAATTTTATTTACATCAGCGTATCCCAGAGATCTTATCTTTTCGTATTTCTCCAGTCGCAGTGCTGATTCCTGACTTAATTGTAATTTATCTTCGTATTCTTTTAAACTTTTTTCTGCTTTTTTCAGTGTATCGTAGACACCGTTACGTGAAATGTTCAGATTCTCGGCAATTTCCGTAAGTGACAGGTCCTCGTAGAAATACAGTTTCAGTATTTCCTGCTGCCTTTCCGTCAGAAGACTCAGATAAAACGGCATCAGCTCGTTAATGTAATCAAACTGATTTTCCATTACGTTATGCCTCTTCTATGACTGTCTGCAGATAGCCTTCCAGCCAGAATTCGGTAATTGAGTCAATGTCTTCACCATAGGTTATGAACCTAACAGGTAAGCCGAACTGATCCTTGATTGCCAGTACGATTCCGCCCTTGGAAGTTCCATCCATCTTGGTCAGGATGACGCCGGTTATGTTGGTTGCCTCAATGAACTGTGAAGCCTGAGACAGACCGTTCTGTCCGGTAGTAGCGTCGATGGTCAGCCAGATCTCATGAGGAGCACCTTCGATTTCCCTTCCTGTAACCCTCTTCATCTTGCTGAGCTCATTCATCAGATTCTTCTTGTTCTGCAGTCTGCCGGCTGTATCAGCGATGATGATGTCTACCGGATTTTCCTTGAAATAGCGGCAGCCATCTACCATTACGCTTGCCGGATCGGCGTTTTCCTTACCGGTAATGCATTTGATTCCAAGTCTTTCAGCCCATCTTACGAGCTGATCAACTGCTCCTGCCCTGAAGGTATCTGCTGCTATCAGACCTACAGTGTAACCCTGGTTCATGTAGTATTTGGCGATCTTGGATATGGAAGTTGTCTTGCCTGAACCGTTTACTCCAACCATCATGATGACTTTGGTTTCACCCTTGGTGAATTCCAGATCACTGACTGAATCAGGATCATATACTTCGCTCATGACTTCAGCAAGTGCTTCCAGACACTGATCCTTCCTGGTCAGGAAGTCATCGGCAATCTTCTGTTTCAACTTTTCAATGATCTTTTCACTGGTGACTACTCCTACGTCGGCCTGGATAAGGACAACCAGAAGCTGTTCTAACAGATCATCATCTATGGCTGTAACACCGCCGAAAAGCTCAGTTATCTTGCTGGCAAGAGACTTGTTGGTCTTGTTATAGCCTTCAAGATACTTGGTGATTCCGCTTTCCTTCTTCTGCCTTTTATCTTTCTTATCAAACAGTCCCATTCTCGTCTCCTTCGTCAGCATATGACAATGCTTCCTTTAACTTGACCTGAATAACCTTGGATATGCCCTGCTGAGCCATCGTGATACCGTACAGTGTATCACACTCTGTCATGGTACCAGGCCTGTGAGTGATCACGATGAACTGGGAATCCTCCGAGAACTGGTGAATGTATCTGGCAAAGCGGTCTACGTTACCCTGGTCAAGAGATGCCTCTACCTCATCGAAGATGCATAACGGCATCGGTCTGGCCTTCAATATGGCAAACAGTACGCAGATGGCAATCAGACTCTTTTCGCCGCCGGAGAACAGTCTGATGTTCTGAATGTTCTTTCCCGGAGGCTGAACGTTGATGTCT
The DNA here is from genome assembly GCA_017512285.1 of Erysipelotrichaceae bacterium. Taxonomy (GTDB): domain Bacteria; phylum Bacillota_I; class Bacilli_A; order Erysipelotrichales; family Erysipelotrichaceae; genus RUG521. The sequence continues at coordinate 95,211 of JAFWGU010000023.1, read as the reverse complement.
ATACCCGTGTTAAGTATGTCATCTGGATCTTCGAGTATGAGTCTGGCTTTTCCGCCGCCAAACAGTATGGTGAATACTTCGCTAAGAGACTTATTGATCTTGTCAAACATCTCCTTGAACTGTTTTACCATTACCGTGTCCATTTCGGTTATGGCCTTTAACAGCTGATCTTTGCTTGACTGCAGGTCATTAAGCTGAGAAACCATGAATTCGTAACGTCCATTGACTTCCTCGTAGTCCTTCGGAGCGTCAAGGTTGACGTTGCCAAGAGCAGCGATCTCCTGTCGTAATACAAGTACTTCCTGCTTGGCTTCTTCCATGTCGATGCCTTCAAATGACTTTTCTGAAGCGAATTCATAGGTCATGTGATATTCCCTGCTCAATCTTTCCAGAGCGCCGTCTCTTAAAGTTGACAGTCTGGTCTTTTCAATCTGGGAATTGTTGATATTCATGGTGATTAGAGTCAGCTGCTGACGTTTCTGACGCAACTGGATCTCCTTACGCTGTTCATCAGCTGAGGCACTTACTCTTCTTGATCTCTTGGCAGAGATATCATTGGTGATCTCATCTCTGTTGGCATATGCCTTATTGAGATTGTCGATTAGTTCAGTTTCAAATGATGTTCCGCTTTCCTCATCATCGGTTCTGATGCGGTCATATTCTTCCTTGAGCTGCTCGTACTTGCTGCGCTTGGCAGCCAGTACCTGCTGCAGGGTTGCAGACTGGATTCTGTTGGCAATGAGTTCATCTTCATCTTCAGTCTTAAGCTTGCTGATCTTCTGAAATTCACTGTATGCCTTATCATAGTTATCTCTGGCAGTCTTCAGCTGTCTTTCAACGTCTTCCAGCATGCTCTTGACGGTCATCGGTGAGGAATCCATTCTTCTATTGTAACCGCCTGTCATTGAACCGCCGCGGTGAACGACATCACCGTCTGCGGTTACGATGTTATACTGCTGTTTAAGTCTGGTTGCCAGTTCATTGGCAGCTTCCAGATTTTCGGTAACCATTACATTACCAAGCAGTGACAGTAAGATACCGTCATACTGTTCATCACAGTCTACGAAGTCACTGGCCAGGCCAAGAAATCCGCTGGTATGCTCGGCAATGAACAGATGGTCGTTGCTGACATAACGTGGCTTCATGACGTTCATTGGCAGGAAGGTTGCTCTGCCGCTCTTGTTATCCTTAAGATATCTGATTGCTCCCCTGGCTGCCCTTTCATCCGTCGTAACTATGTGATATACGGCGTTGCCCAGAGCAGTTGAGATTGCCAGCTGATAGCCTTCATCAGGGACAAACAGATTACTGATGATATCATGAATGCCTGGAAGTACGTTCTTGGCTTCCATGATGCTCTTTACGCCGGCATGTCCCTGGAAAGGTGCCTGGATCTGTGAATCCAGGACGCTCTTTCTGTTATTCAGATAGTTGAGATTGTTTGTCAGCTTTTCAAGCTCTGCCTGCTTTTCTGCCAGCAGATTGTCATATCCTTCGATCCTTTCCTGAAAGTTTGTTATGGCGGCGTCAAGCACGTCAAAACGGCTCTGTCTGTCTTCATATTCCAGACGGGCCTCTTCCAGCATCTGCTGTACCTGCTGCCTTTTGGCTTCATCAGTACCTGATTCTCTTATGTATTTGCGCTTTTCTTCAATCTCGATCTTTCTTCTTTCCAGTACCTGTATTTCATTGAGTACCTTGAGAAGCGTATCCTGCTGTTTCTGAACACTGTCATCCATGTTCTTGATCATAGTCTTGAGTTCATCTACCTCATTCTCCATGATCTGGATGGAAGCCTTGTCGCTTACTTCCTGGAATCCAAGGTCATCAAGTTCCTTTTCAATGGTATCCAGATCAGCCAGGTAGTTGTTTATCTCGTTGACGATTACGGCTATTTCAATTTCCGTAAGTCTGTTCTTCTTTTCTTCATACTGCTGAGCCTTCCTTGCCTGTCTTCTTAGTGGAGCAACCTGCTTTTCCAGCTCATTTACAACATCCTGCATTCTGTCGATGTTGTCCTGTGTCCTTGCCAGCTTGTTCAAGGACTCAGTTTTTCTCTTCTTGTACTTTGCCACCCCGGCAGCCTCTTCAAACAGTGCCCTTCTCTCAATAGGTTTTGCCTCGGCAAAGGCAGCGATGTTACCCTGAGAAATGATGCTCAGTGAGTCTCTTCCCAGGCCGCTGTCGAGAGTAAGGTCAACGATGTCCTTTAGTCTGCATGGTGTATTGTTGATCAGGTATTCACTTTCGGAAGTATTCTTGTATAGTCTTCTGGTAATCTCCAGTTCGGTATATTCACTGTTGAGAAAGTGACGGGAATTATCAAAGACCAGGGTAACTTCAGCCATGTTGACCCCTCTTTTTCCTTCTGCACCTGCGAAAACGACATCAGTCATGCTGGTTCCACGCATGTTCTTGGCTGACTGTTCACCTAATACCCATCTTACCGCATCGGAAATGTTGCTCTTGCCGCAGCCGTTAGGTCCGACAATGCCGGTATATGGAGAATCAAAGGTTATGACTGTTCTTTCCGCAAATGACTTGAATCCCTGTAATTCTATTCTCTTAAGAAACATTCAAAATCCCCATTTCACCAGATAATTATATCTTAAATACATGAATATTGAAAGAAGACAATAAAATATCATTTATGGTACAAATCACATGTATTTGTGTTAAAATACTAAAGTTGGAGGAATAAGTATGAACGAAAGATGGGAACATTTCTTTGATGAAAAACACGAAATAGACTACCCGCAGCTGACAATGTTCCAGCTGGTTAAGAAAAATGCAGCTAAATATCCTGATGAAGTCGCATATGAGTTCATTGGAAAGAAAACCACATACAGAGAGTTCCTTGGCAAAGTTGAATTAACAGCCAAGGCACTGACAAGCATCGGCATCCGTGAAGGAGATGCAGTTACAATCTGCATGCCTAACTGTCCACAGGCAATTGATACATTCTATGCCGTTAACAGAATCGGTGCCATCGCTAACATGATCCACCCTCTCTCAGCAGAAAGCGAGATCACATTCTATTTGAACATCTCAAATTCAAAGGTCATCCTGACTCTTGATCAGTTCTATGAAAAGATCGTCGCTGCCAGAGAAGGCTGTGACCACACCGTTATCATCCTGATGGCTCAGGTATCTGATGAACTTCCAAAGTATCTTGAACTTCCTTATAAGATCAAGAACTTCGGCAAGTACAGCAATCTGCCAAATCAGGCATATTCACTGACATGGAAGGAATTCCTGCACTACGGCAGCAAATTCCCTCTGCCATTACCGAAGATCGAATTCAAGGTTGACCGTACGGCTGTAATCCTTTACTCAGGCGGTACTACCGGTACAACCAAGGGCATCATGCTGAGTGACCTGAACTTCAATGCCTGCGCATTACAGTCAAGCGTTGCAATGGAAGTTCCATATGAAAAAGGTCAGAAGATCCTGGCAGTCATGCCATTATTCCATGGCTTCGGTCTGGGAATCGGCATTCATACCTGCCTGGTCAAGGGCATCTGCTGTGACCTGATTCCACAGTTCACCGTTAAGACATATGCTCAGATGCTGGTCAAGAAGAAACCTAACTTCATTGCCGGTGTTCCTACCCTTTATGAAGCTCTGTTAAGAACCAAGGGTCTGGAACTCGCTAACCTGTCATTCCTCAAGGGAATGTATTCAGGCGGTGACTCACTGTCAGTTGAACTTAAGACAAAGGTTGACAAGTTCCTGAAGGATCACGGTGCCAAGATTCAGGTACGTGAAGGATACGGTACAACGGAATGTGTTACGGCAAGCTGTCTGACACCTTCAAATGACTACCGTCCTGGCAGCATTGGCCTGCCATATCCTGATACTACCTACATCATCTGCGAGCCTGGTACAACAAAGCAGGTTCCGGTTGGTGAAGAAGGCGAAATCTGTCTGAACGGACCAAGCGTAATGCTGGGATATCTGAAGAACGAAGAAGAAACCAGACAGACCATTCAGAAGCATGAAGACGGCAGATATTATCTGCACACTGGTGACCTGGGTGCCATGGACGCTGACGGATTCGTATACTTCAAGCAGAGAATCAAGAGAATGATCATCTCTTCTGGCTACAATGTCTACCCTTCACAGATTGAAAACGTCATCGACGCCAATCCGAAGGTATTATACAGCTGTGTAATCGGTGTTAAGGACGCATACAAGATGCAGAAAGTCAAGGCATTCGTCGTTCTGAAACCAAACGTAGTTCCGGATGATTCCGTTAAGGAAGAGATCCTGTCATACTGCCGCAAGCACATTGCCAAGTATGCAATGCCATATGACATTGAATTCAGAGATGAACTGCCAAAGACACTGGTTGGTAAGGTAGCCTACAGAGTTCTTGAAGAAGAAGAGAACGCAAAGATCGATCAGGAGATCGCCAAAGCTGCTTCTGAAAAGAAACCTGAAAAGAAGACAGAAAAGAAATAAAAATGAGCCCTGAGCTTGATACTCAGGGCTTTATTTTACTCAGTTGTCCTTGGACATTACGAATCTGATCTGAGAATTGAGATCTTCAACGATCAGATTACCGTCTTCAAATCTGAAATCCATGACATCAGTATCAGATGATCTCATCTGCAGCTTGTCAAAATCAACGGTTATCTCAAACTGAACGTGTCCACCCTTTCCATCCGGATTGTAGATGTAGGATTTTTCTCCGAAATCAAAGTAGAACAGTGTTTTTTCCTGCTGCATCTGTTCAAGTACGACATCCATTATGTCCTGAGTGAACCTGTCATCCATTGATTCCAGTCTTATGGTTTCATATCTGCCGTAGTACTTTGCGTTGGGATCTTCCGGAGCATTTTTCTCTGAGCATCCGATCAGAGTCATGAGCATCAGCAGACTTAACAGTATTCCTAATGTTTTCTTCATAATTACCTCATTTCATTGTTTTCTTCAGAAGTTCACATAACTCGTCTACAGCTTCATCTTTGCCGTTTCTGATGTCGTCAACGACACAGGACTTTATGTGACTGCTTAACAGTTCCTTGTTAAAGGCGTTGAGAGCTGACTGAACGGAAGAGACCTGCATCAGTATGTCAACACAATAGCGGTCTTCAGTGATCATCTTATTGATGCCTCTGATCTGTCCCTCTATCTTGTTGAGTCTGGTCGTCAGGGACTTGATCTCTTCTTCGCTTCTCTGTTTGTGACGGCAGCAGTTATCCATTATCTGATTTCCTTTACTTCGTAATCTCTGTCTTCAACGGCCTGCTTCAGAACTTCATCAGCTACTTCCCTGCTTAAAGTAACGATTGCTGTTCCTTCAACATGTGAAACCTCAGCCTTCTCAACACCTTCGATCTTCTCCAGTGCCTTTTTGACTGTCGCTTCGCAGTGTTCGCACATCATGCCTTCGATGATCATTGTCTTTTTCATTGATCCTTCCTCCTTTGAATCATTAACTGTTATCTTATGTATCTGGGATGTCTTCTTTCTGTCTCTGGATGAATCGTAGATGTCAAGAAGATTCAGGCGGAGAGCATTGCTGCAGACGGTGAAGCTTGATAAGCTCATTGCAGCAGCTCCAAGCATTGGATTCATCTCCCAGTTAAATCCGAATATTATCTGATACAGGCCTATGGCCAGCGGAATGCAGATGACATTGTAGAAGAATGCCCAGAACAGATTCTCATGTATGTTCCTTAACGTTGCCTTGGACAATCTGATTGCTGCCGGTACATCAAGAAGATTTGACTTCATGAGTACCACATCGGCGGCGTCTATGGCAATGTCGCTTCCTGCTCCGATTGCCACACCGAGATCAGCTCTGGTAAGCGCAGGAGCATCGTTTATCCCATCTCCAACCATCAGCACCTTGCCCTGAGACTGGTATTCCCTGACAATGGCTTCCTTGCCATCCGGCAGTACTGAAGCTATTACATCATCCACACCGGCCTTTTCGGCAATTGCTCTGGCCGTTATCTCGTTATCACCTGTCAGCATTACCGTATATATGCCCATTTCTCTTAACTGTCTTATGGCTTCTGCTGAGTCAGGCTTTATGGTATCGGCTACGGCAATGATGCCAAGAAGATTCTTTTCATCAGAGAACAGCAGCGGTGTCTTGCCTTCTTCTGCCAGTCTTCTGATCTGTTCTTCAGCTGATTTGTTTAATGATATGATGCCGGAAATGTACTTACGGTTACCGGCATAGTAACTGGTATCGTCTGTTTTCGCCATCAGACCGTTGCCAGGAATTGCCTTGAATTCATTGATCTCATCATATTCAAGTTTCTTTTCCTTTGCATAATCTACGACTGCCCTGGCAAACGGATGTTCAGACTTCTGTTCTAGTGATGCAGCGAGTCTGACAAAGTCATCTTCATCATTCATGTATGAGATCACATCTGTTACAGACGGTTTTCCTTCTGTAATAGTTCCTGTCTTATCGAGCAGCACTACGTCAGCCTTTCCGGTTTCTTCCTGGGCTATGGCATTCTTGAAGAGAATTCCGTTCTTCGCTCCAACGCCATTGCCTACCATGATGGCAACCGGAGTAGCCAGTCCAAGGGCACATGGGCATGAGATGACAAGTACTGATATTGCTCTGGCAATGGCAAAAGTGAAAGTCTTACCTGCCAAAAGCCAGCCAATCAGTGTCAGTAAGGATATTATCAGAACGGCTGGTACGAAGTATCCGCTTACCGTATCAGCTATTCTGGCTATCTGAGCTTTGGTGCTGGCAGCGTCTGATACCATCTGAATGATCTGAGACAGTGTAGTATCTTCTCCCACCCTGGTTGCCCTTGCCTTAATGAATCCTTCCTGGTTGATCGTTGCAGCAGATACTCTGTCGTTGACTGTCTTATCGACTGGAATGGATTCACCGGTCAGAGCTGTTTCATTTACTGAAGTAGATCCTTCGATTATTACACCGTCTACAGGGATGCTTTCACCCGGCTTTACCGCAAAGATGTCCCCTATCTGTACTTCGTCTATGTCAACTTCCTTTAATTCACCGTTTACTTCGATAACTGCTGTCTTCGGAGCAAGCTTCATCAGTCCTTTTAGGGCATTTGTCGTACGGCCCTTGCTGATGGCCTCCAGCATCTTGCCTACTGTTATCAGCGCAACGATCATGGCAGCTGATTCAAAGTACAGGTTGTGAGCCGTCTTATGAAGGAGTTCGTGATCTCCCTTCCCCAGGGCATCGGCCATAATTATGATTTCGGCGAAACTGTATACAAATGAGGCCATGGATCCCATTGCGACCAGAGTATCCATATTCGGAGCTCCATGCAGCAATGAACTGAATCCTGAGGTAAAGAACTTGTAGTTTATCAGCATGACGATGGCTGCCAGCAGCATTTCAACCAGTGCCAGTATAAGCGGGTTATCATGCATCAGCGCAGGAATCGGCAGATTAAGCATGTTGTGTCCCATTGAAATGTACATCAGTACAAGAAGGAACAGAACGGATGATATCAGTCTTTTCTTCAGAACAGGTGTTTCATGGTCCTTCAGGGCCTCTTCCTGCTCGGCAATTGCATTGCTTTTTTCCTTGTTGGCGCCTTTTACGGATGCACCATATCCGGCGTTTACTACTGCATCTATTACTTTTCTGTCTGAAACGTTTCCTTCAACAGACATTGAATTTGTCAGCAATGATACTGCGCATGATGAAACACCGTCAAGATTGCTGACGGCTTTCTCTACTCTGGCCTGACAGGCTGCACAGCTCATTCCGGTAACGATGTATTGCTTCATATATACCCCCCTACCCTATATAGATTCTAATTCAAATATTCATTCATGACAATATCAATGACCATGAAAAAAGCCCCGGATCATCGTCCGAGGCTCAGGTTTCTTACTGTGGTTTGCCCAGCAGCTTGAACATGTTCTTCTTGTATACTTCTACACCAGGCTGGTTGAATGGGTTGACATCCAGTAACAGTACTGTTGCAGCGCATGCTCTGAAGAAGAAATAGATCATGTAGCCGTATGAGAACGGAGTATTGTCTTCCAGAGAAACAAGGATGTTCGGTACATTGCCTGTTTCAACGTGAGCGGCTACCGTTCCTTCACATGCCATCTTGTTGATCCAGTCAACGTTCTTTCCTGCCAGGTAGTTCATGTTGTCGAGGTTTTCCTCATCTGCCGGGAATGTCATGTCAAGCATCGGTTTTTCTACGGTCAGAACAGTTTCATATAGATACTTGCTGCCTTCCTGAATGAACTGTCCCATTGAATGCAGGTCGGTTGAGAATGTTACGCTTGCCGGATAGATGCCCTTTCCTTCCTTGCCTTCAGATTCACCGAACAGCTGCTTCCACCATTCAGCGATCATTGTCATTGAAGGCTCATAAGTAGCCAGGACTTCAATGCACTTTCCCTGGTTTTCCAGAATTCTTCTGGCTACGGCATACTGATATGCGATGTTGGTATTGAGATCCGGTGATTTCAGATCCTCATAGGCCTTCTGGCATCCTCTCATGATCTCATCGATATCAAGACCGGCAGCTGCGATCGGAATCAGACCTACTGCTGAGAAGACACTGTATCTGCCGCCGATGTCATCAGGAACGACAAATTCTCTGTATCCCTTTACGTCAGCCAGATGCTTGAGAGCTCCTCTTGCCTTGTCGGTCGTGGCAATGATCCTTCTTGCTGCTTCTTCTTCACCGAATGTATCTACGATGTACTTCTGGAATACTCTGAAGGCTACTGCGGTCTCAGTTGTTGTACCTGACTTTGAAATGACATTCAGATATACGCTCTTGCCCTTGATGTGCTCCAGTACCTGACAGAGATATGTAGATGACAGTCCGTTGCCTGTATAGATGATCTCAGGTTTGTCGCCAGGATAGAGTCCCTTCATCATCTCAATGGCGCTTCTGGCACCGAGATATGATCCGCCGATGCCGCATACTAACAGTACGTCAGCGTTTTCTCTGATTTCCTTTCCGACTTCCCTGATTCTGGCAAATTCTTCCTTGTCATAGTTGTATGGCCATTCGTACCAGCCCAGGTAATCGTTACCCTTACAGGTTCTGTTTACTAGAGATTCATGAACGGCGTTGATCTTTTCCTGGTAATCCAGGATGTTTTCCTTCAGCAATGCCTTCTCGAAACTAATCTTCATTTAACTTTTCCTCCATAATCCATTCAGGCAGTTTTTCCTTTAGCGTCTTGAATCCGATGTATCTGTTTATTGCGTTAAGGTTGCGGTAACGCATGTGATTCTTCCTTGGTGGCTGAACCGCCTTGAGAGACAGCTTCAGCTGTCCGCTGACCGGATCGGCAGCTATGACCTTTACCACGATCTTTTCGCCCTGTCTGACGAACAGAGATACATCATTGACATAATTATCACTGATTTCAGAGATGTGAATCAGTCCGTCAGTATTGTCATCTATTTTTACAAATGCACCGTATGGCTTGATGCCGGTGACGATGCCCTGGACAACCTGTCCGCTCTGATATTTCATATCCCCTATCACCTCTGTCATTATATCATAATATTTGAACTTTATGATGTCATCAATTATAATGTTTCCGAGGTAGTAAAATGTTAGATAAGATGTATCCATTCTATGCAGCGATCATTGCCATGGTACTTGCCCAGGCACTGAAACCGCTCACTCATTATCTGATCAACAAGGAATGGGATCCTGTGCAGTTATTTGCCAGCGGAGGCATGCCAAGCAGCCATACTGCTCTTGTATCTTCACTGGCCCTGTCAGTGGGACTGGTTGAGAAATTCTCTTCAACCATCTTCGCCGTAACCCTGGCCTTCTCGCTGATAATCATATTTGACGCCTGTAACGTGAGATACTATGCCGGGCAGAACATCACTCTGACAAAGAAGCTCATTGATGACCTTACCGAACTGGGCTATCTGAAACCGGAAGATCCCATCTACAACAAGAAGATGAAGGAAGTTCTGGGACACACCTATCTGCAGGCCTTCGGCGGCATCATACTCGGGCTGCTTACCAGCTATCTGTATTATTTGACATTCGTTGGGAGATGATTATACATGGATGAAAGAATTAACAGGCTTGAAGACGAGATCCATATCAGAAAGATAATTGACCATCTCAGGCCATATATCATGGGAGACGGTGGTGACATTGAGTTCGTTGAATTCAAGGACGGCATCGTAACAGTAAGACTGCTTGGTGCCTGTGTAGGCTGTTCCCTCATAGATGTCACGTTGAATAACGGCATAAAGAACTGGATCATGGAGGAAGTACCGAACGTAAAGGATGTTGTTCTGGTACAGGATACCTTCAATAACGCCGATCCGTTTGACATTCCTGAAGAATAAGCCTTTACAGGCTTTTTTACATATGGGAGATTAGAATGTTTGGCTATCTAGTTTACAGTCCGGATAACCTTAATGATGAAAACCGCAGGATCTATAAGGAATGCTACTGCGGTCTTTGCAAGTGCCTTGATAACAAATACGGCGCCTTGGGGCGCAGTACGGTATCATATGACCTGGCATTTATTGCCATGCTGTTTACCGCCATATACGGCCCTCAAAACGTCTGTGGTGAGGAAAGATGTCCCGTTCACCCTGTAAGGAAGCATGGATACTGGTATAACGAATACAGTGAATTCGCTGCTGACATGAACATGCTTTTGACTTATTACAAGTATCTGGACGACTTTGCGGATGACAACGACAGACGCCGCAAAAAGATCGCTGATAAGATGCAGGAACACATAGATGAAATTGAAAAGAGATATCCTGAACAGTGTTCTATCATCAGAAAGTGCCTGGAAGACAATGCGGAGATGGAACGTCAGAACGTTACAAATCCCGACATTCCGGCCAACTGCTTCGGAACGCTCTTTGCCCAGGTATTCACTTACCGAAATGATGAATATACCCCTGCTCTGCAGCAGCTGGGCTTTCACCTTGGCAAGTTCATTTATCTGATGGATGCCTACATGGATTTCAAGGAAGACCTTAACAGACAGAGATACAATCCTCTTGTCACAATTGATCTGAAAAACATGGAAGACATACTGGAAACAGTTATGACTGACTGCATTAAGGCATATAATACCCTGCCAATTGATGACAAATACAGGGAAATATTGGATAATGTATTGTACGCTGGCGTCTGGAGCGAATACGACCTCAAGACAGCCAGAGAAAGGAAGAAAAGATGAGAGATCCTTATGAGGTATTAGGCGTATCACGTAATGCCAGTGAGGAAGAGATAACCAAACAGTACCGTAAGCTCGCCAAGCAGTATCATCCGGATCTCAATCCGAATAATGCTGAAGCGGCTGAGAAGATGAGTGAGATCAACGCTGCCTATGACGCAATCAAGAGCGGAACTGCAAACCAGTACCAGCAGCAGTCGTATAACGGCTATTCAAATCCCTACTCTACTGGATACAGCTACGGACCGTTTACCTATTACGACTTCACGGGCTTTAATCAGCGCAATCAGCAGGCCGGACGCCAGTACACCGATCTGGACAGCGTCAGAGCCTATCTTCAGAATGGCGCCTACAGGGAAGCTCTTCATGTTCTGAGTACAATAGAAGTAAAGTCTGCGGAATGGTACTATTACAGTGCCTATGCAAACTATCATCTGGGGAACCGGGTAACAGCCCTTGAGCACGCCGAAAAGGCCTGCTCTTACGATCCGAACAACCCCGAGTATCTTAACCTGCTGAACATCATCAGAAGCGGCAGAAAGCAGTACAGTTACCGCAGTCATACATACAACCGTCCAACCAATATGAGCAGGATCTGCATTTCATATCTGATACTTCAGTTCCTGTGCGGCATATTCGGATTCAGAGTCATCTCACCTTTCTGGTGTTTCTACTGCTTATAGGAGGTTGCATATGGGTAAATTCAGAAACAAACTGGCAAATTTCATGCGTGGCAGATATGGCATGGATGATCTCTATTATTTCCTGATCGGGATGATCTTCCTGTTTATGATCATTTATACTTTCACCAGAAAGCTCATCTTTTACGTCATTGAAATGATACTGTTCATCTTCGTTGTGTTCAGGACGTTCTCACGTAACTATAATGCCAGAAGAAAGGAAAATGAACTGTATCTGAGTCTTTCAAAACCCGTACGGTCATTCTTCTCACTTTCCAGAAAAAGAATCAGGGACAGAAACAGTTACCGCTATCGCAAGTGTCCGAACTGTCATCAGGTTCTGAGACTTCCGATCCGCAAAGGAAAGAATTCAGTCAAGTGTCCGAAATGCGGAAAAACATTTGAAGTAAGAATATAGCAGTGAAAAGCTGCTTTTTTTTTGTATAATCTAATTATGAAAAACATTAAGCTTCCGGAAGATGTAAGAATGATTCTCAATCGTTTCCATGATAATGGCTACGAAGCTTTCATCGTGGGTGGCTGCGTCAGAGACGCCTTGCTGGGTGATCAGCCGAAGGATTACGACATTACCACAAATGCAATTCCAATGCAGACAGAAGAACTGTTTCATGATCTGAAGGTTGTGGAGACGGGAATCAGGCATGGCACGGTAACCGTGATCATAAACAGAGAACCATATGAGATCACGACCTACAGAACGGATGTAAAATACAGTGATCACCGCCATCCTGACGAGGTTAGATATGCTCTAACCCTTGATGAAGACCTCAGCAGAAGAGACTTTACGGTCAATGCCATGGCTTATAATGAAGAAAAAGGTCTTATCGACAAATTTAATGGTGTTAAAGATCTCAGTGAGGGTGTTATAAGATGCGTTGGCGATCCGGATACGAGATTCAATGAAGATGCCTTAAGAATACTTAGATGCATAAGATTTGCCAGCAGGTATGGATTCAATATCGAAAAGAATACTGAGAGTGCCCTCTTCAGAAACAGAGAACTGTTAAGATATGTTTCAGTTGAAAGAGTTGCATCTGAATTCAACGAGATAATTACTTCAAATAAGGCATATGAGTATCTCTCGGAATACAGAATCATATTCGAAACAGTAATGCCTCAGCTTGAGGATCTAGACTTCAGTCTGCTCGGAAAGGTCAATCGCAGACTGTACATGCGCTTGTCTGCACTGTTCGTCATGGATGACAGTCTGAGTGCGGTAAGCATGTTGAGACACATGCATTACTCAAATAAGATCATTGACGAGGTAAGCGCCCTTCTTGACCATGTTGACTACCCTCTGGAAACAGACTACGATATCAGAAGAATGTTCTTCGAGATCGGCATCAAGGCTACAGGCGATCTTCTTTCACTGAAGAAAGCCAGAGGTGATGACCTGGATTATGGCGTGATCAGGAAAAGAATCAGAGAACTCAGGAAGTCCTTCATTGCCAGAGATCAGATGAACATCAATGGTGATGATCTAATGATACTTGGTTACAGAGGCCGGGAAATAGGTCAGATTCTGGACGACTTATACGAACAGATACTGAGAGATGAAATAAAGAACGATCATGAGGAACTCATGAAGGCAACATTAAAGGGAAGTAACTGATTACTTCCCTTTCTTGTCATGTAATAACGGCTTAACGGCGTTGTACAGCTTGCCGCCTTTTGTCGTATCGTACTTCTTGGCTAAGGCGTTGTTGAAACCCTGCTTGGTCTTGTATTTGAGAATGTACTCGGCAACGACTTTGGCGTCATCCTTGTCTTCTACGTATTTCAGGACCTTATTGAACATTTCCTTTTCAATGTCTGCTGAATTCTTTCTGGTAAGATCATTTACGATCAGTACCTTATGGGTCTTCTTCTGCCAGAACTGAACAACGTTGTTATAATCCTTATCGTTTGTTACAATGGCATACTCCTCTTCGGGTTCCTTTCCAATGAGATAACCCAGGAATGATACCAGCTGGAAATCCAGGGCATTCTTTCTGCCGACTTCCACTTTCTGATAATAGATCTTGCAGCTGGCTTCGTTAAGTCTCTTATGAAGTCCGAAAGTCAGTCTGTCAGCGTTCTCGCTGTAGAAAATATGAACTTTATCCTTATCGGTAAGATTGTTTATACCGTTTAAGCCATCACCCTTGACGTTTTCATAGTCTACTAAATATACTGTCATTTATTCACCTCTGCGGTAATTATAGCATAAACAATAACTGTTTGCTTATTGTATAATTAGTTTACGGAGGATTGGAAGATGATTAACGATATTCTCGTAGAAGTATGCTGCGGCGGCATAAACGACTGTCTTACGGCCTTAAAATGCGGCTGCGACCGCATTGAACTTAACAGTGCATTGGAGATGGGAGGACTGACCCCTTCACTTTCTGTACTTAAAAAGGTAAAAACCATGACGGATGTTCCCATCTGCTGCATGGTGCGGCCAAGAGGATATGGCTTCTGTTACACGGATGAGGAATATGAGATCATGAAACAGGATGCCAGATTACTCATGGATAACGGTGCTGACGGCATAGTGTTCGGTTTTCTCCATGAAGACGGAACGGTAAACGTAGAAAGAACAAGAGAATTCGTATCATTGATCAAGCCCAGACAGGCAGTATTCCATAAGGCTTTTGATTCCTGTACTGACATGGATATCGCAATAGTTCAACTGATCGAATGCGGTGTTGACAGAATACTGACAAGCGGCGGTGCAAGTTACCCTGACATTGACAGAGGATTTGAAAGACTTAGAAGATACAACGTGGAATATGGAGACAGAATAACGATATTGCCTGGAGGCGGTGTCAGAAGGCACAATGTCGTTGATATACTGAAGGAAACAGGCTGCCGGCAGATCCACATGACCGCCAAGGAATTATTACTCGATCCCAGCACGATGCATACTGATGACAATCCAGATGTAAAAAACTACTCTTACGTAGCCGTCAGTGAAAAGAATCTGACTGAAATAATGAATGAAATAAGAAAGGCTGAACTTAATTGATTCAGCCTTTAAATTACGTCGTTTTCCTTTACGTCAAAACCAAAGAACTTCAGTGCTTTTGGAATCGCCTGATTCCAGAAGAAGAAGTTATGCAGACCGGGCCAGAATTCCTTCTGAACATGTATTTCAGGGACTTCACTTTCAAGTGTTTCAGCAAGCTTTCTGCAGTTTTCGTAAATCCTGTCTTCCGTACCGCAGTAGAAGGCAAAATCAGGTAATTCACCCTTATGATCCTTCAGGTTTTCAATCAGATTATAAAGATTGTTATCAGACTTAAGATATTCTTCCCTGCTTCCGAAGTTACCCCTTCTCAGAGGGTCATCAAAGTTCATGAATGCTCCCATGTCTCCTCCGGACAGACAAACGGCCTTGCCGTATCTGTCAGGATTTGATAAAACGATTCTCATTGTGCCGTATCCGCCCATGCTTTCACCCATGATGAATGTCTGTTTGGGATCATCCGTTATCGGCAAAAGATTATGCAGTTTTACAGGCAGTTCATTCACTACCCAGTCATAGTAGTTCATGCCGTAGTGTGTATTGACGTATGAACTGTTATTGGCGCTTGGAAATACAACTATGAGATCAAGGTCACGGCACAGCAGAAATATGTTGCTTAGATTGAGCCAGCTTGCACTGTCTTCCTTCATGCCATGCAATACGTAGAGAACGGGATACTTCTTATCGCCTATGCTCTTTGTTTCATGTCTGTCTTCCGGAATGATGACGTCTACCCTGGTATCCATCTGCATGGATACGGCTCTCATGGTAAACTGGGCGTGAATCATCCTAATACCTCACAGGCACCGAACTGATTGACCTTCAGTACCAGACAGCTGCCCTTCCCGAACAGCGCATCCATTGCCTTTCTGTATTCCTCAACAAAATCATCCTCAACAAATGCCTGGATCGTACCGGCAAAGCCGCCGCCATGTACTCTTACGACACCATGTTCACCAAGGACGTTTTCTGAGATCTTGATGCCCAGTGACATCGGCTGGTTCGTGCAGTCGTGATTGGTATATACGTTCTGCAGATACTTATATGAACTTTCACCTGATTCCTTTATCAGTTTCTTGAAGGAAGCAAAGTCCTTGTTGGTCAGGTTTCTTACCTGAGCGAATACCCTGTTATCTTCCTCAAGCATGTGGATTGCTCTGAGTATTGCCCTGTCGTTGCATTTTTTGCGCAGGTCAGCAAGATTGTTCATTATGTCATCCAGAGTGATCTCTCTTACGAAGTCCTTGCCGAAGTAATTGGCTACTGTCTTCATTTCCTCAGGAATGGCCTGATAGTCACCGGTCAGGCCGGAATGAGAGCCCTTGGTATCAACTATGCAGAGACTGTGGTGGAAGTCACTGAAGTTGACATCAACCTTTTCAACTATCGGATTGGCGACATCCTTGAAATCTATGAAGATGAGACCGCCTACTGCACAGGCACACTGATCCATTAATCCACATGGCTTGCCGAAGTATACGTTTTCCGCATACTGTGAATCCTTGGCAATTTCAATCTTTGAGATCGTGCCGTCATTGAACATGAATGACATCATGGCACCTACGGCTACCTCAAAGGCGGCTGATGATGATAAACCGGAACCTACCAGAACATTGCTGTTCATGACTGCCCTGACGTTCCCGATCTTATGGCCGTCCTGTTTCAGCTTATGCAGAACGCCCTTTACAAGAGCCAGTGACGTGTGCTGCTGAGACATCTTCAGAGAAAGATCGTTGATGTTGATTCCTTCGATTTCCCTGCCGTTTGAATACAGTCTGAATTCATCGGCATAGGCTGCTACGATGATGATGTCCAGGTTAATGGAACATGCCATTACGCAGCCATGCTGGTGGTCGGTATGGTTGCCGGCAACTTCACTTCTGCCGGGGACACTGAAGATCCTTACGTCATCTTCACCGAATCTCTTCTCATACTCTCTTACTGCATCAGCATATCTCTTCTTCTGATACTCAAGCATGCCGTTATCAACATAGATTTCCAGCAGTCTTGCATCAAAGAAACCTTCTTCAATTTTCTTAATTATCTGTTTTGTGTTCATTACAAGTTACCTCATTACCATTATACAGAAAGAACCGCTTGTTTGAAAGCGGTCCTTGTTATTAGTGTATTTCCTGTGTGCTGCCGGATTCCGTTTCTGCAGTGCCGTTTCCCTCAACGGGCTGCTGCGGTTCGTTTTCACTTACCAGTTCAACCTGAACTACCTTGTTCAGATTATCCGCAATGTAGTATTTGACTGCCAGCGTATCTCCTTCATTAATGAACGGTACGATGCTTAAGTCAACGGTTACCGGTAATTCAAATCTCTGGTTGTCTTCAGTGATCAGGTAGTATACCGTATTACCGTCAACCAGAACGGTATTGAACTTGGTAACCTTTATGACTGCTGCCTTATATTCTCTGTCAGCGTCATCACCATCATCCGGTTTTACCGGATCATTGCCGCCATTCATCATCTTCAGATACTGTTCAGCAGCGGCCTTGATGCCAAGCTGTGAATCAGTGACCGTGACCTTCTGATAGTTCTGCACGTCAACAAATGCATACATCTTTACCAGACCGGCTGAATCCTTGAGTGATAGCAGATATGTCGGTCTGTTATTGAGATTTATCAACAGCGGGAAAGTTGAAGTATAGTTCTTTTCCTGAACGGCTCCGATTGCTGAATCCATGGCACTGTATTCCTCAGCGCCTGGTACGCCATAGAATCTGGCATCGTGGGTTCTCAGATTTACCATCATGAAGCCGATGTTGCTCTCATCAGTGGCTACGGATGTTATTCCTGTATACATGTAGACGTCATCGTCATTGGTGATGTAGGTATACCCTTCCGTACACTGTACGACGTTCTTCTGAGATATCTGGGAATTGATGTAGCCTCCTTGGTACATTCCCCAGGAATTGATCTCTTCCATTACCAGATTTGCATCATATACGTTATCGATCCATGACGGAACGTTTCCAGCCTTGTATCTCTGCATCTCACCGGTAATGGCATCACAGACGATAACGCCGTTTACCGATGGCATGATATTGACCCAGGCATAGCTTAACGTCTGTATTACCCAGTATGGATGACCGCTTTCATCAAGTTCGAATGACTTGTCTCCAAGAATGGCAAACGGATTATGGATCTGTACATGCCATTTCAGGTTATGCCAGAGATAGGCACTGTCCAGATATTTGATGCCCTTGTCAGTTCTGACGAGTTCAGCTTCACCGGTCGTACAGTCGACGATCACATAGCCTGCCGTTCCTTCACTGTTGCCGAAGTACTTGTAGAAGTCAATGTGTTCCAGAGGCGTAACTCTGACGATCGATTTCTTGTAGTTTATCAGGCTGTACTCATCAGAAACAGTAAACTGAGAAACAAGGTCAGGAATCTGCCCTACGACTCTGTCTCCGACTTTCTGTGAAGATGCCTTGTCCAATAGCGGCAGATTATTGAAGTCTACTTCTTTGATGTCATCACTGAATGATGAATCGCTAACCTGAATACGGCTGGCAAATGCCTTTGAACTGAATGTCGGTGATACTATGATCATTCCGCCAAAGAAGATGCCAACGCAGATAAGAACGATGAGCAGCGGCCAGAATGCCTTGCCCTTGTTAACACCTTTCTTTAATGCCAGTGACTGTATGAGTATTACCAGAGGAACAATGACAGCCGGCGTAAAGAACAGCCAGAATGCCAGTGCTCCCGGATTGATCGGCGGCAGTAATACCAGATAGGCAATGATCCAGCCGACTATCCATAACACTATGGTTATTGCAGATAATTTCTTTAACATTTTCATCCCTTCTTCTGCGTATTATTATACCACATAAAAACCTTCATAAAAATGAAGGTCTTTTATCGCTATTCGTTTGTATAGTTGTCAAAGTAACCCTGAACGTATACTACAGGAGTACCCTTGTCGCCTGAACCGCTTGTAAGGTCAGCAAGAGAACCGATCAGGTCAGTCAGCTGACGAGGTGTGGTTCCTTCAGATTCCATCTTACCGACAAGATTTGAATCCTTTTCCTTGATTCTTTCAGAGATGGCATTTCTGAGTTCCTCACCGCTGAGATTACCGAAGTCATTATCAGCCAGATACTTTAACTTAAGCTCATTTGGTGTTCCCTTAAGTCCTTCGGTTGAAGCCGGTGATACTGTCGGGTCAGCAAGTTCCCAGATCTGTCCTACAGGATCCTTGAAGGCGCCGTCGCCATATACCATTACTTCGACATGCTTGCCTGTCTTCTCCAGGATCGTCTTCTGAATATCGTTTACCAGATCCGTGCAGTCATTCGGGAACAGCTTGATGCTGTCTTCGGTAGACTTGTTAGAACCTAACAGACCGTATAAGGTGTTATAACCGCTGCCGTCAACGCTTGTGGTCATGATATCATCCATGCCCAGAACGATCTCACCGCCGGCTGCCTTGAGCAGTCTCTTGGTTCTCTTTCTGGTATGAATGTCGCAACATAATACCTTCTTGGTGTAATTGAGGATTTCCTTTGCGTGGTTGGCAAATACAACTTCAACTTCACAGCCTTCGTTTCTGATCAGATCACTGTAGTAGCTGACATAGTCAACACCTGTGAACGGGTGTACATTTGTACCGAAATATGATCTGTACTGCTGAAGTGTGAGCACCTCTGAATATGGATCAATGCCCTTTTCTTCCAGCTGATCTTCCGTAAGCAGCTGATTGCCTACTTCATCACGTGGATATGACAGCATTAATACTATTTTGTCTGCTCCTCTGGCAATGCCCTTGAGGCAGATGGCAAAACGGTTTCTGGATAAGATCGGGAAAATTACTCCGATGGTTCCACCGCCAAACTTGGTATTAACATCCTTGCCGATGTCATCGATTGATGCATAGTTGCCCTGACTTCTGGCTACGATGCTTTCCGTAATGGCAATTACATCTCTGTCTCTGACAGAAAAGCCATCACTTTCGGCAGCTTTCAGAACGCTGTCAACTACAATCTTTGCAAGATCGTCGCCTTCTCTGATGATCGGGCAGCGAATGCCTCTGGATACTGTTCCTACTCTTCTTACCATACTGTTATTTCTCCTGTTCTATCAAAAAAAAGACATTAATAAATATAGCAAATTCTCATACTCATCACAATTGATTTGCTGAGGTTTTTTGCAAAAAAAAGAATCATGATTCCAGGAATGAAATCGTCTTTCCCAGACATGATTCTGATATATCCTTCAGCAGATACAGATTTATCTGTTCGTACTTGTTTCCATAGCTGTCTTCAACAGTTCCGTTAATGATGAAACAGTCAATTATCTGATCATCAATCATTACCTTTCTGATGGTCATGACCCATTCGTCGATGTCTTCCGGATACTCGTCAAGGTTGATGAACTTGCAGTTGCCGCTGTATATTTCATTATCAACGGTAATGTCGATCTCCTCAGTAATTCTCATATTCGTCGATCATCCTTTCCAGCTCTTCTCTGGTAACATGGAGCTTTTTTCTGAAGGCTACGGGAGAAAGGTGTCCGCTCTTATACTGATGGTAGAGCTGCTTGAACAGACCTTCCTTATCAGTGTCTTCATGCTTCTCCTCTGGAGCATTGGCATAGGTAATTTCTTCCTTTCCATCCAGATGTCCCATCATTGACAGGATGAAGTTCATAACGTTGCCGGTGTCACTGGCAGTTGATAGGTTTTCCTTTCTGGCTTCAATGTACATGTTCTTCATAGCCAGATGCTGTAAAACATCCATGACCTTCTGATTTACTTCGGATATGTCATTTAGTGATTCAACGACCATTACGTCGTTTTCCATACCGTATCTTAACAGTTCCATCAGCTGATCATCAGAACTGCCCTGATCAATGAAGGTCTTGTCAGCTTCCAGATTATCAGCAAATTCCTGCAGGTCAAAACCGGTGTTATTCCTGATTCTCTTGTATGCCAGTCTCATCTTTTACTGCCTCAATGACATCTTCTGTCATTTCCTTGACGGAGGTATCAACATTTTCTGCTACGGTCTGCTCAGCATCAACAACTTCATTGACTACGTTTTCAATAAGCGGTTCAGCAGGATTGAATACCTCGGTGACCTTGACTTCGGCATCAATGGCTTCTTCTTTCTTGATCTCTTCAGGCTTAGGGGTCTGCTTCGGCTTGATCTTGATGTCCATGCTGTTGAGTATGATCGTAGCAATGTCAGCAGCTGCCAGCAATATCAGGCAGATGCCTGTAAACTTCCAATTGACGGTAATAGTCTGGAATGGATTTGTGTATGAAACAATGCCGATGATAAGTGTTACTGCGGTAAGGATGGCAAAATACCACCATTTCTTATTCTTCAGTCTGAGCTGATCAACGCTTAACTGAAGCTTTGCGATTGCTGATACGATGATTCCTACACCATAAAGTGTCGTCAGCAATGAGAAAACCGTAATGATGTTATCAGGCTTTATGAGCATGAACAGACCAGCCATTACCAGTAATATTCCAAAGAACAGATCATTGCTGATGCTGGCTGCTTCAGCAGTCTTCTTGAAATACTGAACTCCGAATATGACGCCGAATATGGCAAGTACTATGCCTACTATCATCAACAGTGTCTTGGTAAATCCAAATGGATCGATCAGTACAACTATTCCTGTTACCAGTTCAAGCAGACAGATGATCAGCAGATTTCTGAAATCACTCATTATCTTTTTCATGTTGTTCCTCCCTTAAGTATTCATACAGCCTGGCATTAAGTTTTGAATAGATCCTTTCACGGAACCATTTTTCATTGCTGGAAGCAATTGCCTCTTCAATGCCAAACCATCGAAGCGCCTTGTTTTCATCAGGCTTGACCGTCAGATCTTCATCTGAGTCAGCCTCTATCAGATATGTTACGTTGACATGCAGATGGCTTGAAACATATCTGCCCTTCTTTTCGTGACCGTCAACGGTAAGTATCTCAACTGAGAAGATTTTATCGGATAATGCCCTTACATGAGTAAGTCCGCTCTCTTCTCTGACTTCCTTTAGAGCAACTCTAAGTAGGTTTTCATCACCGTCTGCGTGTCCTCCAAGCCAGCTGAATGAGTCATAAATGTTATGATACGCCATCAGGATCCTGTCTCTTTGTCTGTTAACTATCCAGGCAGATACCGTCATGTGAGCAACATCATTAGTTCTTTCGTAGATGTCATCAACATTCTCCAGAAGAGATATCGTTGTCCTACGGTCGTTTTCTTCCTGCTCATTGTAAGGCGTGAAGTTCTTCAGCTGGTCGATCAGATCACGACGGTAATCGTATTTCTTCTGAAAGGCAACCCTTTCGGTACCGTCGTGTGTAAGTATCTTGCCGCAGTATTCAAATCCGATCTTATGTAAAACTCCCTGCATTGGCCTGTTTGCTTCATGAGTATCGATCCGCAGGTTACCGCACTGTTTCAAAGCCCACTCGATGCTCTTTCTTCCGGCACCCTTTCCACTGGCAGATGATGCTATGCGATGAACTACGCCATACGGTTCTTCGTCCAGCCAGTTTCCGTCATAGATGTAATCATAGGTTGGATCATGCCCGTATATGTAGGCAAAGACACATTCCAGTTCCTCATCCTCAAATAAACCGTACAGATTTCCGTTTTCAATGTCTTTGAGAGTCATTTCAACCGTAGGAAAACGGTCTTTCCATTGGTTAGGATTACCGCTCTGGCGCATGAATTCGCGGGCATTGGCATATATTTCTTCAATTCTGTTGAAATAGTCAAGTGTAAGTTTCCTGATTTCCATAGATGAATTATATCATAAATAAAAGCGTTGTATCTAAATACAGACACAACGCCTTTTCTTCATTTACTTATCCAGAAACATTAACCCGAAAGCACCTGGACCGCAGTGACTTGATATGACACCGCCAGCCGGAACACAGTATACGTTGGCAAAGTTACAGGTATCAATATAGCTTCTGACATCATCGATGATTCCCTGATCACATCCGGAATTAACGATGAAAATATGAGTCTTGTCAGCGTTATTGATGAAGTATTCAAGGTCATTGACATAGTCATTGATAACTCTGTTCATTCTGCCTCTGTACTTCTTGGTTGAATGCATCGTTCCGTTTTCTACGGAGATTTTCGGATGAAGCTGCAGTACGCTGCCGACCATCATGCTTATGCCGTCACAGCGTCCGCCTCTGTAAAGGTATGTCAGGGTATTTACAACAAAGCTGACATTGACTTTGCTGCGGAGTTCCTGTATTTTTTCGTATATTTCGGCTGCTTTTAAGCCATTCTGCGCCATCTTTGCTGCTTCAAGTATAAGTAATCCTATTCCACACGAAAGTGTCTTAGAATCAACAACAAATGTTCTGTCAGCGATTTCCAGCTCTTCGGCTGCCAGTCTCATTACATTGTAACTGCTGCTCATTACGCTGCTTATGGCAAAGCAGATCAGTTCATTGTCCTTCCCTGCTGCCTTTGACATTACATTCATCGCTTCCTGTAATGAAGGTGCCGACGTTGTTGGTGTCAGTTCTGTCCTGTCAGACCATTCATAAATCATTTCAGGAGTGACGTCTATGCCATCAGAAAATGACTCTTCATTCATGATGATATGAAGTGGCAGGATTGTAATGTCATATTGTTCAATGAGTTGTGCCGACAGGTCACATGTACTGTCAGCTATGATTTTAACGCTCATTTGCAGTCTCCTTAAGTTGTGAATCGTGACTCACCTGTCTTATAATAAGGGTGACCATAACAAATGTCAAATAAAAGATGAGCAGATATTTTACTTACATAATAAAACCTGAAGAATCAGGCATTACCATCAAGGATTATCTCAGAAAAAAGTCGTTTTCTCATGCTCTTATATCTAATCTGAAGAAATACGATGACGGAATAACGGTAAACGGCATAAGAAAATATACCGACCATCATCTTGTATCTGACGACATATTAATTGTATGCATACGGGAAAAACCAACAGTTTCCAGAATCATGGCGACAGAGCTGATGCTTAATGTACTTTATGAGGACGAAGATCTGATGGTAGTTGATAAGCAGGCCGGTATTCCGATCCATCCATCCCGTCTGAATAACACGGAGACTCTGGCAAATGCCGTTGCCAACTATCTTTCTTTTAAGGGCATGGATCCCGTGTTTCACTGTATAAACCGTCTTGATAAGGATACATCCGGACTGACGATAATTGCCAAGAACATGTATGCAGCATCCCTTCTTTCCGAGATGATCAGAATCAGAACAATCAAGAGAGAATATCTGGCCATATGTGAAGGAGCATTTGCTGAAAGGCATGGAACCATATGCGCACCCATCACCCGTAACGGGACATCAATGATCAGATACGTAGATCATGGTAATGGTGAATACGCAGAAACTGATTATCAGGTGATCGGTGAAGGAAATGAACTGTCTCTGGTCAGACTGACCCTGAAAACCGGGAAGACCCATCAGATAAGAGTACACATGAAATACATCGGTCATCCGCTCATCGGTGATACCCTTTATAATCCGGGAAACACGATCATGAAAAGACAGGCGCTGCATGCGCATAAACTGATGTTCACCCATCCGTTAAATGGCCTGAACATCACACTATCATCGAACATCCCTGCCGATATGGAAGCAGTAATAACAAGCTACAGAATCATATGAAAAACACAATAAAGACTTACGCATACGAAAACGGAGAAAAACAGAGAGTGCAGATCGTTCAGCCGGACAGCTGGGATTCTCTGAATTTCGTCATGCCTCCATTCTCTCATGCTGCCTTTGCTAATCTTGCCGATCTTTATGACAAGTACATCGTAAGAAAATACTCGCTTGTTTTTGGTACAGTCATACTGTTTTATCTGCCCGAGGACATCGAGTTTGAGTACAGAGAATATGATGAGGATCACGGATTCATCTATGATAAGCTAACTGCCTTGACACTTATATTCAGAAACAGTATATCTGTTGATGGCAATGCAATCAGGTTTAATGATGAAAAGGCAGCCAGGCTATATTCTATGCTGGAAGAAAGAAGATGCCTCAGGGTAATGAAAGGAAGACTCACTACACTCACCATTCTCCCTGTTGGCCGTACCATAGGATTCCTCAGTGATCTGCCTGGTGTTGCACTGAAGACCAATTCCTCCTTCTTTACGATGGATCTGCCTGACATATCAACTGCCTATGACCGTATTGGTACCCCAATTGGAATGTATGTTAAGGATGGTAACGTTGTATATCCGCCAATGCATGACAGAGACATCCTTACCGTAGATGAAAGCGGCAATGTTTCAATACGTCAGCAGTCCGACTTCAGGATCAGATACATGATCGACAGAATCATTTTCCATGAACATAATTCTATGATCTATGCAAGACCATCCTGTCAGATGACACCTAAGGGAGGTCATGACATTGTAGTAGTAAACAATGAGGTAATAGCCATAAAACCTGGTGGAAATACTCCTGTACCTTCCGGTGGATATGTGATCAAGACAAACTACGTTATTACGTCGTTTACCGACAGAAAAGTAAAATACGGAAAACTCAATGATGTTGCCTTTGCCGTTCAGTGCGGAAACAGTGTAATCGTAAACGGTGAAAGACAGCGAGGCTTCACTTCACCATTTTATGACATAAGAAAACCCTGGATGGTGTCATTCCCTCCTTCTCTCTATCCTCTGAACTTTTACAAGGACAGAGCTCCGAGAATGATAATAGGAGCAGATAAGAAAAATGATCCATTGATCATCTGGATCGAAGGTGCAGGAAAATTCGGATATGAGAAATACGTTGACAGCTGCGGTGCTTCCCTGAATGAATCTGAATTGATCTGTGAAAGACTTGGCGTTCATAATGCCGTTCATCTTGACGGCGGCGGTTCTGCTCAGATCCTGTATCATGATAAGAGATATCTGAAGCTGTCTGACAGAAGCAGCAAGGACTTCAGGGAAATGGAACGCGGTGTTCCCCTTGCTATATACGTAAAATAGAAGATCCATCGATCTTCTATTTATTTACCCTTCAGTTGTTTCAGCCGGCGTTTCTTCTGCAGGAACTTCCTCAACTGGTATTTCCGGTTCTCTTTCAGTGCCTGTTATGAAATCATAAATGTATCCGACAGTCAGTTCAATCTGCTCGTTTCTGGTTATTCCGGCAGTTCCGTCATCTTTCTGCTCACCATAGAAACCAAAGTTGGCATGATTGCCGCCGACTATTACGATTTCAGTAAGGTCAGCAGGAAGCTTGTCCTTGGAGCTTTCGTACTTTTTCATGTTCAGTACACCGTCATTTGAACCGTAAATTGACAAAGTTCTTAACTGCGTATCGCTCAGATTTGAAAAAGGATAGGAAGCCAGCAATACAAGACCATCAAAGTCTTCATGATGCTTATCCAGGAACATGGTCGCCGTTACACCGCCGAGTGAATGACCGCCGACATACCAGTCTTTAATGTCAGGATATTTGGAAACATATCCGTCAGCAGCGTTTATTCCCAGTAACGGGAAATTACCGGGGATGTCCAGAAGTACACAGAGTATTCCCCTTTCAGCCAGCTTTTCCAATAATGGTGCATAGGCTTCGGCCTGTACCTTTGCTCCCTGGTAGAAGATGAATCCAGCCTTTGGTTCTTCTCCAGGCACGAATATAATTTTTCCGGAACCGCTGATGTCACAGCTTACGCCATGCTTTGGGCTAGAAATGTAATACAATGAACTGTTTTCAGCATGATGATAATCAAACAGATATACACCTGCTCCTATCGCACATGCCAGTAATAAAAGGACAATAACGGTCAATACCTTCTTCATATCCATCACCCCTCATAATAATTTTAATACTATTTTCTGTTCTTAATCATTAAAATAGCATTAAAAAAGGC
This sequence comes from Erysipelotrichaceae bacterium, assembly GCA_017512285.1. Lineage (GTDB taxonomy): Bacteria > Bacillota_I > Bacilli_A > Erysipelotrichales > Erysipelotrichaceae > RUG521. The sequence goes on along the minus strand of JAFWGU010000023.1, from coordinate 68,455 downwards.
TGAATTTGCAGATTCAGCCATAAAAATCCATATTATTGCAAGATTATTGTTTCTTTCCGCGATATTCCATGCACAACATGGTAAGATCATCAAACTGTTCTTCATTATGATCAAATTCATCGATCGCTTTACGTACATTCATGATCGTCTGTTCCGGGGAAGCATCAGGATCTATATTAAGTGCTTCAAGTAATCTTTGAGTACCAAACATTTCCTTTTCACTGTTATTGGCTTCCGGAACGCCATCAGTATAAACGAAGATCTTGTCGCCGGGTTCCATCTGGATCTCATATTCTTCATATTTCATGTGTCTCATGCTTCCGATGACAAAACCGTGCCTGTCCTTGAAAATCTCAAATTTTCCATCTTTTCTCCTTATTGTCGGATATTCATGTCCGGCATTGGCAGCCGTAAGCTTGCCGGTTGATATCTCCAGAATACCCATCCACACAGTAACGAACATCTCGTTTGTGTTGTTGGTGCAGATGGCTTCATTAGTGGTAGCTAAGGCCTTGCTGATGGACTTGCTGAGCATGGTGCTGTTCTTGAGTACGATAAGACAGATCATCATGAACAGTGCAGCCGGTATTCCCTTTCCAGATACGTCAGCTATAAGAAGTCCAAGATGATCATCATCGATAAGGAAGAAGTCATAGAAGTCTCCGCCAACCATTGTTGCAGGATCCATTAAAGCATAGATGTCAAATTCATCTCTGTCCGGGAACGCCGGATAAATGTTTGGCAGCATGTCTGCCTGGATCTTGTTGGCTAATGACAGTTCAGTACTGAGACGTTCTCTCTCGGCAGTTATCGTCGTGAGATTGCTTATGTATTTGTCCAGGTCGGATTCCATCACCTGCATGGTCTTGCTTAACTGTTCTATTTCATCACCGGTGTTAATGTCTACCTCATTGAAATAACCGCCCTTGGTATCCGGATTTCCTCTTTCATTTATGTATTGTTCAGCAGCGTCTGTAAGTTTCTTTATCGGAGCAACCATGGTATTATCAACATACTTTAAGGATATCTTCTGAGTAAGCAGGATAAGTATGAGCATTACGAAGAAGAACACCCACATGAATGCAATACCTGCATTCACTGCCTTGTTCATGTCGGTATCAAAGAAGATGAATACCGGATATCCGTCAATGGTACCTAACAACGTGCCTGCCATGCATCTGTATCCATAAGGAGACATGTTGATCGTGGTTGCCGGCAAGGCTGGAATACCGTACATGTCATCAAGTAAATACTGTCGGCCATTCATAAGGTCATCAATACTGATCTTTTCAAGTTCGTCCAAAGAACCCGGAGGACAAAAACTGTCATTAGGGTCAGAATCCGTAATGAAAACTCTTCTATTGTTTTCCAGATCCAGGAATGCCGTAAAGGCTGCCTTACCCCCATAAGTGTCCTGAATGAGTCTGAGCAGTTCACATATCCTATCAAATCCTTCTCCTCTGATTCCATCAAAGCGCTTCAATAAGTCGGAATGCTTGTCAATGAGTAACTGTCTTTCTTCTTCAGACAGACTTTTGTAGATCTTGATTACCTCTGAAGCTTCCCTCATGACCTCATCCCTGTCAATCAGACGGGATGCCGTAAGAGACATGTTATAGGTATTGGAGCGATACGATCTTCTGACCGAAGACATGTAAAGTGAAACACCCAGACATATGGCAACAATGCTTATCGTAACGGACAGGATTATGATGGTTCTGAATGATTTTGTTTTCAGACTGCTTCTGAGCTTCTGTATGTTTTCCAGCCTTGTGTCTTTCTTTTCTGACATATATGATTTACCTTTCCATGAAGAGAGATTACTCGTGATATGTATTATTTTAGCATCAGGATATCTTAAGTTGTCTAACTTTTGTAACAAATCTGCCTAATATTTTGGAATTATAACTCTTTTTGAATTTACCAAACATCATAAAAGGCATAGAATACAGGTATGAAGTACTTTTGGACGCACAGGGACAATATCCCTGAAGGATTAGGTTATGGACAGTTCTCCGCTGCTCATTTCATCTTGATGGCGCTTACAGTCCTTTTTACCGTCATCATCACAATTGCCTATCATGGAAGTGATGCTAATGGAAGGATCATCATATTAAAATCGATTGCGGCAACACTGATGATCATCGAAGTCATCAAGATGATTCTCATATGGTTTTCAGATGTAAAGTTTACTGATTACCTTCCACTGGAGATCTGTAGCTTTGCTGCTTACAGCTGTGTCTTAGATTCGATCAATCCGCAAAATGAATTCTTCTCAATCCTGTTACTGACACTGTTTCTGCCCGCAGCCACAATGGCTATAATAGTACCTACTACTTCCACTCTTCCTGCATTCAATTTCTATACGATTCATCAGTTTCTTTATCATGGTCTGATAATCGCATATGTAATTGCCAGATTTGCCTGCGGAGAGATGGACTTGTCCTATCCTCAACTGTGGTTAAGTATTGGCAAGATCCTTATTCTTGTAGGAATTATGTACTGCGTAGACACAATATTTGACAAGAACTTCATGTTCCTGCGTGATACATACGGTAATGCTCTTCTGGGTGTGATATGGAACAAGACCGGAGGTGGATTCAGATATACAATCGGACTTGTACTGTTCTCTATAGTAGTGATCCATGTTTTCTATCTGCTGTTCTGGATAATAAACATGCTGTTCATTGCAGGATGATTAAGCCTTTGAAAAAGGCTTTTTTCAAGGTCAAATTCAATAAAAAACATCATCGTAAGTGTTATTTTTATTAGGAAGAGAGATCATATATGAATAAGAGAAAACTGCTTAACATCATCATATTCATCATTGTAATGGTAAACTGGCTGAAAATGGTATTTGTTTTCACGGATACTGCCCTGACCTCAATAGGACTGTCATCACTGAAGTACTTTACTGTATTGTCAAATCTGCTTGAAGCGGCAGCGTGCGTTGTATGGCTGATAAACGGAAACGAGAAAATCAAATACGTCGCAGCAGTTTCAGTTACACTGACAATGGTTGTCGTGCTGACGTTCCTGGGTCCTCTGTTTGGCTATATTCCGATGTTTACCGGTGTCAGTTTCTGGATGCATCTCATTGTTCCGGTAGCTGCTCTCTTGGAAGTTCTGTTCTGGAGCAAAGCAAAATTCAGCAAGAAGGATAACCTCATTGCCTGCGTTCCTCTGGGACTGTACGGCATATTCTACATTGGCAATAATCTCATAAACGGCAGAGGACAGTGGCCTCATACAAATGACTGGTACGCATTTCTTACCTGGGGATATCCGATAGGATTCCTCTTCTTTGCCGCAATTGTTGCGGTAGTTTATCTGATAGGTCTGTTTATCAGAAAAGTCAGAGAAAGACATTAACGCATTTATAAGAAAGGAATCCTGTACATAGGGTTCCTTTTTAAATATACTTCTGCCGTTCTTAAATTATAATCTGACGGGATTCATAAACAAGATGATAATGATGATTGTTGCGATGCGAACAATTCAGTTTATCTTTTCATGTATTTTTACGCAGTTTACTTGATAATGTCTGTAAATTTATAAATTATAATGTCGGAATAATTCTGGAATATTTTTCAATTCTTTCGTTATTCAATTTATCTCCGATGTCAGTATTACCACTTACGAAGATTGGAGGGTTATATCCTCTTTCTGCACATAACTCAATTGTTCGAGTTGAGATCATTTCAACAACCATCATGGCAAGGATTGTAGAAGTTCCACCAAATTTTCCTTCCACACCTTCCATTTCCAGACATGCATCTCCATAAACGCATTTAATGTCAATAACTACATCTGCGAAATCTTTTAAGTTCTTACCGCTTGAATGACGTGATGTAACCTTGCTGGAAAATTCCTGTGATACCAAAGCCACAACTTTCATGCCGAATTTCTTTGCAGCAATTGCCATATCAATAACTGCAGCATTTCTTCCTGAAATAGAAGTTATGATCATTGTATCCTTAGCGTCATGATTGCAGTTTGCCAGGAATTTATCAGATAATCCTTCCTGTCTTTCTACAGCTGAAGAAATTCTTGCTTTTGGAACTAAAGAATAATGTGGATGTAAGATAGCATTAACTGGTACTAAACCACCTGAACGATAAAACATTTCTTCACCGAACATCTGGGAATGTCCACAACCAAATGCGTGAATGATTCTGTCGCTGCATATGGAATCAGCACAGAATTGAGCGGCCTTTTCAATGTTTTCCTCTTCTTCTTTCACCTGTCTATCTAACTGCGAAATTACAGTATTGTAATATTCATAATTCTTCTTCATAATATCCCTCCTCCTCTTAACATATATGTTTTTATATCATAAATCAACATAGTGTATGAAATAAGAAAAAGCCCTTTTAATAAAGGGCTTTTTGAATGTTTTCGTCTATTCCCACTCGATCGTGCTTACAGGCTTGTCTGTATAATCCCATAATACACGGTTAACACCCGGAACCTCAGCGATGATTCTGTCACGTATTGTGAGCAGCGTCTCAATTGGAAGAATCACGCTCTTGGCAGTTACGGCATCAACGGTATCAATTGCTCTGATGACTACTGGCCAGCCCATGTAGCGCTTGCCGTCCTTGATTCCTGTTGACTGAATGTCAGGAATTACGGCAAAGAACTGCCATGGAAGATTTTCCAGTTTTCCTATTTCTTCTCTTACGATCGCATCTGCTTCTCTCAATGAGTTCAGACGGTCTCTGGTAATGGCTCCAGTGCATCTGACACCTAAGCCCGGACCTGGGAATGGCTGTCTGTATACCATGCTGTGCGGTAAGCCGAGAGCTTCACCGACAACTCTTACTTCGTCCTTGTAAAGGAGTTTTACAGGTTCAACAAGTTCAAACTTGAGATCTTCCGGTAAGCCGCCAACGTTATGGTGGGCCTTAACACCCTTTGACTCAAGAATGTCAGGATAAATGGTTCCCTGAGCCAGCAATTCAACGCCTTCAAGCTTTCTGGCTTCTTCTACGAATACATCGATGAAGATCTTGCCGATTATCTTACGCTTTGTTTCAGGCTCGCTTACATCCTTTAATGCATCCAGGAAACGGTCTACTGCATCGACATAGATGAGATTTGCATCCATCTGATTTCTGAATACTTCGATGACCTGTTCCGGTTCACCTTTTCTTAATAAACCGTGATTAACGTGTACACAGGTTAACTTCTTGCCGATTGCCTTGATCAGTAAGGCAGCTACGACACTTGAGTCAACACCACCACTTAAGGCCAGTAAGACTTTTCTGTTTCCAACCTGTTCTCTGATTTCTCTGATCTGTTCTTCAATGAACGCTTCTGCCAGTTCTTTATTGACGATTCTCTTCATTGATTCCGGACGTACATTCCCGCTCATAAGACTTTTTCCTCCTAAAATATTCTTAATTTTATCACAATCATTTTTATATGTTAATCAAAAGCACTGCGTATTATGAGACCCATTAAAACAAAACAAGTAGAATTGCTTCTACTTGAATTGATCCTTGTTTTTGACTATGACGTCGTGGGCACCGCCTTCTACGATGGATGTGCTTGATACCAGAGTCAGTTTTGCCTTCTGCTGCAGTTCCTTGATGGTTAATGCGCCGCAGTTGGTCATTGTTGACTTGATCTTGGCTACCGTGAGTCTGACATTGTCCTTCAATGCACCTGCATACGGTACATAGGAGTCTACGCCTTCTTCAAAGGTCAGTGTACCTTCATCTTCATATCTCTGCCAGTTTCTGGCACGGTTGCTGCCTTCACCCCAGTATTCCTTTACATAGTTGCCATTTACGATAAGCTTGCTTGTCGGTGATTCATCAAAGCGGGCAAAGTATCTGCCCAGCATTACGAAGTCTGCTCCCATTGCCAGGGCCAGTGTGATGTGATAGTCATATACGATACCGCCATCTGAACAGATAGGTACATAAATGCCGGTTTTTTCAAAATACTCCTGTCGTGCTCTGGCGACAGAAATTACTGCTGATGCCTGACCACGTCCTATGCCCTTTGTTTCTCTGGTAATACAGATGGAACCTCCGCCAATGCCGATCTTTACAAAATCAGCACCGGCATTTACCAGGAAATTGAAGCCTTCAGCGTCAACAACGTTGCCTGCGCCGACTTTTACGCTGTCTCCATAGTTTTCCTTGATCCACTTGATCGTTCTCTCCTGCCAGACAGTAAAGCCCTCTGAAGAGTCAATGCAGAGAATGTCAGCCCCTGCTTCAACAAGAGCCGGAACTCTTTCCGTGAAGTCACGGGTATTTATGCCGGCACCTACCAGGAATCTCTTGTTTTCATCAAGCAGTTCATCCGGGTTTTCCTTATGGGAATCATAGTCCTTTCTGAATACGAAGTAACACAGTTTCTGTTCTTCATTTATGATTGGCAATGCATTCAGCTTATGATCCCATATGATGTCATTCGCCTGAGAAAGACTGATGCCTTCTTCACCGTATATAAGTTTTTCGAATGGAGTCATGAATGTTTCTACAGGTGTATCCAAGGACATTCTTGATATTCTGTAGTCACGGCTGGTAACGACGCCCAGAAGCTTACCATTAGCTGTTCCATCATCAGTAACTGCCATTGTTGAATGTCCTGTTGTCTTCAGCAGTTTAAGTACATCTTCAAGTGTAGCATCCTGCTTGAGATTTGAGTCTGACACAACGAATCCTGCCTTGTAACTCTTAACTCTTGCAACCATTTCTGCTTCAGAAGCAATGGACTGATTGCCGTATACAAATGACAGGCCGCCTTCCTTGGCCAGGGCAATTGCCATTCTGTCGTCAGATACTGACTGCATTATTGCGCTTGTCAGAGGTATGTTAAGATGCAAAGCTGGTTCTTCACCTTTTCTGAACTTTACAAGTGGTGTCTTGAGGCTAACATTTGATGGAATGCAGTTTTCATCAGAATAGCCAGGAATCAAAAGATATTCACTGAATGTATGTGATTCTTCCTTGAAAAAATATGCCATGTGATCCCCCTTCAAAATCATTTTTAATTATTATACATTAACAGAAAAACAATTCAATCTGTTTAAAATGAAAAAGAAGTCTTTCAGACTCCCTTCTCCATTCTCTCTTTGCGGTTCTTTATTTCCTTATCCGGCATGGTTTTGCTCAGATAATCATGAAGCGATATGACTACATCGTGATCAAGCAGATACTTCTCCCCATCTGCGAGATAGAACATAACCTGGTTGGAATTGCTCTTGATGCGGTATTCCCAATAGCTTATTTCCGAATTGTATAATATATCGCCGTACTCATCATTATCCCTGTCAGTGATGACAAGAAAACCATCGTAACCACGGATGAGGATCTTTGCATTTCTAAATGTGAAGTACAGCGCAGCCAGCAGGTTTATGACAAGCAGAACATACTCTTTATAGAACAAAGCCAGAACTGTAAGAATGACAAAACAGATAATGATTCCCTTGACTCTGTTTGTAAGAGAATACATTATCTTGCCCTCTGGTATGTTGGCAATTCTTATTCTATGAGACTTGTGTTCCATATCGTTTCCCAAAATAATTCTAGAAAACGTCATATGCCTTTTCAATACGTCATGATTATTCCACATAATTTCACAAAAAAAGGGACATGTAGTCCCATATGTAAATTATTGTTTGATAAGAAAAGAAAGGAATGATCCTTTCTTATTTCATCTTAAGTATTTCCTTTTTCAGTTCTTCGTATTGAACTCCGTTATCGATCCTGCCCTGAGTTTCATAGCGGGTAGAGCCGAAGGCATAATCAGTAACTGCGATCACAGGTGGTGCCTGCACGCGTTTGAAGATGTTTCTCTGCATGTTCTTTCTGATCCATTCAATGTCTTCGATGAAGGCGTTAGGATCTTCAAGACCATAATACCTGATCCAGCGACCGATTTCTGTCTTGTAAATTGATCTGGACAGATACTGTTTCATCAGTTTTACCAGATAGTCCGGGTCTGCCATGATGTGATCTATCACGTAGTCATGATAGAACCATTTCATCGGGTCTCTCTGATTATCTCTCAACTCAGCTGATGGCGGAGTTTCCCACTTCATGTCATTTTCGCTGACTTCAGGCAGAAGATTATGAGGTATTACCTCTCTGCCATAAGCAGCGTTTATCTCTCTGGACAGATCAAACATCTGAACCTTGGTAAGATCTGCCAATGGTGACAAAGCACCAATTGAATCACCGTACAGCGTACAGTAGCCTAAAGCAGTTTCTACTTTATTACCGTTATTAATTATTACTCCGTTTTCAACTGAGGCAAAGCTTGACAGCATGTGCCCTCTTATTCTTGCCTGAATATTTTCGTATATCAATGACGGATATTCCTCGTCATAGCCATATTCAGCCAGAACCTTTAACGTGGCGTTAACGATTGGTTCAATGCTGCCTTCGCGGATTTTGATGCCAAGTCTGTTGGCCAGGTTTCTGGCATTGTCCTTTGTCTGGATACTGTTATAATGAGTCGCCATGTTGTAGCCGACTACTCTGTCAGCTCCCAGTGCTCTTACAAGCAATGCGGCAGAAACTGAACTGTCAAGTCCTCCTGACAGACCGATTACCCACTTCATGGAAGCTGAGAACTGTTCCTGATCGAATTCTCTGATGCCGCTGCATAATGCATCCAGCAATGACTGTTCGCTGGAAACTTCTTCTTTGCAGTACAGATCTCTGACAACCAGCTGCTGCTCAAATGAAACGTCGCATCCCCAGAGTTTCTTTCCATCTTCATAATAGCCGCTGTTTCCGCTCATTACGAATACTGAATGACCTGTGTTCTGTGAACCAACGCTGTTAACGAACAGGTATTTTCCCTTGCTTTTCTTAATTGGTGCTATTGTATATGGCCTGTCGGCAATTATAACCTGCAAATCTACCTTATCATTGGCTGTAAACTCATCGCTGAGAGTAACTCCCATCTTGATTCCCTTATAATCAAAGTACTGATTTCCTCCGCCATATGAGAACCATTTTTCTTCATTAAAGCCTCTGAAATGAGATGGCTCATCCTTCAGTACGGCATCAAGACCGGTATTTGCCTTTACAAGCTGCTGATTGCTGGCCAGATATGCTGCACTGAAGCGCATTCCATGCTGACGGTGAATGCTGCCGAACAGGATGTCAATTCCGTCTGCGAGTTTTACCAGTTCTTCATTATAATGCTCAATGGAAGAGTTGAAGTCTTCTTCCAGCCATCTGTCTCCTACGCACAATCCTGAAATGGAAAGCGCAGGAAAGACTATAAGTTCAGCCTGCTGCTTCTTAGCTTCATCAACAAGCAGTCTGATCTTCTGAAAGTTAAGTGACAGCTGTCCGTTTTTGATGTTTAACTGCGCTATTGCTGTTTTCATGTTATCTGTTATCGGCCTCAAAGACTATGCCTGCACTCTTTCTCGCTGACTGCAGTACTTCCATGACCTTTCTTGACTGTGCAAGCCTGATTTCTCCGGCTGCCCTGTCATCATTGTCAATGATTCTCTTCATTTCAAAGAGTGTGTATGTAGTTCCGTCATATTCTTCATATACTGAAATTCTTTCGGTACCCTGTCTGGTAACCTTGTCTACGTCCTTGAGAACGCTTGGAACGGTATCGCACATGATTGTGCCCCATTCACCCTGGATGGTAGATCTCTTGTCACCGATTGAGTTCTTTGAGCCGGTAAGTGTTGCGATGAAGCCAGGATATTTCATTACGAGGGTACCAGTGATGTCGATTCCGGTAGAAAGCTTGTCAACAACGTAAATGAGGTTGGTTGGCTTGCCGAATAAGGCAACAGTATAGTTGACACAATAAACAAGCAGGTCGCTCAGAACACCACCTGAGAATTCTGTCGTGAATACATTGCTGATCTTCCCGTTCAGATAGTCATCGTACTTGCGTGAATACTGGGCATAGTCGATCGTTACGGCTCTGATCGGTCCAAGTTCACCAAGATGATCTCTAATTACGCCAAAGTTAGGCAGAGATGTAACTCTGTCCATCTCAATCAGATAAACATTGTGCTCGTGACTGAGATTTACCAGTTCATCAAATTCTGCCAGGTTGGAACAGAACGGTTTCTCAATGAGAACGTTCTTTCCTGCGCATAGTGCCTTCTTTGCGTACGGATAATGCAGACTGTTTGGCAGACCTGTATATACCGTATCAAAGAAATCCTGCTTCAGCATTTCGTCATAGTCATCGAAATATGCCGGTATGCCATAGTTTTCAGCAAAGGCTGCGGCCTTGGCCATTTCTCTGTGATAGACTGCGCATACTTCAACTTCAGCGATTCTGCTGGCATTCATGAACTCCTTGCTGATGTTTCCGGTACCTAAAATAGCAACTCTCATATTATCCTCCCTATAATAGTTCAATGTTTTTATTATGACATTCCAATATCATGTTATCAGGCCATACCGAAGCCTGTACTTCACCTACATGTGCTTTATTTAATAATAACATACAAAGTCTGGATTGACCAATTCCACCGCCCATGGTCAGCGGCAGCTCATCATTCATGAGAGCCTTGTGGTAAGGCAGATCCATTCTTTCCATGTTTCCGGATTTCTGCAGCTGGGCAACAAGAGATTCCTTATTTACCCTTATACCCATGCTTGACAGTTCCACGGCTGTATTGAGTACGTCGTACCATATCAGCAGATCACCGTTAAATTGCCAGTCATCGTAGTCAGGTGCCCTGCCGTCATGAGGTTTACCATCAGGAAGCTTGTCACCTATCTGCATGATGAATACGGTCTTCTTCTCCTTTACTATCCTGTCTTCACGTTCCTTGCTGGTGAGGTCAGGATACATCTCGTATAACTCTTTTGATGTAATGTAGAATACATCAGGCTGCTTTACGATGATGTCCAGTTCAGGATAGTTCTGTCTGATGGCATCCTCAGTGTCCATTATTGCCTTCATTATTCTGTCTACGGTACCCTTGAGGAAATCGAGATTCCTGTCTTCATCTTCAATTACCTTTTCCCAGTCCCACTGGTCAACATAAATTGAGTGAAGATTATCAAGGCTTTCATCCCTTCTTATGGCATTCATGTCAGTATATATGCCCTTGAAGCGTCTGATGCCATAATTCTTCAATGCCATTCTCTTCCACTTTGCCAGGGAATGAACTATTTCAAGTTCTCTGTTATCGAGTGCCGGAACATCAAAGTCAATTGGTCTTTCATAGCCATTCAGGTTATCATTCAGTCCCGAATCGGCATAGACCATCAATGGTGCTGATACTCTGGTAAGACTAAGATGTCTTGCCAGCTGTCGTTCAAATGTATCCTTAACCAGCTTGATGGCGATCTCTGTCTGCAACAGATCAAGCCTGCTGATGTAGTTATCCGGTAAAATCATAAAATACCTCTCATACTCTTATAATTTTATCAATGTTGAGAGTTACATTCAATCAGTTAAAACATATAAAAAATGGCGGATTAAGCTAATAATCCGCCATTATGAGTCTTTTCTTCAACAGTATACTGTTCCCCATCCCAGTCAAGGACTAGAGTCGTCTCTGTTGTAATGTTGTCTTCGATTATCCTGTAAGCAAGCAGGGTTTCAATGTGCTGCTGGATGTACCTTCTTAACGGTCTTGCGCCAAAGGCAGGATCTGATCCTTCATCAATGATTCTCTGCTTAGCTCTTGGAGTAACTTCAAGATAGATATTCTGCAGGTTCAGCCTCTTTTCCAGCTGTCCCATGAACTTATCTACGATCTTGCCCATGACATCGTTGGTAAGAGGATTGAAGATGATAATGTCATCAATTCTGTTAACGAATTCAGGCTTGAATGTCATCTTTACCAGATCCATGTACTGCTTGTACTTTCTGTCGTGATCCGGTTCAAAAGCATACTGTGATCCCAGATTGCTTGTCATTATGACGATCGTATTCTTGAAGTCTACCGTTACACCCTTTGAATCAGTGATCCTGCCATCATCCAGTATCTGAAGCAGAATGTTGAATACATCCGGGTGAGCCTTTTCAATTTCATCCAGAAGTACGATTGAATAAGGCTTTCTTCTTACTGCTTCAGTAAGCTGTCCGCCTTCATCGTACCCTACATATCCAGGAGGAGCACCGATCAGTCTTGATACACTGAATTTCTCCATGTATTCACTCATGTCGATCCTGACAATCTTGTTCTCGTCATCGAAAAGCTGTTCAGCAAGCGCTCTGGCGACTTCAGTCTTGCCTACGCCGGTAGGGCCAAGGAACAGGAATGAACCAATTGGCTTGTTTTCATCCTGAATATGGGCCTTACTGCGCAATACGGCGTTGCTGACGAGTTCAATTGCCTCATCCTGACCAATTACCCTCTTGGCCAGAATGTCCTTCAGACCGAGTATTTTCTGCCTCTGAGTGGCCATCAGTTTGCTGACTTCAATGTGAGTCCATCTGCTTACAACCTTGGCAATAAGCTCTTCATCAACGGTTTCCTGAATCAGGGCATCTTCCTTATGATCCTTATCAGTCTTGATCTTCTTTTCCAGGGCTGGAATGGTTTCATACTGCAGCTTGGCAGCGTCCTCATATCTGGCGTCGTTCTGAGCCTTTTCTAGATCCAGCTTAGCCTTCTCCAGAAGTTCTCGGTTCTTCTTGCTGTTGTCCAAAGCGTCCTTTTCATCCTGCCATCTGGTGTAGAGAACTGATCTCTGTTCCTTCAGCTTGGCAGCTTCATCTCTTAAGTCAACAAGCCTTTCTCTTGTTTTCTCATCAGTTTCCTTCTGAAGTGCTTTTTCCTCAATCTCCAGCTGCATGATCTTCCTGTTGAGTTCATCCAGTTCATATGGCATGGAATCCATCTCTACTCTGATTGATGCGCATGCCTCATCAATGAGGTCAATGGCCTTATCTGGCAGGAATCTGTCAGTTATGTATCTGTTTGATAAAGTAGCTGCTGCGATGATAGCTTCATCCTTTATCTGAACGCCATGATGTGCTTCAAATCTGTCCTTCAGTCCTCTGAGGATCGATACGGTATCTTCTACTGATGGTTCATCGATCTGTACCTTCTGGAATCTTCTTTCCAGTGCCTTATCTGTCTCAAAATACTTGCGGTATTCATTGTAGGTAGTTGCACCGATGCACTTCAGTTCCCCTCTTGCCAGCATTGGCTTTAAGAGGTTTGCGGCATCCATTGAACCTTCGGTCTTGCCGGCACCGACAAGGTTATGTATTTCATCAATGAAGAGAATGATATTACCTTCAGCTTCCTTAATTTCCTCAAGAACGGCTTTCAGTCTCTCTTCAAATTCACCACGGTACTTGGCGCCGGCAATAAGTGCACCCATGTCAAGTTCTATGATCTTCTTGTCTCTGAGGTTGAGCGGAACGTCCTTTTTCATGATTCTCCATGCCAGTCCCTCAACAACGGCTGTCTTACCGACGCCAGGTTCACCAATGAGGACCGGGTTATTCTTGGTCTTTCTGCTCAATATCTCTATGACTCTTCTAATTTCCTCGTCACGTCCGATTACAGGATCGATCTTTCCGTCAATGACATCCTGTACTAGATCGTGGCCGTATTTCTCAAGTGCTTCAAGATTGTTTTCGCTTGTTGCTTCTGTCATCTTCTTGCCACCTCTTCTCTCCAGCTCCTGGCTGGTAACTTCATTACGGTTAAGTTTGTATTTCTTTACTATTTCATTTGAAACAGATGATTTATTAAAAAGCAGTTCAATGAAGATCGTTGCGACAGTTAAATATTTCTCATCATGTTCATTTGCCCAGACTATGGCATTTGAAAATGATTCGGTAACCTTCCTGTTGAATACAGGCTGCGGTACGTAGTCAACTACTCCGATGTTCTTCATGTGATCGGCGCAAATCTTCAGACAGTCAGCCTTGTCAATGTTGATCCTGCTGAACAGTCCATCAATGGTATCATCACTGAATATCTGATAAAGCATGTGCACGGTCGTGATTTCGGAATGACGTGAAGTTGTTGCCTGCTGCAATGCCTTCATTACTATGCTCTGTAGTCTTTCTGAAAACTGGTTAATATCCATATTAGCCCTCCTTGGCACTCAAAATATATGAGTGCTAATTTATTCTTTTAAGAAAAGTAACAATTAATGTTACTTAAATGTATTCTTGAAACGCTCAAAGACTGATTTTCTGGATTTCTTTTCCAGAGACTTCAGCTTCTCGTAGTATTCCTTTTCTTCCCTTGATACGCTTGACGGTATGACGATGTCAACCTCAACATACTGGTCACCCGGAATGCCTCCCCTGGTATCCTTGACACCCTTGCCTCTCAGCCTGAACTTCTGATTTGGCTGAGTTCCGGCAGGAATAGTCAGTTCTACGTCACCATATACGGTAGGTACGTCTACCTTGCAGCCAAGAGTTGCGTCAATGGCGCTGATAGGAATTGTAATGAGAATGTCTTTGCCGTCTCTGATAAAATGAGAATCTTCGTTGACGATAACTTCGATGTACAGATCTCCATTAGGTCCGCCGTCAATTCCTCTTTCACCCTTGCCCTGTATTCTTAACTGCTGGCCTGTCTGGATGCCGGCAGGAATGTTGACTTCAACCTGAATCTTCTTCTTGAGATAACCTTTGCCCTTACAGCGCGTACAGGCCTTTTCTATCTTCTTGCCTGTTCCCTTACAGTCAGGACAGGCAGATTCAGACTGCATCATGCCAAACATCGTCTGCTGCTGACGCAGAACTCTGCCGCTGCCATGACATGTCGGACATACCTTGATGTCGTCCTTGCTGCGGGCACCTGTACCAAGACATTCAGAACACTGTTCTTCCATGTCGAGATTGATGTTCTTGGTAACACCGTTAATGGCATCCATGAAGTCAATTCTGAGTGTCATTATGCGGTCGCTGCCCTTTCTTGGACCTGTAGATCTCTGAGAACGGCTGAAACCACCGCCGCCACCGAAGAATGAATCAAATATGTCGTTAATGTTGCCGAAGCCGTCAAAGCCGGAGAATCCGTTAAATCCCTGGAATCCCTGCTGTGGATCTACGCCGGCAAAGCCATACTGATCATAGGCAGCTCTCTTCTGAGCGTCTGATAGTACCTCATATGCCTCCTGTATTTCCTTAAACTTATCAGCAGCGTCCGGTGCCTTGTTAAGGTCAGGGTGATATTTCTTGGCCAATGTACGATATGCCTTCTTTATGTCATTATCACTGGCACTTCTTTCCAGGCCAAGCACCTCGTAATAATCTCTTTTATCGGCCATTTGTTCGCTCTCCTTTCAGCAGGAGAACCCAGCCGCTAAAAGACTGGGTTTTCCTTATGTTAGTCTTCCTTCTTTTCTGTGAAATCAGCATCCATTACGTCATCAGCGTTGTTGTTGCCAGGATTCTGGTAACCGTTCTGCTGAGTGCCGGCCTGTGAGTACATCTGCTGAGCCATCTGGTTGGCTGCCTGCTCTAAAGCATCCAGCTTGTACTTCAGGTTGTCATAGTCATTGTTGTCCAGTGCAGCCTGCAGTTCATCTCTTAACTTCTGAACTTCAGCCTTCTGTTCCGGTGATACCTTGTCGCCGTTGTCCTGTAATGACTGGTCGATCTGGATGATGTATCCTTCTGCCTTGTTACGCAGTTCGATCTTTTCCTTCTTGGCATCGTCTTCTGCCTTGTGCAGTTCAGCTTCTCTTACCATTCTTTCGATTTCGGCATCGCTTAAACCTGAACTGTTCTGAATTGTAATTGACTGCTCCTTGCCAGTACCCTTATCCTTTGCGGATACGTGTACGATACCGTTAACATCAATGTCGAATGTTACTTCGATCTGAGGAACGCCTCTTCTTGCCGGTGCAATACCGTCAAGCTTGAATGTACCTAATGACTTGTTGTCAGCAGCCATCGGACGTTCGCCCTGTAATACGTTGATATCTACGGCTGGCTGGTTATCAGCAGCTGTTGAGAAGATCTGGCTCTTGCTTGTAGGAATTGTCGTGTTACGTTCAATTAATCTGGTCATGACGCCGCCTAATGTCTCAATACCTAATGACAATGGTGTAACGTCAAGCAGCAATACGTCGTTTACGGCACCTGTCAGTACGCCGCCCTGAATGGCTGCACCCATGGCAACGACTTCATCAGGGTTAACAGACTTGTTAGGTTCCTTGCCTAATTCTCTCTTAACGGCTTCCTGAACGCATGGGATTCTCGTAGAACCGCCTACCAGCAATACCTGGTCAATATCATTCTTTGTAAGACCGGCATCCTGTAAGGCCTGTCTGACTGGTCCGATCGTCTTTTCAACGATTCCCTTGATCATGTCTTCAAACTTGGCTCTTGTAATTGAAGTTTCAATGTGTAACGGGCCATCTGAATTAGCACTGATGAATGGGATAGAGATCTGAACTTCCTTCATGCTTGAAAGGTCCTTCTTGGCCTTCTCAGCTGATTCCTTGATTCTCTGTAAGGCCATTCTGTCCTTCTTCAGATCAATGCCATAATTCTTCTGGAAATCTGAGCAGATCCAGTCAACGAGGATATTATCAATATCATCGCCGCCTAATCTGTTGTTACCGGCTGTGGCCAGAACTTCAAATGTTCCGTCAGCCAGCTGCAGGATTGATACATCAAATGTACCGCCGCCCAGGTCGTATACAAGAACCTTCTGTTCAACTTCTGTCTTGTCAATGCCGAATGCCAGGGCTGCTGCCGTTGGCTCGTTAATGATTCTCTCTACTTCCAGACCGGCAATACGTCCGGCATCCTTGGTAGCCTGTCTCTGAGCATCATTGAAGTATGCAGGTACTGTGATAACAGCTTTTCTTACAGGTTCACCTAAGTAACCTTCAGCATATGTCTTCATGTACTGCAGGATCATTGCACTGATTTCCTGCGGTGTGTAATACTTTCCTTCAAGTTCTACCTTTTCATTTGAACCCATCTTACGCTTGATGGAAATAACTGAGTTCTTATTTGTAACTACCTGTCTCTTCGCAGCGTCGCCGACGATCTTGTCACCGTTCTTGAACGCTACTACTGACGGAGTAGTTCTGTTTCCTTCTGGATTTGTAATAACTGTTGGTTCGCCGTTCTCCAGAACAGCTACGCATGAGTTTGTCGTACCTAAATCGATACCAATAATCTTTTCTGCCATATTCGTTGCCTCCTATTCGCTAACCTTTACCAAAGCGGCTCTTAATAATCTGTCTTTTAACATGTAACCCTTCTGTAATACTTCTACTACAGTATTTGCTTCAACACCTTCGACCTGTTCAGTCATCAGTGCCTGGCAGTAATTTGCATCAAACGGCTTGTTCAGACAATCGATCTCACTGACACCTTCAAGTGAAAGTGCATGAATTATCTGATCATAGGTAAGCTTGACGCCCTTTACAAACGGATCGTTCAGATCCTTGCCATCAAGAGCTCTTTCCAGAGAGTCTATTGATGGCAGAATGCTTAATGCAAAACTCTGAATATGATACTTCTTATTTTGTTCTGCTTCATTTAACAGTCTCTTTCTTAGATTGTCCGTATCAGCATATGCCTTGAAGTAATCGTTTTTTGTCTTGGCAAGTTCTGCCTTAAGATTCTCAATATCCTGTAATAATGCATCAGTCTGAGGAACTTCTTCCTTTGCTTCTTCCTCTGCAGGAAGCTCTTCAGCATTATCCTTGATTTCTACTTTTTCTTCCTTGTGTTTTCTGCTCATTGATACCTCCTATTTAATGCGTTTATTATACTGGTTCTCAATGAACGCGCTGGCAAATTCCAGCATCTTGGTTACTTTGTTGTAATCCATTCTGCTCGGACCTACGACCATCAGCTTTCCTTCTTCGTCGCCGATCCTGAACTTGCTGCTGACAACTGCCATGTCATCAAACCATACCAGCTGATTGTCGCTTGAGGTCTCAAGTCTCAGTCTGTCATCGTTATTTCCGATGGACCTCCAGAGCTTTGAATCTTCGAGCATTTTCATGATGTTTCTCATCTTCTCTATATCAGCAAACTCCGGCTGATACAGCATGTTGGATGCACCTGAATAATATACGTTATCACTGGCAAACTTAATAAACGCCTGCATGAAGGCATTAAACAGCGCTTCATGTTTCTTTACGGAATAAGCCAGAATAGGCTTGATTTCGTTCATTTTCTCAACGATTTCGTTGATCGGCGTACCGGTCAGACGGTCATTGAGAATATTTGTACAGTTCTGAATGTCTTCTACCGTAATCTGATCTTCAAACTTGAAGGTCTTGTTTTCGGTATGTCCCTGGTCAGTAATGAAGACGGCTACACAGCTCTTTGAATCCAACGGAAACAACTGTATGTGTGCAAGCGTCTGCTTATTGGCATCAGGGCCAAGAACTACTGATGTTAAGTTGGTCATGCTTGACAGAATGTCACAGCTTCTCTGAATTACGTCCTCAAGCGGAACGTTGTTATCAGCCATTACTGTCTGAAGTTCATACTTTTCTTCATCATTGCTGTCATGATCCATCAGATGTTCAACATAATAACGATATCCCAATGTAGATGGAACTCTGCCGCTGGAAGTATGCGTCTTTTCCAGAAGGCCTTCCGTTTCAAGATAGTTCATTTCGTTTCTTATCGTGGCCGATGAATAGTTGATTCCATACTTTTCAACCAGCAGTTTGGAACCAACAGGTTCAGCAGTCTTGATGAATTCCTCTACTATGACTTTCAGAATTACTTCCTGTCTGGATGTCAGCATGCAATCACTTCCTTTCGCCCTTTCTGAACATCTAGGAAGAGTATAAACAAAAAAATTAGCACTGTCAAGGTGTAAGTGCTAATTATTGAAAAAGTATCATCAGCGTACCGATCGTATTGATTGCCAGGTTGGCGGAGCCATGTACCAGATAGCTTGCAAGCAGGTTGTCATTCCTTATTTCAACGTACTGTAACATTATGCCTGCTACGGTAAGTGATATCAGCGCAAGTATGAATACTAGCGGGTTAAACCAGCTTGACATTATTCCTATGTGATAGAGGGAAAACAATATCGAACCAAACACCATACCTGCCCTGGGCATTCCCTCTTCCTTGAAACAGTGATAGATGAATCCTCTGAAGAAGGATTCTTCCAGAAGAGAATTGAAAAATATTATGTATCCGAATATCCAGTAGAAATTATGGACGGTCAGGTTTTCCTTATTCATGAGATTCTGTCTGATCGTCACCAGATCAATATGATCTTTCAGAAGAAGATATCCGACTATTACTATCGCATATACTCCTGCCATCAGAATGATGAGCTTCCGTGATGGCTTCTTCCTGTTAATATTCAGAGTCTGCAAGATGCTTTTACCATATAAGCGTGAGTACAGAAAAATGCTGCCGCAAAACACGATTATCTTCATCAGGCTCTTGCACCAGTAACCGTACTTCAGATGATTCTCAATTAGTGTCATTATGATGACTGCCGTTACTGACAATAATACTGTAAAAATGATTTTTCTGGATTGTTTCAATTTAAATGGCACCCTCCGGTAAATAGTTTAAACAGATTATATCATTTTCAGACATTATGGTATAATCAATAATGATTTATGGAGAAACACATATGAAGCTAAAGAACAGTTACTTTTATACCTTAAGAGAAAACCCGAATGATGAAGAATCAACCAGCGGTGCCCTGCTCATCAGAGGAGGATTCATTAAGAAATCGTCATCCGGTGTCTACATGTTCATGCCTCTCGGCAACAAGGTACTTAATAACATTGAAAACATCATCCGTGAAGAAATGAATAAGACAGGTTCACAGGAACTCCTGATGCCGTGTCTGATCTCCGAGGATTACTATATTTCATCAGGAAGAAGAGCTAATTTCGGCAGCAGCATGTTCTCTCTGAAGGACCGTTTCAACAAGACGATGGTCTTGGGCCCGACTCATGAGGAACTGTTTGCCGTGGCAGCCGGCATGAAGATCCAGTCATACAAGGATCTGCCCTTCTCACTGTATCAGATGCAGACAAAGTTCAGAGACGAACCGCGTCCAAGATTTGGTCTGATCAGAGTAAGAGAATTCATCATGAAGGATGCCTATACCTTTGACAAGGATCTTGAGGGACTTGATCAGCAGTATGATGCAATCTTCCAGGCATATAAGAACATCTTTGACAGACTCGGAATCGAATACAAGATCGTAAGAGCCGATACGGGCGTCATGGGTGGTCTTTTGTCAGAGGAATTCCAGGCAATCAGTCCAATCGGTGAAGATACGCTGGTACTATGTGACAGATGCAATTACTCCAGCAATCTGGAAGTCAGCACGCACAGATACGAGGATTCAGATGAAGAGGAAAAGGAAATTGAACTTGTTGCCACACCGAACGCAAAGTCAATTGAAGAAGTAGCTTCGTATCTGCATATCGACATGAAGAAGACCGTAAAGGCCCTTCTCATGAACGTTAATAATAAGCTTCATGTATTCTTCATCAGAGGAGACCGTGATCTGAATGAGGTCAAGGTACTCAAGATGTTAGGCGCCAGCGAGATCAACTTTGCTAATGATGAACTGATAGCTACATCTAATGCAGTTGCCGGATACACCGGTCCGATCGATCTGAAGAACTGTACCGTCATCATCGATGAAGAAGTAAAACACATGAAGAACTTCGTAATTGGGGCCAACAAGGAAGGATATCACTACCTCAATGCAAATCTGAAGGACATCAGCTATGATCTGTGCGGTGACATCGCGAACGTAGTTGAGGGAGACATCTGCCCTGTCTGCGGCGGCAGGATCCATTTCAAGAAAGGCATTGAGATCGGTAATACCTTTAAGCTTGGAACAAAGTATTCCAAGGCCATGAATCTGTATTACCAGGATGACAATCACCAGTTGCAGCCGGTAGTAATGGGTTCCTATGGCATCGGCGTAGGCCGAACAATGGCCGCCATCGTAGAACAGAGTCACGATGAAAACGGCATAATCTGGCCTGTTAACATCGCTCCTTACAAGGTAGGACTGGTGCTCATCAACGCCAAGGACGATGCTCAGAAGCAGTTGGCTGAACAGATCTATGATAAGCTTAATGAACTGGGCATTGAACCTCTCTACGATGACAGAGATGAACGTCCAGGCGTCAAGTTCAAGGACATGGAACTGATCGGAATACCAATGCGAATTACTGTTGGCAAGTTTGCTGGAGAAAACAAGGTCGAATTCAGACTGCGTAAGGATAGTGAAAATACCGTATTGACTGTCGATGAAGCCATAGCCAAGGTCATTGAATTATGTAAATAAGACAAAGCCATGTCGGTTGACATGGCTTTTTATTTTATTATTTCGTATTTTTTATTTACCTTGTTGAGGACTTCGCAGCCGTCTTCCGTTACCAGAACAAGATCTTCTATTCTTACTCCGAATTCGTCCGGAAGATATACACCAGGTTCAATTGAGAAGATCATTCCAGGCTCCACTCTATCAGTAAATGAAGAGCTTACATCACCCTTTTCATGTACGGCCTGACCAATGAAGTGGCCAAGTCTGTGTGTAAAGTACTGTCCGTATCCGGCATCAGATATTATGTTTCTGGCTGCGGCATCAATGTCACAGAGTCTCATTCCGGGTTTTATTACACTTTCAGCAGTTTCATTTGCCGTTCTTACCAGATCATGGATGAATATCTGTTTTTCATTAGTTGTTCTGTAGAAGAAAGTTCTGGTCATATCGGAACAGTATCCATCCTTTATACAGCCCATATCAATGAGAATGACATCTCCATCCTTCAATACCGTATCATCAGGCATGTGATGAGGATCGGCAGCTGTTTTGCCAAAGGAGACAATAGCCGGGAAGCTGTTGCCGTCAGCACCGCAGTTAAGATATTCCTGATCGATGAATGCGGCCAGTTCCTTTTCCGTAATACCTTCATGGACATGATCCCTGGCTTTCAGAATAACCATATCATTGATCCTTGAAGCTTCCTTCATTTTCTCTATTTCATCTTCATCCTTTACTGCTCTTACCCTGTCAATGCAGTCACTGGAGAGCTGGATCTTCAGATTAGAGCAGCTATCAAGTAAAGGAATCAGGAATCTTGCCGGCCATTCCTTGTCAATTCCCAGAGGTTCACTTACGTTGATCCTTTCCTTAATTAATTCAATGGAATTTTCATTATCTGAATACCAAACGGTTTCACATGGCAGTTTTTCGATGTTGAAAAGTCTGTTGGCAAACAATACCAGTTCACCATTACCCTTTATCAAAAGAACATACATTCTTTCTCCAGCATAAACCATGGTACCTGTAAGAAATTTTATGCTTAATGGATCTGAAACGAGGATCTGATTCAGTCCTGCTTCATTCATCTTTTCTACTACTCTATTTATTCTTGTCATCTGTACTTCTCCCTCAGTTTTCTTGCTACATTATCAGGAACAAACGCAGACAGATCGCCGTGATTCTTGGCAATTACCTTTGCCGTTGAGCTTGAAAGGAATGAATACTCAGGCTTTGCCAGGATGAATATAGTATGAATATCTTCAGCAAGTGTCATGTTAGCTGTAGCCAGCTGCAGTTCATATTCATAGTCAGATACAGCTCTGATGCCACGAACCAGTACTGTGGCTCCAATCTTTCTGGCAAAGTCAACAGTCAGGCCGTTACCGATAACTACGCTGACGTTGTCATAGTCCCTGATGCATTCTCTGACCATTTCAAGCCTTTCATCCATTGTAAATGAACCGCTTTTTTCATCATTCACCATGATGGCAATAACTAATTCATCAAAAATCTGCCTTGCCCTGCTGATGATATCAACATGACCGTAGGTTATCGGATCAAATGATCCAGGATAAATAGCCTTCATTCAGTTATCTCCTTCCTTACATAGGTAACCTTCGTAATGCCGTAAACGGCATCTTTCTCAATTTTCATCCCAGGGCATGTATTGATCTTTTCTTCCCTGGACGTTTCCAGTACCAGATATCCATCTTCCTTGAGAAGATCATTTTCACTTACTTTCCTGATGATCTCAGTTGCCAGAAGATATCCATATGGAGGATCGGCATATATGAGATCAAATTTTTCATTATTTATTTTTTCCATGGCTGTCTGATATGAACAGTTCCATAATTCTACGTTGTCTTCTTCCTTGAGAATCCTGACATTTTCACGGATTATGTTGCATGCAGCCTTGCTTTTCTCAATTATGAGTGCCCTATCAAATCCCCTGGATATGGCTTCGAGAGAAATGGCTCCTGAACCGCCAAAAAGATCAAATATTGATCCACCTTCAAAATAAGGCCCCAGCTTGCTGAAAACAGCTTCCTTTACCTTGTCGGTAGTTGGTCTTGTGTTGTCTCCTTCAAGACTCTTCAGGACCCTGCTTCTATGCTTCCCCGCTGTAATCCTCATTTTCTGAAACCTTTTTATTGTACTTTCTGATGATGTTCTGACATATGCCCAGAGTTGTCAGAACCGTTATGAGTGAAGTTCCACCTCTTGATATGAGGATCAATGGTACACCCGTAAGAGGTATCAGGGCGCTGACGCCGCCAATGTTTAGGAACATGTGAACAAAAAGATATGAAAGTGTGCCGATCAGTAAGACCTTTTCCTTTTCTGTCTTGACCTTGATGGCATATTTTATCAATGTGACGTAAATGATCGTGTACGGAATGAATACGCAGGCAATGCCCAGTAAACCAAGTTCCTCAACGATTACCGGGAAGATATAGTCTGCGTCAGCAGATGCCAGGTATCCGAACTTCTGAATTGAGTTGCCCAGACCTACTCCTCTGATGTTGCCTCTGGCAATGCCAAGTAAGCTGTTCAAAAGCTCCTGGCTATATCCGAAACGATCCCATAAGGGGTTACCAGCAGAAATAAAACGGTAGAACTGATAAGCTACCTTGCTGAATATGTTGGCAATAAGTCCGCCGCTGTTCAGCCAGTTTCTGATTCCTTCACTGGTAAGAGCTTCTTCAACAGGTTTGCTCATCAGCAGAATCGTAACTACTACTACGAATATCATCAGTACCACAAGCCATCTCTGCCACTTGCGGTAAAGTTTGTTTTCCGGTATCAGGAAACATATTGATCCGATTGCCAGCAACGCAAATCCGCTGCCAAAGTCATGCTGATATATGACGATTATGAATGTCAGTACTATCATTGCCAGAACCGGCATCTGAACAAGGGTCCATGCCTTCTTTATCTTCTTGTTCTTGATGTCGCACATGAAGTTGCAGATGATCAGTATGATCATTATCTTCGCAAATTCACTGGGCTGAATGGTCATGCCCATTGGCAGAACGATCCACGCATAGGCACCGCCGGCACCACGGAACATACGGGTCGCCAATAACAGACCAAGCTCAATGATCATTGCGGCACCTATCCAGTTTCTGACCAGTTTGAAGCTGAAGATCCTGAAAGCAAAGAAATATCCAATGAAGCCCAGCACGATAAAAACAGCCTGTTTTAAAACTGATGATGTTACATCACTCATGACGCTTTCAGCGCTTGATATGTTTGCGCTGGCTATCATTACGGTGCTGAACATCGTCAGAAACAGTACTGCGCCTAGTATCCATGGACTGGAATACATTCTTCTTCTTTCAGTCTTGACTTCTTCGCTCATAAAACCTCAGTTCAATTATATCAATTATTGAATTTAGTTGAAACAATAAAATAAATGTGATTAAATATGAGCGTAAAGTTGGCTGTACATATAATATTATGTTCTATTACAGTTAATTTAATTTAACGATTTTTTTACTGAGGAGTATTTATGATTATAGATTCAACAACAATAATTCTGGACGGTAATCCGATCTTACGGCAGAAAGCTGAAAAGGTCGCTCTTCCCCTGTCAGAAGAAGATAGAAATACATTGACGGACATGATCGAATATGTTCGTAATTCTCACGATGCTGATTTCTGCAAGGAGCACAACGTAAGAGCTTCCGTAGGCATTGCAGCACCACAGATCGCCGTCAGCAAGCAGATGCTGGCAATTTCAATCATGGATGAAGATGGCGACATTGAGTTCGCTCTCGTCAATCCGAAGATCATTTCAAACTCAACTCAGAAGGCCTACCTGGAGAATGGTGAGTCCTGTCTGAGCGTCGTTCCTGACCGTGAGGGATATGTACCAAGATATGCAAAGATCACGGTAAGAGCCTATAACATGCTCACAGACCGCATGGAAGACATCAGACTGACTGATTATCCTGCTATCGTCATGCAGCATGAAATGGATCATCTTAAGGGCAAGCTGTATTATGATCACATTGATCAGAAAGATCCCTGGAAGGATATTCCCGGTTCAGTAGTCATTTAGTTAGGAGTAAAGATGAATTTAGCAGAGAAATACAATTCCAGAACCATCGACAGATATCTTCCTACTGATACGCTGATTTTTGCTCTGGGAGGTTTGGGAGAGATCGGTAAGAATACCTACTGTATTCAGGTTGATGATGAGATAATCATCATCGATGCCGGCATAATGTTCCCTGACGAAAATCTTTTAGGCGTTGACTATGTCATCCCTGATTATACCTACCTGATAAGAAATCAGGAGAAGATCAAGGGTCTTTTCATCACGCACGGTCATGAAGACCACATCGGTGGCATCCCCTATCTTCTCAAGGTAGTGGCCATTGAAAACATCTATGCTCCGAAATTTGCCAAGGCTCTCATAGAAAAGAAACTTGAAGAGCACAGAATGAGCGGCAGATGCAACGTGATAGAGATCAACAATGAATCCCGCTTTACAAGCAAACATTTCCATATAGGATTCTTTGACATTACACACTCCATCCCTGACTGTCTTGGCCTTGCCATACAGACACCAAACGGCTGGATCATGTCAACCGGTGACTTCAAGTTTGACCTTACTCCTATTGGCAGCAACGCTGACTATCAGCGCATCAGCTACATGGGAGAATTCGGCATAGACCTGCTCTTGTCAGACTCAACAAACTCTGCGGTAGTAGGATTCTCAATATCAGAAAAGCAGGTTGCCAAGAGCATCAATGAAATCATGGAAAAGACAAGAGGCAGACTGATCATCGCCACCTTCTCCAGCAACGTACACCGCATACAGCAGATAATAAGCGCAGCCATAGCCTGTGACAGAAAGATCTGCATCATCGGCCGCAGCATGGAGAATGTCGTTCAGATCGCCCGTAACCTCGGTCACATCAAGGCCAATGATGATGACTTCATCGACCCGACATTGCTTGATGAATATCCAACACATAAGCTTTGTGTCTTATGTACCGGTTCTCAGGGTGAGCCAATGGCTGCCTTAAGCCGCATGGCCAACTCCTCACACCGTTACATTAACATAATCCCGGGAGATACAGTTATCTTCTCAAGCAACCCTATCCCCGGCAACCAGTCAAGCGTTAACGGTGTCGTAAACAGTCTGACCAGACTTGGAGCTAATGTAATTACCAACTCAATGCTCAATAACCTGCATACCACAGGTCATGCCAGCCAGGATGAACAGAAACTCATGCTGCAGCTGGTAAAGCCTAAGTTCTTCATGCCGATGCACGGTGAATACAAGATGCTCAGAATGCACGCTGATACGGCTACCGAGGTGGGTGTTCCTGCCGAAAACATTTTCATCGTTTCCAACGGTGATATTCTGGTCATGAGAGATCACGAAGTATACATGTGCGATTCAAATACTATTCAGACTGATGACATCTACATTGACGGAACTGACTCAAGCGGCATAGCTACGGCAGTTCTCAAGGACAGACAGATCCTTTCCGATAACGGACTTGTAAGTGTAATCGTCACCATAGATTCCAGAACCAACAGCATCCTATGCCGTCCGAACATCGTTTCCAGAGGATTCGTCTTCGTAAAGGAAGGCCAGACACTGATGAAGGAAGCTGAACTTGTCGTATATGAAGCATTAAGAAAGATAATGATCCAGAAGACTACCTTCGGCGAAATCAAGAATACTATCAGAAATACACTTGAGCCTTACTTCTACAGCAGGACTCACCGTAATCCTATCATCATTCCGGTTATCCTCAATCACAAGGACGCTATTGCCCTGATGCAGGCTAACAGAAACAGATATTAATGGGGACGTAAGTCCCCTTTTATTATTCCCGTATATTCATTTTGTGTTAAAATCATTGTATGGAAAACAAGAAGAAACTGATACTTTCACTGGCCGTCGTATTACTGATCCTGTTAACAGGTGTACTTTCCTATCTGAATGGAAAATATGTGAACCCAACTGACTTCCAGATCAAGAACATCACATATAATGACTCTCACCTGCCTGAATCATTCGATGACGTTACCGTGATGTTCATCAGTGACTTGGAATACGGAACATTTTTCAATAAGGATCGTCTTGATGCCTTCGTTGACAAGATAAACAAGGTTCAGGCTGACATCGTCATCTTTGGCGGTGACATGTTTGACCGTGACTACAGTCCGGTATCTCAGGACATTTCAAATCTCAGGACAGCACTGAAGTCAATTGATGCCCCTCTTGGCAAGTTTGCAGTATTAGGTGACTTTGACTACACCAGTGAACAGCGTGCTGCATTAGTCAGAAAGCTTCTGTACGATGCTGAATTTGAAATGCTGCAGGACAACACAATCACACTGCACAACGGTACAAGTGAAGTAATCTATCTGGCAGGCTTTGACTACAAGGATTCATCAATTGATTCATCCCTTGCCTACAGCAACATTTCCAATGATTCATTCGTAATTACCGTCATTCACGGTGCAAAGCTGGCTGAGAATCTGCCCAATCAGATCAGCGACGTCACACTGTCAGGTCACTCGCATCACATGCAGATAAACCTTGCTCTGTTTGTTAATAACGTTGAATATCCAAATACCGGCAACTACGGTACCGGAAAGTACAAGCTTAAGAATACAACTCTTTACGTGTCCAACGGTGTTGGCACTACCAGAGATGACTTCAGGATCTTCTCAGACCCGGGAGTATATTATCTGAAACTCAATAAGAACTAGAACATTAAATGTTCTTTTCTTTTTACAAAGGAAAGGAGCCAACTACATGAAGGATCTATCCCATGCCGATCTGGTCATCAGAAATGCCAGAGTACTTAACTCTTACATTAAGAAATTCGTAGACGCTGACATTTTCATCAAAGATGGCAAGTTTCTTTACGTTGATACAAAGAAACAGAATGAAATTACTGCCGATGAAGAAATTAACGCTTCCGGCAAATATATCATCCCAGGATTCATTGACATACACATGCACATTGAAAGTTCATTGGTAACACCTAGAGCGTTTGCCGACTATACCGTATCAAGAGGTCTTACCACGATCGTTTCTGAGCCTCATGAGATAGCTAACGTCTGCGGTAAGGCAGGAATCAATGCCATGATAAAGGACGGTCAGAAAGCTCCCTATGACGTCTATTACGCAATACCAAGCAACGTACCGGTAATGAAGGATCATGAGACAGCAGGAGCTGAACTGACATGTGATGACATGCTTGAACTGAAGAATACTGATGGTATATGGTGTCTTGGCGAGGTAATGAACTACAAGGAAATCATACAAGAAAACGATTCTGAAGTCGGAAAGTTCATTGATATTGTTCATGAGAAAGATCCCAATTACATTCTTGAAGGTCACTGCCCTCAGCTTAAGTATGCTGATCTGGCCAGGTTCCTTTACAGAGGAATCACCTCAGACCATTGTGAACACGACCTGGAGGAAATAAGACAGAGATTTGAAAACGGCATGTTCGTACAGATTCAGGACATGATGCTTAAAAAGGAAATCATTGATTACATTATTGATAACAGCCTGTACGAATACTTCAGTTTCGTTACGGATGATACCTTCCCTGACTTACTGGTGAAAAACGGACATATTGATAACATTGTCAGGAAAGCCATAAGACTTGGAATGAAACCTGAGTACGCGATCTACTGTGCTACCTATACCCCTGCCGCCAGAATGAACATGAGAGACAGAGGAGTAATAGCTCCTGGTAAGCTTGCTGACTTTGTTATCATAGATGACCCTTGTGAGCTTAGTATTCTGGCTACTTTTAAAAGAGGAAAACAAATCTATGATATTACTGAAGGAATAAAAAAACATGACTATTCGCTTGGCAAGGAATTTGAGCAAACCGTTAAACTATCAATCCCTGACATAGCCAGATTCAGTGTTTTCGTGCCGGGAAAAGACAGAGAAGTCAGCGTCAGAGTCATGGAGGTATCATGTAATACAAACATTACCTCAGAACGAAGAGTCAGGATGAGAGTAATTGGAAATATTCTTCAATGGCAGGAAACGGATTGCAGACTTGTAATGGTATTTGAACGTCATGGCATTAATGGCAATGTCAGCTATGGTTTTGCCTGCGGTGACTGTCTTAAAACCGGCGCTGTCGCAAGTTCGCTCAGTCATGACAGTCACGATCTGATCGTCATGGGCTGTAACGAAGAAGACATGCATAAAGCAGTAAAAGAGGTTATAAGTATGAATGGCGGCATCGTATCAGTATTAGATGGCAAAGTTACTGGTACACTTGCTTTACCTGTTGCCGGACTCATGAGCAACAGATCTGTTGAGGAAACTGCCGATGACTTCATCAGAATTCGTAAGGCATTTGAAGATCAGGGATACGTTCACCGAAATACGATAATGAACTTCTGTCTTCTTGCTCTAACCTGCGTTCCATATCTTAGACTTACTGACAAGGGTTATCTGGATACGGAAAACATCAGGATGGTCCCCCTTTACGAAGAAATATGAAAATGCCCTTTCGGGCATTTCTTTTTATCATGGGCGAAGATGATGTTCCTTGGTCCACTTGCTGAAATTGAAGTATATTGATGCAACAATTCCGGCAAATACGAAGCCAATGGAGCTTCCAACATAAACGTGGTAAATACTTGTTGATATGCTGAACGCAACTGTAACATATATGTAACGGACAATGACCTGCGAGAATATGGCTATGATCATCGGGAGTTTGACATTTCCAGCCCCGCGGCATACGCCATTGTATATATGTGACCAGCCTATGAAAATCGTACTGTAGACAGTAAACCTGACCATTTCAACACCATATTTAACGATCTCAGGGTCCTTGTTGAACATCTGTACCAGAGGTTTGGCAAAGATGAATATCAGTGTTGAGAGAGTTATGGAAATTATGTTGGAAAGACGCAGACAGTATCTTGTCCCCTCCTGTACTCTGTCATATTTCTTGGCACCGTAGTTCTGGCCAATGAAACTGGTAGATACGGTTGTAAGGGCATGCAGAGGACTCTGAGCGTAGCTTGATACTCTCTGGGCAACTCCTACTCCGGCAATTATTTCATTGCTGAAGAGGTTCGTATAAGCCTGAACAGTGACGTTTGCAAGTCCGATAAGAGTATTCTGTACCCCTGCCGGAACTCCCAGACGGAATATCTCCCTGGTAAGATCCCAGTCTATTCTCATGTGCATTATGTCCAGATTAAGCGTTTCATTCTTGGCGAGCAGTCTGTAGCAGAGAATATCAACGACAAACTGAGAGATAATGGTAGCCAATGCAGTACCTACCACGTCAAGATGAAATCTTCTTACGAAGATAACACCAAGAATCATGTTCAGCACGCTTGAGGCAATTAGGTAGTACAGAGGATGTCGTGAGTCTCCTATCGATCGTAAAACATAGAATCCCATGTTATACATGAACACGGCAATGTTACCGATCAGA
This sequence comes from Erysipelotrichaceae bacterium, assembly GCA_017512285.1. Lineage (GTDB taxonomy): Bacteria > Bacillota_I > Bacilli_A > Erysipelotrichales > Erysipelotrichaceae > RUG521. The sequence continues at coordinate 37,798 of JAFWGU010000023.1, read as the reverse complement.
TATACTCTGAGATAATCATAGGCAATAGGATAAAGTGTATCATTGATGTTGATCATCTTCATCATCAGCCCTATGCACATTTCTGAAAGCAAGGTAAGAATGATTCCACCAAATATGGAAATGATCAGAGATGTTTCAACTGCAATCTTCAGCCTGTCTCTGTCCTTGGCACCATAGGTGTGTGATGTTACGATTCCGGCTCCTAATCCGATGCCGCCGAAGAAGTAGTTGAACAGCATTGTGATGGTAGTGCATGCACTGACTGCGCTAAGAGCAGTCTTTGATACATAGTTTCCTACGATAAGCTGATTTGTCAGTGAATAGAACTGCTGGAAAAGGCTCGATAAAAGAACAGGCCAGATGAACCTGAAGATCTGTATGCCAACTTTGCCTTCAGTCAGATCAAGATTCTTGTCGTCAGCCATGTCTCATTCTCCCTTCCCTAGTAATTGTATCATTTTTGATGTTTATTTGTGACAGAAATAACTAGATATTTCCGTCTGCATTCTCGGTATATAAATAACCTTCCTGAAAGAAAAACAGCCGAAGCTGTTTAACTTTCTGAATAATTGCTGTCAATGACAACATTGTACGAGAAATCAGGAAAATCCTTCTTAAGTTCCTCAATGATGTTGTTCTTTATCATTTCTGTCTCTTTGACGTTATAGTCAAATATCATGTCAAATGATACATTCCTGTTTTCCTCATCAATGTAGAACCCATGCATCTGCAGGATCTCTGGATTACATGAGATCAGTTCATTCAGTCTGGCATTCATCTTTCTGCTCAACTCAGTACTGTTGTTTGAAGCATATATTCCAACCGTCAGTATGATGTTGTACTTTTTGAATATCAGAGTTGAAATGTCGTGTGTAAGTCTGTGAATTTCACGTGCAGTCATCTCATCATCTACGGCTATATGAACAGAGCCTATGAGCTGTTCCGGACCGTATCTGTGGAGAATCAGGTCAAATGTTCCATTTACCTGAGGGAATTCATTTATTGTCGACTTGATTTCAGCTGTCAGTTCATCATCTACTCTAACACCGATGATGCTGCTGAGGCTTTCCATCAGTATCTCAAAACCGGATTTTATGATCAGTGCTGAAATGACAATACCGATGTAACCTTCAAGTCTGAGATTAAATGCCAGATAAATCAGAGCAGCAGCCAGAGTTGAGAATGTGATTATGGCGTCAAATGATGCATCCATGCCGGAAGCTATCAGTGCATCAGAATAAAGTTCCTCGCCCTTCTTCCTTACATACTTGCCAAGCAGGAACTTGGCGAGAATACCTGCTGATACAACGATAAGTGTAACGGCTGTATAGTTGACTTCAACAGGATTAACGATCTTCTGCCATGACTCACTCAGAGATGCAATGCCGGCCATTATGACCAGTATGGCAATGATGATGGAACTGATGTATTCAATTCTGCCATGACCGAAAGGATGCTCTCTGTCAGGCTTGCGTGAAGCCAGCTTTGTTCCAATGATCGTAATAACAGAACTCAGTGCATCACTAAGATTGTTTATGGCATCCATGATGATCGCAATTGAACCACTGAGATAGCCTACGAATGCCTTGAAGCCTACAAGTATCAGGTTGACTCCTATTCCAATCAGACTGGTTCTGACGATCGCCTTATTTCTATCCATTTAGCTCGCCTCTTTTTCGTACCTGATAATTATAGCACTTTATCAAGAATATATTCATACAGTTTCTTAAGAGATCCCTTTAGACACGGCTCATAGCTGACACCCGCTCTGTTTTCAATATAATCCGTAACCAGATATGTCGTAAAACCCAGTTTACTGGCAACCATGTCTTCACCAACGTCGTTACCGATCATCATTGTTAAAGATGGATCAATATCATATTCATTGATCAGCTGCTGATAATAGAGTAATGACGGCTTACAGGAAGTGCTGGTTTCATAGGTAGTAACCGTAATGAAATCATCAGGACTAAGCCCTGCCCATCTTATGCGGTTATAGGTAGCACTTCTGGGGAACAGCGGGCTGGTTGCCAGAATGATCTGGTATCCCCTTTTCTTCAGTAAATCTATGATCTTCCTAGCCAGAGGATCAGGTCTTGTCGATACAATGGCTTCATTAAACTCATTTTCATAAAACTCATTTATCGCACTGACCATTTCCATATCGGGTTCTCCCATCAGTTTTGTATATCCTTTCCAGAATACGTGTTCATTTGTATCAGTGCCATCGTTGATAGTCATAAGATAAGCGCCATAATTGAGTGCATCAATGAACTTCTTTCCATCTACGTGAAAAGGTTCAAGTTTTCTTAAAAGCAATCCGTAATAGCATCTTACGAACTCATCCTGTACCATTGGCAAGAGAGTTCCATCCAAATCAAATAATATTGTTTTCATGTCCTTAATATATAACAAACAAATATTATCAAACAACAAATATGCAAAAAGCATGACTCTTAAGCCATGCTTTTTCTTATGATATATGATTACTTACTATTTCTTTTCACCAATGCTTAATAAAGCGTTGAGGATGATGCCGCTGATTGATGCACCGGCAACACATGGGATGTTGAAGCCGAAGAATGGGATGTTTCCACCTGGGAATGCGTACTGTCCGCCTACACCGATCATCATGATCAGAGCTATTACAGCGATGTTCTTGCTTGAGAACATGTCAACGTTCTTATCGATCATGATTGCGATACCCTGAGCAGCGATGGCACCGAAGAGGTATACTTCAAGACCGCCGATTACTGCAGTTGGAATTGAATAGATTGCAGAGATCAGAGGTGTGAAGCAGCTGATGATCATTGCGATGATTGCGGCGGCTGCCAGTACTGGAACTGAGAATACCTTTGTGATGGCCATTGTTGAAATGTTTTCACCGTAGTTTGTTCCTGCAGGACCGCCTACGAAACCTGATACCATGTCGCATAAGCCGTCACCGATTAAGTTGCGGTCAAGTAAGTCTATTAAGTTGTATCCTAACTTCTGACCTTTCTTCTTGGCAACGTCATTTACGTATACATCCAGCTGATACATGTGAGCTGTTGATTCAGGAATTGTTGCGATGGCAATTGGCATGATGCCTAATAATGCTGTCATTGAGAACTTTGGTAATGTGAATGCCGGAATGGCGATAGGACCTAATCTCCATAATGAGCTTTCCAGAGCTACATCAGGAATTGTTCTGAACAGGTTGGTTCCTGTGAAATAGAATACTGCTGCGCATGCACATCCAGTCAGGGCACCTAACAGCAATGGTAACTGTCCTAGGAATCCTTTGAGATACTTTGAATAAAGAACTGTTGAGATAAATGTTACCAGTGAAACGATCAGCCATGCTGTTGGATTTTCTGCTGCTGGGTTAATTGCATCGCCTACGGCATTTACTGCCAGAGTAAGACCAATGATCATTGAGATAGGACCAGTGATTGTAGGTGGCAGGATCTTTTCAATTGTTTCCTTACCGAACTTTCTTACTAATAAGCCAGCTGCGATTGAAACGAAGCCGCTCATGATGATACCGAACTGAGCCTTTGAAATGAGTTCTGCCGGTAAGACGCCTGTAGCGCTCCATGCTGCGATCTGTTCTGCTGTACCTTCAGCCATTGCCATTGAAGATACTGCTGATAAGTAAGCAAAGCTGCTTCCGTAATACAGAGGAATCTTCTTGCCTGTGATGAAGATGAAGCATAAGGTTGCCAAACCTGATGCGAAGATAGTTGTTGATACCTGGAAACCGGTAATTAATGCTACGGCGATTGTAGCCGGGAACATTACGATTACCTGCTGCAATGCGTAGAGAATAAGTTTGCCTGTCTCAGGCCTTTCCTGTGGTAAATAACCATATGAATCTTTTTTTGTTGTCATGAAAATTCTCCTTTCCTTCATTTTCATAATTCGTTTATAACAACACCCGTAACATGATCAACTTCCCTAAGGTTGACCAGTACGACTTCGTTCATTGAAGTCGGGATGTTCTTACCTACATAGTTTGCCTTGATTGGCAACTCAGCATGTCCCCTGTCAACAAGAACACATAGCTGGATCTTTCTTGGACGTCCGAAATCTTTCAGAGCATCCATGGCAGCCCTTGCGGTCCTGCCGGTAAAAATAACGTCATCAACCAGAACGACTATCTTATCCTCAATTGGAAAAGAAATGTCACTATGGCTAATGACGGGATCGATATTGATTTTTGAGAGATCATCACGGTACATTGTAATGTCCAGTGATCCAACAGGAAGTTTACTGCCTTCAATCTTGAAAATATTCTCGGCGATTCTGTTAGCGAGAGGTACTCCTCTTGTCTTGATGCCGATGAGACAGATATCCTCAGGACCATTGTTCTTCTCAATGATCTGATGAGATAGTCTTACCAGTGCTCTCTCTATATCAGCTTCATTCATGATCTGAGTCTTAAACTTCATGTCTGTCCTCCCGGTAAAATTAAAGGGTCCTGCGCACAGCAAGACCCTATTACATTCCAAAAATGTATATCGAACTTGCCGGCATCTCTGTACCGATTTAAAGTTACTGTAATTATATAACCACAATTGGAATCAAGAATCAAGATAAATCTAATTGAATTTTCATGAAAGTGCTTACATCAGTTTTCCAGTTCAAATACCTGCCAGCAGAACAGGTTCATTCCCATGTACATGCCTTCATCAGTCGCAAACACTACAGCTTCCAGCGGATCATTGAATATGTATTTTTTCGTTCCTGCATCAGTAGTCAGTTCATATTCAAACGGATAGTCAAGGCTTATGCTTATAACGCCTTCTGAATATGAGTATGAAGCAGTTATTTCAGATACATTACTGTTTGCGGTATTAGCGAAGGTAATAACCATATTACTGCCGTCGGCGGCAATTCTACTTACATACAAGGCATCAAAACCAAAGTCAGGAACATACTTTCCTTCATAATAGCCGGCAAACAAGAAGTTTTCATAATTTAATATGTCAATGAACCTGTCATTGATCTTTTCTTCGGTTCTGATGAACAGTTTGTCATTCTGGCCAAATGGTTCATACATTATCAGTTCATCATTGGCCTCATTGGATTCAATGGTACCTTCGCATTTCAGATAACTGACAGTGCTTGTCAGAGTTGCGGCAGTACCAGAATCAGGAACAGTTCCAGCTGCGCTGTACTTTCCTGTCGATTCGTCCCATGAGAAGCCGATGAAGTATTTGCCATCATAGAACCAGCCGTTTTTCTCGTTGAAATGAACATAGATTCCATCAGCCTTATAAGTACTGCCGTTAATTTCATATCTGATTGGTTCCGGAGGAGTAACGGGATCTAGTACTGGAGGAATATCCGGTATTACTTCCTCTTCCGGCAATAATGATATGAGCCCCTGTCTGATCGTTAACGGGAATATCAGTAAGGTAACCGCAACAAAGATACGCAGTATTCTGTATATTCCCCTGCGCTTTTCTTCTTCCGGTTTCTTCTCCCTTGATGAGTCATAACCGATATTAAACTCATCAGGTATCTTTCTGTATTCCGCTGATTTCATGATTTACTTTATTCCAAGTTCCTTCAATACCTTCAGAATCTTTACGTTCATCTTTCTTCTTTCATCGTAAAGATCAGCTTCCTTTGTTTCCTTGATGAATCTTATTATATTAGTGTCAGATAATATTTCTTCCAGCCCAAGACACTTTATGTCACCGTAGTCAGCACCTGTTACGGCTTCGATATCTGCATCCTGAGGAAGTTCAATATCAACAACAGCCACTGAATCATACAGAGAATGATTTAATATGTCCTTCATGGAACTGTTGTTGAATATCTTTACGTTACCTGCATTATCAATGATGCTGGTTGTTCTTATTCCTATTTCACTTATGGTGCCGAGAAAGCCGTCTACCTCGACGATATCGCCAACCTTGCATTCCTGTTCAAATAACATGAAAATGCCCGTCAGCATGTCTTCTATGAGCCCCTCAGCACTTGTACCGATGATCAATGCCAGGATTCCTATACCGGCAATGATACCGTTGATGTCAGCGCCCATTATTCTTAGTGACCATACTACGATCAGTATGAGTGCCAGATAATCAATTGCACTGTTCAGTATGGTTACGAATGTTGCCAGCTTCTTGGTCTTTATCAGTGACACCAGTATCTTGAGCAGATACTTCACTGACAAAAGAAACGTGCAGACTATCGCTACCCGCAGAATAGATTCAACATTGATGTGGATGTTTGCCAGGAAATCTTCAACGCTGAATCCCATGTAATTTGCCAATAGCAGACATATAGCCAATGCCACCAGCGATGCTATGATCCTTCCTAAATTCTTCATATGAATTTCCTCCAGTTATTCAGTTTCTCTGTTTATTACTGCGGTATAGGTTCCGCTTCCCTTTCCTTCTATGATTCCTTCCTTAAGTTCAAGATGTCCAACTTCTGGAATAATAATCATTTCATAATGACCAACTTCATCAGCAGCGTATTGATCAACTACTTCAACTGTTTCATCATATGCCTGATGATCAACCACATACTGTTGTGAGATCTGGTATTCCGTGCGTTCTTCAATTCCCAGGCCATCATGACTGCCCATGAATTCCAATGCTTCTTCATATGTACCGAAAGTCTCAGTATATGTTTCACCAGACATCATGTATGATACATCATAAACAGTAATAGGTGTATTTATCTGTTCATAATGCCCTGTTTCATTGTGATGTATAGTCTCATAATGACTTTTGTATTCCTTCTTTGGACTGTCTACGACATAACGTTCTTCTCTCGTTTCAGGTTCATCTATTATGTACATATAATCGTCATCATTCTCACTGAGCCAACTGTACGATGTTGTCACAGTTATCTTTTCTCCTGAGCCGTGAGAAGTCTTATGTTCATATTCTTTCAATACAAAACCATCTGATTTCAATTCAGAACTCAGATCAATTTGAATTAGCGAAAAAGCAGCTGTTATTGACAGCAGTATTCCAAGTAATATTTTCATTGTTTTCCTCTTATGAATTTATTTTAGCATAATATTATAAACCTGTAATCCAAGATATATTGCGTAAGATCTTTACAATGAAAATAAGAGGCAAATTACTTTGCCTCTTTCTCTTCTTCCTTTTCTTCCGGTAATATTACAACGTCAATCTTATCTATTGATCTGTCATCCATAGATTTGATGGTAAACAGTGCATTGCCTATCTGTACGCTTGGATGTTCATCCTCATCAGGAACATAGCCAAGTTTATCCATTAACAATCCGCCGATCGTATCATTTTCACTGTCATCGAGTTCCTGTCCGATGATTTCAGAAACGTCATCAATGATCGTTGCTCCATCAACAATGAAATGGCTGTCATTGACTTCTTCGATTTCCTCTTCCTCATCATCAAATTCATCCTGAATATCACCAACTATTGATTCAAGCAGGTCCTCCATTGAAACGATGCCGTATGTACCGCCGTATTCGTCAAGTACGATGGCAACCTGTACCTTGGTCTTCTGGAATTCCTCAAACAGGTCGTCACACTTAAGATTTTCATACACGAACATCGGTTCACGCATGTATTTTCTGATGCTGAACTTTTCACGTTTCTTATCATCTACAAGTAATCCCATGAGATCCTTGAAGTAAAGCATACCGACGATGTCATCAATGTCTTCTCCATATACTGGAATTCTTGAGTGTCCTGATTCAGAGAATGTCTTGAATACAGTGTTGAGATCATCATCAATGCTCAGTGAATCCATGTCTGTACGGTGCGTCATGATCTCACCTACAGTACGGTCATTGAACTCAAATACATTGTTGATCATTTCCTTCTGTTCAGTTTCAATGAAGCCTTTCTCATTTCCGGCATCAACAAGTATTCTGATTTCCTCTTCTGTATATTCCTGCTGACCGTCTGTTTCCTTTATGCCCATCATTTTTGCAAGAGCATTGACAGTCTTTGAAACAAGCCATACGAGAGGTTTGAAAATGACATATATGAAATGCAGAGAACCGACTACGCCGAAGGCAACCTTTTCCGGATCCTTCATGGCAATTCTCTTTGGCAGAAGTTCACCAAATACCAGGGTTATGAATGATAACAGAAGAGTTATTACAAAGATTGAAATAATTCTGATTACACTGGACTCAATCGCTACATTTCTTAACCAGTAAACTATGTAATCTGCAAAAGTATCAGCAGCTACGGCACTACCCAAAAAGCCAGACAGCGTTACGCCTATCTGGATGGTTGCCAAAAACGTCGTTGGCATCTTTGTCATGTTATATAGTAAAACGGCTTTCCTGTTGCCTTCATTTGCCATCTTCTCCAGCTTGGCATCATTGAGCGATACTATGGCCAGTTCGCTGGCAGCAAAATAGGCATTAGCCATGATCAATGCTAATAATAAAATAATGTATCCCATGATGTTTCCATCCGGGTAACTGACGGTTGCTTTTGTACTAACTGATTCAAATATCCACGAAAGCGGATCCATAAAAAACATCACCTCTTAAATCAACGATATAATAGTAAGGTTATTTAAGTTTTATGTCAAGGAAACAAAAAATCTGATCATTTCTGATCAGATGAATTTGAAGAATACCTTTATGTTAACGTCGTCATGCAGAGGATATTCATCAAAAGTATCCTTGAAACCAACATTTTCATAAAATCTTATGACACCCTTCTGGGTTGACAGGCACTTTGTAACTACGGAATCATATTCCTCTCTGGTAAGGATCCTTATGGCTTCGTGAAGCATTCTTCTGCCGTCTCCCTTCAGCCTGTAATCATCCATGACATAAAGCTGATAGATCTCACCGGTATTTGGCATGGCTTCCTTATCCTTACACTTGCCAAAGGAACAGAATCCTACGATCTTGTTATCAAATGTTCCAACAATGACATCGGTGCATTTGGTTTCCTTGAACTTGTTGATACAGTCTTCAACAGTAAGAGTATTATTAACGCCCTGATTCAGATAATCACCGTACATGTCCTGACAGTACAGGTAGTACAGATTTCCAAGTTCTGCAGCGTCGTTTTTGTTTGCCAACCTTAAAGATATCATTTAGGAAACTCCTTTTTCACACTAGTTTATTATACAGATTTAATGGAGTCAAAACAACAAAAAAAGCAGGAGAATTTTCATTCCCCTGCCCGTTTTTACTTTTCTTCGTCCTTGGCAAGGCCAGCCAGACGTTTCTTTTCCTTATTGGTCTTGTTGATTGAATAAATAACAACACCGACAATGGTAGCTGCATATGGCCACATCTTGATCAGGTTATCAGAGATACCTGTTGTTCTCGCGAAGTTGCTTAATGCATAGAAGAAACCGAACAGCAAGCTTGTCAGGGCAGTCGGAATCGGGTTCGCTTCACCCATCGAACATGCCGCCAGGCCGATGAAACCACGTCCTGCGGTAATGCCGTTTGAGAAGTATGATAAGTAAACACTGCTCATGAAGACGCCGCCGATACCGCCAAGACATCCGGAAATGATCATGGCAATAGTTCTGATCTTATCAGAAGAAATACCTACTGATTCAGCTGCGTTGGCATTTTCACCAACGGCTCTGATTCTTAATCCCAGCTTCGTCTTGAACATCAGGAATGCCATTACGGCAATCAGGATGTAAGAGATATAAGTAAGTATGTTCTGATTGAAGAAGATATTGCCGATTACCGGAATGTCTCCCAGTACTGGAATCTTGATGTTAGGCAGAATGCCAGACTGTAATGAGTTTGTTGAACTTCTGTCGTGGTTTGGTGTTACGATTGGCAGGAAGAACGCGGTAATGCCGCTTCCCATCAGGTTCATTGCAATACCTACAAGTACGATGTCAACCTTCAGTTTAAGGTTGAAGAACGCAACCAGATAACCCAGTACACCGCCGACAACGAGACCGACCAGTAGACCTAACCATGGGTTTGGTCCGCCGATATAGGCAGCTGCCAGAGTTCCAAGGAATGATGACAATAACATGATGCCTTCCATGCCCATCTGGACAAGTCCGGATTTCTGGGCAATGCTGCAGCCGAGGGCTGCCAGCAGAATTGGAGGAGTTACCGCCAAGACGTTTGCATAGAAGTTAGGGTTTGTAAATACATCTAAGAATGAAGAAATAATGTTACCCATACTTATTTACCCTCCTCTGCCAACTGCTTAGCAGCACGTTCTTTTTCGGCTTCCTTAATAATCATCTTTCTGTATGTCTTAGCCAGGAACTTCTCAGCTAATAAGAACAGAATGATTACGGCTTCAACTATCTTGGTCAAGTCAACCTGAATGCCTGTTTTAATAGACATTACATAGGCGCCGGCTCTCAGGTAGGCAATGAAAAGTGCAGCGATTGGAACGTTACGCGGATTGTTCTTTGCGAATACGGCCATTGTTACACCGTCCCAGCCGAAGCCGGTAAGTTCAACCCAACGGTAGTTGGTGTATAAGCTCATGATTTCTGAAGCACCACCAATACCAGCAATGAATCCACCGATTACCTGTGCAATGATGGCAACAGTACTTACTGAAACACCAACATATCTTGCAAAGTGCTTGTTTTCACCAACCATGCGCAGCTTGAAGCCAACTTTCGTACGATACAGGAAGAACCATGCAATCAGTACGATGATCAGAGCTACAAACAGTGAATAGAAGATAACGAGCTTTTCATTACCTATCCTTACTTTTGTAACCATGATCTCATTGGAGCTTGTTGTCCATGAGTAGGTACTCTTACTTGTCTTCGGGTCCTTGAAAACTGAGAACAGAAGATAGTTTGAATACCATAAGCAGATATAGTTCATCATCAGGGATGTTACCATGATTGATGCATTAAATAATTTCTCTAAAATGGCAGGGATCAATGTAATTACGGCGCCGACAAGACCACCAATGATACATCCCAGGATACAGCCAACGACAGGCTGTCCAGGAACGATGTAGATGTTGGTCAGGGCACCACCGACGAAACCGCCAAACAGGAATGCGCCTTCGAGACCCAGGTTGAACTGGTTGGCACTGAACATGATTGAAACGGCTACACCGGTAAAGATCAGTGGTATTGCCTTCTGCATCCAGAAGTTAAAGTAGCTTATACTCTGCAGTGGAGCAAAGAAGAAATATCCAAGCGATGTCATAGGACGGTCACTGGTAGCTACGATGAGAACAGTAGCGAGTGCCAGACCAATGGCAATACTCATTGCCATTCTGAGAATCTGGTGCTTACTCTGTACTGACATGTTGAATCTGGTATTGCTTCTAAACATGTAATGCACCTCCGATCTCCTCAGCGCTCATCTTCTTGACACCAAGCATGTAATAACCGAGTTCGTCTTCTGTCAGAGACTTGACATCCGGGAAGAAACCAACGATCTCTCCACCGTACATTACCAGCAGAATGTCTGACAGGTTCAGTATCTCTCCAAGGTCAGCACTTGTCAGCAGAACTGCCTTGCCGGCATCTCTCATTTCGATGGTTCTGCGTCTGATGAACTCTGCAGCACCAACGTCGATACCACGGGTCGGCTGGTCAAGTACTAACAGCTTATTGAAGCTTGTAAACTCTCTGGCAACAACGACCTTCTGAATGTTACCACCGGACAGACCATTGATATTCTGTTCGCCGTTTTTGCAGAGAACCAGATATTCCTTGATCCACTTATCCGTCTGCTCCTTGATTGCCTTTGGTTTAATGAAAACCTTGCTGGCAAACTGTGGATCATCCATCTTATCGGCAATCATGTTTTCTTTGATGCTCATTGCTCCGGCAATGCCAAGAGTCATACGGTCTTCAGGAACATGTACAAGCCCTTCCTTACGGAGCTGCTTGATCGTCATATCCTTAACTTCCTTGCCATCTAGCATGATATTGCCTTCGGCATATGTATGCAGACCGGTAATGGCGTCAATTAGTTCTCTCTGTCCGTTTCCTTCAACACCGGCAATGCCTACGACCTCACCGGCTCTGACAGAGAATGAAATATTCTTAACAACTTTCTTACCGATTTCGTTGTAGATGCCTAAATCCTTGACAACGAGCACGTTTTCCTTTGGCTGAGCTGGTTCCTTGGCAACTTCAAGTTCAACGTCTACGCCAACCATTGCTCTGGAGATGTCAGCTTCTGTAACGTTTGCGGTATCAAAAGTACTGATGGTCTTACCTTTTCTGATTACAGTTACTCTGTCACACAGTTCCTTAACTTCATTCAGTTTATGTGAAATGAAGATGATAGTATGACCATTTTCTCTTAACTGCTTTAACTGAACGAACAACTCAGCAGTTTCCTGTGGAGTCAATACTGCCGTAGGTTCGTCAAGAATCAGTATTTCGCAACCTTTTACCAGTGCCTTAACAATTTCAACCTTCTGCTTTACACCAACGGTAATGTCCTGAACTATGGCTCTTGGATTAATGTCAAAGCCATATTTCTGACATACGTCTTCAGTCATCTGAATTGCCTTCTGCATGTCAAACTGAAGACCCTTTGTCGGTTCAACACCAAGGATGATGTTCTCTGCTACTGTAAGTGACGGTACAAGCATGAAGTGCTGATGCACCATGCCGATGCCATGTTCAATGGCTACAGTAGGACTTGTAAGATGCACAGGTTCGCCCTTTATTATGATTTGGCCTTCGTCTGGTTGTTCAATACCGAATAACATTTTCATCAGAGTCGTCTTACCGGCACCGTTCTCACCGCATATGGCATGGATCTCACCTTTTCTGGCTGAGAAGTTAACCTTATCGTTAGCGATGATACCATTGTCGTAAACTCTGGTGATGTCCTGCATAACAAGATAGTTATCCATATCAAATTCCCTTTCTAATTTAAAAGTTAAGCCTCTGATACAGTCGGCATCAGAGGCTAAAGTACAAATTCAGTCTGTAATCAGATTATTTTGTGCTGTCGTGTGCTGGAACGAATTCACCGTAGAACCAGTTGTCAGCCTGACCGAATGCAGTCTGTGGATCGATTGTGCCATTAATGATACCATCAACGATTGAATTGACCTGAGCTAACTGATCAGCTGTCAATACCTTGTTGGTTGTATCTGTAACTGCGAATGAAACGAATCCACCGTCTAATCCTAACTTCTTGTTCTGGCCATATTCGAGAGTGTTAGCTAAGTGCTTCTTCATTGCATCGTAGAATCCGAGGTTAACGTTCTTCTTCATTGATGTAATTGTTCTGCCTGCCTTAGCATCGCCTTCGTCTGTTCCTAAAGAAGCGAAGTAAGCGCCCTGGTCACCATCAACACCGATGATCCAGTTGCCTTCTGGTTTTGTGATAACAGCATCGAATCCGCCTAAGCCAGCCTGGCCGCCGCATGCGAATACTACATCGTAACCAGCTTCGTATAAGCCAGTAGCAACGTCCTTACCTGCTGAAGCATCGTTGAATGAGTTCATCCATGATAAGTTAACGTCTGCGTTTGGATTAACGTACTGAGCACCATTTGCGAAACCTACATAGAAGTCGTCAAGAACTGTGTTGTCCATGCCACCCATGAAGGCTACCTTGTTTGTTTTTGTAACTAAACCAGCGATTGCGCCAACTGCGAATGAACCTTCGTTCTGAGCGAATAACATTGCATACAGATTTGGTGCTGGGCAATACTGCCAACCATCAGCCTGGTCAAAGTTCCATTCTTCATCGTAGAACCAAATCTTCTGGTCTGGATATTCCTTGATTAATGGAATGATGTATTCCTTCATGTCATATGTACCAGTGATAATGATATCCCAACCATCTCTGAATACTTCTTCGAGACCTGTCTGCCATGTAGATGTGTCGTAAGTTAACTCGATAACTTCGCCATATACCTTGTCACCAAAGTCCTTGTTGATGTTCTGGATACCTTCGTTACCAGAATCGAAGAATGACTTGTCGCCTAATGTTCCGTTGACTACGTATGCAACAGTGATCTTGCCAGCTTCCTTTGCCTTTTCCTTGGCACTCTTTTCGCCGCTTGGTTTGTCACCACCGCCTCCGCCACAGCCAAACAGAGTAATTGCCATCGCAACGACTAATAAAATCTGTAATAGTTTTTTCATCTTTCCCTCCATTTAGTCTTAAAAAAACTTTCTATTGATATAATAACCCATTTTGGAAACGATTACAATATTTCCAAAATAGTTACTAAACCAGTTTGCGGGCTACTTCAGCAGTCCATTTTGCCAGTTCAGAGATCTTAATGTGCTTAAGTCCTCTGACATATGTGTCGAGATTATCACCTATCGGTTTTACCCAGTATTCAGGTATGAAATCAAGTCCGTTTACAATGCCTACGATCGTTATCAGCTGGGCGGCATTGCAGTCTGCATCCTGTCCGCACATGCCACATGTCGTCAGGGTCTTGGTAAAATCACAGTCGCCATACCACAAAGCCACTATTTCAGCACAGGCGTTCGGATATGCATGGATCCAGTTATAGTGATCGTATCTGCTTTCACATGGTCTCCAGGCATCCAGATAATTATCATGATTCCTGCACTGTTCAAGAGCAAATCTGATAACCTGACCGTACTCGCTGTCTGCCGGAATGAGTTCGACGGCATCACAGATTATTTTTCTGATGTCTTTCTCATAGAATGCCATTGATGTCATGATGGCATTGAAAACCTCACCTAATATGCCGTTTCTGGCGTGTGAGATCTCGGCATCATGCCATGCGCATTTGGCAGCCATATATGGGTTACCTGGATATAACTGTCCGCATATTGCCCCTCTCATCTGGGCTCCGATCCATTCATTCCATGGATTATGGAAGCGACCGCTTTCCGGCGGCATTATGCCTGCTCTGAGATTTATCAGGGCAATGTCTTCAGCAGACCATCCTGTAGGAATCCTGGCCAGCCATTCACGGGCGATGTCTGCACTGGTTGTTTCCCTGCCGAACTTGTCATAGGCAAACAGCAAAGCAAGTTCATAGGTGATGTCATCATTGTAAGTGTTTGGTTTTCTGATATATCTGTCAACTATGCCATACTTCTCGTAAATCTTGTCGGTAACATACCCTTCAATGCAGGTACCGTATGCTCCGCCTATGATCTGGCAGAGCCAGCCGGCATGCTGCTTGGAAACGAGTTCATCACCCATGTCGATTTCCGTCTTTTCAGGGAAGCTTACAGCCTTCTCATATTCTTCAAAAGAATCATAGAATTTCTGATTCCAGTAAGGTGAACTTTCATCCTTAACGGCATTATTGCATGCTTCAAATACCGCATTGGTAGCCAGATGCAGTTCCACGATGTCATCGTCGTCATATGCTTTAAGTCCACGTTCTATCAGTTTCTCACTGTCAGGTACGATATATCCCTTGTTTTCAGTTGCCTGGATGGCAGAAATACACGGTGATTCCTCAGCCTGTGAACCAGGTACCCTTGAATGCCAGTGGATTCTTGCCAGAGCATCATAGAGCTGTTCAGGGCCTTCAGCGTTTTCTTCCCACACCGTTTCATTATCATCTTCAAGATGAACAGGGATCCCATCATAAAGGATCTTCTTGGCTCTTTCCCATGCTTTCATTATTTTTCCTCCGTTTATAATAAAATTCTAACAATTGAATACGTCATTTGCAATAAATAACAAATTCACAGAACATTCACATTTCTTTGAAAAACATTCACAATCAATCCATTTAATCTCCCGATTCAACAGGTAAGATATAGCCAGTTAAAGGAGGAAACGTTATGGATTACCAGGAAATATTTGAAAGAGTTGAATCAAAATATGTCTTGACCAGAAAGCAGTACATGGAAATCATGACCATGATCCATGGAAGGATCAAACCTGATCAGTTCCCTCACAGCGACATCACAAGCATCTATTTTGATACAGACGATTACAGACTCATCAGAGCATCACTTGATAAAAATGGTTATAGAGAAAAGCTTAGGCTTAGAAGTTATGGAGTAAAGAACGGTCAGAGTCCCGTATTCATGGAAATAAAGAAGAAGTACAAAGGTGTAACATACAAGAGAAGACAGGAAATGACCTATGATCAGTCAAGAGATTACATGCTGTTTGACGTTATTCCGCTGGATACTCAGATCATGAAAGAAATCGATTATCTGAAAAACAGAAAGCAGCAACTCAATCCAAAGGTTCTCATCAGTTATCAGAGAGACTCCTGGTCTGGAAGAGATGACCAGAATCTCAGAATAACATTTGATTCAGACATAAGATTCAGTATGACAAACATGCTGCTGACCAATACGGAACCTGAAATGAAACTTACGGATGGCGATACGGTCATCATGGAAATCAAGACAATTACAGCCATGCCTTTATGGCTGACCACAATATTGAACGAACTAAAGATCTATCCAGGCAACTTCTCAAAGTATGGACAGATCTATGAAAAATATCTGGCGAAAGGAGCATTAAAATGGAACAGTTATTCACATCAATATATACCGAATTCAATATCACAAGCTACTTACTTTGCACAGCAGGCTCATTAATTCTTGGTGCCTTACTTGCAATGGTTCACGGCAAGATCAACAAGACTACGCCAAATTTCTTACTGACTCTTGTTGCACTGCCTGCCGTAATTCAGACTGTACTCATGCTTGTAAACGGCAACCTCGGAACAGGTGTAGCCATCATGGGAGCATTTGGCTTATTAAGATTCAGAAGCATGCAGTGCAAGCCTGAAGAAATGATTTCCCTGTTTACAGCATTTGCCATCGGTCTGGCAACTTCTGCAGGATATCTGGGCATAGCAGCAGTATTTGTTATCATCATGGCAATTCTGATGTTCGGATTCAGTTCACTGACTCATGGTGCCTTCAATTTACAGCATAAGGAACTTAAGATCACCGTACCTGAAAGCGTCAATTTCTCAACGGAATTTGATGATCTGTTTGAGAAGTATACCTCAAGTCATGAAATGGTAGGCGTAAAGACCACAAACATGGGAAGCCTCTATAGACTCACCTATGACGTAGTATTACGTAACAGCAATGACAGTCAGGATTTCATCAACGAATTAAGAATGCGTAACGGAAATCTCGAAATTGCCTTGGGAATCTTCCCGGAAAACGCTGAATAAACACACATTAGAGTTTCTCTAAGTTAATAAAAGCTCTCCATCTGGAGAGCTTATTTCATTTCCCTGCAGAATGCTACATAGGCATTCTTTGCTTCAAATATATCAGCCTTGCTGGTTACTTCCCAAGGAGCATGCATGTTCTGAACACCTACGCCACTGTCAATGACCTGCATGTTGTATTTGGCCATTATGTAGGCAATGGTTCCGCCGCCGCCCTGATTGACCTTGCCGATTTCTGCTGTCTGCCAGGTGATCTTGTTCTTGTCCCAGGCTGCTCTGATTTCAGCGATGAATTCCGGATTTGCATCATTGCTGCCGCTCTTGCCGCCTGAACCGACATACTTGTTGATTACGATTCCGCCGCCGAAGAAACATGTATTCTTCATTTCGTTGACACCTGGATAGTTCGGGTCATAAGCAGCGCTTACGTCGCTTGACAGCATCTTGCTGTTAGCCAGACATCTGCGGAACTTCAGGTAATCGTAACCATCTGTCAGTTCCAGGATCTCAGCGACGATATTTTCATAGAAATATGACTGCATTCCTGTTGCACCGATAGATCCTACTTCTTCCTTGTCAACGAGCATGCATGATACTGTCTTTTCCGGATTCTCGATTTCACAGATTGCCATTAATGATGTGTATGCACATACTCTGTCATCCTGGCCATATCCCATGATCATTGAACTGTCCAGTCCATAGTGCTTAGCCTGTCCTGCCGGCACTACTTCGATTTCAGCGGAGATGAAGTCATCTTCCTCTACGTCATACTTATCCTTAATGAGTTTGAGAATATTGGCTTTTATGGCGTCCTTTTCCTCGTCCTTAAGCGGGATCGAACCCAAAGTAACGTTCAGGTCCTCACCTTCGATTACCTTGCTGGCAGGCTTTTGCATCTGATCTCTTGAAAGATGGATGAGCAGATCGCTGATTCCTACTACCGGACCTTCCTCGTCTTCACCGATAACGATGTTGACTGTTGTGCCGTCCTTCTTACAAACTACACCATGCAGAGCTAATGGCAGTGTTACCCACTGATATGACTTTATGCCGCCATAGTAATGGGTGTCAGCCAGAGCAATGTCATGATCTTCATAGAATGGGTGCTGTTTCCAGTCAATTCTTGGAGAGTCGATGTGAGCTCCAAGAATGTTCATGCCGTTTTCCATTGGCTGCTTGCCGATGACGAACAGTGCCAGGTCCTTACCCTTGTTGTTCAGGTAAACCTTGTCTCCTGCCTTCAATGTCTTATCTTCCTTCAGATAATCCTCAACGTTTCTGAAGCCGTGCTTTTCAGCAATCTCGATTCCCTTCTTAACGCATTCCCTTTCAGTCTTGCATTCAGAAATGAATCTGCGGTAGCCTTCAGCAAACTTGAATACTTCGTTTTTCTTTCTTGTGCTGTATTTATTCCAGGCGTTTTCCATAAATGATCCTCCTTATTTGGCTAATTCCTTGTCGACGATCTCTCTGTCAACTGCAGCGAAGAATTCTTCCTGGGACAGTGTCAGAGATTCCTTCTGACCATGTCTTCTGATCGTTACTGTATTATCAGCAACTTCATGGTCACCGATGACTATCTGCATTGTAACCTTCTTGACCTGAGCTTCTCTGATTCTGTAGCCGAGCTTTTCGTTACGGTCATCAAGTTTTACTCTGTAACCCTTCTTCATCATCTTGTCTACCAGATCCCTGGCATATTCGTAGTGGACATTAGGATTTACAGGTATTACCGTAAACTGCTGTGGAGCCAGCCACAAAGGCAGGTCACCCTTTGTCTCTTCCAGTAAGAAAGCAACAAATCTGTCAAGTGAACCCAGGATGGCTCTATGAATGACGACAGGAGTTATCTTTTCGCCGTTTTCATTCACATATGTCAGTTCGAATCTCCTTGGTAACAGGAAGTCCAACTGGATCGTTGAAAGTGCAACTTCATTGCCTACAGCCGGCTTAACAAGCACGTCAAGCTTCGGGCCATAGAATGCAGCTTCGCCGACTGCCTCAAAGTAATCCAGCTTGAGATCATCCAGAACGCTTCTTAATGAAGCCTCGGCATTATTCCACATCTCATCATCCGGGAAGTACTTTGTCGTATCTGCCGGGTCTCTTAATGACAGTCTGCACTTGAAATCCTTGAATCCAAAGTCATCATATGTTTCCATGATCAGGTCAAGAACGCCCTTGAATTCAGATTCGATCTGTTCAGGTGTACAGAATATATGAGAGTCATTCTGAGTAAATGATCTTGCTCTTTCAATGCCCTTTACGGCTCCCTGAGCCTCAAAGCGGAAGTCATTGGCGATTTCGGCAATTCTGATAGGCAGTTCTCTGTATGAATGAGATCTGCGTCCGAAGATCACCATGTGATGAGGACAGTTCATTGGTCTTAATACGTATACATCATCGCTTCTTTCCCTGTCGATCCTGTCCTTGACCTGTCTGACGGTCATTGTGTTCTCATCATTCTCTGAGATATTGTACATCGGTGAGAACATATCATCCTTATAATGATCCCAGTGACCAGATGTCTTGTATAATTCTACTGAGCCTAAATCAGGAGTATGAACGTGCAGATATCCGTGAGCAATTTCTTTTTCAGTGATATAGTTGTTAAGGATCCTCCAGACTGTATAGCCGTTAGGCAGCCATAATGGAAGTCCCTTACCGACCAGATCACTGACCATGAAGATATCCATGTCTCTGCCAATCTTGCGGTGGTCTCTTTCCTTGGCTTCTTCCAGGTACTGCAGGTAGGCATCCAGGTCCTCCTGTGATTCAAAACATACGCCGTATACTCTCTGCAGCATCTTATTATTGGCATCGCCCTTCCAGTAAGCACCTGAAACCTTGAGCAGCTTGAAGTACTTCATCTGCTTCGTATTTTCTACGTGAGGTCCACGGCAAAGGTCAACGAAGTCTCCCTGTCTGTAGCAGGATATAACCACTTCGTTTTCATCCATATTGTTGATCAGGTCGGTCTTGTAAGGATCATCGTGGAACATTTCCAGAGCCTGCTGCTTTGAGATCTCTTCTCTGACGATGCGCTTGTTGTCCTTTGAGCACTTCTTCATTTCCTTCTCAATTGCCGGCAGATCAGCTTCTGTTATAACTGTGTCTCCCAGATCGATGTCATAGTAGAAACCGTCTGTAATAACCGGTCCTACCCAGAACTTTGCCTGAGGATAAAGATGCTTTACAGCCTGAGCCAGCAAGTGGGCACAGGAATGGTTCAGCATATTAAGCCTTTCGTCTTCCTTGATGTTTAATTCGTTCATTTTGATTTCGCTCATAAATCTTCCTCCAAAAAATAAAACGTCCTCACATAAGGACGTTATAAACGCGGTACCACCTTACTTCAGATCCATAGGGATCTGCTCTCGAAACCTTTAACGCGGTTAACGGGATCCTTTCGTAAGATCCTACTCCTAAGCGGTAAGACGTCTTTGCTTCAGAAACCTTTCACCGGCCGGCTTCCTCTCTGATCAGCGCATGATGTCTCATGTCTTATTCACGGTATTTACTCTTAATATTTAAAAACATTAATCAGCAAATGTCAAATAATTAGTCTATTCTGTTGAATTCCTTTGCCGGACGGTATCCTCCAAGGTTCTCATTTACGATTTCAACAGCTTCCTTCATTCTCTCCAGATAACCTCCGCCTATCTCATGAACGGTAAATCCTCTTTCCAGATACATGTTCTTGAGATGTTCATGAAGCTTCCATCTTCTTTCCTGATCGCCATTGAGTCTCTTGCCATCATCTACCCATGGAATGTCAGGCTTAAGCATCAGTACGATGTCATATCTTTCCGGTCTGGCAAAGTTTTCAATGTAATCAAGCTTGTGTCCAAGATATAGCTCACTGTAATACTGGGTAACTACAGCATCAGTATCGAAAAAGCATACACGGTTAGAGTTCCTCAAAGCCGCTTCGTCTTTCTCGTACTGCAGATGAGCAAGTCTCTTGAAATCGGTATCGTTATAGATGTCTTCATTGCTGCCCATGTACTCGTCGCAGTAATACCTGCCGACTTCGTATGACCATGAAGTGTGATACAGCTTTGCCAGCATCTTCGTTAATGAAGTCTTACCAGTAGACTCGGTACCGGTAATCAGTACTCTCTTGGCGAAGAAACTTCTGGCAGCACCCAGAATGTAATCCCAGTAAATATATGGATCCTTTCTGATTTCGGAAGATCTTATAGGGTACCAGCTGTTTTCAATGTCATAGATGACTACTTCGCCATATTCTCTTAATGCGTCTGTATAAACAGATTCACCGCAGAAGAAAGTAAAGGTCTTGGGATCTTTTTTATACTTCTTGGTATTTTTTACGGCATCTAGCAGCAGATTGACCCATTGAGTAAATCCTTCCGGATATGCCGGAATGTCGGTCTCGTCAATTGAAAGCACGCTGATGAAGTCAAAGTCTGACAGTTCCTGGCAGAGCCATCTGATTCTCAGATCATGGCTCATTATCCCTATTCCGGATTCCTCAGAATCTGACTTATTGCGGTTATCGTCATTGCTGACGACAACGAATAGATGTTCACACTGACTGGCGGCACTGAAAATAGCCTGCAGATGTCCTCTGTGAGGCGGATAAAAGTGCCCGAAGAATATACCATAACTCATAATTGTTCACTCCATTTACTTAATTATGCTACATTGGCAGAAAAAAAGAAACCCGAAGGTTTCTTATATGCAGAAATTGCCGTTGTGGAATACTTCAACTTCACTACCGTCTTCCTTGATTCCAGTAACGGTCATGTCAGAAGTTCCGAACATGAAGTCTACGTGGTTCATTGATGAATTGCCACCGACCTTCTTCAGTTCTTCTTCGTTCATCTCTATTCCGCCCTTTACGTTTTCCGGGTAACATCTGCCAAGTGCGAGATGGCATGAAGCATTCTCATCAAACAGTGTATTGTAGAACAGGATGTTCAGATTTGAAATCGGAGAGTCGTAGGAGATAAGGGCTACTTCACCGAGATGACGGGATCCTTCATCAGTATTCAGAAGTTCATCAAGTGCATCTTTATGCTTGGTTGCACCGTAATCAACTACGATCCCATCCTTGAATTCAAACCAGAAGTCCTCAATGACTCTGCCACTGTAACTTAATGGCTTGCTGGCATATACTTTGCCGTTTACATTGTTTCTGTCCGGCATGCAGAAGCATTCTTCCGTAGGCATGTTCGGATTGAAGAATACGCCTTCCGGAGTCGTACATCCGCCGCCTACCCAGATGTGATCCTTTACAAGATTGACGGTCAGATCCGTTCCCTTTTCATTCCTGAAATGAACAGCCCTGAACTGATGTTCATTCAGAATGTCGCAGTGTTTCATCAGTTCAGCATCATGTCTTTCCCATTCCTCAACAGGATCATTGTCTTCTCTTACTCTTACACTTAAGAGAATAGCGTCCCACAGAGCCTTTACGGCATCCTCTTCATTCTTATCCGGGAATACCTTCATGGCCCATTTCGGATTAGGCAACGCTATGACACACCACTGTCCCTCATTGTTCATCGTATATGACATGTAAGGTGCCATCTTCTTCATGCCGGCAATTCGGCTTGCCTGCATCTTCTGAGGATCGATGTCACTCATCAGACCGGGGGTTGAAGATGATATGTTCAGATAACAGGCCTTTCTGCCATGTTCATACTTGATTCTTTCTACATTGTAATCAGGTACGTTGGACAATTCTTCCACAGTCATGTACTGATAATGCATGTGCGAAACATTTTCATCACTCCACTGAACGGAAACTGCTCCGGCACCGGCCTTGTAGGCTTCCTCAACGCAGTATTCAACGAATCTTGCATCAAATACTGAAGCATTTATCACCAGCAATTGCCCCTTCTGAACATTTGCTCCCTTTCTTACGGCAAGAGAAGCATATTTTCTCAGTATGTTTTCGTTCACAGTCCTACCTCGCAGAATCGCATTGTATTCGTATTGCCATGTCCAACATGATAACCTGCACAGAGAATGTATGTTGATCCAATCGGAAGTTTCATGTCCTTGGCGATTTTCTGAGCTGTCTGGTCATATAGATCCTTGTCAGTGATATCAGGTGCATATACCGGATATACGTCGGCATACAGAGACATTCTGCGGCATGTTTCCAGGGAGTTCGTAGCTGCGATAATCGGAGCATACGGCTTATACTTGGAAAGACGCTTTGGTGTTCCACCTGTTTCCGTAAAGGCCATTACGGCACTTACGTTCTGCATTGACAGACATGATTCAGCAACTGAGATGCCAATGGCATCATTCATTGTACGGTTGGAGTTTGTTATTGCTCCAGCCAGATATGTATCATACGGGAACTGTCTTTCACATTCCTCAGCTATGCTTGCCATTGTCTTTACGGCTTCAACAGGATAATTGCCGCTGGCACTTTCAGCAGATAACATTATGCAGTCAGTACCGTCAAATACGGCATTGGCAACGTCACTGGCTTCAGCTCTGGTCGGCCTTGGGTTATTAACCATGCTTTCCAGCATGTGTGTTGCCGTGATGACCGGTTTGCCCATCTTATTGGCTGTCGCAATTATGTGCTTCTGGTAAAGAGGTACAAGGTTGAGTGATACTTCGACACCCAGGTCGCCTCTGGCAACCATGACACCATCAGCTACTGACAGAATGGCATTCAGATTGTCGTAACCTTCTTGGTTTTCGATCTTGGCAATGATTTCGATCTCATCATGACCTTCCTCATGCAGGATCCTTCTGATGGCCTTTACGTCACTGGCTCTTCTGACAAAGCTTGCGGCTATGAAGTCAACTCCGTTTTTGGCGCCGAATCTGATGTCTTCATCATCTTTTTTGGAAATGAAAGGCATGCTTAATACGACACCCGGTACATTAACACCTTTTCTGGTTTGCACGGGACCCGGATTGAATACCTCACATGTAATCACGCCCGGTTCAACATCTCTTATTGTCAAAGTGAGTTTTCCATCATTGATAAGTATCTTGTTGCCAGCCTTAACGTCATTGAACAGTTCCGGACACATTACCTGGAAACGTTCCTTATTGCCGACAACATCTTCATTTACGAGCTTTACGATGTCGCCCTTTTCAAAATCGACACGGTCATTCTCCATCTTTCCTACTCTGATCTCAGGTCCCTTGGTATCCAGCATGACACCAATGTGCCAGCCGTTCTTCTTGTTGATCTTATGGATCCTTTTGATCTTCTTAAGAGCTTCCTCATGAGTGCCATGAGAGAAGTTCAGACGGGCCATGTTCATTCCGGCATGATAAAGCTTCTCAAGCATTTCTTCGCTTTCACTTGCCGGACCAATCGTACATACTATTTTAGTTCTACGCATATCTACACACTTTCTAAGCTAATCTTTCCAACATGTCATACAGATTCTGTTCAAATTCCTTAGGCTGCACAAGTGCCTGTGCTATCGGAGTGGAGATCATTGAATCACTTCTGATGCCAACGCAGCGGTTTGAAGCACCGTTAGCCAGAATTTCTACGGCATAGTCGCCTATTCTTGAAGCCAGCAAGCGGTCAAACGGAACTGGTGATCCGCCTCTCTGGATGTGTCCTAATACGGTTGCCCGTCCGGAGAAACTTGTTTCAGCAGATATCTTCTTGGCCAGAGCCTCAACATTTGTCAGTTTTTCAGTAACAATTACTATTGAATGATTGTGTTTCTTCTGCCTGTCAAATTCCTTCAGATTCTCAATGACTTCATATTCATTGAAGCCAACTTCCGGTGTAATGACAATTTCAGCACCGCAGCAGATTGAACTGTATAATGCCAGATCACCGCAGTGATTGCCCATTACCTGAACAACGGAACAGCGATGATGAGAAGCACTTGTATCTCTTAACTTATCCACTGCTTCTACTATCGTATTCAATGCGGTGTTGAAGCCAATCGTATAATCAGTACCAGGGCAGTCATTGTCGATGGTTGCCGGAATGCCGATGCAGCTGATACCCTTCTTGCTGAGGTCATATGCACCGCGGTATGTGCCATCACCGCCAATGACGACCAGTGAATCCATGCCAACCTTTTCCATCTGCTCAATGGCTTTCATCTGTACTGCATCTTCAACAAATTCAGGAAGTCTGGCCGTTCCAAGAATGGTACCGCCCCTGAACAGAATGTCAGAGACACTGCTCTTGTTCATCTTGTAGTAATTGCCTTCAACAAGACCCTTGTAACCATCATAAATACCGTAAACATCAAATCCTCTGGCAAGTCCTGCACGGGCTACAGCCCTGATGGCTGCGTTCATTCCCGGTGCATCGCCACCGCTGGTAAGTATTCCAATAGTTCTCTTCATGCAAATAACCTCCTATTTGCGACGGCTTGTTCCGTCTACTCTTACTTCTGTTGACAGAGTCCTGATCCTTTCCATGATTCTGTCAGCTTTTCTTTCGTCTTTGTTACCGTACTGATTGTACATCAGCCGTTCCCTCAGGTCTCTGAAATCACTGTTGCTGGTAAAGATCGTAGACTTGTTGTTTTCCATTCTGTAGTCAAGCAGTGGCAGCAGAATGTCATCTCTGACCCAGTTGGTCACATTTTCTGCTCCAATGTCATCAAGTACCAGAAACTGTGCTCTCTTCAGCTTTGACAGTGACTCTTCAATGAAGTCTTCACGGCGGTTGTATTCATCCTTTGAGCCTACTCTGTTTCTGGCTTCCGCAAAGAACTTGGGTACGTTTACAAACGCAACCTTATGCCCCTTCTTAGCCAGATAATTCATCATGCAAGCAGCCAGGTATGACTTTCCAACGCCCAGGCCTCCATAGAAGTATATGCCCTTGTCCGGTAATCCCTGAAGCCATGCCTTTACGACCTGGTAAACGGTTTTATAATTTTCTGATTCACCTGAAAGATCGATCTTGTCGATGTCATATGACAGCGCCTTGTCACTAAGATCGCACATCAGATAATTCTTTCTGTGGGACAGCGATATGTCGTTCAATCTCTGAATTCTGCTTTTCCTGATGACAATGTTTGGATAGTCATCTACTATTTCAATGTCCTTATAGTACATTCCTGATCCGATGGAACCGTAGCTGTCTTCATTGTTATTCATCGACTTGAGCCATTCATTGAAAATCCATGGATAATTTCTGACGGCTGCTTCAGAAGCATCATACTTCTTAAGGAGTTCCCTTATCCTATCATCAGCAAGCAGGTCTTCTATGAGCTTTCCTTCATCAGGATTAACTCCAGGAGGTAAATTCAGTTTTATGTCCCTCATTACTTATCCTCCTTCCTGAACAGCCTTCCCATGATCTCATCATAGCTCTGTTCACTGTTTTCGCTTTCATAATCCCTGCTCTTGAAATCAGGAACCTTATTGTATTTTCTTGACGGCTGTATCTCCAGGGCATCCTTGGCCTTTTCCAGCGTATCAATGCCTTTAAGAGCCCAGCTCGTAGCTATCTTCTCTATATAATTTCTGTTCAGTGATTTGTTCGTTGAGAATACTTTTTCCACAAGACAGTTGATGACCTCGCGATTAAGTTTCAGCTCCAGCTGCATGTATTCAAGTATCTTCTTGTCAGCCGCGTTTACCGGAATGCCTCCCTGCAGATCATACAGGAACTGCACAGGCGGAACATCGTAATCATTTGTTCCCATTACAGTACTTACATTCTTTGTAGATATGCACTTGTTACGCATCTTCTCAATGTCAAATGTTCCCTCATCGATGTCTATGCAGTCAGTGACAATAACCCTCATTGTCGGTATGTCAATGCTGTAAACGGTAGCCATCTGTGCTATCAGCTCAAGATTCGCTCTTGTTCTGAATTCCGGAGGCATCTGCAGCATGCTGAATCCTCTTAAGAAAGCGTTGATGTCAAATTCAGGTCTGATGTCCTGATAGTCATTGCGGCTTACCTTGCTGAAGTTCAGTTCATCGCTTATGTCCCATTTGCTGTTGAAGAGAGAAATGTCAAACTGACTTGTTACCTCAAGGTCATTCTCATCTTCCAGCTTTTCAGTCAGATGCAGCGTTTTAGTTATCTCGTACTGTTTGTTACCGACTTTCTTGGCATACAGCCGCGAGAATACTTCATGAGAAAGGAACTTGTTTACGCTTAACGGCGGCTGAAGTTCAAATCTGAACGATGTGTCCTGCCTGTTATAGAAAGTCTTCAGCAGTTTAAACTGTTCAAGCAGCTTTATGCTCTCAGCAAGTTCGTTGATGTTCATGTCCAGCAGTATACAGATTCTGTCCAATGTCATTTCATAGCTTCTTCTGTTAGCTTCACTGGCCAGCATGTGATATAAAGAAAGACCTTTAGTACCGATGAATGGCACATACAAAACAGCGAGAGCCAGTAGATTCTCGTTATTAAGACTTAATAACTGTGTCACCCTGTATAGGTTAGATCCCTTTATTTCCATCTGTTACTCCTGTGGTAACGTTCTGATTATTTCCGTGATTTTTCTTTTAACATTCTTCTGAAGAATCTCAATGGATCCTTCATTTTTTATTATAGCATCGGCCATTGAGATTTTGGCATCATCAGGCATCTGATTCTGCAATATTTTCTCAATTTCCTCTTCACTCATGTGTCTGTCATTCTTCAGTCTTTGAACAATTTCCTTTTTGTCAGATACGACCAGTACATTGCAGTCAAAGTGTCTGTACCAGTCCGTTTCAAAGAGAAGAGGTACTTCCGTAACTATCATTTCCACGGTCGGATTAGTCTGATAGAACTGTTCAACTTCATTCCAGATACAACTATGCAGATATTCTTCGACCTTTTTCTTCATTTTCTCATCAGCATATATCCTTTCTCTGATATATGCCTTGTTTACCTGTGAAAGATCACAGTCGAATAAGCCTGCGAGATGCTTTCTGGTGGTTTCCTTTTCCAACAGTTCTCTGTTAACCTCATCACAACTGATAACCGGATATCCTTCCTCCCTGAAAAGACCGGAAACCGTTGATTTTCCGGTTCCTATGTTTCCGGTTATAGCTACTCTAAGGGGCTTTTCAACCTGACATTTTGGGCAGAAATACGTTCCCCGACCATTGACGAATTTCTTTCTGATCGTCTCTCCACATATTTTGCAAGTTTCCTTTTCCCTGCTCTGTACGTAAAGCTCCTGCTGGAACAGTCCGGTAACACCAAGTGATGAAGTATACGATCTGATCGTCGTACCTCCTGCTCTGATGGCTTCTTCTAGTATCTTACGGGTAGATCTGATTATCTCGTCCCATTTGTCACGGGAAATGTAACAGGCCGGATGTTCAGGATCAATTCGGACATCAAAGCAGATCTCGTTAGCATATATGTTGCCAATGCCGGCAATCATGCTCTGGTCGAGCAGCTGACTCTTGATGGCAGTACTCTTTCCTCGGCAATACTCCTTGAGGTATTCCGCAGTCAGAGTATCATCCCACGGTTCCTTTCCCAGCTTGTCAAGACAGCTGTATCTGCTTCCCTTATCGTAAAGATACAGTCGTCCGAACTTTCTTACATCATTGAAGTGAAGTTCGCCCTTATCAAGTCTGAAGATGACATGGCTGTGCTTGTCAGGTTCAGTTTCTTCAGCGTATACATAGAACTTTCCTTCCATGCGAAGATGAGCAATAAGCATGTAATTGCTGAGTTCAAAGAGAAGGAACTTTCCTCTGCGGCCGAAGCTGATGAACTTCTGACCTCTCAGTTTCTTCTCGAATATGTCCACTGGTATATTATCAATTATCTTAGGCCATCTTACTATGACTTCATTTATAATTCTTCCGTTTATTCTGTTTTCAAGAGTACGGACAACGGTTTCAACTTCCGGCAGTTCAGGCATTATTTGACCTCCAGCCAGGTTGATCCGCATTCAGTCTGAGCTAACAGCGGTACCTTAAGCTCCATTGCGTTTTCCATTTCTTCCTCTACCAGAACCATCAGACGGTCCTTTTCCTCAACAGGTACGTTAAGTATCAGTTCATCGTGGATCTGCAGAATCATTTCGGATTTCAGGCCTTCCTTCTTCAGCCTGTTTCTGACATTCAGCATGGCTATCTTGATCAGGTCAGCAGCACTTCCCTGAATTGGGGCATTCATGGCTGCCCTCTTACCGAATTCCTTAAGAGAGTGATTGCTGCTGTTGATCTCAGGGATCTCTCTTCTTCTGTTCAGCAAGGTTGTTACATATCCGTTGGTCTTGCAGTCTTCAATGGTCTTATCCATGAATCTGCGTACATTAGGATACCTTTCAAAATACTGGTTTATGAACTCTCTGGCCTGCCAGACGGGAATGTCCAGTCTTTCGGCCAGACCGAAATCAGTCATGCCATAGTCAATGCCGAAGTTGATGGCCTTTGCCTGTCTTCTCATCAGAGAAGTTACCTCTTCTTCCTCAACACCGAACACGTCCATTGCTGTCTTAGTATGAATGTCCATGCCGTTCTTGAAGGCTTCTATCAGAGCCTGCTCATCAGCCATATGAGCCAGGATTCTCAGTTCAACCTGTGAGTAGTCAGCACCAACGAAAACACATCCCTCTTCAGGTATGAAGGCTTTTCTGATCATCATGGCTTCCTCATTGCGAACAGATATGTTCTGCAGGTTTGGATTTGATGATGACAGTCTTCCGGTTTCAGCGATGCACTGATTGAACTCAGAATGGATCTTTCCATCTTCTTCCACGTATTTCTTCAATCCGATAGCGTATGTGCTGTTAAGCTTGGCATACTTGCGGTATTCCAGTATCTCCGGAATGATCGGATGCTTGTTTTCAAGTTTCTTTAATACTGAAGCATCAGTTGATCTCTTTGATGAGCGCATAAGTGCAAGATCATCATAGATGACCTCTGCCAGCTGCTTTGGTGAGTTTATGTTGAACTGTCTTCCGGCAAGCTCATAGATCTTCTTTTCAATTACTTCCAGTTTGGCTGTTGTTTCTTCAGCAATTGCATCGAGAACTTCCGTTCTTACACAGACACCCTTTCTCTCCATTTCAAAAAGAACTTCAGCCAGCGGCAGCTCCAGATTCCAGTACAGCTCATTCATGCCATAATCATCAAGCTGCTTCATGACCTTGTCACTGATCTCAGAGAACTTTGAAGCAACTTCACATGGATAGTGAGTGTCAACTGTTTCATTGCCAAAAAGATCAAGCTGTTCACTGTTATTGTTCCGGGTTACCGTTGCATGATACTTTATCAGAAGATCGTCAAGATTCTTGATCTTGCTGTCGGAAAGGAACGCAGCGATCTTAAGATCAATGATCTTTCCCTTCAGACTGAGCTCTGTCTTATCCAGAAGATGATACCAACTCTTTACGTCATATAATATCTTTGTCTGTTCATTTCCCATGAATTCCCTAAGTGTCTTATCTTTAATTGCGTCTTCAAAGGAAATGTAGTAGTTGCCCTTATCGTTGCTGAAGGCCATGCCATTATTCTCATTCAGAAATATGGCCGTTCTGTCAGTAAGCATTCCACTGCCGAAATAACTTACTCTTACTTCCCTGATTTCTTCCTTTTTCTTTACTGACGGAGTAATGCTCTTGGCTTCGTTAAGAAATGAACGCATCTCATACTTGCTGTAGAATTCCATGGCTTTCTCACTGTTAAAGTCATATCCGCACTCATCAAGATCAATATCAATTTCCGCATCTGTCTTGATTGTAGCCAATAGCTTTGAAAGGAACGCCATTTCCCTGTCATTTACGAGGTTTTCCTTAAGCTTACCCTTTATCTCGTCTATGTGATCATACAGCCCTTCAACAGTCCCGTATTCGTTCAGAAGCTTGATGGCTGTCTTGTCTCCGACTTTTGTAACACCCGGAATGTTATCACTGGGATCACCGCTTAAACCCTTGAGATCTATGATCTGCAATGGCTTTAACTGGAATCTTTCATACAAAGCCTGTTCGTCCATGCATTCCATTTCGGTAATGCCCTTCTTCATGAGCCAGACCTTGGTATTGTCATTTATCAGCTGGAGCATATCCTTATCACTGGTCAGGATATTGACATCTTCATCTGCATACTTTCTTGAAAGAGAGCCGATGATGTCATCTGCCTCAATACCGTGCTGTTCATACTGCTTCATGCCTATGGCATCAATGTATTCTCTGACGATTGGGAACTGTATAACCAGTGAATCAGGTGTCGTCTGTCTGGTACCTTTATAATCCTTGTATATCTCCGTCCTGAAGTTATGCTTGTCATGGTCAAAGGCAATGATCACACTGTCAGGTTCTATCACTTCTATCGCCTTCTGCAGCATTGTCGCAAATCCAAAAACGGCATTCGTCGGAATGCCGGCACTTGTAGACATCGGTCTGCCGTATACAGTCGCAAAATACGCTCTGAACAACATTGAATTTCCATCTATTAGCAGCAGTTTGCTCATGAGGTCTCCTTTCATAAAATAGAAGTCGTGGGACTTCTATTTGAACGCTTCTTCTAATGAAATAAGATTATCGTACATGATAGTCATGTAATCCTTGTTTTTATCCTTGTCTTCATCTGACAGTCTGGAAAGTGAAGACAGTGATATTTCCTTAAGCTTCAGCTCATCCCTTACCTGTTCATACAGGGCCATCATGTCTTCTGGCAGTGTTTCATCTCTGACAATGAACTTAACGTCATTTTCAACAATGGTCTTCTTTATGAAAGCCAGCTGTTCGTCACTTGGCAATACTCCATACTTGGACATTACCAGCGGATATACCTGAACATTGTATGGCTTCTGCCAGTTGCCGAAGGTACATCCTACGGTAGCCAGCTTGACATTGAGGTTCTTCAATGACTGATACTCAGCATCCATTCTTACCATGTTAGCCTGAATCGTCTTGAAGTTATTTTCGAAGATCAGAGAATCTTCCGGATAGTAGCTCTGCAGCCAGTCCTTGATCGTAGAGGCCATGGATGCCATGGCAATCGGATCCAGCCAGATGAACGGATCCTTCTCATACATATCAACCATGTCAAACAGGTTGCTGTTGTAGTAATCGCTCTCCGTAGTAACTGTTGTATTGTTTACGGAAACAGTCGTATACCTTCTGAATTTGTTGACGGCTGACAGATTAGCAAGATTGATGATCTCGAACTTATAGGACATTATTTCGCTTTCAAATACATCCATGTATGGCTCAAGTTCTCCGACATAGATGAACAAAGTTGTTCTCTCAAGGATGTCCTTATACTTTGGCACCATTTCGGCACGCTGAATGAATTCATCAGTACTGATGTACTCAACGTCTACTCTGTCACCGGCAAGCTGCTCAATTAAATACTTAACAGGATATATGGTAGTTGTCACTGTAGCCCGCTGGTTTACGCAGCCGGTAAGACAACATGTTAACATCGCTATGATAAGGGCTATGATTGTCTTCTTTTTCATAGTTAACCTCCTGTGTTGTATTATAACATATTTGAACAGGCGGTGACACTAAAGCTTGCCATCTTCTTTAAAACTGTAATAACTGCTACGGCTGACTATGACATGATCTATTACCGGTATGTTCATCATTCTTCCGCACTGTACAAGAGTATCGGTAACCATGACATCTGCACCAGATGGTTCACAAAATCCACTGGGATGATTGTGAGATATGATCAGTTTTCTGGCATTGCATCTGATGGCCTGAGCAAAGATCTCCCGCGGGTCTATCTGTACGTTGTCAATGCTTCCGCGAAAGATCTCACGGCTTCCAATGACTCTGTTCTTGACATCCAGAAATATGGCAGTCATAACTTCCTGTTCAGTTAATCCATACTGCTGCCTTAACCAGCTGACCACTGTTGAAGGATTGTTTATGACATCCGTATTCTTCATCTTTTCATAACTCAGTCTGCGTACTATTTCCAGGGATGCCATAAGTTCAGTGGCTTTAGCCAGTTTTATTCCTTTCAGATCCATGATCTCCTTCAGAGACTTTCTTAACAGACCGCTGAATCCTCCGCACTGAATCAGTATCTCATTTGCCATTTCAACACTGCTGATTCCCTTATAGCCGTTTCTTAATATGATTGCCAGTAATTCACTGTCAGATAAACTCCCTATGCCGTATTCAAGAGCTTTTTCCCTTGGCCTGACTGTTCTGGGCAACTGCTTTATTGACATGTATCAATTAAAATGGGGATCATTTTCCCCATGATAACTGTATTCCGGCAACCGATACCTTTCCTCTTGAAGAAAACAGTATCTTAAGTATGGCAGCTCCCAGGGCTGTAATGCCCATGTAAACGATAAGTGAACCAGCCGTAATTCCCATTCCAACTAAACTTCTGCACTCTCTTTCTGTCAGTAACATAAAAACCTCCTCGACATAACTATTGTCATAATCCAGGAGGTCCCCTAGTTAAATCAGTTCAAAATGTTTCAGAGCATTCCAGATGCCATCATCATTGATACCTGTAGTTACATAGTCACTGGCTTCCTGCAGTTCCTCAGTTGCGTTTCCCATCGCTACACCGATTCCGCACATTCTGATCATTTCCAGATCGTTATCGCTGTCTCCGAATGCCATGCATTCATCGAGAGTAATTCCAAGCATGTCGCAAAGCCATCTGATCGTCTTGCCCTTATTGACCTCAGCATCAAAGCATTCGCTGCTGCCAAATTTACGCTGAGCCGTTACAAACTTGAGATTTGGGAAATTTTTCTGTTCTTCCATCATTTCACAGTTTGTAGAATAAGTGAAACATCCCAGTGGAGCACCATGGGTAACATGATAGTCTCTGGTCGCCGTATTATCTGAGATCCATTCCTTCAGTATCGAACCAGAAGCGTATCTTCCGGCAAATTCTTCATAATGGTTGTATACCTGAAGTGAGTCATCAAACTTGAATCCAAAGACATAGTCACGCTTCATGCATAAATCGATAAGTCTCAGATAGTCTTCTTCCTTCATCGGAAAACTCTTTACCATTGTACCGTCTGTAGCGTTGATACAGCTGCCGTTTACCGTGATCAGATAGTCAGCTTTGACTCGGTCCTTGATATCTGGCTGCATCAGATAATAACCTCTGCCGGTGGCAACTATGATCTTTATGCCTTTATTCCTGCATATGTCGATGGCCTTCATTGCACTGTCAGGAACCAGATCTTCACCTCTGGCAATAAGAGTATCATCGATGTCCAGAAACAGGGCTTTTATCATATGTGTATTCCTCCACAGCAATATTCTACCATAAGCCCTGATTATCATGCTATATTATCAGTGGGTGATGAACATGAGCATAAAAGGCATACTGTTTGACATGGATGGTGTTCTGGTAGATTCAGAAAACTATTCCCTGCAGAAATTTGAGGAAGCGGCCAGATGTGTCGGAAAGACATTCGGGACTGAACTCTTTACCATGATAATGGGCAGGATAGCCGGTACGTCCATGGATGTCATTTCAGAGCGGCTGGGAAAGGAAAACGCTGACAAGGTGTATGAGATTCATAATGATCTGATGATCAGGGGTTACGAAAACCATGAGATACCACTCAGGGATGGTGCATATGAACTCATTACCTACATAAATGAACATCACATCCCCTGTGCTCTGGCTACTACCAACAAACCATACAGAATCCAGAAGTCCTTCGAAGCAAGTCCATTTGGCAAGGTTCCTTTTGAACACATCATAAACGGCACCGACAATGTCCGCAGCAAGCCTCATCCGGACATCTTCATCAAGGCAGCTGAGCTGCTTGATCTTGACGTACGTGACTGCCTGATCGTAGAAGATTCGATCAACGGCATACTGGCTGCCATCAATTCCGGAGGATACGCCTTGATGATCCCGGACATTGCTAAGCCGGATGAATACATACTGAACAATGTCTACTGCATAAAAAAGGACCTGCATGAGGTCCTGGATCTAATTAAATCTCTGTTTGAGGCGTAAGCCCTTGGGCAAGTGATTCTTGATCTGTCTGCCATCGCCCTTGCCGAATCCGACTGGATGACCCTTGTAACGGATCTGAACATAGCCTTTCTTATCTGAGGGAATGCTTTCGCCAAGCATGAACTTATTAATATCGTTATCATCAGCTTCATGCGTGTTCATGAAGCTGTTTTCATTCATGATGGCCGTGAAGAAACCATGATGAGGTTCCAGACGGTTCTTGACGATCGTACCCATTGGTATGCCCTGTCTGAGTATTCTGCCCTTGAATTCGATAAGATTATTTCGTGAAGAATATACTCTGTCGTTGATTAGAGTATATCTAACCCCGCTTTTCATGCAGTTGTTAATGAATTCATCAACTTTCCTGTCATGAGAAAATGGAATGGTTCTTATTCTTGCGGTATCAGTTCCGCTTTTTCTGATCATCCGGCAGATGAAATGCCCTTCGCCGTTATCCATTGGGAAGATCCTGGTCAGCTTACTGACATCCAGATCTTCAAACTCAATTCCTTTTCTTCCGCATTTCAATCCCGTATCTTCCAGTTCACAGTCCTGATGCTTTTTAAGGAACTGCAGAACAACATTTTCATTTTCCGTCTGATTATACGTACAGGTTGAATAAACCAGCGTACCGCCCTCTTTTAATGCCCTGTACGCATTTTCCAGTATCTCCAGCTGTCTGTAACTGCAGGCAAGTACATTTCGTTCGTTGTATTCGTATACAGACTCCGGATACTTCTTGAACATGGAAGCCCCTGAACAGGGTGCGTCAACGATGATCCTGTCAAAGTATCCCCTGAACTGATTGCAGAGCTGACCGGTTTCCATGGAAGAAACAACGTAGTTATCATAACCCCATCTTTCAAGATTGCCTGCTAAAATCTCTGCCCTGGAGGCGTTTATTTCGTTTGATACCAGAAATCCAGTCCCATCTAGAGCTGAAAGGATCTGTGTACTCTTACCGCCGGGTGCTGCGCAAAGATCTAATACCTTATCATCTTTCTCTATGCCCAGGGCATTTACAGCAGCCGTAGCGCTTGGTTCCTGAAGATAATAGAGACCGCCAAGATGAAACGGATGAGTTCCAAGCTTCTCATCACTGTCAAGATAATATGTATTGTCATCAAAAGGCGTCTTTTCACCAATGTCAAAATACTGTCTCAGTTCATAAATGTCTGTCCGGGCAGGATTAAGCCTGATGCCTCTGTACATATCATTATCCTGTGTTTTCAGAAAGGCATCATATTCATCCTTTAACAGTTTCTTCATCTCATTCAGAAAGTATTCGTTCATGCCGGTCTCCAATGCAAGACAATTATATCATTTTGGCAAAGAAAAAACGCATTTGCATGCGTTTATTCATTTACCTTGCTGATGAGATCACAGATCTTGTTTGCCAGATCAACCGGGTCATCAACCGGGAATCCTTCAATCAGCAGAGCCTGCTGATAGAGAATGTCAGTATACTTGCTGAAATCTTCAGCATCTTTATCATGGATCTTCTGCAGAACCTTGAAGATGGCATGTTCAGGATTGATCTCCAGCACCTTGTTGGCCTTGGCCTTCTCACCTTCAGGAAGCTGAGAAAGATACTTTTCCATTTCCATGGAGATACCGCCCTGATCAGCAACCAGACATACCGGATTGCTCTTGAGTCGGCTTGATATCCTAACATCAGTTACCTTGCCTTCAAGTGCTTCCTTCATCTGTGCCAGCATGTCGGAGTTGTCCTTCTGAAGTTCTTCCTTCTTCTGCTTTTCCTCATCTGTTTCAATTGATGAATCTGCCTGCTGAGCACTCTTGAACTGCTTGCCGTCATAGTCTCTCATCATCATGACGGAGAATTCATCAATTTCATTAGTGAAGTACAGTACTTCATATCCCTTATCAAGCAGTTTTTCTATCTGCGGCTGACGCTTGATCTGCTCAATGGAACTTCCTGTACAGTAGAAAATCTCATTCTGATCTTCCTTCATTCTTTCCTTGTATTCCTTCAGGGTGACGTAACCATCATTGAATGAAGAATGGAACATCAGCAGATCCTTTAATTCATCCTTGTTTGCTCCGTAATCCTGATATACTCCGTATTTCAGGCTGTTACCGAAGTTATTGTAGAAACTCTCGTATTTCTCTCTTTCCTTGACAAGCATGTCAACCAGCGCGCCCTTAATCTTCTTTGTCACTGATTTCCTTA
This sequence comes from Erysipelotrichaceae bacterium, assembly GCA_017512285.1. Classification (GTDB taxonomy): domain Bacteria; phylum Bacillota_I; class Bacilli_A; order Erysipelotrichales; family Erysipelotrichaceae; genus RUG521. The sequence goes on along the minus strand of JAFWGU010000023.1, from coordinate 694 downwards.
ATGCCTGTAACTGCTGATCCTGCTGCAGGATCTCACGGGAAATATTAAGTGAAACGTCATCGGTATCAATCAGACCTCTGACGAATGAATAGTAATCAGGCAGAAGATCCTTGGCATGATCCATTACAAATACACCCTTTGAATACAGCTGCAGTCCTGCTTCATAGTCTTTGGAATAGAAGTTATACGGTATCCTTGAAGGAATGTACATCAAGGCCTTGTAGGATACGTTGCCTTCCAGTGAATAGTGTATTACCTTCAGTGGATCTTCCCAGTCAAAGAATTTGGTCTTGTAGAAGCTGTTATAGTCATTTTCATCAATATCCTTCTTGTTGCGGCGCCATAAAGGTACCATGGAATTCAGTGTCTTAAGCTCTTTTACCGTTTCGTATTCATCTTCACTGCCTTCCTTTGGCTGTGTCTTCTCTACGAACATCTGAATAGGATAACGGATGTAATCAGAATACTTTTTTATCAGTAATTCTACTTTATAGCTGTCAAGATATTCAGAATAATTAATATCCTTTGTATCTTCTCTTATGTATAGGGTGATCTTTGTTCCGATCTTCTCTCTTTCACAAGGTTCGATCTGGTAACCATCCTGTCCTTCTGAGATCCACCTGAATGCATCTTCACCAACCTTTTTTGACTCTACGACGATCTTTTTTGAAACCATGAAGGCAGAATAGAAACC
>JAFWGU010000022.1 GCA_017512285.1 Erysipelotrichaceae bacterium | reverse complement strand
TAGTGGGGCGGTTGACGAGACTCGAACTCGCGGAATGCTGGAGCCACAATCCAGTGTGTTAACCAACTTCACCACAACCGCCATGCTTGATTATTGTAACCCATTTGTTTTATTTTGTAAACTACTCTTTGAATTGTAAAATAACAAGTAAAATTATATAATCTAAATGAAGGAGATTTATCAGACATGAGTGAAAAAATACTTGTTGAAACCAGTGCAAGACATGTTCATGTAACACAGGAACATCTTGAAGCTTTATTTGGAAAAGGTTATGAATTAACATTCAGAAAGGAATTATCACAGCCAGGTCAGTTCGCCAGCAATGAAAAGGTTACTGTCGTAGGACCAAAGGGCGGATTAAAGTGTTCAATATTGGGACCATGCCGTACATTTACCCAGATCGAAGTATCACTGACAGAAGCACGTCAGCTGGGCATTAAGGCACAGGTCAGAGAAAGTGGAGACATCGAAGGAACCGAAGGATGCAAGTTAGTGGGTCCTGCAGGCGAGATCGAAGTACCATGCGGTGTTATCGCTGCAAAGCGTCATGTACACATGACTCCGGAAGATGCCAAGCACTACGGCGTTGAAAACGGCCAGATCATTGAAGTCAAGGTTGAAGGCAATAACGGCAGAGCTCTGACATTCGGTGACGTAGTAGTAAGAGTATCAGAAAAGTTCAAACTCGCCATGCACATTGATACGGATGAATCAAATGCATCCGGTGCACCATCTGAAGGCGAGATCATTAAGTAAACACCAGAAAGAGTACGATATTTTCGTATTCTTTTTTTACAGGAGAAGGACATGAAAAACATAGTAGAAAGATTTATCAGTTATACCAGAATTGATACTACCTCTGCTGATGATGCCACAACCTGTCCAAGTACGCCAAATCAGTTTGTTCTGGCCAGACAGCTGGAAGAGGAACTGAAGGAACTCAATCTGAAAGATGTTCACGTTGATGAGCACGCCTTTGTATATGCTACACTGCCTGCAAACAGCGACAGAAAATGTCCTGTAGTAGGCTTTTTGGCACACATGGATACTTCAAACATGGCAAGCGGTGCGGGCATCAAAGCCAGGATAATTAAAAACTACGATGGCGGGGACATTGAGTTGGGAAATGGCATCTATACCAGAGTAAAAGAATACCCGAAGATTGCTGAACTTAAGGGTCATGACATCATCGTTACAGACGGTACCACGCTATTAGGCGGGGACGACAAGGCTGGAATTGCCATCATCATGGATGCCGTACAGAAACTGGTAAGTGATCCTGAAGCCAGACACGGTGAGATCAGAATATGCTTTACTCCCGATGAGGAGATCGGCGCCGGCATACATAACATAAAAATGGAAGATTTCCCTTGTGACTATGCCTACACGGTAGATGGCGGTGACATCGATGAGGTCACCTATGAAAACTTCAACGCTGCAACGGCTGTCGTAAACTTCATCGGCAACAGCATTCATCCCGGCGATGCCAAGGGCAAGATGATAAATGCCCTGCAGCTGGCAGTGGATTTTCATTCAATGCTGCCGGTATTTGAAAGACCGGAGAACACTGAAGGCAGGGAGGGATTCAATCACATCGTATCACTGCAGGGAGAATGTGAGAAGGCTCAGGCAGTATACATCATCCGTAACCATGACGCTGATGAACTGGAGAGACAGAAAGGTGAGTTCACTGAAATAGCTGAACACATGAACAGGATGTATGGACGTGAAGTCGTCGACTGCAGGGTCAATGATTCCTACCGCAACATGAAGGAAGCGTTCACCGACAGAATGTATATTGTTGACGTCGTTTCCGAAACACTCAGAGAGATGGGAATCGAACCGTCATATACCCCGATCAGAGGCGGCACGGACGGGGCTCAGCTGACCTACATGGGGATCCCGACACCTAACCTGGGTACGGGCGGACTGTTCTGTCATGGCAATCATGAGATGGTCAGCATCAATAACATGAAGAAAATGTCAGATATAGTATTCAATCTAATACTTAACATAGAGAAAAGAGGATAGTTTTATGATAATTCAGAGTAAGAAAGTATGGATCGCTAACGGCTTCATGCCGGCACAGCTGGAAATCAGGGACGGAAAGATCGTTCAGATCTACGATCACGGCACAAAGGAAGCCGATGAGGATTATGGCGAGTTAAGGATCGTGCCGGGCTTCATTGACGTACACACCCATGGTGCTTACGGCTTTGATACCAATGACGGTGATGAAGAAGGCTTAAGAAACTGGACAAGAAGACTGCCAATAGACGAAGGCGTAACTTCTTATCAGCCAACCACCATTACTCAGAGCGTTGAGGTGCTGGATAATGCCCTGAAGAACGTTGTCAAGGTAGTTGAAAGCGGCTATGAGGGTGCTGAGATCCTGGGCATTCACTTTGAAGGACCTTATCTTGATCAGCAGTACAAGGGAGCTCAGCCTACTGAATATATTCTGGACGCTGACGTAGAGCAGTTCAAGCACTATCAGGAAGTTGCTCACGGTCTGATCCATTACATCACTTTGGCTCCAGAGCATGACAAGGATTATGCCCTGACCAGATGGTGTGCTGAAAACGGCGTAGTTGTTTCAATGGGACACAGCGCGGCAACCTTTGAGCAGGCCAGACTTGGCGTTGCCAACGGCGCTACCTCAATGACTCACGTATACAACGGCATGACAGGCTACGGCCACAGAGCACTGGGCCTGGTAGGTGCAGCATTCCGTTTCAGAGACGTATATGGCGAGATCATCTGCGACGGCAACCATTCAACGCTGGATGCACTGAACAACTACTTTGCCATCAAGGGCAGAGACTATGCCGTAATGATCTCAGACTCATTAAGACCAAAGGGATTACCTCAGGGTGATTATACCAGCGGTGGCATGAAGATCAGAGTATACCCTGACGGCAGTGCTCACCTGGTTCCACAGGGCAATCTTGCCGGTTCAACACTGAGAATGAACAAGGGGTTGCAGGTACTGGTTGAAAAGGCTCAGGTACCGTTTGACGCTGCTTTGAACTCCTGCACAAAGAATCCTGCCAATTTGCTGGGTGTAGGTAACAGAAAGGGCAGACTGGCCGTCAATTATGACGCAGACATTGTTGTTCTGGAAGATAACTACGATATCCATCAGACCTATGTAAAGGGAAAGGCTGTCAAGTAATGAAGGAATTCCACATTGTCTGTAACGGGCTCAAGCTGCATGCAAAGCTGGAAAAACCTGAAGCAGAGAAATGCCCGCTGGCAATCATTTTCCATGGGCTGACCGGACAGATGGAAGAAGAACACATCAAGGCGGCTGCCGATACCTTCCTTAAGGCGGGAATCGCCGCATTGAGAGTGGATCTGTTTGGACATGGACAGTCTGAGGGAGAATTCGGCGAGCACAATCTTCTGAAGTGGATAGACAACGGCTTATGCATAGTCAACTATGCCAAGAGTCTTGACTTCGTTACCGATCTTTACATAACCGGACATTCTCAGGGAGGACTGTTGACCGTGCTGATTGCCGGGCTGAAACATGATGACTTCAAGGCGATAATACCGCTGTCACCGGCCATCAACATTCTTGATGCAGCAAGATACGGCATGTTCTTCGGAACAAGATTTGATCCTGAACACATTCCAGATTACTTTGAACTTGAAGGCGCCAAGATCAACGGTGACTATTTCAGAATAGCCCAGATGCTGCATCTGGAAGATTTCGTAAAGGCATATAAGGGACCTGTATGCATCATCCATGGTGATGATGATGAAGCAGTACCGGTGCAGTATGCCTACAAGCTGCAGGACATGTACAGCGACTGCAGTCTTCAGATAGTACATGGCGATGACCACTGTTTTACCAGACATCTTGATGTCATGGTTGAAAAGCTGGCCGAATTCATAGAAAAAGTAAAGTAAGCACATACACTTAACGGTGAATCAGATGAAAAAGAGAAACGCTTTTTTCAGCAATTTTGCACAGCCGTTAGCCAGCAGGATGCGTCCCCAGACTCTTGATGAGATAATCGGGCAGGAGCATCTGTTAGGTGAGGGTAAGATCCTTAGAACAATGATTGAGGAAGATGTCATCCCCTCAATGATTTTCTGGGGCCCTCCAGGTGTTGGCAAGACGACACTGGCTCATGTCATAGCCAGACAGACCGATTCGACCTTCATCAATTTCTCTGCCGTCACCAGCGGCATTAAGGAAATCAAGGAAGTAATGAAACAGGCTGAAGATGCGACACTGTTTGATAAGAAGACCATTGTCTTTGTCGATGAGATCCACCGTTTTAACAAGGCTCAGCAGGATGCGTTTCTGCCGTTTGTTGAAAAGGGCAGTATCATTCTGATCGGAGCCACGACGGAAAATCCGTCCTTTGAGATCAACGGTGCTCTGTTGTCAAGATGTAAGGTATTCGTTCTCAAGCAGCTTACCGCAGAGAACATAGTTACGTTGCTTAAGAGGACCATTGAGGACAAGCGAGCTTTCAATGGGGAAAAGATCTTCATTGATGACAAGGACCTGTATTTCATAGCCAGCTTCTGTGACGGTGACGCCAGAAATGCACTTTCCACATTGGAGATGGCCGTCATTAACGGCAATATGACAGATGATGGCATTACGGTTAATACCGACATCATTGAGCAGGTCACTTCTCAGAAATCGCTGCTGTATGACAAGGACGGGGAGGAACACTATAATCTTATTTCCGCCCTGCATAAGTCAATGCGCAATTCCGATCCTGACGCAGCTGTCTACTGGCTGGCCAGAATGCTGGAAGCCGGAGAGGACCCGCTGTATGTTGCCAGAAGAGTAATAAGATTCGCTTCCGAAGACGTCGGCCTGGCTGATCCAAGAGCCATGGAACTGGCAGTAGCCGCCTATACAGCCTGCCACTATCTGGGCATGCCGGAATGCAGCGTACATCTTACCCAGGCTGTGGTATACATGTCATGTGCACCCAAGAGCAATTCACTGTACGTGGCTTATGAAACGGCCAAGAAGGATGCAGTCAGAATGCTCAATGAACCGGTACCGCTGGTAATACGCAATGCCGTGACCAAACTGATGAAGGATGAGGGATATGGTGAAGGTTATCAGTATGCTCACGATACGGAGGAGAAACTGACGAACATGCAGTGCCTGCCTGATTCACTGTTGGGAAGAGAGTACTATAAGCCGACCAGACAGGGACTTGAAACGAGATTCAAGGACCGGCTTGATCAGATCAGGGACTGGAAAAAGAAACACAGTTAGCATTAAAGGGAAAGAATTGACAGTTCTTTCTCTTTTTTATGTAATATTTATGTAATAATCCTGTCCTATTAGTTGAAGGAGGTCCGAAAGGAGGTAAGTCTGTGAGAGACGAAGACATTGTTGAACTGTACTGGCAGCGAAATGAACAGGCCATAACAGAGACCAGCAGCAAGTATGAAAAGTACTGTTACACGATCTCGTATAACATTCTCGGCAATGTCGAAGACTGTAATGAATGTGTAAACGATACCTGGCTGTCTACCTGGAATTCCATTCCGCCCAACAGACCCTACAGTCTGAAGATGTACGTTGCGAAGATCGTCAGAAATCTGTCGTTCAACCGCTATGAAAGCATGACTGCTAAGAAGAGAAACAATGGCCAGATGCCGTTGGTACTCGACGAACTGCAGGAATGCATAGCTTCTGACAGTAACGTAGAGGGAGAAGTAATGGCCAGGGAACTCGGAAGGTCGATCAACAGTTTCATCAGAAGTCTGCCGGAGACTGAGGGAAATGTCTTCATCCGTCGTTACTTCTATGGTGAAGCGGTAAAGGACATAGCAAGAAGATATGGACTGAAAGCCAATAACGTTGCCGTAATGCTCACAAGATGCAGAGCCAGGCTTAAGGACTACCTGAAAGAAGAGGGGTACATGTGATGAATAAGAAAGTATTATTTGAAAGCCTTGAATACCTCGATGATGATCTTTTGGAAAGAAGTGAAATGAAGGTCTCAAGGAGATTCAGCCTTGACTTCAGCAAGCTGGCATACGTGCTGGGTGCATTTGTTATCGTAATTGTGTCTGTTAATCTGATTCTTGTTCCTATGGGAAGAAAAGGTGAAATGGGTGCTGACTACATGGCGCCTGAATCTTCGATCAGTAAGGAAGAGAAAACAAACGATAATGAGTACAGAAAAGCAGACAGCTACATGATCGTCAATGATCAGAACGGCCTTGTGGCTTACGTAACAAATGAAGAAACTGCAGTTACATCAGATGCTCAGAAACCGACTGTCTATGAAACGGTAGTGCATGAGGGAGTTGAATACCACATCAGCATAAACTGTTCTGAACAGCAGAAACAGCAGGCTCAGGAAATGGCAGAAATGATCATCAGAGAATACATACAGGGCAACAGATTGCAGACAGGAATCACAGAGTATCACTATTAAGACGGGAGAGATGGAAATGAAAAAGATTATTACGTGCTTACTTGTTTTACTTCTGATCGTTGGCTGTTCCAGCAGAAAGTCTTCAGGTGGTGACAGCTACTACGCACCGGCATCTGACAGCGGCGTAGCATATGAAGGATATGATCCTCAGCATTACAACCTTAACGGGTCAGAAAACAAGAAGGAAGAAATGTCCGACGAAAAGCTTGTTTATACTGGTTCAATGACTCTGGAAACCAGAGACTATGAGAAATTCTCCGAGGAACTTAATGCGGTCATCAACAAGCATCAGGGACTGATCCAGGCAATGAGGGAACAGACGAATTCCTATGGATACGGCAGGTCACTGGTTCTGACATTAAGGATACCGGCTGCCAGCTTCAATGACTTCATCAATGACTTGAGAAACGGTTCCGGCAGCATCAGAGACATAAACACTTACGTAGATAACATTACGCAGTCCTATAACAGCAATGAAATTGAGATCGAAGCCCTGAAAACGCAGCATACAAGGCTCTTAGAGTTACTCTCAGAAGCTAAGGATCTTTCCGATATCATCGTGCTGGAAGAAAGAATCAGCAATCTTGAGATGCGTCTGACCCAGCTGGAGAACTACAAGAACCAGATGGATGCTGACGTGGCATATTCAACCATCACGCTGACGGTCAATGAAGTCAAGGCATATTCTGAAACATCGTTCTGGCAGAGACTGGTCAATGCCTTCGGCGGTTCGTTCAATAATTTCCTGAGCAACTGTGAAGATTTCATCATTGATGTCATCTATGCCTTACCGCTGCTGATCATGCTCGCTGTTGCGTTCTTCCTCTTACGCAGACCTTTGACTACCGGAATTAAAAAGATTGTCTGCGGAGTGAAACAGATAGGCAAGACAGAGAAAAAAGAGAGTAATGAAGAAAAGTAAAACTTACAGAAATGTGAGTTTTTTTAATTTATGACAACTGTTTTATGATAGAATTACTATGTAAGTGAAAGGACGATTTCATGTATACGATAAAGGACTTATACGACCTTGAACATACCATGGCCAGGAAATATCTGTCACAGTTTACCTACCCATGGGAAGCCCTGAAGGGCATCAAGGATCTCATCATCGAATTAGGTAATAAACTCGATAAGGAAGAATATGAAGAAGTAAGCGAACACGTCTGGGTTCACAAGAGTGCCAAGGTATTTCCAAGTGCCTATCTGGGTGCACCCTGCATCATCGGACCGAATACTGAAGTAAGACACTGCGCGTTCATCAGGGGCAGCGCCCTGGTTGGTGCTGACTGTGTTGTCGGCAACAGCGTTGAATTAAAGAACGTTATTCTGTTTGACCATGTTCAGACGCCTCATTACAACTATGTAGGTGATTCAATTCTCGGTTATTATTCCCACATGGGAGCCGGGAGCATCACTTCAAATGTCAAGAGTGACAAGAAGCTGGTAGTCGTACATAACGGTACTGAACAGATTGAGACCGGCCTCAAGAAGTTCGGAGCAATGGTTGGTGACTATGTTGAAGTAGGCTGCAACAGCGTGCTGAATCCGGGAACAGTCATCGGCAGACACAGCAACGTATATCCAACAAGCTGTGTAAGAGGCGTTGTTCCGGAAAACAGCATCTGGAAAAACAGCGGAGAAATAATAGAAAAGAATTAGGAGGACATTATGAGAGTAGTAATTCAGAACGATTACGATAACATGTGTCAGTGGGCAGCCAACTACATCGCTGACAAGATCAACAATCATAAGGAAGACAGACCGTTCGTGTTAGGCCTGCCTACAGGCTCAAGCCCAATCGGCGTATATAAGAGACTTGCAAAGATGAATCAGGAAGGCAAGGTCTCATTCAAGAACGTCGTAACGTTCAACATGGACGAATATCTTGGCTTACCGCACGAACATGACCAGAGTTACTGGTATTTCATGCATGACAACTTCTTTGATCATCTGGTTGACATGAAGCCGGAGAACATCAACATTCTCAACGGCATGACTGATGACCCGGAAAAGGAATGCGCTGACTATGAAGCCAAGATCAGATCATATGGCGGCATCGACCTGTTCATGGGCGGCATTGGCGTTGATGGTCACCTGGCTTTCAATGAGCCATATACATCACTGATATCAAGAACAGGCTTAAGAAATCTGACGACTGAAACAAGGATCGTCAACAGCCGTTTCTTCGGCAATGATTCTGAAAAGGTTCCTGCACAGGCACTTTCCGTAGGCATCGGTACGGTAATGGATTCAAAGGAAGTTCTGGTACTGATCAACGGTCATAACAAGGCCAGAGCCCTGGCTGCCACGGTAGAAGGCGGCGTATCACAGAAGTGGACCTGCTCAGCTTTACAGCTGCATAACGGCGCCATCATCGCCTGCGATGAGGCGGCATGCGGTGAATTAACAGTAGACACCTACAAGTATTTCCTGGATATTGAAAAAGGAGAAAGACTTTAATGACAAAATATTTCGGAACAGATGGCTTCAGAGGCGAAGCCAATAAAAATCTGACATTTGAACATGCCATAAAGATCGGCCGTTTCATTGGCTGGTACTATGGTAAGAGAGAAAACAAGAAAGCCAGAGTAGTAATTGGCAAGGATACCAGAAGAAGCTCATATATGTACGAGTACTCACTGGTTGCCGGACTTACGGCTTCAGGTGCTGACGCATACATCATGCATGTTACGACAACTCCGTCAGTTTCATACATCACCAGAACTGACAAGTTTGACTGTGGCATAATGATCAGTGCATCTCATAATCCTTTCCATGATAACGGCATCAAGCTTTTCAACTATAACGGTGAAAAGATGGATCCGGAAGTACTGGAAATGGCAGAGGATTACATTGATGATAAGTTTGAAATTCCTCTGGCTACCGGTGATGAAATCGGTAAGTCAGTTGACTATGTATCAGGCAGAAACAGATACATGGGTTATCTCATTTCAATGGGCAAGTATTCCTTTAACGGTTACAAAGTCGGTCTTGACTGTGCAAACGGCGCTTCATGGGCCATTGCCAAGGGCGTATTTGATGCCTTAGGAGCTCAGACTTTTGTCATCAACAATACTCCGGATGGATTCAATATCAATACCAACTGCGGTTCTACTCACATTGAAGGTCTGCAGAAGTATGTTGTTGAAAATCATCTTGACATTGGATTCGCCTATGACGGTGACGCTGACAGATGTCTGTGCGTTGACGAAAAGGGCAATGTCGTCACCGGAGACCACATTCTCTACATCTATGGCCTCTACATGAAGGAAAGAGGCAAGCTCATCAACAATACTGTCGTAACAACGGTAATGAGCAACTTTGGATTATACAAGGCACTTGACAAGGTTGGCATTGACTATGAAAAGACCAAGGTTGGCGACAAGTACGTTTATGAAAACATGGTTACTAACGGACACAGAATCGGCGGCGAACAGTCAGGTCATATCATCTTCTCCAAGTACGCTACGACAGGTGACGGAATACTCACATCATTGAAGATGATGGAAGTAATGCTGGCAAAGGAGAAGCCGATGTCTGTACTGGCAGAACCGGTCGTATTCTATCCGCAGGTCCTCAAGAACGTCAGAGTAAAGTCAAAACCTGAGGCTCAGAACGATCCGGACGTACAGGCCGCTGTAGCCAAGGTCGCTGAACAGCTCGGAGACAACGGACGCATTCTCGTCAGAGAAAGCGGTACGGAACCTCTCATCAGAGTAATGGTAGAGGCCGGCTCACATGAAGAATGTGAGAAGTACGTTGACCAGGTAATTGACGTCATAAGAGAAAAAGGACACATCGCATAATTGATCCCGCTTCGGCGGGATTTTTTCTTGGCATTACATTTGCAAGCGGAATGGGTGTATGATATATTGCGAGGTATGACAGGGGGTATGAATGTGAAATCGATCTTCATTGTAAATCCGGTCAGCGGAAAGGGCAGAAGTCTGAAATTCATTCCGCTCATAGAAGAATATTTTGTCAAAAATCCCAGTGATTATGAGATCATCAGAACGGAAAGACCGGGGCATGCCAGGAAAATAGCTGCCAGATACCACAGCGAAGATGATGTCATCATCTATTCAGTGGGCGGTGACGGCACGGCCAATGAGATCCTTAACGGCCTTAATGACGGCGTTGGATTCTGTGTATTCCCGGCTGGTACGGGCAATGATCTCTACAAGAGCATCGATACCAGAAAACTGTCAGATGAAGAGCTGGTAAGAGGCTTACTGGAAGGCGAAGACATCAGCATAGATTATGGTGTATTCAATGGCTCCAGAAAGTTCATGAATGTTTCATCATTCGGCATTGATGCAGAAATAAACATATATGCATGTGACTATGTCAAGCAGAAGTACAACATGCCGGGCAGCATCGTCTATGCCTACAGTGCCCTGGTTGTTGGAACCCATCCCAAGAACTTCCACATGGATCTTACTGTTGATGGGAAGAAGTATTCAAGAGAATCAGTATTGGTAGCCATCTGCAATGGCAGCAAGTACGGCGGATGCTTTACCCCGTCACCAAATGCCGACATGACGGATGGACTGTTCGATATCTGTTTCTTCAACGGCCCGATAAAGCTGTCACAGTTCTTCAGGATCATCGTCAAGTATCTGAAGGGCAATCATCTGCATGAAAAGGAATGTGAATTCATGCAGGGAAAGAAGCTGGAATTGAAGCTTGACCGGCCTGTAGCCTTACAGGTGGACGGTGAAAATACTCATCTTCAGGAGGCTGTAATTGAGATGGTACCGGGCGGTTTGAAGCTCAGAGTACCGCGTAACCGGGTCAGATAGTTTCATTTGAAAACGCTTTAATAAGATGGTAATATAGTGTAGGTGATGAATTATGATTAGGGTTATAAGAGTTAAGAACAAACAGGAAATTGCCGAAAAGGCATTTGAGATCATGCATCAGATCGTAACGAATAAGCCTGACTGCACATTAGGCCTGGCAACAGGTTCTTCTCCAATCGGACTGTATGAGCTTATGATAAAGGATCATAAGGAAAACGGCACATCCTACAAAGATGTCACCACATTTAATCTGGATGAATACGTTGGCTTGCCAAAGTCTCATCCCGAGAGTTATTTTTCATTCATGCACCGCAATCTCTTCAGCGGACTGGACGTCAGGGAAGAGAACATCCACATTCCTTCAAGTGAAGGAGATCTGGAAGACAGATGCAGAGAATACAATGAAGCACTTGCTGAAAACGTCATCGACCTGCAGGTCCTTGGCATCGGTTCAAACGGCCATATCGGCTTCAATGAACCTGATACACCATTTGATTCCGTAACTCACATCGTTGATCTGAAGGAATCAACAATAAAGGACAATGCCCGTTTCTTTGACAACGACATCAGCAAGGTTCCGACACAGGCAATTACCATGGGCATTTCCAATGTCATGGCTGCCAGAAAGATCATGTTACTGGCAAATGGCGAGAACAAGGCCAATGCCATCAGAGCAACCGTGATGGGCGTCGTCGATGAGAAGGTTCCGGCATCAATTCTGCAGGAACACCCGGATGTAGTCATCATCATCGATGAAGAAGCCGCAAGCTCACTTTATAAGGAGAAAAGATAAATGCAGATAATCACAACAAATGAATTCGACAAGGCTGTAAGCGAAGGCGTAGTACTCGTTGACTTCTTCGCAGACTGGTGCGGACCATGCAAGATGCTGGCACCTGTTCTGGAGAATCTCAGCAGGGAATACGAAGGAAGAGCTACGATCCTGAAGGTCAATGTTGACAATGATCCTGATCTGGCCAGAAGGTTCGGCGTAGCCGCCATTCCTACACTGGTACTGTTCAAGGACGGCGCAGAAGTGAAGACCGTCATGGGTTATCAGGCAGCACCAGCCTTAACACAGCTGCTCGACAGCGCACTTTAAGAAAAAACGACATGGTAGATTCCATGTCTTTTTTCTATTATAAAATCAGGAACAAACTGAACCTGATTTAGTAAAGGGATAGTAGATAACGATACAATATAAAGGTCAGGAACACCAGTTGTTCCTGGCCTTTCTGCACTTCAGGCATGAATACAGGAAGGTCTTGG